>CAZKBH010000045.1:25043-40207 GCA_964550795.1 uncultured Saprospiraceae bacterium
TGATCTGCTGCAATTCGCCCTGATAAATGCTGCGGCCTTGGTTATTGGCGAGCACATTGATGGCGCTGCCGACCGCAAGATCGGCCTGCCAGTGTTTCCCCATGCGCCAAGATTTGCCGACTGCTATCGGGACCTGAATGAGCCGGTACTGATTGTGGTGCCGAACGTTGCGGACGGCATCCACGCTGACCTCCACATCGCCCCAGACCTCCGAACTATTCCCGGTCAGAGCGCTGATCTGTATCTCGACAATCGTATCTTTTATCGTAACCGTAGTATAGTCTTCTATCAGCTGACTCCATACGAATTGAGTCTTCAATTGCTGGTATTGCAGTCCCGCTGTGAGGGTAAAGTTGTTGCCAAGCCTGTGGGTATAGCTTAGTTGGGTGTAGTAGGAAAGCGCGGTCTGCTCATAGGGGGCGTTTTCGGACGGGGTGCCGCCGTACCCTGCGGCCCAGTCAGATATTCCGCTTAGCAGGGACCACTGTTGGGCGGGGATGCGTCTGCGGTTTTGTGCAGGCTGTGCCACTGTCGTTGGTTCGATATTAGTTGCTTCCATCGGACTTTGCGCTGTCAGCTCCATGGCCGCTAAGCCCGGCGGCAATACCGACGGGCTTTGCTCCTGAGGATCTTCCACCGCATCAATGGGTGCGTTCTCACTGCTCAGTACAGAAATGCTGGCAGAATTAACACTATTGGGTTCCACGGGGGCAGCCGGAAGCGTATTGTCAGCAGCCGGTAGCTCGGGCACAAAAATCTCGTCCGCTACTTCGCGCTGCCCGTCAGGCTGCGATACGCCAGCCAGGATGATATTCTCCTTTACGAAGGCCTCTTCCCCGGCTTTGATACCCGGCTGATCCGTGGCTTCTTTTTTCCGTGTGGCCGCGACTGACACACTTTTCTTAAGTACTGCTTTGGATGACGGATTAGGACTCGACACTAGCGGCTGCGCATCGGGCGGGGTGTTAGCGGCCCGTTTTGTCGCTTCCACGTAGTCTTTTGAAAGAAGGTCTTGCCCCTGGGGAACGGCCACTCCCATTGGCCTTCCATTGTTGAAGAGCAGCACGGGCACCAGGCAGAGGATCAGAATAGCTATGCTCCTAATCGGCTTGACTTTGGCTCGTCGGGACGGCGGTTTGGCCGTATCAAGAGCGGCCATTTTATGCATAATGCCTTCCTCCATGTGCTCCCAGTCAAATGCTGGCGGCAGGCTCGAATCATCTTCTGAGAGAAGTTGCTTGAGTTTGGCGTTGTCAAAGTCCATACGCTAATGTTTTTTGTTTGCAGTCAACTAAATGCTTTTTCAGCCAAGTGCGTGCTCTTAAGAATTGAGAGCGGGAGGTCTCGGGGCTGATTTCCAGCAGTTCTCCTACTTCCTGATGGGTATAGTCTTCAATTGCTATGAGCATGAACACCTGCCGGTATCCTTCAGGCATTCGGGCAAGTAGCCCTTCAATGTCTGATTTCGATAGCTTGGTTAGATCGGCCTCCAGGTCGTCTTTGGGTTCCTCTATTTTATCCAGGGAGAAGACCCCCGAATTTGTCCTGTTCTTCCGGAGGTGCTGAATACACTGATTGATGGCAATCCTGCGTAGCCAGGGCTTAAAGTCTTTGGATTGGTCAAATGTGTGCATACTCAGAAAAAGGCGCGCAAAAACTTCTTGGAGGACGTCCTTATGATCATTGGTATTATAGATGTAGCGCCTGATTATGGAATAAACATAAGGGGCACAGCTTTCATAGATGATCTTGAAGGCGCCTCGCTCGCGACTAATTGCCGAATTTATAACTGTTGTAGTAATCACTGAATAGGCGCTTTTTTTACTAAAATCCAGAAACCACCTTCAGCGCGAAGGTAGTCTCTGGATCAATTGCTGCGTGAACAATCTAATCACTACTCACAGTCTTCTGCATAAGCACACACATCGTTGTCGCTTGCGAACACGATGGTTTGTCCTGTTGAAATAACGGTTACAGAAACGGGGTAAACAACCTCGATTTCATTGAGCTGATAAGCATTGTAAACTGGAAAGTAATCGAGGTATTGGTTGATGGTGTACGTGTTTCCCCCAGCTTGTAGCTGCAACGGATAGTTAATTTCATAACGGCACGGGCTCATCGCGGGGCCGCCTCGGTTAAAGAACAGCTGGACATGTGACGGGATAGCGCAGGGACCTGTCGTATCAATTTCGATCACAATCAAGCCGCAAGCATTAATTGCCGCGATATAGTCAAAGTCGTTGCTTATCGTGACCGTCTCACCCGCATCGTTCACCAAAGAGAAAGGGTACTGTATATTGAGCGCTTCTCCGCCCAGTACCAGCGTGGCATACTCGTCTGCATTCGCTACTGTAATTTGATTGCCATTGCCATCGAACATGTCAAGCGGATAGGCAAGTTCGTAGCAAGCAAAGCCTTGGAACTCAAAATTATCCCCTACAATTACGGGATTCACGTTGTCGCAACCTGCTGCTACGCTGAAAAAGTCATCCATGTTTTCGATGAGCGTTACAACCCCGTCTTGATCCTCCACCGATATAGGCAAAAGGAAGGACAGCGCTCCTACTTCAGACGCAAACAAATCCAGGAATTCGTCCTCGTTTTCAACGACGTACGTGTTGCCCGCTTCGTCTTCCAGGTTGATTGGGTAAACCAGGTCGAAGCAAAACAAGCCCCCTAACCAGCAAGCAGGCAGTGTCTCGTTGGTTGATATGGCAGCGGCCCAACCTACTTGAGGGAGGCAGGAAGCATATTCTCTTCCCAGCTCTCTGTTGGTATTGAACTGCACCGTTTCGCCTCTGCCGTTGGTTGCGTTCAGTGGGAACACGAAGTTTACGGCCGGGTCCGCAACGTTTTGGCCTGTAGCGGCTTCCAAATCGCTTTTTGTATTGATGGTCGCGGTTCCGCCGGACTTTAACTTCAGTTGGAATGGATATTGGAGCGTTACACAGTTCAAAGTCGCTGCTCCGGAGGGGTTGTCGGCTGCTAACGCGTTCAAGAGGCTGTTTACTTCCACTTCACCGGGTTCGTAAATGGGATTCTTGATGATGATTTCGTCCACGTTATCTTTTTTACAGGCCGTGAACAGAGCCGCTGTAACAAAAAGCAGCATTATACTTATTGTGACTGAAAATTTCATTGCAGTTGAAAATTATTGATTGATGAAAGAAATGAGATGAAAGAAATGAATTGCCGTACGGTTTACAAATGCCTATATGCAGAGAAGGAGGATAGCGTTGCACGGGGGGGGATTTTTTTTCACTTTTTTCAATTGATTTCTTTGGGGGCTGAGTGGGGGGCCATGATTGCCTTTGCCCTTGGTGGGTATGGAGCATATGATGGCACCTTAGTGCTTGTCTAAAGTTTAGACAAGCACTTAACACAAGGGAGTGGAATGGTGACTTTATTTAGTTGGCGGGAACGCCATCCTTGGCATCTTCATTTTTTGCAAAAAAGTACTTGCCTTTTCACAGTGACGGCACTTTAGACAATGGCTTCGGAACCGCCGGGGTTTTTAAAGAGGCTGGTTTTGGATACCCAGTTTCTTCCGTTGATTATAGTGAATTGTGGTCTGGCGAATTACAATCCGACGGAAAAATCGTGCTTGCCGGCATGATCAAAGTTTCAAATATTGGCTCGTTTATCTTCCTTATCCGACTAAACTCGAATGGCACGAAGGATTCTACCTTTGGAATAAACGGGATTTTTAGAACTCCAATCATCAACAATTTCGAACCGCTGGGGAGATCTGTGAAAATAGCCACGCGCGCTGACGGGAAAATTATATTGTTCACTGGCGTTAAAACCGACAAAAAATTCTCCTTAATCCGGGTCAATGCCAACGGGACTTTAGACAACACCTTTGGCACTGGAGGCGTGATAGATGTCTCCTCCAGTTCAGGCGATATTTTTTCCATCTCTGCGCTCGCCTTAGCTATTCAGTCAGATGGTAAAATATTGGCCCAGGGAATTGCCACCACTGCTCCGAACAATACGCAAGGCTATGTTTTCCGGTTTTTGCCAGACGGGACATTAGACAACACCTTTTCTTCCGATGGTGAGTTCCAGATTAATGATTATACAGGACCACTTAGCACCAATAATGACCGACGCAGCATCATACCCTTACCTGATGGAAAAGTCTTAATCAGCCGTTTCTCCACTCCCGGGACTGGCATATCACGCATTAAATCGGATGGAACGATTGACAATACTTTTGGGACAAACGGTACCGCCTATCCGGGTTTTACATTGTATGCTATGGTTAGCCAGTTCGATGGTAAGATTGTATGTCCAGGTGTAAAAAGCGGCCAGGGTATATTGCTTAGACTCAATTCAAACGGCAGTATTGACTACTCTTTTGGCAATACTGGAGGAGGCTATGCTACCATACCTGCTACCTCTCGGTATTCTCATCTGTTACAGCAACCGGATGGTAAGATAGTGGCCTGTGGAAACAAAGACGGTGATTTTGTGGTCGGAAGACATTTTTCCCAAGTTGTCTCTGCTGTAAAAGAGGAAAACCTCTTTGAGCAGGTCACAATCGGACCGAACCCCAGCAACGGCCATTTCTCTTTGCGATTCCATCTTTCCGAAGCACAAAACCTGTCCATTTCCTTGTTCAACCTGAGCGGTCAGCTTATCCAGACGATTGAGCCAGAAACCCGTTTTGTGGCAGGAGAACACCAACTTCCCGTCCAGCTCCCAAATTTGCCAGCAGGAAATTATATCGTTCGTATGGCGGGTGAAAAAGGGCAAAAAGCAGTCAAAGTCCAGTTACTTGGCAATGAATAAGCGCTATCTTCAAGCGCTGTGTTCAGAAAAGTGTGGCACAATTAAATTACGAGGTAGTAATCGAGAATTGTGCTACACTTTCTTGAACACGCTCGGTATTTCGGGCTTCGAGCAGAAGAAGACCAAGCGATGCACAATGCACCACTGTGTGCTAACCAGTTACTTCCAGTCAAATTAAAGTTGAATGCGAGGGCAAATATATTGAACAGAGAGGAATATCCCACATTGAACACTCATCCCGAAAGGCCCATCAAATACGCCCTAAATCACCGCACTACAAAACGCCTTACTTCCCGCGCCTCGCTCCCCAACGCACTTGCTTCCAGCAAATACATGCCCGGCGGCAAATCAAGCGCCAGCGCCACTTGATTGAGTTCCGTCTCCTGCCGCAGCACCACCTGCCCTTGCACATTGAACACCCGGATCTGAACGGTAGCTGCCGTCCAGCCATTCAGTTCAACAAACAACATCGTTTCGGTCGGATTCGGATAGATGCGGATGGCATCCCCAACGGTAGCCGCGTCCTCCGCGCTGCGGTTGCCGGCGGCCTCTGTTTCCACGGCACAATAGAACGTATTCAGGTGGGTCTCTACATACGACTGACCACTTAGTTTTACCAGCGCATTGATATAGTTCGGCATTGACTGCGGCGGTAAAGTGTATTGAAAAACATCCGATTCGCCGCCCTGTATCCCGGCGCCGAGCGCGCTGAACCGGATAGAATGGAGTGGGTAATTGTTGGGATTTCGGACGGTGTATTGCCGACCGCTCGGGGCGGTATAGATGCTGTTATTTTGAGCAGAAGCGAGTACGCCCGCCGGCAATTGAAAAGCGGCATAGGTCAGGGCTTGCGCACAATTGTTTTGTACTCGAATTTGATATGTCCGCTGCCCGGCAAGGTCGCGGGTGATGCGAAGCAGCTCGAAACGGAGGCAGCCATTGACCTTGACATCGCAAACGGCATTTTCTTCGGAGATACTTACCTGAAAACAACAGGATGCCAGTTGGCCGCAATGGTCCTGCGCTTCGAAACAGACCGTGTGGTTCCCCAACGCAAATGCGCTGCCGCTGGGAAGTCCCTGTGTTTGTTGGAAATCGGTTCCGGGACAAGTACAATCGCTTTGGACACTGGGCGCCGCATAGTTCACAATCGTGGAAAGGGTGCCCGCAGGGACAGAAACGGAAATGTTGGCCGGACAGCTGGCGATCAGCGTTGTTCCGGAGGGGCTGGAATAGGCTAAGGTGTAGGTGAGCAAGGTATCGCAACCAGTCGGAGCGGGAATGACCTGTACGAAAGTGTCGGGTTGTGTGTAGGTCGTCCCTCCGATATTCACGGAATCACCAGCACAGAAGAAAATAGTTTTTTCCAGCGTCGGATTGCCCCCTGCCGGGCAAAAGTCCATTCCGTTCAGGGTATCGTCCGCCTGGATCATGTCTGTACCAATGGGAACGTCAAACCCTGTTTGATTGAGGGTTTGCGGCGTTTGAACAACCGGGAACAATGCCGTCACAGGATTCAGCACTTGCCGGCAACAGCCCTCCACCAGGCCGTTGATGTCTGTCCGTAGCAAGAAAATATTGGAATAGGTATTATTGCCAGGTGCATCCATGCTGCCCAATGCCATTACGCCGCCGTCCGGCATTTCAAGGGCTGAGGAAATATATTCGTACCAGGCAGTGCCGTATTGGTATGCCCAGAGTACATCCCCGTCGCCATTGATTTTCATCAAAGCGGGATCGGTTGAATTCCCGACGTTATTCCCGGGATAAAAGATATTGGTCGCTACCAAAAAATGATCGCCCGTCATGGGGAAAATACTTCCCGTGCCGATGCCTTCATAAGTTTTGGACCATTTTACAATACCCGTTCTGCTGATCCGGCAAATCCACAAGGCATTACCATTGCTGGCAGGCGCGTTACCTGACAGCAACAGATCGCCGTTCGAAGCGGGCGCCATATTGAAAAAAGCTTTATCTCCTGGGATGAGGCCTTCGAATCTGGTATTGGCAAGCGGCGTACCGGTCGAGGCGCTGAACAGTCTGAACGTCGCGATGCTGTCCTTGAAACCGCAGGCAAAAAGCGTGTCGCCGCTGACAAAATTTGCCAGCGCCTGAGAAAGGTCGAACGAGCTGGTCGAATAACGTTTCGACCACACCAGTTCACCCTGATTGTCTATCCGGATCAGTACCGACGTGCCGGAACTTTTGGAAGATCTTCCGGAAACGACATACCCGCCAGGCACTGCAACCACTAATAGGCCAGTGCTACTGCCGTTGGTCTGGTAATCCGGGATTATCTTTTCCCATTCCAGGTTGCCGTCTATATCGGTTTTGACAATGAGAATGGCTGAATTCCAGGGCGTATTGGTTCCGTTCGAAAAGCCGACCGCTAAAAAACCGCCGTCGTTGGCTTCGATCACAGAATAAAGCTCCTCCCCGGTATTGCCGTTTCCATATTTTTTTATCCACAGTACGCTTCCGGCCGCACTTGTTTTCATCAGTGCAGGTCGCTTGTTAGAAGCGCTGTCTTGCACCGTAATGGCAGCCACGTAGCCGCCGGCGGTAGCGAGCAGGTCGTTGCCGGAGAAGTTTGTCTTATTTTCTCCGAATGTTTTTTGGAAAGTATTCTGAGCGGAAAGCGGCCCATAAAGCAGGCAAAACAGAAAGAAAAAGCCGATGCGGAACTGACAGGGATAAATCATTGGGATAAGGATTGAATGAGCAGAAAAACTTAAAGGTAGTGGGATATGCAAAGCGGGCCATACCCCGATTATGGTAAAGGGCCTGCTTGGTCGCATATCAGACAATGGATAGTCGTGACCTCTCAAAGCTTTGGTGATCAATCAAATCCTTCAAGTTCATCCAAAAATATCCCCCGCCCCAATTCGTTCTCCCAAAAAACATTCTATACACATGCGAAACCTGTTGCTCCCTACCCTACTCCTCTGCCTTTTTTCCAACCTCCTTTCCGCTCAAAAACCTGCCAAGCCCGGCAATATTTACGACCTCAAAGATGCCCTCGCCCAAAAACTCGTCAGCCTCCGGATTGAGGGCAAAGGCGGGCATCAGGGCGAAACGCTTAAATTGGTCTGCAAAAATCTGCGCGGCCAATATCTCCGCCTGCGCATCCCCCAGGGACAACTCATGGAACCCGCCGATTCCACCCAACAAACCCTCGTAGTCGCCGAGGAAATACTGCTTGCCGTGATGGCCAAAACTCCCGCCGAAGCTACGCTGAAAACATTTTGCACGCAGGCAGGCGAGATTTCCCCACGCGCCGCTGAGCTGTTTTCGGTGGGCGCGATGGCCCCGGCAACCCTCTGTAATCTGTTGAAATTCATGACCGAAAAGGGCAAAACCGACGCCCCGGAAGCCCAAACAGCCGTCTGGTGCCTGCTTAAAGGCAGCTCGCTCGGCTCTATCGGCGACTCGGAATTGACCCAATTTGTAGCCGAGCAGTTGGGCAAACCCGTGCCCGGCTATCGCATCCGCCACAGCGTGGTGGAGTCGGTACCCGGCAGACCCGCAGAACTAGGTAAGGCCCTCGTGATGGAAGGAAATTTCCGTTACTACCTGCAAAAAGACGAGCGCGTACACATGGTTTTGCTCGATGGCTCGGGCAAACTAATCAAACAAGTATCCAAGGAAGAAATTATGAAAGCCGGCGAACACCGCAGCAGCCTCCGCCTGGAGGTCTATAACCTGGATCCCGGCAAATACACCCTCCGTATGCAAACCAAGGATGGTCGGGTGATACACGACACCGAGATTGAGTTTTAATCAGCATTGCTTAAGTATTAATGCCCTGTTGTTTGAGGGTTTCCCGCAGCAAAGGCTCCAGTTCCGTTTTCTGGGTTTCGTTCCGAATGCGTTTGGTCAGTTCGTCGTATAGTTCCTGCGAGGGAATTTTGTCAATCTGATAAGTCAGAATACCCACCAATTTGGCATACCGACGGCGTTGGTACCACACCCATCCGATGATGGTGATGGAAAGTGCAGCCAACGCTAACAAAAGGTTTTCGGCTTGCTTTTTTACAAAAGGAACGTCCTTTTGAACGATTTTTTCAATTCGGTTCAGGACGCTGTCAACGGTTGGCTGAAACGCGCCACTAACCAGTTGCTGGGCCATAATTTTGGTGCTATCACCCAATGCACCCCGGAGAATGATTTGAATCTTTTCATTTAAAGTCTCGGTGTCCACATTTTTCAGGGCTTCTGCAATCATATCGCTGAGTGCCGTTTTAGTTGAACTTTTCAATTTCCCTACGGACTCCTCGAGCAAATCGGTGAAAAATAGGGCCAAATCCTCGTCTTTTAGGTTTCCTTTCAGGCTGTCCAGCCGTTTTTCAAGCAAATCGCCCAAAGAATCAATCTGTAATTGGGTGAGGCTGCCGAACTGTTTAATTTGATTCTCAAGCTTTTTGAAATCAGGATCCAGGGTGTCCATGGCACCTTTGAGGCCGATCAGCATATTTTGGGCAATGAGATGGGCGGAATCTGCCATCCCCTGCGCCGCGCTTCTGCCAGCACTTAGCATCAGGCTGTCCAGATCGGCTTGATTGTTTGCGCGAAATGCGCCCAGATTAGCATTGTCCAAATTATTCTTCAACAAATTACAGCCTTGGGAGCAACACAGCAGACTCACGAGGAGCAATATGGAAAGGTATTTGAAGCGAAAAATTTTGTTCATAAGCATTGTTTTTCAAGCATTTGGAATTGTGCGCAAGGACAAATTTGAAACTTTTTTACGATGAATTTTAATTCGGGTACAACTACGGGGTATTCCAAGTTGTTTTTATTCTTTCGCTAAACCTCAAACCCCGGGGAACGCGCTATTTTTGCCAATTCCAAAAGTGCCAACTTGTGAACTGAAAGCCAACTTATGACCACTGACCTCCTGTTCGGAAGCCTGGCACTCAGCCTGCTCCACGCCGCAATCCCCAATCACTGGCTTCCCATCGTGGCCATTGGAAAAAGGCTGGGTTGGACTGCCGGAAAAGCCTCCCGTATCACCCTGCTTGCGGGCAGTGCACACGCGCTTAGTACCGTTTTAATTGGGTTGTTGGTCAGTGCGGCCGGCTGGCAATTATCCGCCTATGCCGAAACCTTCATGGAAATTGCGGCGCCTGCACTGCTGATCGCGCTGGGAGTCGTGTTTATCTGGCGACATTACTACCACCAACACTTTCACCTGCATGGCCAGGTGCCCATTCAACTCCCTGAGAAACAATTGATTCTGGCGCTCGCCTCTGCAATGTTCCTCTCGCCTTGCCTCGAAATTGGCGCGTTTTTTCTCACCGCTGGCACCCACGGAATCGGGGCCGTTTTGAGCCTTTCCGCGCTTTACACCTTTACCACCGTGGGTGGAATGGTCGTCTGGGTGCAACTCGTATGGCACGGCCTGACACTAGCCAATTGGCATACGCTGGAGCACTACGCAGGTATTATTTCAGGCGTTGTCTTGATTTTAGCGGGCATTTTGGGGCTGATGCATTGAGCCAATTGATACGATTGATTCGATTGTGACGATTGATTCGATTGACAGCCAATGCCCAGGGTAGAAGTTGCAGCGCACCGTCATATATTCCGATGCGCTGCACCTTTTACCGTTTTATCCGTCCAGCGTCCTCCAATCCCCTATCAACCCTCATAAACCCTCATAAACCTTCATAAACCCCTATCAACCCTCATAAACCTTCATAAACCCTATAAACCCTTGCCCTCTAACCTTTCACAAATTTCAAACTCAACACTCGCCCGTCGCTGGTGCTGAACAGCAGGCAATACATGCCAGCAGGCAAGGATTCAATTTCAATCTCGCTGGAAAGTTCGGCTTGCGAAATGGTTTTGACCAAGCCGCCGCGGAGGTCCACAATCTGGGCCGCAAGTATATCTAAATCAATGATTTCCAACTGAATCGTAGCATAAGCAGGATTGGGCCAAAGACGGACCGCACCCTCCGCAATAGGAGCGTTGGTACTTACCGTGTTGGTAATAACAATAGGCGCAAGAGCGGAGGTGCAGCTATTCACGTCCGTGATCGTAAGGGTGTACGAACCCACGCCAAGTCCCGTCAAATCCTCATCATTGGAGAAGAATTGGCCGTCTTTGTTCCAGGCATAGGTGTACCCACCACTTCCAACCGGCGTGACCGAAATGGAACCAACTCCCTGGCCACCCATATCATTCACGATTTCGTCAATCAGAATATCCGGCACGAGGTCCACCACAATATTGAACGCACAGGTGGAACTATTCCCTGAAGCATCGGTGGCTTGATACACAATCTCGGTGGTGCCTTCCAAAAAGATGGACCCGCTCGCTGGTCCACTGATCAACATCGGCGGTCCGGCGAGGCCGCAGTTGTCCTGCGCCACAGCAGGTGAATAGTCTATAAAATTAGCCCCACAAATCTGGAGCGTAGCCGGACAAGTGATTACGGGTGCTTGCGAATCGGTGGACGTAATGCTGAAGGAGACCTGCGTAGAGCAGCCGGCAGCATCTGTAACGGTCACCGTGTAATTCCCAACCCCCAGATTGTTCGACTGGCCACCCAGCCAACTCACCGAGTATGGAGGCGTTCCGCCCGTTATTTCAATGTTGGCCGATCCGTTTTGATCCTGTGGGCAAAGTACATTTTGTACCGAAACAATACTGGCCACCAACAGATCCGGCTGACCAATCGTCGTCGTCTGGGCCGTTTCGCAGCCAGTCGCATCGGTTGCAACCACAATATAAGTCCCAGCCATCAGGCCGACAATGGTTTGGGTCGTTGCGCCATTGCTCCAGAGATAGGTGTAAGGCAGCGCGCCACCACCCACTGTCACAGTAGCCTGTCCATCCGCACCACCGAAACAGCGGACGTTGGCGGCGTTAATCGTAGCCGAAAGGGCACAGTTAAACGCGGATACCTGAACGGTTTGCTCGTCGGTGCATCCCTTGGCATCGGTCACCACCACGGTGTAGGTTCCTGGCGCAAGTCCCGCAATGGTTTGGGTCGTTTCGCTGTTGCTCCATAGATAGGTGTAATTGGGGTTGCCACCGCTTGGAGTGGCCGTAGCGCTGCCATCGTTTGCCCCATTTGCGGTCTCGGCAAAGGCCAGGGCGTTGGCGGCGAGTACGGGTGGTTCGCTGATGCTGATGCTGAGCTGGGCAGAACAACCATTGCCATCCACCACACTTACGGTGTAAATACCAACGGCCAAACTGTTGACACTCTGCGTAGTTTCCCCATTCGACCAGGCGTAGCTGACGGGATTGACCGCGCCCGTGAGGCTCACAGAAGCCAGACCATCGGCAAAACCATTGCAGGAAGTATTCGTTGCAGAAGAAGTAGCCACGAGATTGCAGCCGAAGGTATTCACCGTGATGGTTTGCAAGGCCGTGCAGCCATTTGCGTCGGTGACGCTTACCGTATAAATGCCGGGGGTGAGACCAGCAATGGTTTGGGTGGTCTCGTTATTACTCCATACATAGGTGTAGGGCGCGGTTCCGCCAGATGGATTGGCGGTGGCGGTTCCGTCGTTGGCACCATCTGCAGTTTCGCCCGTTGCGCTGGCATTCGGCAAAAGCTGGGCCGGTTGCAAAATCGTGACAGACACAGAAGCCGTGCAGTTTTCACCGTCCGTTACCGTGGCCAGATAAGTGCCCGCAGTAAGTCCTGTGGTGGTTGCGAGGGTATCGCCGTTGTTCCAGAGATAGGAAAAAACGCCGTTGCCGCCCGATCCGAATACCGTAGCCGCGCCATTGCTGCCGCCGTTACAACCCACATGGGTCGTATCCGAAATGCTTGCCACCACAGGGGCAGATTGCCTCACCACAACACTATCTATGGAAGTGCAACCATTGTCTGTGTTCGTGATGGTCAGGAAATATTTGCCCGTGCTGTCCACAACCGGGGTGAGGGTCGTATCGCCGGAAACAATGCGCCCGCCCTCTTTGGCTGTCCACAAGTAGTCGAAATTTGGACCTTGCGAAGAAGGCGCCGCGTTGAGCTGAATGGTCGGATGGTTGCAGTTCAAATTTCCCGGCGGCACGATGCTGTCGGAAGGGGTCACCTTGTTTTCTAAAACATTGGCCACGGCTGAAGAGGTACAACCATTGATTGTACTCGTAACCGTCAGCGTGTACGCACCAACAGTATCCACCACCGGATTTTGAAGATTTGAACTAAATCCGGGACCAGTCCAGGCATAGGTCACATTGGGCGCGGCGGATGAATTGCCTATCAATTGCACGGTATCACGCACACAATTGATCTGGCCAAGCGCAGCGGCCATCGCCCCTGGCAATGCGATGTTTTGGACCACCGTAACCGTATCGCTGGCTTGACAGCCGTTATCAGGATTGGTTACCGTTCCAATATAATCGCCTGGAACAGAGCCACTTGGATTTGCAATATTGGACGAAAATACATAGGGGCCGATCCAACTAAAAGGTGGGTTGGGCGCATTGCTTGTTAAATTTAACTGAACGGAACTGATCGAGCAAGTCAATTCTCCTGACACGGAACCCTGGGCCGTGGGCGGCGTGAAGTTCCAAGTGACCACTGCCACCACTGTTTTGGTGCAACCATTGGCGGGGTTTGTTACCGTCAAGGTATATTCACCAGGCTGATTTACTTCAGGTTTTTGTTCGAACTGATTCATTGCAGAGATATCAGGCCCTACCCAGCTGTAGGTAACGCCCGGGGTAGTGGAATTGCCCATCAGTACCAGCGTAGGGCTGCCGCAAGTAATTACTCCACCCATGGCCGAGGCATCGGGTACTGCATTGTTGCAGACAACGGTGGTGGAGGCGGAGGCCGTGCAGCCGTTGGCCGTATTGGTAACCAAAAGGGTGTACGTGCCGCAGGCATTTACCGTCGGAGAAAGGGTATTGCCCCCCGAGACGATGTTTCCATTGCTGGTTGTCCAGGCGTAGGTAAAATTCGCCCCGGTGGAAGACCCCGACCCGTTAAGCTCTAGCTGCGTGACCACACAGGTAATTTCTCCTGCTTGCGCGACGGTAGCCGTTGGTGGGGTGATATCTCCTGTCACATTCGCCACGGTGGCACGGGTACAGCCGTTGGCATCACTTACGGTTACGGAATAAGCGCCTGGTTGGTTAAAAATGGCCACTTCGCCCGTTTGTCCGTCCGACCATTGGAAGGTGTACCCGGGGGTGCCGCCTGTCGCTGAAGCCGTAACGGTCGCTACATCCACGCAGGTAACCGTACCGGCCACATTGGTGGAAAGGTTCAGCAGCGATGGTTCTGTCAGGGTTGCCACTGCGGTAGCTGAGCCGCCGCTGGTAGCCGTAACGGTCACGGTATAAGTGCCCGCGGTGAGGTTGATGGCTGTTTCAGTGGTTTGTCCACCCGTCCAGAGATAGGTGTAAGGCGGGTTTCCACCCGCGGCTTCTACGGTAATCGTTCCATTGCCGCCGCCATTGCAACTGGGATTTTGCTGGTTGGTAATGCTCGCCGTTACGGGCGGCGGACCTGAAAAACCGAAAGAAAGATTGTCCCAAATCGGGTTGTCACCTCCTGTACCACCGTTTCCGTTGCACATATTAACGATGTAATACACCTTTACCTGGTCGCCCGGAACATTATCCGGTGCTTTCCATTGGAAATCCCAGGAGACTACCCCTCCGGCAAAATTTTTGCCATTGCGTTGTTCCATGTATTCCCGGGTTTGCAGGAATTCGGTGCCTGTGCCATTGCCTGCGATCAGGTCGCCGCAATTGGCATTGTTGGCATCTACGACTACCATTTGGAATCCGGCTTTGCTTGGCGAACCCACCGTGGCGGTCATTTTTATTTGGATATCATAGGTTACGTTTGGACTGGCGACGGCGGGGAAACCCGTGACTTCCAGATTGCCGTTAAAATTGCCTCCGGTGTGGCATTCGTTGCAGTTTCCGTTGAACGGAGCGGCTGTTTTTCCGGTGGGCGGGTTGCCGTTGTTGGCAAGCCAGACGACCATTCCAAGGAGCAGGCCGATGATGGGGAGCAGGCGGGAGTGTTTAAGTTTTTGCACGCGGATGTGTGAATGATAAATGATGGATGATGAATGATGAATGGGGGGGATGTCCCGAAAAACATACGAAGTAAATGGACATTTGGGTGATTGGGGGTATTTTTTTCGAGCACAAAAGAACAATCTTTCAGTCGTCGGCTTTGTCTGATTGTGACAAAAATCCACCATTTTGTTTGGAACACCGAATTTGCTGATATCGCTGAAATTGGAACACCGAATTTACCGATACCGCCGGTACCACCGAAGTGCCGCTTTTTAGGAAGAATCTGTGTGGATTTGGAACACCGAATTGGCCGAAAACGCCGAGACCACCGAACCACATTTCGGTGGTCTCGGTGGTCTCGGTAA
>CAZKBH010000046.1:0-32760 GCA_964550795.1 uncultured Saprospiraceae bacterium
GTCGCCCCCAGGAGCCAAGGCATCCCCCATGCGCCCTTATTCACTTCCTACTCTTGCCTGGCCAAATTAAGACCAAGTAATATCGTTCAAGCAACCTTACGGCTACTCGTTCGGCTCGATTACTTTTACCTTTCTACTTCTATTCCTTCCAGTCTTGTCAATGAACTTTTATCAAAAAACCGCTTCTCTAAAACTTTCTAAGAGCGTGGCATCAGATGCTTTTCTTTCGTTTGGGGCGGCAAAGGTAGAAAGCCTATTCCCGATTGAACAAATAAATTCAAAAGTTTTTTTGAAGTTTTTTAAAATCGTACTTTTGACCCCTAAATCATGCTAAAATCACTCGTTTTTAATGGATATTAATCTCCCTAAGGCCATGGAGCCTTTCAAAGAACAACTACTGCGCACTAAAAAGCCCTTCATAAGGGTCTCTTCGCTCGACGCACGCAAAACCAAACGCTGGGAAAGCAAAGTGGGCGGACAACCTTACTGGCCAAAGGATATGAGCTGGCCCACAGCACCCGACGGACGCGAACTCTTTTTCCTCGCCCAAATCAACTTTAGCGAAATCCCAGCCCTCGACCCATTCCCCAACAAAGGCATCGTTCAGTTCTTTATCAACGACGATGATTTGTACGGCATGGATTTCGACGACGGAGAAAATCCCGACACCTTCCGGGTTATCTTTCACCCCGAGGTGCTGGAATCGGAGGCCCATTTGAGCAATCAAGTGCCCGATGTGGAGTGGGATGAGGCCCTGCTCCCGCATCACCCCGATGAAAGTTACCCGCTTCAGTTCGGGCTTTCAGAAGAGGTAGTGCCCATTTCGGACTACCAGTTCTACCAACACTTTGGCAGCGACTTTTTTAGACAGTTCGGCGAACAGGAATGGGATGTAATGGCCGCTTATGAAAAGGCGGTTCGTTCACAAGGCGGCAAAATGGGTGGATATGCGTATTTTACCCAAGACGACCCGCGCCGTCTGGATGATCCAATGATTCTGCTGCTTCAACTGGATTCTGATGAACGCATGGACCTCATGTGGGGGGATATGGGCGTCGGACACTTTTTCATCCGGGAAAAAGACCTGGCTGCCCTAGACTTTTCACGGGTGTTGTACGACTGGGATTGCCTCTGAAAATGGAAACCGTTTAACGAATCTGATCCATTCCAGCCAATGCCGCCTGAACGGTTTCTTTGTCCTCAGGATAGGTCACGCCATACCATTGGCTGTGGCTAATGAGCACCCGGACCTTGACTTGATCGGCTTCGATGAGGTTGTTGATCACCGTGGGGATGTAAAATTCGGCCCTTGGATTGGCGATATTGGCCAAAACAAATGCCCGAAATTGTGACTCAATCGCGTCCAATACGGAATGGTGCAGGCCCCAAAGATTCATCGAAACGGGCGTGTTATCCGGCAACAAATGCTGCCCGGTCTCATCCATGAAACAGATGCCCTCGGCCTGGCGTTCAATTTTGGTACGTTCGGTAACGCCGGTCAAATAACCCTGATCGTCCACCGCACATACCCCACGCGACACGGCGCCGTTTTCGGAGAGGGTATTGCCCAATTGGTAGGCTACCATACCGTATTCTGTTGGAGAACACTGGTTTTGGAAAAAATCACTAAGATTCTGGAAGGCATCCGCGCCGTAATAATCATCGGCATTCACCGTTGCGAATGGTTCCGTTAATAGGTGTTTGGCAGAAAGGATCGCGTGGCCAGTTCCCCAGGGCTTTTCCCGGTGGGGCTTTTCATCGAGCCATTCCAGACAGGAATCGTATTCTTGAAATGCGTATTCCGTTTTGATTTTGGCCTCTACCCGGTGGCCTACTTTTTCACGAAAAGCCTCCTCAATTTCTTTACGAATCACAAAAACAACTTTGCCAAAACCCGCCTTAATGGCATGGTGTACGGCATATTCCAAAATCGCCTCGCCATTGGGGCCAATGCCATCTACTTGTTTGAGTCCGCCGTAGCGAGAGCCGATGCCAGCTGCGAGAATTAAAAGGGTGGGTTTCATAAGAGCTTATTAATTGTTAAAAGAGGAGTTTGGAAGCTTTATACTCATTAAAATGTTGAAAATCAAGCGCTTAAAAACAATTTAATGGCCAAAAGGTTCATACAAACGCTGCAAATATCCTCCAATTCAGTCCATGCCTTTTCTACATTTGCCCAAAATTGTTTCCTATGACAAAAATTATCGCTCGATACAGCCTGCTCTTTGGTCTGTTCGCTCTTTCGTTTTCAAAAGTTTTTGCCCAAAAAACATCCATCCAAAATATTGAAAGTCGCGTCGAAGCTTTGTTAGCCAAAATGACCTTGGATGAAAAAATAGGCCAATTAAATCAGGTGCCCGGCGATATCAGTACCGGCTCGGATGTAAAAAAGGACGATCTGCTCTCGCAAATCCGAGCGGCTAAAATTGGTTCAGTGCTCTCACACACCAATTTTCAAAATAAAATGACCATGCAGCGTGTGGCCGTCAGCGAAACCCGCCTGGGCATCCCCCTGGTTTTTGGATTTGATGTGATTCATGGATACAAAACCATTTTCCCAATTCCGCTTGCCCAGGCAGCCAGTTGGGATATGGACCTCATCGAACGCTGCGAGCGAATCGCTGCGGAAGAAGCCAGTGCAGACGGCCAAAACTGGACCTTTTCGCCTATGGTGGACGTGGCACGCGACCCTCGTTGGGGACGTGTCATGGAAAGCGCCGGAGAGGATCCTTTTCTGGGCAGCCGGGTGGCAGAAGCGCGTGTGCGCGGTTTCCAAGGAGAAGATTTGGCGGCCAAAAACACGGTGGCGGCCTGCACCAAACACCTTGCAGGCTACGGTTTTGTAGAGGCCGGGCGCGAATACAACACGGTAGATATGAGCAATCAACGCCTGCGCGAAATAGTGCTACCGCCTTTTAAAGCCGCTGCCGATGCCGGGTCTGCAACGTTCATGAATGCCTTCAACGTCTTGAATGGCGTGCCTGCAAGCATGGATAAAAATCTGATTACCAATATTTTACGCGGCGAATGGGCCTGGAAAGGCATGGTGGTGAGCGATTGGAATTCTTTCGGAGAAACCATTGTGCATGGAGCTGCCGACGATGACACAGATGCTGCGGCCAAATGCCTCAGCGCTGGCAGCGATATGGATATGGCTGGCGGCACCTTCCAGCGTGGACTGCAAAAAGCCCTAGAAAGTGGCCGCGTGACCCAGGCGCAAATAGACGAGGCCGTGCGGCGCGTGTTGCGCTTTAAATTCGCACTTGGCCTGTTCGACGATCCATTCCGTTACCTGGATCAAAAACGCCACGACGAAACCCTTGAGAATCCTGCATTTCGGGCAGTTGCCCGTGAAGCAGCAGCAAAAAGTATGGTGTTGCTCAAAAATGACGGCGGCCTGTTGCCCCTCACGGAAGGCAGCCCTTTTAAAAAAATTGCCATCATTGGCCCATACGCGGACAGCAAGGGAAACAAGGATTACATGAGCTTTTGGACGCTCGGACTGGGTGTGCGCGACTACGATTCTACCAAGGTGGTGCGCCCGGCCCAAGCCCTCAAACCTGCACTCGAAGCAATGGGATTTGAAGTGACCGTAACGGAAATTTGCCTGGATGCCGCCTGCACAGAAGTAGATTACTCCATGGCCATCAAAGCCGCTCGGGAAGCCGATTTGGTAGTCATGTGCCTCGGCGAACGCGGCATTGACTGCGGGGAAAATCGCTCGGTTACCAGCCTGGAATTGCCGCGAGGCCAGGACCGTATTTTCAACATACTCGGCCGATTGAGCAAACCCAGCGTGATGGTGCTTTTTAACAGCCGCCCACTGGTATTTGACTGGGCCAGCCAAAATATCCCCGCAATTCTGGTCGCCTGGCAGCCCGGTTATGAAACTGGAAACGCACTCGCCGATGTGCTCACGGGAAAAGTGAATCCCTCGGGCAAACTTCCGGTCACCTTCCCACGTTCCCTGGGGCAAGTGCCGATTTATTACAACCACCTCAATACTGGCCGCCCACAACAACAGCGAGGCGAAGTGTGGACCAGTGGCTATATCGATTCTCCGATTGATCCGGCATACCCCTTTGGGTTTGGCCTGAGCTATACCAGTTTTTCTTATTCCAATTTCAAGCCTACTAAATCGCAGTACAAAATGGGCGAAACCGTGGAAGTATCCGTCACACTCACCAACACGGGTTCCCAGGCCGGAGAAGAAGTGGTGCAGTGTTACATTCGGGATCTGGCCGCTGATATTGCCCGTCCGGTGAAGGAATTAAAAGGATTTGAAAAGGTAAAACTTGCCGCCGGACAAAGTCGGGTGGTCACTTTCAAATTGACGGCGCAAGACCTTTCGTACTGGAACAATGATTTGAAGTGGAAAGCCGATCCGGGCAAATTCCAGATTTTTGTGGGCGGGAATTCGAGGGATGTGAAAGCTGCGGTGGTAGAATTAATCCCATAATTACTGATGAAACAATAACCTCTCGAAATCGCGAGGTTATTGTTTCATCGGTACTAAACCCTGTTCTTTTTCCTAAAAAACAGGTAGTAAGCCAACAAACCGGTCAAAATCACGACCAAACCGGCAAGCGCTTTTTCCCAGCTTCCCACGATATTGAAACAAACAAACCAGGCACAAATCCCCACAAAAATGATTGGGGTAAGGGGGTATAAAATGGTGCGGTAGCTGCGCGGTGCATCCGGCATTTTTTTCCGAAAAACAAAAATGGTGGTGCCCACGAGCATCAGTCCGATCCAGTCTAAAAAAGTGACGTACTCGATCAAATCGTTGAACGTGCCCCAGAAAAAGAGCAGGAACAAAGCCCAGCCACTTTGAATCAGCATGGCCCACACGGGCGTGCGCCATTTGGGGTGTATTTCAGCGAGTTTGGAGAAAAAAACGCCGTCTTTTGCCATGGCGTAGTACATTCTTGGCGCTGTAACGGAATAAATACCAATACTCCCAAACGTGCTGAGTGCGATCAAAAACGCCATCAATGTGCCGCCAATGGGGGTCACGGTGTTCATTGCATCCGCAGCCACGGTCTTGGAGTTCGCGATTTGTTCTACCGGGAGTAGCTGCATGTACGCGATGTTTGCCAACACGTACACGAGGGTGATCACCATCGCGCCCAGAATCATAGCACGCGGTACGGTCCGCTGCGGGTCTTTGGTTTCGCCGGCCATGAAGGAGGCGTGTTGCCAGCCTCCAAAACTCCACAACACCCCAATGAACCCAAGCGCAAATGCACTCATCAGATTCTCTGGCGGGGTATTGGTAAAGGTGCTGACGGCATTGGCCGCTTCGGCCTCGGGATTGGCATAAAACCAGCCCGCTCCGATAATCAAGGCCAAACCAATCAGTTTCGCCCCGCCAAATACATTGGCAATCAATTCCCCGATTTTTACCCCAAAAAGGTTGACAATCGTGAGGAAAATGATGATTCCGGCCGCCAGAGGCAATTCCCACACGCTACTTTCGCCTGTTCCGTACAGATAACACAGATGTTCTGCGCAGACCAGCGCCAACGCGGCGATAGCCCCCGCAGTACTACAAAACAAAATAAACCAGCCGTATAAAAACCCAATCAAATCGCCATACGCTTCCCGCAAGTACACATAAAGTCCGCCTGCGCCGGGAAACATTCCGCCCATTTCTGCGAAGGTCAGTGCCCCCGCCAAAGCCACTACGCCGCCCATCACCCACAATAAAATGACATATTCAGGGGCATGCACATGCATGGCCACATGGCCCGGCGTACGAAAAATACCACTGCCAATGGTACAGCCAATGGCAATCATCGTGAGACCATAAAGGGAAAGCGAGCGGCGAAGTTCAGGCATTGAGTGAATGTGGTCAATGTGATTAATGTGGTCAATGTGATTAATGTGGTCAATGTGGACAATGTGGGGAATGGGGGCACGGCTCGAATATCTGTGCCTTCTGCCCGGGGCCCCCTACCCCTAAAGGGGAGTTTATCGAGGGTGGGGATAATTATTTGTTTTTCAAATAGTTATGGTCTTTGGGGCCATAAGTTCCTCTTCAGGAATTTGGGATATTCGAGCAGCGCGCCCACATTGACCACATTTACACATTTACACATTGACCACATTGACCACATTTACCCATTGACCACATTCCCCCCATTGTCCACATTTATCATTACATTTTGGGCATGGTGTTAAAAATCACCACAAAAACCATGGCGAGTTTCATTTCTTCCGAAATATCATATTCCAAATTATCCTCTATGGCCCAGTCGCGGGGATCGCGGGAACGGAGGGTGTAGAGGTAATAATTGCCGTAGTTGGCATCCTGCACCTGCCATTCATCGAGCTGATTGGTCCATTTGCTGCGGATGTTGATGGAAATGGAATTGTCTGACACGCGCCACTCCTTAAAATCGCCGTTCCAGGCCGTGCGCATCGTGATGACTACGCCGGAATAGGTGCGTAATTCCCATTGCTGTGGATCGTCTTTCCATTTTTGGCGAATGGTGCCACGTTCCCCCCCAAGGTCAAAATCCCACTCCGACCAGTCGTCGCGTACGTTGAGCCAGCGGAGTTTGAGGTCGCCGTAATGCTCTTCCTGCACTTCATCTCCTTCTACCCAATCAGGCTCCCGCCTTGGGGTGGCGTATATTTCCCATTCTGCAAAGGAATCCTGCCAACGACAGCTAATAGTTGTCATAGCGGGTGCTTGCGCGCCGGCGTCGGCCAGAAAACAAAGCACTATCATGCTCCCAAACAAAATCCGAAATACTGCCATGATGCGTCGTTTATTCCTAATCGTGTGCCACTTAAAACGGCAGATCGTCGGTGCTGACGGGCGGAGCCTCGGTATAATTTGGAAATGGATCGGAGGGGAAATTTTCCGCCGCCGGGGTAGCTTTAGCGCGTTTGGGCGCATCGGAGGATGAGCTGCTGCTTTCGCCGGTGCCCACTTCAATGCGCCAGGCGTTGAGATTGGTCATGTATTTCCCGTTCCATTCCCGTCCACGAAGATCGAACGAAACGCGCACCAGATCGCCCTCGTTGAAGTTGTCCAAGATGCCGCAGCGGTCTTGCACAGCCTGAAACTTGATGAGTTGGGGGTAGTTGCCGTCAGGAATTTCGAGCACAAACTCGCGTGCAGCGAAATTGGCTGATTTTTGTTCGGTCGCGAAGACGCGGTGTAGTTTGCCTTCAACTTCAAAAGCCATGGTCTGTCAATTATTGAGTGTAAAAATTGCTGTAGTGGAGGCGCAAAATTGCACACAATATCTGAAAACAGGGCAATTGAATCGAATTTGACGACAGCGCGTTGTGGTATTGACTTTGGAGCGCAGGACAATTGCTACCTTTGCCGCCGCCTGAGGAGCGAGGCGAAGTTGTTGGCTCGTTCCCTGACCAAATTTTTCAAAATTAAATAGAGTTTCACGAACGCAGTTTCAAGCATTCGTCGGCTCACACCCAACCTTTACACATGGCTCGCGTAGAACTTGTGATGCCCAAAATGGGCGAAAGCATCATGGAGGCCACCATCCTCAAATGGCGCAAAAAAATCGGCGAAACCGTCGAACTTGATGAACCCGTACTCGACATTGCAACCGACAAGGTTGACTCTGAAGTGCCCTCCCCGGTGGCGGGTGTACTGGTTGAAATTCTTTTTCAGGAAAACGACGTAGTGGCCATCAATAAGGCCATTGCCATCCTTGAAACGGAAGCCTCAGCCGCCGCAGGGAGCGGCAGTGCGCAGGCAACTGCAGCCGCAGCGCCTACTCAAAACCTGGATGTTCCGTATGTTCCGGTGCAAAATACCGGCACGCAAGCCTTGTCTGACAACCAATCTGCTTCGCGATTTTATTCCCCGCTGGTGCGCACCATTGCCAAAGAAGAGGCGATTAGTCAGGGAGAATTGGACGCGATTCCGGGCTCCGGACAAGATGGTCGCGTGACGAAAAAAGACATTCTGGCCTATGTCGCGCAGCGCGGAAGTGGGCCGGTTGCAGCCCCTACACAGGCACCTGTAAGCCAGCCGATTGCAGCACAACCTGCTGTTAATCAGTCGGTTTACCAGACTTCCGGCAATGTAGAAATTGTGGAAATGGATCGGATGCGCCGCCTCATTGCCGACCACATGGTGAAGAGCAAACAAACCAGTCCGCACGTCACTTCCTACGTGGAAGCCGATGTAACCAACCTGGTCAACTGGCGCAGCCGCGTAAAAGATCAGTTCAAAAAACAATACGGCGAAAACATCACGTTCACGCCAATCTTTATCGAGGCCATTGCCCGTGCCATCCGGGATTTCCCGATGATCAATATATCGGTGGATGGCACGAAGCTTATTATCAAAAAAGACATCAATATCGGGATGGCCGCCGCGATGCCAAGCGGAAATTTGATTGTTCCGGTAATCAAAAATGCGGATCATCTCAACCTGGCTGGTCTGACCAAACAGGTCAATGATTTGGCCAATCGCGCTCGCCAGAACCAGTTGAAGCCCGATGAAATTCAGGGCGGAACTTTTACCATGACTAACGTCGGCACCTTTGGCAATGTAATGGGAACACCCATCATCAATCAGCCCCAGGTGGCCATCATGGCAGTTGGTGCCATCCGCAAAAAACCAGCGGTGCTGGAAACGGAATTTGGCGACGTAATCGCGGTGCGCCAAATGATGTTCCTCTCGCTTTCTTACGACCACCGCGTGGTAGATGGGTCGCTGGGAGGTTCATTTCTGCGTCGTGTAGGCGATTATCTGGAGCAATTCGACCCGAATCGGGCGTTTTAATTTTTTTAGTAACAATAAACCCTCCGGCTTCAAACAGTATAAGACGGGTAAAATCCTTACAATTTGCCACTCATAAAATCAATTTCAGGCTTCAGAGGCACCATTGGTGGCCGTCCGGGAGACAACCTCACGCCACAGGATATTGTGGAATGCACCGCAGCCTATGGCCAATGGGTGTTGAACACTACCGGTAACCCGAACATTGTGGTCGGGCGCGACGGGCGAATTTCGGGTGAAATTGTGAGTGCTTTGGTCGTGAACACCCTGCGCAGCATGGGCATTTCCGTGGTGGATCTGGGTCTTAGCACCACGCCTACAGTCGAAATTGCCGTTCCCCTGGAAAATGCCGGCGGCGGCATCATCCTCACCGCCAGCCACAACCCCAAGGAGTGGAACGCCTTGAAATTGCTCAACCAAAAAGGCGAATTTGTCAGCGCAAAAGATGGCGAAGCGGTGCTGGAAATGGTGGCCCAGAAAAATGTGGAATACGCCTCGGTGGACAAGCTCGGCGCATACCGAAAAGACGATACGTACCTCAAAAAACACCTTGCTCAAATCCTTGCCCACCCGCTGGTGGATGTGGAGGCCATTCGTGCCAAGGGTTACACCATTGTGGTGGATGTGATCAATTCAAGCGGGGCATTGGCCATTCCGCCACTGCTCGAAGCGCTTGGTTGTGAGTGTTTTTTGATTAATGGGGAGATTACCGGCCAATTTGCCCACAATCCTGAGCCGCTGAAGCAGCACCTCAACCAACTTTCTTCAGAAGTTAAATCGAAAAAAGCCCATCTCGGCATTGCGGTAGACCCCGATGTGGATCGCCTCGTGTTCATGTGCGAAGACGGCGAACTTTTTGGCGAAGAATACACTCTCGTGGCCGTGGCTGACTATGTACTTTCCAAACGCGGCGGTGGCAACACCGTTTCGAACCTCAGCAGTACTCGCGCCCTGCGCGATGTGACGCTCAAACACGGGGGCGAATACCACGCCGCAGCCGTGGGCGAAGTAAATGTGGTGGATAAAATGAAAGCCGTAAACGCCGTAATTGGTGGGGAAGGCAATGGCGGGATTATTGTGCCGGATATGCATTATGGTCGGGATGCGCTGATCGGGATTGCCTTGTTTTTGAGCCATTTGGCCCAATCCGGGAAGCGGATTTCCATATTGCGGCAAAGCTACCCGGAATACCACATGTCCAAGACCAAAATCGAGCGTTCGCCAGCCATTGACCTCGAAAAAATATTCAAAGCGCTTCAGGAAAAGTATCACCGCGAGCAAATCAACACCGAAGACGGCCTGAAAATTGATTTTGCCGATGGCTGGGTGCACCTGCGGCCTTCAAACACTGAGCCGATTATTCGGGTGTATTCAGAAAGCCACTCGGAGGTGATTGCAGGCAATTTGGCGAAAAAAATTATGGCCGATATTGGGGAAATGAAGTAACTTTCTCAACCGCTTTCCCCCTTTCTCGCTAGTTCAATTCTCATACCATGCAAAGAGTTTATTTCGATAACGCAGCTACAACCCCTGTTTCTGAAGAAGTTATCAACGCGATGCTGCCCATTTTGCGCGGCCAATATGGCAACCCATCCAGCATCCACGCCGAAGGCCGGAGTGTTCGCGCAGCGGTGGAATCTGCCCGAAAAGCAGTAGCACAAAGCATTGGAGCAGGTACCGGGGAGATATTTTTCACTTCCGGCGGCACCGAAAGCAACAACATGGCGATTAAATGCGCGGTACGTGACCTGGGTGTGCAGCGCATCATTTCCAGCCCAACGGAACACCACTGCGGTACCCACGCCATCGAAACGGTCGAAAAAATGGATGGTGTGGAAGTGGTCTGGTTGCCCGTTGATTCCCTGGGACGCCCTGATTATCAGGCACTTGAAAATGCTTTGGCAGCATCGGGCGGTAAAAAAACACTGGTGTCGCTGATGCACGCCAACAATGAGATTGGTACCATGATTGACCTCGGCAAAGTGTCGGGACTCTGCCATCAATTTGGTGCCTTGTTCCATTCTGATACGGTGCAAACGGTGGGGCATTTTCCTATCAATGTGCAGGAAACGCCGGTCAATTTTCTTTCTGGCGCAGCACATAAATTTCACGGCCCCAAAGGCGTCGGCTTCATTTACATCAGCCCGGAATCGCCCATAAAACCCTTTATTGATGGTGGGGCACAGGAGCGCAACATGCGGGGCGGCACCGAAAATGTATATGGCATTGTTGGCCTCGCCAAAGCACTGGAACTCGCCACTACCGAAATGAACGAACGGGTGGCGCACATTTCAGACACCCGCAATTACCTTAAAACGAGGCTTTTAGCAGAATTTGATGATATCCAGTTCAACGGCGATTGTGACGGCGACAGCCTCTATACCGTGCTGAACGTGTCATTTCCGCCAAATCCTAAAAACGAACTGCTACTTCTGAGTCTGGACATTGCGGGCATCAGTTGCTCCGGCGGTTCAGCTTGTTCAAGTGGTTCGGAAAAAGGCAGCCACGTACTCGAAGCCATTCAGGCAGATCCCGCACGGAAAAGCATCCGATTCTCTTTTTCGCACTACAACACCAAAGCAGAAGTGGATTTTGTGGTGGAGAAACTTAAAAAGATCCTGCCCGTTAAAGAGTTGGTAGAAGTGTAGGCTCGCCACGAAAATCCTTCTGGCGCGTTCCCTTCCCTAAAATTAAACCATGCGTACTGCTCTACTGCTTGTTTTTTCCATGACTGCATTTTCGGCTTTTGGCCAAAAAATGCTCCTGCTGGAACGCGCCAACCGTGCCCAAACCACCAAACGTTACATCGGTGATGAACTCAAATTCCGCCTGGCCGGGCCGGAAAACTATTGGTACACCCGTACGATCAACGATATGTTGCCCGAGTCCAATACCTTGATGTTGGACAATTTTGCGGTCAAGCTCCCCGATATTCAGACCCTGAAGGTGCGCAGAAAACCCATTTGGCGCATTGCCGGTGGAGCGGCCTTTTCCCTGGGCGCAACCCTCGCGCTCGCAACCACCATTGGTCGTTTCGGCTACAATGATAAAAGTGTGGATATACGCTCCCTGTACAGCCTTTCGGTGGTTTCTTTCGGCACAGGCTGGTTTCTGAACACGCCGAGAAAATTAAAACTGGGCAAAAAACACCGCCTGCGAATTGTGCAAGTGAGTTTTCCGCCTGCGGTGGAGTAAGGGGGGGTGATATTATGATAAGCGGGTGACTTGCAAAGGTGGTTTGGCCTTTAGGCCGACGGGAAGTGCGCCGTTTACGGCGCAGAAGAATTCACAAGGGGCGTAAACGCCCCTAATCCCGTCGGCCTAAAGGCCAAACCACCTTTGCAAGACACCCGCGCTCATTTTACTCCCCCACCACCAATTTCTCCCGAAGCACCGTCTGCCCCTGAGCGTTGACGGCTTGCAGGAAATACAGCCCTTTGGGCACCGAAGCTACTTCTAACACGATTTCGCTCAGCGGTTGCTGCGCAATGTTTTTGGAAAAAGCGATGCGGCCCAGGGCATCGTACAATTCAATTTTCCCCTCAAAAGGTTCCGTGTCCTCTGTTTTAAACAGCACCACACTCCGGGTAGGATTGGGGTAAATGCGGGCATTGATGTTAGTTACGGGATTGCTGGTGCTTACAAACGTTTGTAAATCAACAGAATACACGCCACGCCCGTGGGTGCCGGCGTAAAGTTTACGGGTGGCTTGACGGATTTTCAGATCCAGCACATACACCGCAGGCATTCCAATTCCGTAAGGTTTCCAGTCAATTTGGTCCGCATCTGTGTAAAAAACGCCAATGTCGGTGCCCACCATCAGGTAGTTGGTGAGTGAATCATAGAGAATGCAGTTGGCGGGTACATTCGGCAGATTGCCGGAAATGTTGATCGCGCTGATCCAGCCATTCGTGGTCACGAAGACTTTTTTTCCGGCTGCGTAGCCACCTTTGGTCACCCACATGCGGTCTGTATTGCTGGGGTGAATGAAAATACGGGTAATGTCTTCGCCCGTAGAAACCAATCGGCTGGTCCAGTTTTGGCCGCCGTTGACGGTTTTGTACACCCGATTGGAACGGGTTGCCACGATAAAATTGGTGTCGCTCGGCGACATGGCCACATCGCGCAGATCGTTGTCCGGGCCGCCCGTGAGGTTATTACTTATCTTATGGAACGTATCTCCCCTATCAAACGAACGGAACACATCCTCAAATGCCACGATGAATGTTTTGGGATTTTGTGGGTTGAGGATGAACGGGGTAACCCAATCGCCCGAAGGATTTCCGGGGATGTTGTCGGCAATGTTCACGTCCGTAATGTAGCCGTTCATGGAGCGGTAGATGTCGTTCCCGCCATAATATTCCGTGTAGATGATGTTGTTGTCGGTCGGGTCAATGATCTGACACATGGCATCGCCGCCGTTGGTGTGCCGCCAACCAAATGGGGTGCGGAGCCAGCCGCCGTTGTCCTGCGAGCCTGCGGCAATCTTGAGTTGCCCCGCTTCGCTTATAGCAATTCGGTAAAATTGTGCAATTCCGAGGCCGTCAGAAAGATCGGTCCAGGTGGTGGTGGTTTCATTGTAGCGGTAAATGCCGCCGTCGTTGCAGTACCAAAGCTCGGTTGAATCGTGTGGACTGTGCACCAAATCGTGGGAATCCGCATGGACTTCGGGGTGGATGCCGTCGTTGTACCAGTGGGTAATTTTTTCCCAGGTAGCCCCCTGATCCAGGGAGCGACTCATGGACACGCCCCCGAGGTAAACGATGTTTGAGTCGGAAGCCGAGAAGTTGAAAATTCCCCAATCGTCGTCGGGAGCGGCGTGGTTTGAGTACGTGCTACCGCCATCTTTGGAGAGCAAAAAACGTTTCCCGTTGGAAAAGTGAACCCCCAGCCAATCGGCCATGACCGGACTGACGGCCAGGCGGATGTCGTTGTTAGATACCTGAAAATCAGACATTTGCACCCAGGTTTCTCCGCCATCGGTGCTTTTAACCACCTGGCTCGTGCCCCAATAATTATGGTGCGCGGCATAAATCGTGGAGTCGTCCTTGGGTCGAAATTTAATGTCGGTGTATTCGCCGGAGCGGAGGGTTGTCCAGCTGTCCCCGCCGTCGGTGGTGCGTCGAATGCCGCGGTTGGTGGCCGCAAAAATGACCTGTGGGTTATTGGGCGACATGACCATGTTGTAGATCACGTTTTCCTCCGCAAGTTCCCAGTCAAGCCCCGTGGGTGCCCAGGTATTTCCGCCATCGGTGCTGCGATACACGCCCAGATTCCAGTGCCACCAGCCGCCTTTATCGCCGAGCGAGATGTACATGGTGTCTGGGTGCAGGTAGTTAATCAGGATCACACTGACTGGCAGGTAGGGCAAACCATCGCCCATGGGTGTCCAGGTTTCACCGCCATCGGAGGTTTTCCAAAAACCGCCAGCGGGCGTTCCGACAAAAAATGTGCGCGGATCAGTTGGGTGAAACGCGATGTTTTTGGTGCGGCCCATGCCCCAGTAACCGCTATTGGGGTTTTTGTTGGGGCCTTCGTTTTTCCACAGCGGTTGTTCATCCCGATTTTGTGCAGCGGCGACAAAATGTTTCTGATAATCAAGCCATTGTGCCCGAAGATTAGGAAATTCCCCATCGGGCTGAACCCGATCGCGCCACCATGCTTTCCAGCGTTGGTACTTTACATACTGGTTGTCCCAGCAGTCGGTGTCCGTTTCGGCGCTGTACTGCTCGGCAAAGTAGGCCTCGAGTTGAGCGCAGATTTCATAATAGTTGCGGGAAGTGACCGGAACGTCTACGTTCGGGAGGGTTGTTTGCGCTGAAAGATTCAGGGTAGCAAAGAGTAATAAGGCAGGTAGCAGTTTATTCAAAAGCATGACAGTAAATTTTCGTGGACAAAAGTAAAAAAAGGTGCCATAGACCGAGTTTGAAATATTCAATTCTGCCAACTAGGAGCGAAACCTCTCCGAGGTCGTTTGTTTCAAAACTACGTCCAAACCCGCTTTTTTCCCGCTTTGGTCGAGCCATTCGGGGCAATCTTCCGCGTATGTTATTATAGCGCTAGGTTTTGATATACTTTTGCGGCCTAATGAAAAAACCACCCAGCGGCAGCTTCTTCTCACCAGGCTTCTGACTAGTAGGTGGTAAATAACACTTGTAATGGAAGAAAAACAGAGTCAACTGAGTACCTACATCGGCATGGGGCTGATATTCTTGTTGTTGTTTTTGTGGATGCAGTACTCCGCCCCACCCAAAAAAACCCCGGAGGAACTCCAGGCTGAACAGGCCGCACAAGCTGCACAAAAGCCTCAAGATCAAGCAGTTGCACCAATTGCCGCTCAACCCGCAGCGCAAACTGCCGTCGCTCCAGATACCACCCAACAAAACACTTTGCTGGTTGCTAAGTTTGGCGTGTTCGCCGCCGCCGCAACTGGTCAGGAGCAATTGGAAGTATTGGAAAATGACCTCGTGCGCATCACGTTTACCAGCAAAGGCGGACGAATCAAGGAGGTTTTTCTCAAAAATTTTGAAAAAATCCTGACTGATTCCAGTGGCAAAGACGTGACCAGTTCTCTGCGCTTGCTCGAAGATGCACAAAACCGCTTCGAGTTTGAAATTCCCGTAGGCGGCACCGCCAGCGGAAAAGTCAACACCAGCGAACTCTATTTTACCCCCACCAAAAACGGAAACACCCTCACTTTCCGCGCAGATGCCGGGGCCGGGCGTTATTTTGAACAACGCTACACGCTCACGCCCGACAACTACCGTCTGGATTTTAATCTGGCAGCGAGCGGCCTCGACAATGTGCTGACACAAAAGGAGTTGCGTTTTTACTGGGAAAACCATTTGGACAAACTGGAGCGCAACCAAACCTACGAGCGCACCATGGCCTCGGTTTATTTTAAAGCCAACGAGGAAAGTGCCGACTACTGCAACTGTCGCGAAGACGATACCCAAAGTCTGGGCGATAAACCCGTGCAATGGTTTTCGCACTCCAACCAGTTTTTCAACACCAGCATTGTGGCGCAGGGATTCATGTTTCGCCAATTCATCGGCGAGGTCAAAGTGTACGGAGATGCGGATCCCAACCTGAAATTGTTAAAAACTACCGCTGTTGTGCCGTTTGAGAACAACGCTGCCAGCATGGCGATCTACACCGGCCCGAACGAATTCAACCGATTGCGGGAATTTGGCGTGTCGCTGCAAGACATCATTCCTTTTGGCGCGAGTATTTTTGGAGCCATCAACCGCTGGATTATCCACCCGATTTTGGATGTCCTCTCGCGCTTTATTGGCAACCAGGGTATCGTGATTTTGATGTTGACGCTCTTGGTAAAATTGCTCGTTTACCCGCTCACGTACCGCATGGTGCTCAGCCAATCCAAAATGGCGGCCCTTAAACCGCGCATCGAGGATCTCAAAAAGAAACACGGCGACGACCAGCAGGCCATGAGCGTGGAAACCATGAAATTGTACAGTGAATATGGTGTGAACCCGCTCGGCGGTTGTTTGCCCATCTTCCTGCAAATGCCGATTTGGTTTGCGCTGTATCGTTTTTTCCCGGCCAGCATTGAGTTCCGTCAGGAAAGTTTCCTCTGGGCCACCGACCTTTCGAGCTACGACAGCATCATGCAGTTGCCCTTCCACCTGCCGTTTGGCGCGGGCGCGCACATCAGTTTGTTCACCCTCATTTGGGTGGTCACCACGCTTTGGTACACCTGGTACTCGATGAAGCAGATGGACGCCAGTTCGATGCAGAACAACGACCAGATGAAGATTATGAAATACATGCAGTACACGATGCCCGTGTTTTTCATGTTCTTTTTCAACAATTTTGCTTCGGGTCTGACGCTTTACCTGTGTTTCAGCAATATCCTGAACATTGGCCAGACACTGGTGACCAAAGAATACCTGATTGACAAGGAGAAAATTAAGGCCAAACTGGAGGCCAACAAGGCCAAACCTAAAAAAACCAGTGGTTTTAGGGCCAGGCTCGATCAGGCCATGAAAGAGCAGCAACGCATACAGGAAGAAAAAAACAAGCAGCCGAAGAAGAAATAATTGATTGTTGAGGGGTTGAGATTGTTGAGATTGTTGAGATTGTTGAGGGGTTGAGAGGGTTGAGAGGGTTGAGAGGGTTGAAAATGAGCGTCTCAACATTCTCAACCCCTCAACAATCTCAACATTCTCAACATTCTTGTAACTTGGCTGTCGAAACAGGTCATAATCTATTCATTATCAATGGTTCGCGCAGAAAAAGTACTCAAAACGTTTGGGGATCAACCCGTGCTGAAAGGCATTGATTTCCTGTTCGAGGAAGGAAAAACCAACCTCATCATCGGGCGTTCAGGCGCGGGCAAAACCGTTTTGCTCAAAATTCTCGTGGGCCTGCAAATTCCCACCAGCGGCTCGGTCTGGTACGATGATGTGAATTTCACTGCTCTGAAAAAACAGGAGATGCGTTCCATCCGAATGAAAATCGGGATGTTGTTTCAAGGCTCGGCACTGTTCGATTCGCTTACGGTGGAAGAAAACATCCGCTTCCCACTCGATATGTTCACTCCAATGTCGTTGAAAGAAAAGGTGGAACGCGTCAATTACTGCCTCGAACGGGTCAATTTGGCGGGAAACAACAAAAAATTCCCTTCTGAACTTTCGGGCGGAATGCAAAAGCGCGTCGGGATAGCGCGCGCCATTGTGCTCAACCCCAAGTATCTTTTTTGCGACGAACCGAACTCTGGTCTTGACCCCAAGACCTCCATCATGATTGACGAACTCATCAGCAGCATCACGCAGGAGAACAATATGACCACCGTCATCAATACCCACGACATGAACTCGGTGATGGAAATTGGCGACAATATCTGTTTCCTCCACGAGGGCCGACTAGAGTGGAGCGGCACCAAGGACGAGGTGCTTTCCAGCGACAATGAAAATTTGCAATCGTTTATTTTTGCTTCGCCGTTTTTGCAGAAATTGAGGAAATCGGCGCTGGGGAAGTGAGACTATGATTTATGTGATTTGAGTGATTTTAAGAAAGTTTGGCACGCCTAACTTGCTGATAATCAAGATGCTCCACGCTTTTCTAACTACCCCCCGCCCAATTCCTTCACCGCCAGCCACGCCATCAGGCCCATGCCCGTTTCCAGGGCTGCTTCGTCAATGTCAAACGTATCGGTGTGTATGGCTGAAGTGATGCCGCGCTGTGTATTTCCAGTCCCTAAACGGTAAAAACAGGCCGGTAAAACCTGCGAATAATAGGCAAAATCTTCCGCCGTCATGCGCAGTGGCAAATCCACCACCTTACTTTTTCCTAAAAATTCGATGGCCCATTGCTTCGTGCGCAGCGTGAGCGCCTCGTGGTTAAACAGCACTGGATACCCTTTCAAAATATTAAAATCGCAGGCGCCGCCATAGCTTATGGCGATGCTTTCTGCGATTTTTTTCATGCGTTTGTGCGCTTCTGCCCGCCATTTTTCGTCCATGGTGCGGAAAGTACCCTCCAATTTTACCTCGTTTGGAATGATGTTGGTAGCACCGCCCGTGGAATTTATTTTCCCAAAAGTAAGCACTGTGGGTACGGCTGGATCGGCGTAGCGACTCACTACTTGCTGGAGCGCCACAATGATTTGGGCCGTTATGACCACGGGATCCACGCATTCCTGTGGCATGGCCCCATGGCCGCCCCGTCCTTTGATCGTGACGTAAATTTCATCGGCAGAAGCCATGTAGATGCCGGGTTTTAGGCCAATCGTGCCGGCTGGAAGTGGCGGGTGTACGTGTTGGCCAAAAATACTCGCAGGACGCGGGTTTTCGAGCACGCCGGCAGCTATCAGGAGACTTGCCCCGCCGGGTAGTTTTTCTTCACCTGGCTGGAAAATACACTTTATGGTGCCTTCAAACTGGTCCCGCAGTTCGTTCAAAATTCGGATGGTCCCGAGCAGCGACGACGTGTGTACATCGTGGCCGCAAGCGTGCATAACCCCTTGATTTTGAGACCTGTATGGCACATTATTGGCTTCCAGAATGGGCAGCGCATCCATGTCGGCACGAAGCGCGATGGTTCGTTTTTTCGGGTTTTTGCCTTTGATGAGCGCTACGACACCGTTTTCGGCGATACCGTGTTGGTGCTCCACGCCCATTGCCGCCAATTGAGCCGCTACGAATTTTCCGGTTTCCACTTCCTCAAACGAAAGCTCCGGGTGCGCATGCAAATGCCGGCGTAAGGCCACCACATCTGCGTGGTATTGATGCGCGAGTTCCTGAATTTTTTCTTTCATCGTTCAAAATACTTTTTCAAAAACGGGTGACTAAACACCGCGAGTAAAATAACCAACACACCGATGTAAAACAGGGGGTTGAGGTCTTTGTGTTCCTGGAAAAAAACAGCGGCCAATAACACGCCGTACACCGGTTCCAAATTGATGGTCAGGTTGGTTGCAAACGCCGAAATGTGCCGCATCGCCAACAGCGTAAGGTAGTAGGGCAACAAGGTACAAACCCAGGCCAGCACCAGCAGCCAACCCCAATCGGCTTGGGTGGGCAGCATGGGCGTGTCGGGATTTTGCCAAAACATAAAGGGCAGCGCCAGCGAACAGACCGCCACGCCACCGGCCAATTCCGTAAAACTCATTACGAGCGGCGGCGGGGGATCTTCGTCAATCATTTTTTTATTCATCGAGGAAAAAACAGCCGCCAAGAATGCGCCCAGCACCCCGACTGCAAAACCAACACGCATCTCCCAGTTAATGTTTCCAGCAATCAACACCATGCCGGGCAGGATGAGCAGTCCGAGCGCAAGTTCGTAGCCTTTTATTTTTTGGCGGGTCAGCAGCGGCTCAACGAGTGCGGAAAAAAAGGAGGCGGTTGCCATCGTCGCAACGGCCACGGAGGCGTTGGAAAGTTTGATGGCACCGTAAAAACAAAGCCAGTGGATGCCGACAATAATGCCAATCCCGAACATTTTCAGATACCTTTTTCGAGAAATGCCCCGAAACTGCGCACGCGGGATGAAAAGAATCAGCGTCGTGCAGCACAAAAAAACCCGCCACCAGACCAAGGGCACGGCTTGTAGCGTGATTAATTTGCCCAAAATGGCGGTGAAACCCCAAATGAGCACGCAAAAATGGAGGTAGAGATAGGCCCGTAGTTTGTCGGTCATGAAGGCGGAACTGAAAAATTGCGTAAAGTTACCTCGACTAGCGACTTTTGTGTCGGATTTAGCCAAACATACCCATCCAATTTTCCCCAATCTATCAACAACCAATCGCCATTCACCGTTACACCAATCCCCATTCCACCATTCACCACACCACCATTCACCGTTACACCATTCACCACACCACCATGTCCTCCTTACTCATTCGCAACGCACGCCTCGTAAACCGGGGCAAAATCCAGGAAGCTGACGTGCTCGTAAAATCAGGTCGCATCGCCAAAATCGCTTCCAGCATCGGAGAATCCGCCGATATCGAAATAGATGCAAAAGGCCGTCACCTCATTCCCGGCATCATTGACGATCAAGTGCATTTCCGCGAGCCTGGACTCACGCACAAGGCCAATATCGCAACCGAAAGCCGGGCCGCAGTAGCTGGCGGCACAACGTCCTTCATGGAAATGCCGAACGTGAACCCACCGAGTGTGACCCAGGAATTGTTGGAGGAAAAATACCAGATCGCAGCGCGAAATTCCCTGGCGAACTATTCCTTTTTTATGGGCACGACCAACGATAATCTGGAAGAAGTGCTGAGAACCGACCCCCGCAAAGTCTGCGGCCTCAAAATTTTTATGGGCAGCAGCACCGGGAATATGTTGGTGGATTCTCCGAGTACCCTGGAACGTGTTTTTGCCGAAACCCCCATGCTCATCGCCACCCACTGCGAAGACGAAGCGACCGTGCGCGAAACCCTCGAACGTTACAAAGCGCTGCACGGCGACACCATGACCGCAGCGTTTCACCCGCTCATCCGCAATGAAGAAGCCTGCTATCTCTCTTCCTCCATGGCCATTGATCTGGCCAAACGCCATGGAACGCGATTGCATATTTTGCACATCAGTACGAAAAAAGAACTGGCGCTCTTCCGCAACGATATTCCCCTGAAAGACAAGAAGATAACCGCCGAAGTCTGCGTGCATCACCTCTATTTTTCTGACCATGATTACGCTCAACTCGGCAACCAAATCAAGTGCAACCCGGCCATCAAAAGCACCGAAAACCGCGATGCCCTGTTCCCGGCCCTGCTCGACGACCGGCTCGATATTATTGCTACCGACCACGCCCCGCACACCTGGGAAGAAAAATCGCAACCGTATTTGCAGGCACCTGCCGGATTGCCGCTGGTGCAACATTCCCTGAATGTCATGCTGGAATTTTACCACGCGGGCCGTATTTCGTTGGAAAAAATGGTAGAAAAAATGTGCCACGCCCCCGCCACCCTTTTCCGAATTGATCAACGCGGGTTCCTGGACGAAGGCTATTGGGCCGATATGGCCTTGGTGGACCTCGATCACGAGTGGACCGTTCAGCCTGAAAATCTTTTGTACAAATGTGGCTGGTCGCCATTTATGGGCAAAAAGTTCAGAGGAAAAGTCATGAGCACGATTGTGAGCGGGCATTTGGCTTGGCACGAGGGGCGGCTCTTGGAAGGGAAAATGGGGGAGCGGATCTTGTTTGAAACGCTGGGTTAGTTTTTGGAACACCGAGTTTGCCGATGCCGCAGATACCACCGAAGATTTCTGGAACACCGAATTTACCGATACCGCAGAAACCACCGAATTTTTTTTAACCGACGGTAACTAGAGTCCGGTGCTTTTTCTAGAAAACTTGATTTTTACCTTTTATCGGCGGTTTCGGCGGTATCAGTAAATCCGGTGTTCCCACTAAAAAAATTCGGCGGTATCTGCGGTATCAGTAAACTCGGTGTTCCCCAAAAAAAATTCGGCGGTATCAGCGGTATCAGTAAATCCGGTGTTCCCCAAAAAAAATTCGGCGGTATCAGCGGTATCAGTAAATCCGGTGTTCCCCAAAAAAAATTCGGCGGTCCCAGCGGTATCAGTAAACTCGGTGTTCCCTAAAAAAATTCGGCGGTGCCAGCGGTATCAGTAAATCCGGTGTTCCCACATCCAAGCTCCAGCGTACCTTCACCCCCTAATTCCAAAAATCGCTCCATACAAATATGACACAACTACTGCACCATATAGCCTACTCCTGCGCGCTCCTGCTGCTGCTCTCACTCACATTTTGCCAAAAGGAAAAATTCAGCACAGACCCGGCAGATAAGCTCGAATTCAGCACAGACACCCTACGTTTCGATACCGTATTCACACAATTGGGTTCTGCGACGCGCTTTTTTAAAATTTATAATCGCCGCAAAGAGAGCATTCGCATTGCCAAAATTTACCTGGAAAATGGCAGTAATTCCAGTTTTAACCTCAACATTGATGGCGTCAGCGGTAACGCACAGGAAAATCTGGAAATCGCACCCAACGACAGTATGTATGTGTTCGCGGAGGTTACGATTAACCCCAACGACGAGTTTTCGCCCTTTGTTTTGACCGAAAATTTAGTGTTTGAAACCAATGGCAATGTGCAAAAAGTGGTCCTGGAAGCTTTTGGACAAAACGCCAATTACATTCCCTCTCGCTTTGGTGCAGGCGGCGCAGCCGGTTTCGGTTGCGGCGGCGGCGAATGGGTTTGGGACGATCCAAAACCTTACGTGATCTATGGCGTGTTAATTATTGATTCCTGCACGGTTCGGATTCCCAAAGGAACCCGCGTGTATGTGCACGGCGGTTTGGGCAAATTTGTGGACGAGGAAGGTATCACCCAGCGCTACAACGACGGTTTTATCGCCTTTGTAAATCAAGGCAAGCTCATCGTGGAAGGAACCCTGGAGGAACCCGTTATTTTTAAGGGCGACCGGCTGGAATCCGAATTTGACGATGAGCCCGGACAGTGGACGGGACTTTGGCTGCAAGCGGGTACCAAAGGACATAGCATCGAACACTGTATTGTTCGGAATTCAATCATCGGGATTCGCGTGGATTCAGCCGCCGAATTAACCCTGCGGAATAGCCAGATTTACAACACGGCCAGTAGTGGGCTGATTGGTGTACACGCTAAAATAACCGCAGAAAACTGCCTTTTTCACACCAATACAGGCTTCGGGATCCAACTCGAATACGGCGGAGAATACGAATTTAATTATTGCACGGTGGGCAGCTACGGCGTGGACGGCGAGGCACTTCGGATGGGCAATGCCATTTGCCTCGACCCGGGTTGCGGACTGTTTGTCTCGAATAAATTGATGGCCCGATTCCAAAATTGCATTCTTTTTGGCAGTCGAAACGATCAGATTACCCTTTTTGACCGGCTGGATGATCGTTCGCAGTTTGATTACGAACTAAAAAACTGCATCGTGCGGGTAAGAGATTTGATCAAAGACACTGCTTACCCGGATTTTCTGGATCATTGCCAGCCCTGCATCAATGCGGACAACCGCGACACAATTTTTGTGGATGTCAACAAACGCAATTTCCGCCTCGATACCCTGAACTCCATCGCCAACCGATACGCCGTTCCAGTGCCTGGAATTGACCGTGATCTGGATGGAAAAACGCGCGATGCGGTCAACCCGGATGCTGGTTGTTACGAGATTGAGTTTTAATTACAATCGGTTGATAGGGTTGATAAAGGTTTATGTTGTTGATAGAAAATGCTCATTTTTGCGCCGAATATGAAACGCATCATTGTCGCCATTGACGGCCATTCTTCTTGTGGCAAAAGCACCCTTGCCAAAGCCCTCGCCAAAACGCTCCATTACGCATACCTCGATTCCGGGGCGATGTACCGGGCCGTTACACTTTATTTTTTAGAACAAAACATTGACTACAACAACCCTGAGGCCGTCGCAGAAGCCCTGCAACAAATTGAAATCCACTTTGAAAGGGTAGATGGTCAAAATCGCACCTTTCTAAACGGCCAAGACGTGGAAAATGAGATCCGGGAAATGTATGTGAGTGCACATGTAAGCCCGGTTTCCGCCATTTCTACCGTTCGCAGGGCCATGGTGGCGCAGCAACAAGCCATGGGAAAACGCCGCGACATTGTAGCCGACGGGCGCGACATTGGCACGGTGGTATTCCCCGACGCCGAGCTGAAAATATTCCTCACCGCCGACGCCGACGTGCGCACCAGTCGCCGCCACCTCGAATTAGCCGCCAAAGGCATTGATGCGGAATGGACGGACATATACAACAACCTCCTCGAACGCGACCGCATTGATTCCGGCCGCGCAGACAGCCCGCTCCGTCAGGCCAACGATGCGGTCGTGATTGACAATACCTTGCTTTCTGAAGAACAGCAACTGGAAACGGCGCTGGCACTAGTCAGGGAACGTATGTAGGGGGCGCTTACTTCTTCCCTTTAAAATCCAGAAGTAAAGAAAAAATGTGCGAATACTGCACCGCAGAAACATTCCCAATGTTCGTGAGGGCATAATCAATTTTTATCCGTCCAAAACGGATGCCTACGCCAAAATTGGGTTGTAAGGAAAGGTTTTCCTTGGCCGGATTGAAATCATCTTTTACCCGCTGGAAATTCCCAACCCCTAACCTAAGCTGCAGGAATTTCTTGTAATCGGCCTCCATGCCAAAGCGCGGGTCAATGTTCACCGATTTAGAACTAATCAGCACATTGCGTTGCCCATCGGTAGTCCACACAAAATCGAGTGCAGGCGTCAGGGTCGTTTCTTTGCCCACTTTGAATTTATAAGCCGCACCGAGTATAAAACTAGGCTTGGTGATCTCGGTATTGCTCACCGGAAGTTCATTGCCCGTGGCCGCCCAGGTAGCGCGAATATCATCCGTTAGGTCAAACGACCATGCGTTGAAAGTAGTGGTCAAATCTCGACCTTGCAGCCCAAGCATGAGGCCACCTTTCCGGTATTGAGCACCCAAATCGGCCCCAAAACCCCAGGCACTCCCGAAATTCCCAATTACCCGGCGAATTACTTTAACAGAACCGCCTACCGACAATGCCGGATTGCGCAGTTTGCGGGCGTAACTCCCGGCAAACGCATAATCGGCAGCACTGAACTCCGTCACATTATCGTAGTTGATGGTGCCATCTGCATTCACCAAATTGATAGTGTAGGGGATGTTGTCAATGCCCAAACGAATCAACGAAAAGGCCAAATAGGAACCATTCTCCGGGTTCAGCGATTTGCCAAAACCGATCCAGTCGTATTTTCCTACGCCGCCGAACCACTCCGCGTGCATCGCCCCGGCCTGCATCGGCGATTCGATGTGGCTCAGCCCGGCTGGATTCCAGTAGGCCGCCGTGATATCGTCCGTGAGGGCTACCTGCGCGCCCGACATACCATGGGCACGCCCCCCTACACCGATGGCGAGGAATTCGTTGGAATATTTTTGAGCAGAAACGGTTGTAAGGCCGACAAAGAGGCAAAGCCCAAGGGAGAGTAGTTGCTTTTTCATATTGAGTCGTTGACGCGGCGAAATTAGGTCGGGTTGCCCGGGATTATCGCCAGACATTTCGCCTGCGGCTAAAGCCGCCGGTACAGTCGCGGTCAAATCCGCAGTAAAGTATATTTCAGAGACTCAGCCACTAGAAGATTCCGCTGCACTGAGGTACATCTGCACCATTTTTAACACCCCGTAAGAATATTTTTCGCCAAAATGCGCCTTTAGCTCGGCATTAGACCATGCGCTGTTTTCCCGAAGACACTGCTCAATTTCATCCACTTGCGCCCGATCCAGCAGTGAAAAAATATCCAGTTGCCCCAGGCCAATAAAATGGGCCAAATGGTTTTCAATGGTGCTGCGCACGAAACCTCGTTCCTGCGCGATTTCATCAATCGTTTTGCCGGCATTAAACAGCTCAAAACTTTGGATTTTAGTATCAATTTTAGGTGGCTTTTCCTCCGATATTAAGCCAATGATTTGGCCCGTTTGCAATTTATGCTGGTCGCAATATTCCTGGATCATGGCAATTAAATCTGCCCCAAAGCGCTGGCTTTTACCAAGGCCAATCCCTTTGATTTTTTTCAGCGCCACTAGGTTTAGTGGCAAAAACTGCACAATTTCTATCAGGGACCGGGTGGGAAGCACCTCGTACAGCTCGATTCCGTTGATTTCGGCCATGTCTTCCCGCCATTTTTTCAGGCGCATAAACAGCGCTGGGTGTGGCGTGTTTTTGGGCGCGCTGGCAGAAGCCAAAGGACTCAAGCGCATTTTGGATTTGGCAAAATCCAACTCTCCATCCGCCTTGCTCCGAAGGTAGCGCGTAGCCGAAAAACAGGCCTGAACATCTGCAAAACAAGCGTTCTTTACAAAAAGCTCCTTCTGAAGCGCGTCCAAAGCCTCCGAAGCTGCTTTTTGCACACTTTTATTGTCGGTCAAAATTTGCAGATTTTGTGCCTCTGGAAGCAGCATTTTACTCAGTTTTTCGGCAAAATACACCCCTGCTTTTTGCAACCGGCCCTGCAAGGCTTCATTGTCTTCCGGCAATTCGTTTTGCGTGAAATACTGCTGGATTTGCGGTCGGAAACGATCGGAAAAAACAAAAACCTGTTCCTGCGCTACGGATTCCAGCTTGCGCAATTGCTGGGCAGCTTCTTGATGCAAGGTGTTTTCGTGCTCCAAAAACACTCGATTTAACTGGGTAAATTGCCTGCGCAGCCGTGCAAAATCGAACAATTCGAGCAGCAGCGATTGCTGGTATTCTGCCTTGGATTGCAGCAAATGTTTTTCATCCGGAGCATTTTTGTCGGCCTCATCAGTATAATTTTTCACCACCTGATCGGTCCGAACACTCGAATGAATGATTTTGGAACGCAGCACAATGCCCTCGAAACTTTTGCATCGGCTCAAGGCCACATACACCTGGCCGTGCGCAAAAGCGGCTTGTGCGTCAATGATCGCCCGTTCAAACGTGAGGCCCTGACTCTTGTGAATGGTGATGGCCCAAGCCAGTTTCAGCGGATACTGCGTGAACGTGCCGAGTAATTGTTCGGTCACCTCCTTGGATTGTTCGTTCAGGGTGTATTTCACATTGGTCCATTCTGCGGGTGTCACCGCAATGTCCTCCGATTCATCGGGGCACCGAACGTAGATGATGCCCTCGCCAAAGCCCGTTATTTTGCCAATTTTACCGTTGTAAAAGCGCTTTTCACGGGCAATATCGTTTTTGACAAACATGACCTGCGCGTCCATTTTGCACTCAAAAATCTCGTCGGCAGGAAAGGCATAATTGGGGAAATCATTTTGAATCGTGGCCTTGTACGACTGTAAAGGCTGGGCAATGGCCGCTAATTTTTCCTGATTAATGGTCTGCGCCGATGCGTTGTGGGCCGTCAAAGTAATGTACGGTTCCTGTTCATCAGGCTGAAAACCAGCAATATAGCGACTGTTCAGCGCATTCAGCACCGATTCATCTATCTGGTTATTGCGGACCTTATTCAGCAATTTGATGAACGTGTCGTCCGACTGCCGATAGATATGTTTCAGTTCAATTGAAACCGGATTGGTATTGCGCAGGGCGTGACTGCCAAAAAAATAAATGGTTTGGTAATGTTCGCGGAGCAAATGCCATTCCTCGTCTTTCACGACGGGCGGCAACTGATGCAAATCTCCGATCATGAGCAATTGCACCCCGCCAAAAGGTTTGTAGCGATCCTTGTACCGGCGCAGCACCTCGTCAATGCCATCCAGTACATCGGCACGAACCATACTGATTTCGTCAATGACCAGCAGTTCGAGGCTTTGAATCAGGCGTATTTTCTCTCCTGAAAAGTTCCGTTTTCGGGCGGGATCTGTGGTGTTTCCGGGCAAAAAAGGCCCGAACGGCAATTGAAAAAAGGAGTGGATGGTCATGCCCCCTGCGTTGATGGCTGCCACCCCGGTTGGGGCCACTACGACCATACGCTTGGACGATTCCTGTTTAATTTGGTGCAAAAACGTTGTTTTGCCGGTTCCTGCTTTGCCTGTCAGGAAAATGTTTTTGCGCGTGTTGCGCACATACTCGAAGGCAAGTTCGAGCTGCGGATTTGATTGAATGGACATACATTGCTTTCCGGGGCTTTAAGGTGAAACGTGTACGAAAGTACGGGAATGCGCGGAGAAATGCAAGCTTGTGGGAATACAAAAATTTTTAGGTCTTGTGGGTAGGCCGGAACGCTGTTCCGGCGTTTGTTCGCTCCGTGTGCTGCGGAACGCTGTTCCGCAAGGATTTTTTATTGCGCGGAACAGCGTTCCGCGGTACATGCACGGAACAGCGTTCCGTGGTACATGCGCGGAACAGCGTTCCGCGATACATGCACGGAACAGCGTTCCGTGGTACATGCGCGGAACAGCGTTCCGCGGTACATGCACGGAACAGCGTTCCGCGATACATGCGCGGAACAGCGTTCCGTGGTACATGTACGAAACGCCGTTCCGGGGTACATCGCACGTTACAGGAGCCCCTTCACCATTTCCGCAAAGGCTGCCACACTCACCGCGCCCTGATCTCCTTCGCCTTGTTTCCGTACGCTGACGGTGCCGGCTTCCACTTCTTTTTCTCCCACAATGAGCAGGAACGGGATGCGCTTCAACTCGTTGTCACGGATTTTACGTCCGATCGTTTCGTTGCGGTCGTCCACCACACCGCGCAGGTCTTCTGCTTCGAGGGCCTGTTTGACTCGGTAGGAGTATTCCACAAATTTATCCGACACGGGCAGGATGGCAAACTGCTCGGGCGATAACCAGAGCGGGAATTTACCTGCACAGTTTTCGATCAAAACGCCCATAAACCGCTCCATCGAGCCAAATGGCGCCCGGTGAATCATGACCGGTCGGTGTTCGGCATTATCGGCACCGATGTAGGTCAGGTTGAAGCGCTCGGGCAGGTTGTAGTCCACCTGAATGGTGCCCAGCTGCCAGGAGCGACCGAGGGCATCTTTGACCATAAAGTCGAGTTTTGGGCCATAGAATGCGGCTTCTCCGTATGCTTTAACGGCTTCCAAACCCACTTCTGCAACGGCATCAATGATGGCTTGTTCCGCTTTTTCCCAGTTCGCTTCCGAACCGATGTATTTGGAACGGTCGGTTTGATCCCGGAGACTGATTTGAGCTGTGAATTTGTCAAAACCCAGTTTGGACAACACATAGCGGGTCAGTTCGAGTACGCTGAGGAATTCCTCTTTGACCTGATCTTCAGTGCAAAAAATGTGTGCATCATCTTGGGTAAAGCCTCGCACGCGGGTTAATCCGTGCAATTCGCCCGACATTTCGTAGCGATAAACGGTTCCAAATTCAGCAATTCGCACCGGCAATTCGCGGTACGAGCGCGGACGATATCCATAAATTTCGCAGTGGTGGGGGCAGTTCATGGGTTTCAGCAAGAACTCCTCGCCTTCTTGTGGGGTCATGATTGGCTGGAACGAATCCTTGCCGTATTTTTCCCAGTGTCCGCTGGTGACGTACAGTTTTTTCGAGCCAATATGGGGGGTAATGACGGGCTGATAGCCGCGTTTTACCTGTTCTTTTTTCAAAAAATCTTCCAAACGCTGGCGCACCGCAGTGCCTTTTGGCAACCAAAGCGGCAGGCCGGAACCCACTTTATCGCTGAACATGAACAACTCCAATTCCTGACCAAGTTTGCGGTGATCGCGCTTTTTGGCTTCTTCGAGCAGGGTCAGGTATTCATCCAGTTCCTTTTGCTTGGGGAACGTGATGGCGTAGATGCGGGTCAGTTGTTTGCGTTCAATATCTCCGCGCCAGTAAGCACCTGCGAGGTTCAGAATTTTAATGGCCTTGATGTTCTCCGTGTTGGGGATGTGTGGCCCGCGGCAGAGATCCGTGAAATTGCCCTGCTGGTAAAACGTGATTTGTCCATCTTCCAATCCGTCAATCAATTCGAGTTTGTACTCGTCATTTTTTTCGGTGAAATACTGGATGGCATCGGCTTTGGAAACTTCGGTGCGTTTGAATTCGCTTTTGGTTCGGGCCAATTCAATCACTTTTTGCTCAATTTTGGCAAAATCTGCTGGGGTTAGCATTCGATCTCCGGTATCTACATCGTAGTAAAAACCGTTTTCGATGGCTGGTCCGATCCCAAATTTGGTGCCTGGATACAGCGCTTCGAGCGCTTCAGCGAGCAAGTGGGCAGAAGAGTGCCAGTAGGTTTGTTTGCCCTCCTTGTCCTCCCATTTGTGGAAGGTGATGGTACTGTCCGACAGAATCGGACGGTTCAGATCGCGAACTTCGCCGTTGACGGAAGCCGCCAGCACTACGCGGGCCAAGCCCTCGCTGATGCTTTTTGCCACCTCGAGCGCAGTGGTTCCGGCGGCATACGGACGAATGTTGCCGTCTGGAAATGTAATGTTAATCATAAAAAAGAGTGTTTAGCCCGGCCATACTAGAGTCGGGTGCCCGTGCCCCATACGAACGGAGTGGGCGGTTTGTAAATTTGAAGGGGCAAAAATAAGCGGATTTCCCAGCCATGTGCCGGGAAATCCGCTATTGTTAATGTTAACTTCAGTTTAGTTCAACCCTAAAAACACCAACCTCCATTTTTGCGCAGCAGTTCCGCTACCAAGCGGCGTTTAACTTTAACATTGACCGGTGGGTATTTCGTGAAACGTTTCACGCCCATCAGGAAGGTTTTGAGCAGATCGCCTTCCGCGAAGGAGGCCAGGGCATCTGTGGCATTGCGTGACATACGCGCCGTAGCATCATGCAGGAACACCTGGAGCATGGCATCGTACACCTCCTGAGGATGTTCTTTTTGCATTCCGGCCAACTTTTGTACCCGCAGCAACATGGATTCAGCGGCATACAAATCAATAAACATATCCGCGCAGTTCATCAATACCTCTTGCTCTTCTTTGAGGTTGAGTTTGCCGTCCATCTGCATTTTTGCCGCACCACCGGCCACCATCAGGATGATTTTTTTAAAGTCTGCAACAGCCTTGATTTCCTCGGCGTAGGCACCTTCGAGGCGCTCCATGGAAGGCATGGAAGTCAGTTCTTTTTGAACTGCCCAGGCGGGCCCCACGATGTCCAACTGCCCTTTGAGTGCGCGTTTGAACAATTGATCCACCATCAACATGCGGTTGATTTCATTGGTGCCTTCGTAGATGCGGTTGATCCGACTGTCGCGGTAGGCACGGGCGGCGGGATATTCCTCGCTGAACCCAATTCCGCCGTGGATTTGTACGTTTTCGTCGCTGCAATAATCAGTTACTTCTGAGCCAAAAACCTTCAAAATTGAACATTCAATGGCGTATTCTTCCGCAGATTCCAAAGTGGCTTGTCCGAATGACTTACCGGCAGCCGATTCCGCAGCTTTTTTGTCCTGCATACACTCCGAAGTTCGGTAGGCGGCGCTTTCAGCGGCAAAATTGCGGATGGCCATTTCGGCTAATTTATACTGAATAGCCCCAAAATTGCCGATTGGCTGACCAAACTGGATGCGTTCGTTGGCATAAGAAGTGGCCATGTTGATGATCTCCTTATTTCCGCCAATGCACATCACCCCGAGTTTGTACCGACCGATGTTGAGCGCGTTGAAAGCGATGAGGTGTCCTTTGCCAATCTCACCGAGTACGTTCTCCACAGGCACTTTCACGTTTTCATAAAATACCTGCCGGGTAGAAGAACCCTTGATGCCAAGCTTGTCCTCCTCGGCACCGAGACTGATGCCTTCTGAGTGGGCATCCATGATAAAACCCGTGAAGTGTTCGCCTGCTACTTTGGCAAAAACGATGAAAATATCTGCAAAACCTGCGTTGGAAATCCACATTTTTTGGCCATTAACCACATAATGGGAACCATCTGCACTGAGATCGGCGCGGGTTTTGGCGTTGAGTGCATCGGAGCCGGAACCGGGTTCGGTGAGGCAGTACGCCGCTTTCAAATCGCCGGTGATAAGCTCTGGAAGGTATTTCTGACGCTGTTCCTCGGTGCCGAAATACAGGATGGGCAACATCCCGATTCCCGTGTGCGCCGCCCAAGGAACACTGAACGAACCCATGGGGCCAAGGACATCGGCTATGACGGTATTGGTATTGGTGTCCAACTCTGAACCGCCGTACTGTGTCGGCATGTGTGCGCCGAGCAGGCCGAGATCACCCATTTTTTTGAGCAGGGCGACCGTGAGTCCGGGGTCCTGTTTTTCAATTTTGTTGCGGTTAGGCGCGATGTCGTTTTGAAGAAAATCTGTGGCCATTTGTTTGACCATGAGCTGCTCTTCGTTCAATTCTTCCGGGATGAAAACATCTTCGGGACGACTATCGCGGATGAGGAATTCTCCGCCTTTGAGGATCTGGGTAGCTTCGGTTGCTGCTGACATAGTGGTAAACGGTGCAAAATGGTTAAAAAATAAGCTTTTTTTGGAGACAAATTAGCAAAAAAACGATTTAGCGAATTTTCGTTACAAAGGTATTTCTTTGTAACGCACTTCCAAGCAAAGTCGCTGTGAATTTTTAAAAGCCGAATAATATTTAACCTGAAAATCCGAATCGCGCTACTTTACAAGCTTCAAACTATTGCTTCACCAATTTGCCACTCGCCACACCATCCTTGCTGCTTAATTTCCAGAAATAGAGCCCAACGGGTTGATTTTCAAATGGAACCCGCAATGTTTCCTGATTTTGTGCCATCCATTTTTTTGCAAAAACCTGCCTGCCATCGGCGTTAAAAACCGATAAAAACGACTCCCCCGAAAGATTTTCAAACGTAAAAAACGCAGCGTCTCGCAAAGGATTCGGCGTCACCGTCGCGGCAATCATTTTGGGCGAATCTGTGCTCACTGGTGCCCACTGCAAGGCGGCTTGTACCGCCGCCCATGCATCCACACGCCCCCAACCGTAGGCGTGATTCGGTTGCGCGTTGCCAAGGCTGGAGCCACAGTCCAAAGTATCGGCGAAAAAAACCGCCGTTTGTTCCACCATATTTTCAATAACCTCCACATGGCCCGCCAAAGCTGGATTG
>CAZKBH010000046.1:32770-40024 GCA_964550795.1 uncultured Saprospiraceae bacterium
CCCGCCACATGCGGACCAGCCATGCTCGTGCCACTGAAATTGGCGTAATTCCCACCCGGCGTAGAAGAGCGCACATCATGGCCAGGCGCACTAACATTGGGTTTCATCCGGTTGCTGCCATCCACCAACACAGGGCCCCGACTGCTGAACCACGCTATAAAATCATCCGCACGGGTAGCCCCGACACTGAAACTTTCTTCGAAATAGGCAGCTGGAAAATCCGTGGTCGCACAATTCGGGCCATAGTTTCCATTGCTAACCACCACCACCACCCCTGAACTTTTCAGGTTGACAATTGCTTGCCGGATCAAATCATTGATGACCAAATCCGTACAGCCTTCCATGGGTGGACAAAGCCAGGAATTGTTGATGACATGCGGTGCGCGGGCAGGATCAGGGTTTTGTCCGCCCACATCGGTCGGTGCCAAAAACCACTGAAAACATTCAATGTAGGTGGACGGCTTGCCCCAGCCGCGTTCCATGTTGCGGCAGCCAATCCACTGCGCATCCGGGGCTACGCCAATGAGGTTATCGCCCTCGCTGCCAACCATAGTCCCCATGGTGTGGGTGCCGTGTGAACCATCATCGCAAGGAATCGAGACATCCAGGCCGCAGGGGTTGGTTCCGATATTCCCGCTGGTATCCGTGTTGAGCGGATTGAGTTCGTGGATGGCATCGTGCCAGTTGTAATCGTGCTGGGAACTGGATGCTTCTCCGGTCCAGCCCCGATATTTTCGTTGGAAGGAAGGGTGCGTCCAGTCGTAGCCGGTGTCTGCGCCGCCGACCGTGACGCCTTGTCCGCTGAAGCCCATAGCCCACACTTCCGGGGCTTGGATTTTCAGGATTCCCCATTCTGGTCCGCTTCGATTGGATGCTTGAGCCGCTGTAGCAGGTCCCGAAACTGGTCCTTGAAATTCTATCCATGGGTCGGCGGTAATCGCTTCAATTTCAGCGAGTTGGGAGAGTTTTTGCAGCAGGGCTGTATTGGCTTTTTCTATCGCCAGGGCATTCACCAGAAACAAGGTGTTGCCTGAAAAGCCTTGTTCCGTGAGTATTCTCAAGGCTTTTTCCTGCGAGCGGGCGGCGGTTTCCTGCAATTGCGTGAAGACAAATCGGGCCTTGTCGGATTTGCGGTTCAGGGAATTGGATCGGCGCAGGTCGGCAGTTTCGCTAAAAACCACTAGTACATCGGCGGTTTCGCCCCGATCCAGGGCTGCCAGGATTTCCGGGGCAATTTTATTTCGCCAGGGTTCGGCAGGCGTTTGGCCAAAAAGTTGGGCCAGGAGGCCATGGAGGACTAAAAAGAGGAGCAATTTTTTCATGATGCGACAGTGATAGAAGATTTACTATTTTAGAACAGGCTAAGGTCCCTGATGTTTTTCTTTAAAAGGTGGTATGGCCTTCAGGCCGTCGGGAAGAGCGCCATTTATGGCGCAGAAACCTACATAAAGGGCGTAAACGCCCTTTATCCCGACGGCCTGAAGGCCATACCACCTTTTAATCACCAGCTTTTTCAGGATATTTAAACCCAAACCGGTACGTCTTTCCAGTAGGAACAATTTCCCCAAAAACGGTCTTGATGGTCTGCGGGCTGGTGTAGTCAAATTCAATGAAAACCGCTTCAAATTTCGGGTCGCGAACCACGGTAAGCACCGCAGGCACTCGGCCTTTTTGACTGCTGACACTTTTTACACCTTCCATTTTGGAAATTTTCCAATCGCCGGAAGGCCCGATGAGTACCAGGGAATAGTTGTTTCCGGCAATCGTATCAAGCGTAGCAATGGGCCGTCGGAAATCAAATGGCCCCCATTCGTCCATCAATATAAACTTCCGGCCGCGCGGAAAACCGGAAGGCAAAACGGCCACCATCCCACCGGGCAGGCTGTCCGGTTCCCGAAGTTCGCCGTAAGGAATATCGAGCGGTGCGTAGGGGTTTTCGGGGGTTTGGCCGGGATGTGAGAAGTTGAGATTTTGGGACGCGGCCAGCTCGGGATTGGCCCAAACGTCCGTGATTTGGGCCTCCGAGCCATAAAGGTCGTTTCGGATAAATTTCAGGTTTTCGTTGGGTTTGGACGTTTCCAGGAGCTTATCAAAATTAAAAAATAGATTTTCGCCGTTGACGAAAATGTTTTGGGACTTGCTGATTTTCAAGGGTTTGCGCGTGTTCAGAAAAACATTTCGGTCAATCACCCCGTCGCGACTTCGGGTGTCGCGCTTTTGCGGATATCCCCAATCGGCGGGCTGTGTTTCGCGCGCCCAAAGCTGTATTCCGGTGCTATCGTCTTGGAATAGGTTGCGCTGAATGGTGTCGTTTTGGCCGTGTTCAATGGCAATACCGGTTTGGCAATCGGCGATATAATTGCCCATAATCAGCGTCTCGAAACTGTAGCCGCCCCAGATCCCATAAGTGCATTCGCGAATGATATTTCCCTGAATTCGGTTGCGCGAAAAGGTCACTTCCACCCCGTTGGTCGGCGCATGGCTGAAGTCGTTGCCAAAAATCAGATTGTCGTTGCAGCCGCCCTCTCCCGTATCCATGGTGTGTTGCCCGGCCCAGAGGAAAAGCCCGTCGCCACAGTGCGTCGCGGAGTTGTAAGCGATGGTGTTTTCATTGCTTTGCTCGTACAAAAGAATGCCCGCCGAATCTTGTCCGCGCTGGTAAAAACCGTGTGAATATCCGCGCACATTCCAATCCAAACGATTGTGCATCAATTTGTTGCGACTGCTTCGGTACAAACCAATGCCCAGGCCGGAATTGAAAATGAAGAAGTTATTGTACACCGTACCGTCGTTGCAAGCAGTCATGAGCAACGCATTCTGACAGCCTGTAATGCGGCAGTCGCGCACCGTCGCCTTGGGACAGTTTTTCAGGTAAATACCCGCGCCGTAGCGCAGCCATTCATCCTGCTCATTTTGATGGTAACTGAGCCAATCCGAGAGATCTTCCCGCTCGCGAGTGGAGCGCAAACGGGGGCGGTAATTGTAGGAGAAATCGCAGTTTTCGAGCGTCAAACCCTCCACCCCCTCGGCGTAAAGTGCAATTTTATACCCCCGGGCGCGGGCATTTTTCAGGGTAATGTTTTTGCCTACGATTATGATGGCCCGGCCCAGAAATTGATCTGGCAAAACACCTTCCATAGCACCGCGCAATTCGGCATTTTGGAAATCAATGACCAGATTTTCGCCCGAAATGGTGATGCAAATATCCTTTTCGGAGCTGGATAGCAGGCTGTAGTTGTCCTTTGCTACCACACAGGATTCCGTGATGACCAAACCTTTTGTAAGCCGAATTTCGGGAGTTTGCGCCAACAGGTTGATGGGCAAAACTGCGACTAAAAGAAACCAAAATCTATGCATGTGGGCGAGTTTGAATGCCGTTTAGAGCTTATTATTTCCGGATGAAATACACTGCCAATACCAAAAACACGAAGCCGACGACCGGAAGTGCCCAGACCTTCCAAGTTTTAAAAACTTGGAAGGTCTATCTCCGTTAAATTCAGGCCGCAAATATATCTTGACCAAAAACGTTTCTGGGCGGAGTATTTTTGCCGCAAAACACACCAGTTCACCCAACATATTTAAGCACATGCGCCTATTTCCATTGTTATTTCTGCTCGTTTTCCTGGTCTCTAACTGTAAAAACAAACCCCAATCAGCCGTCCAACAGGCCAAAGGCGAGCACGAACTTCCCAAGGATTTCCACGAATTTTACCAGAAGTTTCACACTGACAGCAGTTATCAAATGGCGCATATCGAATGGCCACTCAAGGGGGAAAAAGGGGTGGCTGAGGATAGCACGCTCACCCGCCAATTGCATGAATGGGAACCGGAAACCTGGGCCCTCATGCACCTGCCCGACACCACGATGAGTACCCTCAAACGCGGTTATGAGATGGTCGGCGAGGTTTTAGTGGTAGAAAAAATGTCGTACCCGATGGTTGGATTTGGGTTCGAGCGCCAATTTTACAAGGACGAAGACGGGGAATGGAGGCTTATTTTTTACAGCGAATCACAGATGCGGCAATAGTGGCTGCCTACGCGTTCAACATTTCCCACAACTTATTTTTCAGCTCCTGCAAATGCTGATTGGTCATAGCCGAGATAAAAATCACCGGAATGTCCTTCGGCAAAGTAGGCCGCAGCATTTTTTCCAGATCATTGTCAATCAAATCTGACTTGGTAATGGCCAGCAAGCGGGGTTTGTCGAGCAAATCGGGGTTAAATTCCTCCAGTTCGTTGATCAGGATCTTGTATTCGGCATCAATGCTTCGGTCTGTATCGGCCGGAATCATGAACAAAAGCAAGCTGTTTCGTTCAATATGGCGCAGGAATCGGTGCCCAAGTCCCCGGCCCTCGTGCGCGCCTTCGATGATTCCGGGAATATCGGCCATGATAAAAGTTTGGCCTTCGCGTACTTTCACGATACCGAGCTGCGGCACCAGGGTTGTGAACGGATAATCTCCAATTTTGGGTTTTGCAGCAGTAACTGCGCTCAATAAAGTGCTTTTGCCGGCATTTGGGAAACCAACCAGACCAACATCGGCCAAAACTTTGAGTTCCAGAATAACCCAACGCTCCTCGCCCGGTTCGCCAGGTTGAGCGTATTGTGGCGACTGGTGGGTGGAGGTTTTGAAGAAGTTATTGCCTTTGCCCCCACGTCCGCCGGGCAAGAGGATTTTCTCCTCTCCGGGTTCGGTAATTTCGAGCAAAAATTCTCCTGTTTCAGCATCCCTGGCAATGGTTCCGAGGGGCACTTTTACGACAATATCTTTCCCGTCATGCCCTGTTTTGAGCGCGCCACGACCAATATCGCCGTGTTCGGCAAGAATGTGTTTTTTGTATTTTAGGGAAAGCAGAGTCCATTCCTGTGGTTCCGCCTGCAAAATAATATGTCCGCCGCGTCCGCCGTCTCCGCCATCAGGCCCTCCCATCGGGGTTCCAGGCCCGCGATAAAAGTGAACACTACCTGCTCCGCCCTTCCCTGAGCGGAATCTTATTTTTACGTAATCTACAAAATTTTCCATGCAACTTTTTTCAAAAAGAGGGCAAAGGTACTTCGATAATGGCAATTAAACGGGGATTCATTTTCTAAACGCTTATTTATGACTTTGGCGCTTTGAAATTGCCCCAATCCGTTTTGTATGTTTGCCAAAATTTAAGCGTGTTTTTTCATGAACAAAAGACTTTTCGACCCCGCTGAACCTATCTTTCTCGATGGCCCGGGCACCCGGCAGTTTGAATTGGTGTTTGCATGGCGCGTGTTTTGGGAGTTTATCCGGGGCATCCGAGCACTACATTTTGTAGGACCCTGCGTGACGGTTTTTGGTTCTGCCCGCTTTAAGGAAGGGCACCGATATTACGAGGAGGCGCGCGGCGTGGGCAAACGAATTGCCATGGACTTGGGTATGACGGTCATGACCGGAGGCGGGCCCGGGGTCATGGAAGCCGCCAACAGAGGTGCCAAAGAAGCGGGTGGGCGTTCTGTTGGATGCAATATTTTGCTCCCGCATGAACAGGCCGAAAACCCCTGGCTGGACAAATTTGTAACAATCCGTTACTTTTTTGTGCGAAAGGTTTTGTTGGTAAAATACTCCTACGCCTTCGTCATCCTGCCGGGTGGTTTTGGCACTATGGATGAGTTGTTTGAGACCCTCACCCTGGTTCAAACCCAAAAAATATCCAATTTCCCGGTCGTTATTATGGGTATGGACTTTTACCGGCCTTTGCAGGAATACCTGAAGTTTATGGCAGAGCAAGGAACCATCTCTCCAGAAGACCTGGATTTGGTACTCTTCACCGACGATCCGGAAGAGGCCACGGCGCACATCGGACGGTATATTTCCACCAATTTCAAGGTCAGAAAACGGAATAAGTTCATCCCAAGATGGTGGCTCTTCGAAAAGTCCTAATACTGCTACATTTCAAACACGATTTCTCCGTCCCTGGTAGCCCACATCTTTACCGTTGGAAAACGGAACATAATATTGGTAAACAGGATGTGGAAATCCGTTGCATGAATATTCGGTGCATCCTCGGGGTTGCGATACAGGCTCATCAAGCGGTGAAAAATAGATTCCGGAATCCCTGTATCGTAAGCCAGCCCTTTTATCCGTAGTTCCAGCACCGACTCCTGCAGGGTCGTGAGGTAGAGCTCCAGCAATCGGGAGAGGTAGAATTTGTCCTGAATCTGGCTCGGGCGAATACGTTTCAAGCGATGCTGCACCGGAATCATCTCGAAGCAATGGCGATGGTGACGCAGCTTAATCGGGTATCTGGAATATCCAACAACCTTTGTCCACACACTTCAAGCGTAGCCCCGGTCGTCAACACATCATCCACGAGCAACAGATGTTTGCCTTGGATGGCCTCAGGTTTGATTACGTTGAACACTTCTCCTACGTTTTCAAAACGCTCCATCCGCTTCTTCCTGGTCTGTGAATCGGTATTGGATCGCCGGATGATTACTTTGTCGAGCATCGGCAGCTCCATCACCTCCGAGAGCCCTCTGGCGAAGGTGACGCTCTGGTTGTAACCCCGCAAACGTTCCTTTCTGGGATGCAAGGGAACCGGCACGATCCCGTTCACAGTGTCGTAATGGCGTGAGGTCCGCAGTTTTTTGCCGAACTCCCGCCCCAGCATCAAGCCGATGTCGGGTTTGTTTTTGTATTTTAAATGGTGTACAGCCATCCGAATCGGGCTGTTGCGGCTATAATAATAGGCTGCGGCCCCGCTTTCTATCCGCAAACGCCCCCAAAGCCGCTCAACAAATTCATTGTCTTGTACCTGATACATATCGGAGGGTGCCAAACGCGCCCGTCACCGGAGGCAAAAGCATGAAGCCTTACTTGGCAAGTCGCTGCCACAGGCCACACAAAGTTCAGGAAAGAGCAAATGAACGAAGCCAGCCCATAACTGGCGCGGAGAAGGAAGGTGATTCATTGGTTTGTTAGAAATTTTTTAAAGTTTTCAATTTTCTGGAAAGGCTAAAACGACTCCAAATATAGGCGCTTTTTTGTAAAATGCAAGAATAAAATAGCCTTTTTTAGGGTTGTCATGACTTCCGCCCAAAAAAACGCCCTGCCTTTGAAAAAAAACATTCCAAACTTCTTTGACAAAAGGAAAATGTCCGCTTACCTTTGCGTCCCGTTTTTAAAGAACGGAAAAATTCAAAAGAGCATTTTAAGCCATAGGGCTTTTAAATACGAGTTCATTGACGTACTGACAGTAGAAGGAAAGAGAGAGGGAAGGAATAGA
>CAZKBH010000047.1:0-17657 GCA_964550795.1 uncultured Saprospiraceae bacterium
CTTGCGGCAAACTCAACTTTAGGCAATCACCCATATAAAGTCACGAAGAGCCAATTTTATATTTATTTCGGCTACAAACGTTGGGCCTCTCCGAGGCCGGGGGATTTTGGAATGGGAAATGCTGAAATTTTGTTTAATCATGGCTAGTAACCATTCCCCCCAAAAGCAAACCCCACCCCAAGTTCCGAAAATCAGCCACAAAATCGCTTCCTTTGTGGGCAACCAATTTTCAGCAGCATGGATGGTCTTTTCCGAACTTTTTCGCTCGTTTTTTGCCTGTTTTTATGCTCCAAACCAGCATACACTCAGTGCGACCCGTTTTTCCCAAAGCCGCTCAGCCCGCGTGCCGCAAATTATGAGATTCATGTGACACTCGACGATGCGAGCAAAACCATCCAAGCCACCCAAACCATCCGCTTCACCAACACATCCCCGGTTCCGGTGCAGGAACTGCGGATGTACCTCTATCTCAACGCATTTAAAAATACGGAATCCTCTTTTTTAAAAGGCACGGGCAAAATCTTCGGGCAAAAATTTACCAATCGAAAGCAATCCGAATGGGGCTGGCTGGATGTCGAAAAAATAGAACGGGAAGGCGGCCCGGACTTGAGCGGCCAAATGCGGTTCATCCAACCTGACGACGCCAACCCCGCCGATCAAAGCGTCCTCGAAGTCAGCCTCGACCAAGCCATTGCGCCCGGCGAAACAGGCGTTTTCCACCTGAAATGGCAGGCCCAAATGCCAAAAACCATCGCCCGAGCAGGGTATAGCAAGGATTTTTATTTGTTCTGCCACTGGTTTCCGCAGTTGGGTGTTTTTGAGCAGGACGAGCATGGAAACTGGGGCTGGAACTGTCACCAGTTTTTCCGGCACACCGAATTTTACGCCGATTTTGGCGTGTACGATGTACATATCACCGCCGACAGCAAAGTAGTGATGGGCGCTTCGGGATGCCTGGTCAACGAAAAACACCACCCGGACGGCACCACAACCCGGCATTTTCACGTGGAAGACGTGATTGATTTTGCCTGGTCTATCTACCCGCGTTTTACCGTCCAGGAAACCCGTTGGAGAGATGTGCAAATACGCCTTTTGATCCCGCCGGAACACGCCAAACTGGGTCCACGGTATTTGCATGCCCTGAAATTTGCGCTGGAATACCTCGAAAAACACGTCGGCAAATACCCCTACCCCAGCATTACGGTGGTAGATCCACCTTTCCACGGCCTGCGTTCCGGGCTCATGGAATACCCGACCCTGATCACGGTCGGCACCTTCTATGGGATGCCCAGGGGGATTCGCACCATGGAATCGCTGGTGATCCATGAGTTTGTGCATCAATACTTTATGGCCATTGTGGCCTCCAATGAAAAAGAAGAAGCCTGGCTCGACGAGGGCTTTGTGACTTATTTTGAAGACCGAATTATGGATGCCGCTTTTGGCGAAAAATCTTCGCTGATTGACCTGCTGGGCATTTCCATTGGAAACCGGGAACTCACGCGTTTGGAATATACCACCATGCGCAATCCGCGCGAAGGTGTGACCGCGCGCCCGGGCTGGTATTTTTCTGACACGAATTTTAAACCGCTGATTTACAGCAAGCCCGCCACGGCTTTTCGCACGGTACACGAGTTGATCGGGGAAGCAAAAATGGATCAGATTATTCAGACGTATTTCGAACGCTGGAAATTTCGGCACCCCAGAGGCACTGATTTTATGGCGGTACTGAAAGAGGGTTTGAGCACGGAAACGGATACGGTTTTTGCTCGGCAGGTGTACCAACTATTTGAACAAAGCATTTATCAGGCGCTTGTATTGGATTACGCGGTGGTGGAAATCAGCAATGAACAATTGCCCGCGCAAACCGGTGTTTTTGGCAAAAAACCCGCTGAATTCACCTTTCAAAACGGGAAAGGCCCGTCCCCTACCCTTTCCAAAGTAGAAATTCAACGCAAAGGCGATTGGGTATTCCCCGTTGAAATTTGGGTGCATTTTGAAGACGGAAGCAAGCAGATCCTGCATTGGTCGGGCGAAGAAGGTTCCAAAATTTTTGAATTTTCAGGCCCTTCAAAGGTTGTTTCCGCGCAAATAGATCCCTGGTACAAAATTGGTCTGGACGTTGACCGCAACAACAACAGTCTTACCCTTCAGCCCGAGGCGGCTCCGCTGTGGAAATACACCGTAAAAGCCATTTTTTGGATCCAAAACCTGCTTCAAATGAGCAGCTTTTTGGCTTAGTCCTCGCATGACAAACGTTGAATCATGAATATTCGAAACCCGATCCTAACTGGCTTTTCAATCGCACGCAAACAATGGGTTGTGGCAGCAATGGTCTATTTTTTTCAGAGTTGCCTGACGCTGACCCTCGGGATGCAAGTGTACAGCGTTTGGGAATCATCTATTGGCAATTCGTTGGAAATCAATAAGTTGCTTAGCCATTACGATCATACTGTACTGACCGATTTTCTAAAAGTGCACGGCGCTTCCATCACGCCATTGATCGGACAACTACGCTGGATTCTGTTGGTTTGGATCCTTTTTTCGGTATTTATCAACGGGGGATTGTTGTATGCCGTTTCTCCATTGGGCAGGCAGGAAAAACACGCGGTTCGCGCTTTTTGGGAGGGCGGGGCGCGATTTTTTTTCCCGTTCTTAAAAATCAGCTTGTTCCTGCTTTTTTTGCTGATCGTTTGGACCGTTTTGATCTGGTTTCCGGTGGCATTATTCCTGGAGCCATCACTTCAATATTTTCCCTCTGAAAAATACCCCGTTTGGATTGTCATCGGCCTGATGCTGCTGTACTTGTTGGGATTGGCCGTGCTGTTTATTTGGTCGGTGCTGAGCCGTTTTGCCAAAATCAGAACCCGTACCAGCGCCAAGCACAGCCTCCGAATAGGTTGGCACAACTTCATCGAACACAAAACCGGGTTTCTGGGATTGCTGTTGGCGTTCCTGCTCGCACAAGGTGTGTTACTGCTGATTTATTGGCTTTTGTCGTCCGTCATTGGGATGCAAACACCCCTGGCGATCTTGCTGACTTTTGCCATCCAGCAGATTTTTGTATTTTTTAGGATTCAACTCCGACAGATGATGTACGCCGGGATTGGCTATTTTGCGGGGTCAAAAAGTGTGGCACACCTTTGAGGTGTGCCACACTTCAGTCATTGCTCCGCTGCCAACCATTTCCGGTCCGCATAAAAATTGCCAAAAGGAATCAGGGAAATCAGCAGCAGCAGCCCTGTTTTAGCCCAGTCCCAACGGTGTTCAACTTTCGTCAAAAACACCAGCAGCACATAAGCAACAAACAGGAATCCATGTATGGAGCCAACGGTGCGAACAGCATCTGGCTGCTCGTAAATGTATTTGAGCGGCATGGCCACAAACAACAAAACGATATAAGAAATGCCTTCAATAAAGGCGATCAGCCGCAAACGGCCTAATGTGGTGGTGAAAAATTTCAACATTGAGCGTGAAATAGGATGGACATTCTGCAAAAAACATAAAATCCCTTCGGGATTGGAGCAATTCCGTGCTTGATTTACGCAACAGAAGCTCGGCGGTGCCAAGGTAAGGAGATTGCCAAACTACTGTGCATTTTGATGCTACCTCCAGACTGCACCCCCTACTCCCCACTCGTCAACAACCTGCTCGCCAATTTCCTCGCCTCCTGCTTGGGACTGCGCCACCAATGCGCCGCCAGCACCGGCACAAACGAGATGCCTTGTTGCTTGAAATAATTTCCCAATTTTGCCTCCCATTCGTAGCTGGGCAACGCCGTTTTGGCCAACACACCGTCGAACGCTAGCACACTGCTTTGCTCGCCGACGCCTTTTGCCTGAATAAACAGTGGCACCCGAACCCCCGCAGCCATCGCAGAACGTTTCATCTGCGTTTGCTCGAAATAAGGACGCAAAGCACGTTCCACTTCTTCGCCAAATACCGTTGGTTCGTAGTACGAATCCACATAATTGAGCAGGACTTTCATCTTGTTCAATTGCTCTTCTGCGGCCTCGCGCTCCCCGCGTTGCAAGAAATCCGCAAAGGTGACCAGGTGCGAAAGAATGCAGGTGCCGAGGAAGTTTTTGTCTGCCGCCAACACCGAGTGCAAACCTTCCGGGATGCTGTGGGCAATGTAAAATTTTTGGGTCGCACGGGTAAGCACCACATGCAACTGGTTGAAACCCAATTGACTATTCCAAAAATGAAGGTGGCGGGTGAGGGTCCCATGGGCATCCGTGGTGCCGTGCGTGAGCGACAACAAGAGCACATCCACGTGTTGGCCTTGTAGCTCGGCAAATTGATAAACACCCAGGCCGTTGAGGTAAAGTTGCTGGATTTTTTCCCAGCCGGCCATTTTTTTCTGCCGAATCCGGAGCAGTTGCGCCGCAATCAAATCGCGTTGCTGCACGGTTGCGCAGGCTATCCCCACCACTGGATACGTATTCGAGGGGGTCGGCTCAATCAGGTTGAGCCAGTCAATGATTTGGCGCGCCTCGGCCTCATTGATTCCGGAAGCCTCGTCATAGCGGCCTTCCACATTGACCACCACCGTGGAATCCAGCGCGGAACGCCCGGACGGTGTGCGTTTAAACGGCGTTCCAAAAGCAATTTTATTAAAACGGATCCAGCCCTCCGGGGTGTTCTGGTGCTGGTAATCCAGATGCAGCGTCGTTGCGCCGATGCCCTTGCAAAATTCCAGAATATCGTCCTCTGCAAATGGAGTCATGTCCTGGCGCTCATCGCCAAAAACCACGAGGTGTTTGGCCATTTCGAAGAGGTGGTAACACTCCTGTTTGGGAATGTTGTGCGCCTCGTCCACGAGCACCACATCGAACTGCATGTTGGACAACTGCACCACATCCAGCGCCACTTCAGGGGTTGTCAACAGCACGGGAAGTGTTTCGGTCAGCGGCAGACTGTGTTTTTGAAAAAGTTCCTCTGCCTTCAGATCCGCGGAAAGTTTTCGGTTGTCTTTCCCAAACCAGTTTTTGTAATCCGTTGCCGCGGCAGATTTCATGCCGCGCAGGGCCGCATTTTTTCGCTCTTGCCACAGCGTACTGATTTGGGCAGGGAGCATTTGGTTGAGTTCGCGGCTATAGTTGCTGAGGTTCGCCTGCGTATCCTCGTCCCACTGCAGATCAGGGCGGAATTCTTTTTGCAGGAGCTGGTGCAAAAACCAGCTTTCGAAGGCCGCTTGCCAGTTTTGTGGCTTGATTTTACACAGCGCGCGCACCGATTTTTGTGCGGCGGGTTCCAGCGAAAGCCAGTGTTTTTGCCAAATGCAAAAATCGTCAAAATCGCGGAGGTAAAACTGCGTGTCTTCCAAACGCGCGATGACCTCTTCCAAAAATTCCTGCCGTTTAGGCACGGTGAGCATTTCATGCTTGATTGGATCCTGATACAGTCCCGAGGCGTTGAATTCTTCCAAAAACAAATCGAGCGCCGTTTCCAAATCCCGAATTTGCTCCCGAAAATCCAGTTCAGGGTGGATACTTTTGGCATTGAGCCGTCGTACATCTTCCCGAACAATGGCGGGTACCCGTTTGCGCCACATTTTGAGCGCAGCGTCAAAATCTTTAGTTAACTCGCTGATTTTCTTGATGTTGCGCTGATCAAACTGCGGCGGAAAATCAAATTCGAAATACCGACGCAGACTGTAAGCCTGGCGCATATCGCCGAAAATTCCTCCAATCCGTTCCTTGGCCGCCACCAGTTCTTTGTATTTGTCAGAAAAAACGCCGTAAAGTTTTTCGGCACTGGAAATTGGTTTTTCAAAATCCGGCCCGAAACGCACCACCCCGTCTTCCAGGCTGTTCTGGATGCGTTTGATGTAGAGCGCCAGGTCGTTGTAATATTGGTCAAAATGGTCGTGCAGACTTTCGTCGTAATCATTGGTTTGACCGATGTAACGGTGGTGCAGCGCGGTTGCTTTGGCCAATAGGGTATGAACCTGACTAATGGTCCAGGCGCGTCCTTTTTCTTTATCAAAATCAGTAAAAACCCGGTGGTTCAGGCGATTAAGCGGGTGATGCAGGGTTGGGAATCGGCGGAACAAAGGCTCGGAAGCATAAATCGCGGCCACAATATTATCGTACTCACTTGAGCTGAACGTAAAATCAGCGGGACTGAGCAGGCTGAACAGGAGGTCTTTGCCTTCCGTGCGATTGGCACGCAAAAAACGGCCTACGGTTTCCGTAAAATTATGTTCGCCAAAAAACGGCTGGTGAATATCCGCCCAGGCTTTGTCGAGTTTACCGAGTTCGCGCTGGGTTTTATTCAGGATGGTTTTGAAGAGTTCGGGATTGTAGGAGGATTTATTTTTTGAATCTGCACTCATCCGCAGCATGTCGGCGAGCATGAGCTTGTCGCCCTCCAGATCACGGACCACGAAGGAGCATTCGCCCACGCCTTTTTCCAGCAAAAACTTCTGTGCCCTGCGCAGCGCATTGATACTTTTCGACACCACGAGGCATTTTTTCCCATTGGAAAGTGCGTTCATGGCAATGGCCGAGATCAGGTAGGTTTTACCCGAACCAGACGATCCTTCCACAACCGTGAGCGCACTGCGTTGCACCACATCCATCACGGAACGCTGCGAGGGGTCGAGCGGCAACAAGGTAAAACTGTGTCCCCATCCTTTGGCATCTGCCGACAAATCCGGGGCTGTGGCCGGGGCTTGCGTGACCTGTGTACGCGGCAAAGAAGGAAAAATACCCGCCACTGCCGACCAAAGCAAGCGACCTGAAGCGCGTTCCCCTTCCCAGCGTTCAAAGGGTTGGATGCTCAGGGGCAATCCGTCTTCCACCAATCCCAGACGTTGGCGAACAGACTCACATAATTCCCCGAATATATTGACGTTCAGCTTTTTACCGACAATTGCCCGTTGCGCCATGGTGGTAAAATCTGCATAATGCAAGGCATCGAAGAGGTGGAAAAAGGGGAAATTGGGCTGAACCGTATGGTTTTCGGTGCGCTGTATTTGCCAATGATCCGCGTGTTGCTGGTTGGGCTCGAGGCTGATTTGCCAGATAAACAAAGGCGCTATAACATCCTGACCACCCATTTTTGCAATCACAAAAGGGTATCCAATCGCGAGATTTTTAGCCCCAAAAACCTTTTCGCGGTTACGCGCTTCGAAGTAAAAGTGGTTGATCCAATCGCTGGCCGGGTGGTTTGCCTGCACCGGCAGATCGAAGGGCCGATTATCCAGCAACTCATGGATGACCCGAATGGCCAAATCATCGTTGAGGGCACAAAGATCGGCGCGTACGGGCGGTGCGGGCTGGGCATTGAGCCATTCGAGGGCCGCCCCGGAATAAGCTGCGGAAGTAAGAAAAGACGTGGACACTGGGATTGTAGTTTCTGGCATAAGAAGTAGTCGGTGAGTGCGCAAAAGAACGAATTTTGCTCAAAATAAGCGGGGTTTTGTTTTATGCTGCGATTCTTGTGGTTTTGATGATTGGTTTACTACTTTCGCGTTGTGAGGTACGTTTACTAAACTTTAAAAGTTTAGTAAATGTATGTAGGGATACTTCACGTCGCCAAGTTTTCAGCATTAGCTTGGAAAACGTTTACTAAACTTCAAAAGTTTAGTAAACGTATCAACGCAACTATATGTCGCATTCTGGCTTCTATACCTAAAGTCCGAGCTGGACAATTTTGTTTTCTGCCAGACCTATAAAGGTTTGAGAAACCTTATAGGTCTCGACTTCGAAAATATCCATTAGTATGCCCCGAACCACCTCCAACGCACTGTTTAACTCTTTTATATCTTCATCCATTATGGAAAAAAGAACGTTTCTCAAAACCGGCCTTTTCCTTGGCATCGCCGCCGCCACCACCTCATTTTTAGACGCTTGTAAAACCGCAGGCAAATCGAACACCCCCACCTACCCTACCCTTCCACCACCTAAATTGCGCCGCACGGAGCCGTTTAAGTTGCCGGAATTGGGCTTCGATGTGGCCGCGCTTGAGCCACACATTGACAAAATGACCATGGAAATCCACCACGGCAAACACCACAATGCCTATGTGACGAATTTGAACGATGCCGTGAAGGGGACCGTATATGCCGAGTATGAATTGGACGACATCGTGAAACGCATCACGCCCCTCGACGCCGATAAAAAGATTCGGAACAACGCTGGAGGCCACTGGAACCACAGCTTTTTTTGGGAAACCATTACCCCCGGCGGCGGAAACGCACCCTCCGGAGATCTGGCCACGGCCATCAATGGGGTATTCGGTTCTGAAGAAAAATTCAGGGAAGCATTCAGCACTGCGGCCAAAAGTGTGTTTGGTTCTGGCTGGGCCTGGCTCTGCGTCGGGAAGGATAAAAAACTGTTCATCTGCACCACCCCCAATCAGGACAATCCGTTGATGATAAATATAGCGAGCCAGCTCGGAACGCCCATTCTAGGATTGGATGTTTGGGAACACGCTTATTATCTGAAGTACCAAAACAAACGCCCGGATTACATCACGGCATTTTTCAAACTCATCAACTGGAAAGTAGCGGCTGAACGGTACGATAAAACGATGTTTTAATTGCGGTTGATTTACAAGAATCAGGCATAAAAGCGCGGTGTTATTGTTATCAAAATATTGATTCTCAATGTTTTAAGGAACAATAACATCGCGCTTTTTTTATCTATATAAGCTCCCGATGCCGATGAGTATTGGCTTCGAATCACATCTACCATCTTGTAACCCCTTGTTAAAACGGCGGGTTACAAGATGGTAGATGTTATGCCCGGCCAACTTTTGACCCGTCCTAAAAAAAGTTTACAGGTTAATGCTTCAAATCTGGATTTAAAACCTGCCGGTTCCGACTGTTTTTCATCTTATTTGTCAGGCTTTGATTTAGCTTCTTGACAATCCCTGTGAACGTTTTTTTGCCTAATACCCTCTTAAGCAGCCACGAGGGTTTAGGCAAAAAAATGTGAACCCTCGAAGTGCCTGTTTTGGCCTTTGACTAATTCGTGCAAAAGCTGAACGTTTCTTCAGCCCTCGAAGTGGACGTCTTGTAGTAGTTTTTCCATCGTTTTTTCAGCTTTCCCTCCATGTGGTGCGCTTTGTTGGGCGTGATCATGTCCAAGCTCAGGTGCGGCCTTTCATCGTTGTAGATCCCGATGATCTGTGGGACGATTTTCCGCATCCCCGACTTGTCTATTTTGCCCAGGTCGTACAGCCATTCCTCTTTCAGAATACCGTTCACACGCTCAGCAATCGCATTCTCCAGAGGATCTCCGTTTTCCGTCATGCTGATCAAGATGTTGTGTTTGTTCAGCAACTTCACATACTTGTCAGAACAATACTGCACGCCTCGGTCTGAATGGTGGATGAGCCCTGAGCAGTCCACTTTCATTGATCTGAGAGCCATTTGCAAGGCCTCTACTGCATTGTCCGCATCTAGGTTGTCTGCAATTGCCCAACCCAGTATCTTCTTGGAATAGGCATCTGTAATCAAAAACAGGTACAGAAAGCCCTCCACTGTTTCCAAATACGTGATGTCACTTACCCACAGTTGGTTGGGGCGGATTGGCTCAAAGTGCCGGATCAAGTTGGGATATTTCCTCAGCCAATGGCTGCTGTTGGTAGTTCTTATCCCATTACGCCGCCGCCTTACTAGTAGCCCATTGTCCCGAAGCATGTCAAAAAGCGCATCACGACCAACCTGAATACCGATTTCTTCTAACTTCACCAACAGCTTCCTGCCGCCTATACGAGGTTGCCTCTGCCGGATTTTTTGTACTTGACTGAGGATACAATGCTCCTCCAATGCCTGTTCATATATGACCTGTTGCCTTTGGTAAAAGGCTTGACGACTCTTGTCAAACAGCCCACACAAACGCCCTAACGGCACTTGTGGATGCAGGTCCTTCATTTTCTGGGCCGTTTGACACCAAACTTTTTTTCAATCGGGATATTAAACTCCTCTTCTGCTATCTTGACCATTAGTTGATACGATTCCCGACGCAAACGCTCATCTTCCAACTCCCGTCTCAAAAATGCTAATTCGGCCTTCAATTCGGCCATTTCTTCGCTGTCTTTTCTTTTTGCTGCCATGGGTGGTGGTATTTCTTCAGTCGCAAATTTATCAATCCACCTTGATATTGTCATACTACCGCCTATTCGATATTTACGACGGTAATACTCCAGGCTCTCAGCCCCTGACAAAATCTCATTTACCACCTTGCGTTTGAACTGGTCCGAGTAATGGTTTACTTTTTTCATCTTTGTCCTGTTTTTAGTTTACTTTTTCTGTAAACCTATTTTAGGACAAGTCAGTGTTTTTGGAGTTTTTCCTTGCTTTCACTGTCTTTTACACTCTCTGTTATAAAAGAAAAGAAACGCCCCGTAAAGCTCATCTGGCTTGCTTCTTTACCAGCTTTCACGACCTCTTGTACGTCCCGCATATTACTTCCAGACAGGTTATAAGTGGAGCCTTTGTACAGCAATTTAGCCGTCGCGGAGCCTTTACATCGCAGTTTTCCGCTTAGACCGAGTTCCATGCCAGGCTGAAGCAGCACTGGTGTTGCACCGTGGTGCGTGAAATATTGTACTTGGCCGCTAACACGAAAGACAATAACTTCTTGTTGAGCAGCCAGTCCAATATGAAATAGGAGCATTAAAAGGGAAAGTGTGCCGTTTTTCATAGTCTTGTTTGTTTTGATTTTATTCTTTTGAATTGGGTTTCACCAATTTTTCTGATGCATCTTGTGGTTCCTGTTGCGGCCCTTCAACCACTGCTACAGGTTTTTTTACAGCCTTTTGGACAGGCGGAAGTTCGTATGGTATTCTGCTCAGGATTACAAATCGCTTGCGCATTCCATTGTCATAGAACTTTACAGCATCAAAGGTCAACAGCAGTGCTGTTATCCAGTAAGCCACTTCCATTTTTACTCTATAAAAATGAAATAGTAAGGCAACAATAAAGAAAAGGATGATGATTTCGCCTAACTGCAAGAAGCGTGTGATGAATTGGTAGGGAATGCTCACACGACGAAATATTTTGTAGAACAAATGTATGTTAAAATAACAGAACACAAATGTCAACAACAGGTTAACCCAAAAATAAAGTTCACGCACATAGGTATTATCCAAAATCATACGGATGATATTAGCGTGAATGACCATGCCATACATGTCCGGCGAATTGTGTGAGGTGTAATGGTGGTTCAGCGGAGTGTAATGGCGGTCTTCATCCCAGGCATAGCTTCCAAGGAAGCCAATGATTACAATTTTATCTTTCAGGCGTTTTCGAAGGTCTAAAGTAGTATCCAGGATCTGATAAGGTTCAAATTGGAAAAACTGATCCTCATCCCCAGTGTAATAAATCTCCTCCAATGGCTTTTTGCGTTTGAAAAGTCTTTCTGCCGCATTTGGATTGTACAATTGGGCTATTTGGGCTGCGAAAGAAAGGACTTCTTCGTTCCCCGTAGTCTCTCTGGGGCTAAAATACCGGACCGTGCTGGTGTCCGCTACGACAAAGTTTATAAAACCTGTATATACGTAATCACAGAAAAATGTGTCGCAACCCGTTTTTCGTTCTAGCTCGTCCTTTTCCATGTTATACCCTTCAAGCTCAATTGCGAGTACAACATTTTCCATACGCATCAAACTCTGGCGCAAAAGTGAATCGGTCTGAGGGTTCATGCGCTTGGTCAATTTCACATCCACCGCAATCACTTTTGCCCCGGCATCTACAATTCGATCAACCATCATTCGCAGCGTATCGCGATCCGGGCGACCTGTGTTGACAAGCACTATGCGCTCGTCAAAGTTGATTTTTTTACTGCGAAGCCGGGAGTAAACAATATCGGTAATTTCATAATCCCGGATCGCTTCATTGAAAGGATTTAGAAAATGAAAGTTGATCCGTATGATGTCTAAGACCCAAATCAGGACAAACATCAGACAGGTTACAATCAGACTATGAGGAAAAATCAATCTTCTCAGCATGGTGTTTTATATTCCCGTTGTTGCGCGGAAAGGTATAAATAAATGCCACTGAATACACTAGTTTTCAAATTGTGGATTACTTTTACCCAAAAAAATCAATGTTACACAAATCCATTCCCATCCTCATGGCACTCTTGCTGGCCCACTTTCTTCCCGCACAAGATTTACACATACACTACAATGTTTTTCGCGACTCGGTGAGCTATGTCCAAAAAGGCAAAGTAACTGATAAGCCTACAGTGCGCAAAGGAAGTGCCGTACTGCTACACATAGAAAACTACAACAACTATCTGTACGATGTATCGGTTGAAGTAGAAAAAGAAGAAATCCCCGTAGCCAGCAGTTCTCCGTCCGGTTTAATGAGTCAAATTGGCGGATCGGGTGCCATGCCACTCAACTTCCTCTTCAAGGGCGGCGACCAAATGCTGGGCGCTTTCAAATTCTTTCCTTCACTCACAGGAAGCGACCTCAGAGAAGGAAGCGGCTTTGCTACCAGCAACGAAGAAGCTCAACGTCAGATACAAGTAGCTCGATTAAAAAAATTAGAAGCGGATTTTGGCGCTGCAAAAGACCAGGTTATCAAATTAGACAGCGAACTAAAAACAATCCAGGAACAAGTACAACAGAAAATAGCTGCCCAACGCATACAAACCTTCGCACTGGAAGAAGTGAATAGCATTCGGTACAATGCGCGCCTCGAACCAAGTCAAATCAAACGTATGTCAGGTGAATACATGGATCGGATTTTTGCTGAAAAAGATCCCAATAAAATTGACCTAAACCAAGTACTCAAGATCGCAGATGAACAGACTGAACTCCCCAAAACCATTCAAGAATATCGAAAAAAGGCCGATAAATACGCCAATAATACCGTTGCCTGTGATCTTTTGATGGCTGAATTCCGACAGTTTGATTTCCCGGAAAGCAATCTGGACGAATTCAGTAGCGCGGCAGCATCTTTTGTCGAAACGGCAAAAAGCAAAAACCTAAGTATTCAGGATAATGCCGCCATGCTGGAGGAAAAGATGCACGATATTAAAATGCTCGACCCCAAAACACTTTCCGAACTCCGTACAACCTACATCGAACTGAACAACAATAGTTTTTCTAAGACCTACCGCCACACCGCAGATGGCGAAAACCTCCAAATGAAACTCAAACTTACGCCGATAGACTCTTTACAACACCAGGGCGTAAAAACGCTCTCCTTAACACCCGTTTCCGTCAACGTTTATGGTGGGATGCGCGTCCGTGCAAGCGTTGGACTCAATTTCGGGCAATACTTCAACCGACCTCAATCCTATTTTGTCCGCGATTCTGTGCTGCAATCTGGCAACATGGACGCATTTGTACCCATTATGACCTCCTTTGTCCACTTTTATGCTCCAAGCCATCATTCTGTATCATTAGCCGGTTCTTTTGGCATAGGCTTCCCGCTTGGAGGGGGCGAAAACTTACAGTCTATCTCATTTTTCCTGGGCCCCAGCCTGCTTTTTGGCAAGGGCGAACGCATTGTGCTGAATGCCGGCATCATGGGCGGCAGAGCGGAACGCCTCGCGCAAGGCTACAAAGTCGGCGACCGATACCTTTCTGACTCCAACCTTGCCCCCACTACTTCCGTGTACGAATTGGGCTATTATCTGGGCGTGTCTTTTAACCTCAGCGGCGGTTAAATCAGCCCCCTGACAGCTTCCTCAAATAATCTTGCACCTCAAAAATCAAATCCTTCGCCAATTTGCCCAACGCATCTGCGCTACCGCTGAACGGGAATTGCTTCAGTTCGGTATCATTCAAGTAAAAGAAAGCGTTGCCCGTCACCTTGCCCTCCACAGATTGGTATTGCCCACCAATGTAGTAGTATTTTCCTGTGTATGACTCTACATCCCAGAATACCAGCGCCGGATTTTTCTCCGATGATTTTCGTTCGAGTTCTTTGTTAAGCGCTTTGGAGAGACCAATCAAGTCCTTGCTCTTTTTGCCATCAATCATATTTACGCGTATAAACACCGGCCGCTCGGTCGGCAACTTAATGTTGACAAGCGAATCAATTCTTCCAATAGGGTAACTCTCGGCCTGGATGACTTCTGGTTTTTGTACCCGGTTGATGTTCTTAGCCAGCACCGGCACATCGTCTGCGACATGGGTAAACAGGGCGCCGAGTTCTACATTTTCATTGTTTTCCGCCGCCACCTTCATCATCCCGTTGAGCAAGCTGTAGGTCAGCAGCCCGTGGCCATAACTACTGGCTTCGTAACTGGATTTGTCGGACGCACTGCCTGCCAGCACGAACATCCCGCTGCGGTCATTGGCTTTTTCCAGAGCGCGGCGCTGGTCGCTATTCAGTTCTTTGGCGCCTGGCTCTAAATTTTCCACCGCGCTGCCGGAATTACAGGCATCCAGGATCAGAATACGCTTGTTGGCATCTATGGGGCGCACCCATTCCATGAGCGAGTCCAGCCCGATAGCTTGTGCGTTCAAAACAGCCGGATCATCGAGTTTGTCGCCGGCAATGTCGGTGGTGAGGTAATAGAACTGACCTTTTTCGCTGTTGGGTGGGTAGGTGATGCCGTGACCAGAGAAGTAAATCAGCAGAATATCCTTCAGCGTAGCTTTTGCATCAATTTCCATTAAGGCGTTTCTTATTTCGGCTTTTCTAGGCCAGGGCTCGGTTTCGGTACTGAGGAGCCGCACATGGGTCCGCTCTTTACTAAATAGTTGATTACCAGCCTGTTGAAGGGCATCTGCAAACATCTCGGCATCTTTTTCGGGGTATCTCAAGTTGAGTTTTTCATCGCGATATGTAGAGGTGCCGACAACCAGGGCATAAAAGTTAATCTCTTCCAGTTTGGCATCCGTCGCTTGGTTCAGGGATCTTCGTTCGCCCGGGCCTTTTTCTCCAACGCCATCCGGGGAATATTCCAAGGGATAGAGCTGACTTTTGAGCCAGCCCTCCTGGTTGTAAAGCCGGAGATAGAGATTATTGAATATTTGACTAGCATAAGGTTTGAGATCAATTTCAAAATCGGTTTTTCGCTGAGGGTTGACATCCACCTCAAGCTCCTGGTCCTTCGCACGCAGGAGGGCGACGCTCCCGATGCCGCCGCTGCGGGCTTTAAGGCGCACCCGAAGCGTGTCGTTTTGAATGCTGGCTTCCAGGATTTCGGGATAAAGTGGCACGTTGTTGAGCTCGTCCACTGGCCGAAGTCCGCCCCGGGCAAAGCCTAACAATTTTGGCAAGAGGCCCGGTTCGAAGTAGCGGTTTTTGAGCTGATCGAGCTCGATGACTTCCTGCCCGACCATGTAGTGCATCCGTTTCATAGCGCCCGGGGAAGCGTCGAAAAGGCCTGAGGGCGTGGTGATAACCCAGTCGTTGGAGTCGAGGGCGATGAGGGTGGCGAGTAGATTACCTGTATGCGTATCCCAGACCTTGGCCGTTAAATCGTCACTGGACGTCAAGACGTATTTCCCCCCGCCTGGATCAGTAGGGCAATCCGGAGAAAACGCTACAGAACGGACTGCAGCAGCATGCCCAAAATACTGCAACAGCTGGCCCGACAAATCCCACAATATAGAAGTTCCATCCGAGCTGCCCGTCAACACCGTTTTGCCATCGGGAGAAAATGCTACTGAATGTACGTCTCCCCCATGGCCTATAAAATCCTGCAACTCCTGACCCGACAAGTCCCACAACATCGCCCTTACCCCATAGCCTGTCAACACCTTTTTCCCGTCCGGAGAAAACGCCACGTATCGAACCCCATCAGCAGGGGCTGTAAAAGTATGCAGCTCCTTGCCCGACAAGTCCCACAATTTCGATGTTCCTTGCACACTGTGTGTCAGCACGTTTTTGCCATCGGGAGAAAACGCCACGGAATAGACGTCTCCAGCGGTAAAAGTCTGCAACTCCCGGCCCGACAAGTCATACAACTTCGCCGTGCCATCTCCACTGGTTGTCAAGACCTGTTTTCCGTCCGGGGAAAATACCACGGGGCGCTCAGAGGCCGGGCCTGAAATAGTCTGCAACTCCCGGTCCAACAAGTCCCACAACTTGGCCGTATGATCCCCACTGCCTGTCAAGATCTGTTTTCCGTCCGGAGAAAACACCCCGGAAAGCATCCCAGTGGCATGGCCTGTAAAAATCTGCACCTTCCTACCCAACAAATCACACAACTTAGCCGTATTATCGTAAATGTCTGACAACGACCCTCCTGCCAAGATCTGTTTCCCGTTCGGGGAAAATACCACCTTGCCCTCACTGGGAGGACATGTAAAAGTCTGCAACACCCGGCCTGACAAGTCCCATAACGTCCCCAAGTTATCCCTACTGACCGTCAGGATCCGTTTCCCGCCATGAGTAAACGCCACGGAAAGAATCCCAGTGGCATGGCCTGTAAAAGTCTGCAGCTCCCGGCCCGATAAGTCCCACAACTTCGCAGTTTTATCTTCACTGCCCGTCAAGACCTGTTGCCCGTCCGGGGAAAATGCTGCCGAATTGACAGCGGCAGCATGACCTGAGAAAGTCTGCAACACCCGGCCCGACAAGTCCCATAACTTCGCTGTATTATCGTCACTGGACGTCAAGACTTGTTTCCCTCCGCCTGGATCAGCAGGGCAAACCGGAGAAAACGCTACAGAACGGACTGCGTCAGCGTGCCCTATAAAATCCTGCAACTCCTCGCTCGACAAATCCCACAATTTAGGAGTTGCATCCTCAAAGCCAATCAAGACCTGTTTGCCGTTTGGCGAAAACGCCACCGAACCTACGGGGCCATCATCGCCTGAGAAACTCGTCAACTCCATTCCCGACAAGTCCCACAACTTCACCTTGGAATCGAGATCGCCCGTCAAGACCTGTTTGCCGTCTGGCGAAAACGCCAAAGAAATGACTGCGGCATCATGGCCTGAGAAAGTCTGCAACTCCCTTCCCGATAAGTCCCACAACTTCGCCGTGTTATCATAACTGCCCGTCAGCACGGTCTTCCCGTCAGGCGAAAAAGCAACTGAGGCGACACCATTTGTATGTCCAATCGGCACCACCAGGCGCGGCTTCTGCCCCCAGAGGAGGCTCGCGGCTAGGAATAAAATCAGGGTAATGACTTCTTTCATGGTTAGATCATTTAGTAGTAAACACCGCTAATTCGCCCTACTTCTGCGGATGCTTCGCCAAATATTCCTGCACCTCAAAAATCAAGTCTTTGGCTAATTTGTTCAACGCATCCGCACTCCCGCTAATCGGGAATTTTGTCAGTTCAGTATCATTCAAATATAGTGAGGCATTACCCTTTACCCTGCCTTCTGTGGATTCGTACTGCCCACCTAAATAGTAGTATTTTCCTTGGTAGGATTCCACATCCCAAAAAACCATGGCGGGCGTTTTTTCGGAGGACTTTCGCTCCAGTTCTGCATTCATTGTTTTGGACAAACCGAGCAGGTCTTTGTTTTTTTTGCCATCTATCATGGTCACCCGAACAAAAACCGGCAGCTCAGCGGGCATTTTGATGTCCGTGTTTTGGTCAATAATACCAATCGGATAACTTTCCGCCTTAATCACTTCGGGCCTTTGTTCCCGGTTGATGTTTTTGGCAAGCCGTTCTACATCGTCTTCTACAAAAGCGAACAAATCGCCCAATTCCACAAAGGTGTTTTGCTTGGCGGCCACGGATAACATCCCGTTAATCAGACTATAAGTGAGC
>CAZKBH010000047.1:17667-18154 GCA_964550795.1 uncultured Saprospiraceae bacterium
CGTGGCCGTAGTTGCTCGCTTCGTAACTCGACTTGTCTGACGCACTGCCAGCCAACACATACATACCGGCACGATCTTTCATCCGTTCCAATGCCCGGCGCTGGTCGGTATTCAGATTCTTGGCCCCTGTTTCAAAATGAGACACCACGCTGCCAGAGTTGCAAGCATCGTAGATGAGGATGCGTTTACCGATGGGGCTGGAATGAATGGTCGGGAGCACCAACTCGGGTTTTTGAGCCTGCGCGGCAAGTGCGGAGAGGCAGAGCAAGACGAAAATTCTCATAATCGCGGTTATATTTTGGAGATGAAAATTGCAATTTATGCGAATGCCCCTTTGTACCGCGTTGCCCGCCAGCCAAAAACCGCTCGCTACCTTCTTTCGCCTGCGTTTATACGCTTAAGCGTCACTTCTTTAACTGGCTCCAGCACGAGTGGGGCTTCCTCCATCACAACAGAATCTGAATCCAAACCAAACCAGTTTTTAGGC
>CAZKBH010000047.1:18164-29212 GCA_964550795.1 uncultured Saprospiraceae bacterium
GCCTTTTACAGACAAATAAACGGAGAGAATAAGCTGCTCCACCCAGGGGAGTTCGTTTTCATTGGATAAAAACTCCTGGATTATGACAAACCGAAAATCCCCGGTAGGATACTTGCTATCGGTAGAATGATAGCGGGAATAAACGGTAAGTTCCTCATTTTCAACCAGTTCCTGCACTACTTTGTGCATAAATAAATTCATCCGCTGCTGCACCCGGAAGCCCAATCGGAAATTCACTTTGTATACATCGTCCGATGCGATGGTATTCACCTCATATTCCATGGTGAACGGTTCGTCTGCAGTTTCGATGTGGACGAACCAGTAGACATCGGCGCGTTTGGGCTGGGTTTGCAGAATCGAGTAAAGCACCTTTTCCTCCACTTTTTGATGATGTCGGGCAGTGGTCAGGAAAACGAGGTTTGTAGCGAATTTGGGCACGTCCTCATCATTGCTCAGGGTGATGAGTTGGTCGAGATAATCCTTGATTTTTTTCTCATCGGAATACCGCTGACGGACACCGCGCGCTTTAACCCAGAGGAACATGGTCCCAAAAAGAAAGGATGCTATGATGACGGTAACGTAACCGCCCTCCATAAATTTAAGGGTATTGGCCAGGAAGAAACAACCTTCCCAGGTCAGGTAAAAGAATAGGAAGAACCAAATATACGCCGCTCTGACCCGGTGTATTACCATCCAGTTGGAGAGCAAAATGGTCGTACAAATCATCGTACAAACCACCGAAAGGCCATACGCAGCCTCCATTTTTGAGCTTTGTTTGAAATAAAGCACCACTGCGATACATCCCAGCCACAAAATGGTATTGATGGCAGGAATGTAAATCTGGCCTTTCATATTGGTCGGGAATTTGACCGTCATTTTGGGTAAAAAACCGAGTCGGATGGCTTCGGAAGCCAGGGTAAAGGAGCCGGAAATCATACTCTGGCTGGCAATCACCGCCGCGCAAGTCGCAATAATGATACCTGGCCACAAAAACCAATGCGGCATTACACCGAAAAACGGATTCTCTTCCAGCGCAATCCCCTGGTGATCCAACAACCAGGCCGCCTGACCAAAATAATTGAGCAACAAACAGATTTTGACAAAAATCCAACTGACCCGAATGTTATCGCGACCGCAGTGACCCAGATCCGCATACAATGCCTCTGCTCCCGTGGTACAAAGGAAAACTGCCCCCATCACAACCAGCATGTGCGGGCTTTGGCGGAGTAAATCAATGCCCCACATGGGGTTAATGGCTTGAAAAACGGAGGGCATGTGCACAATCTGCCCAACACCCAGCACGGCCAACATGCTAAACCAAATCAACATCATGGGGCCAAATCCCTTACCGACGGATACGGTGCCAAAACGTTGAATGAAAAAAAGCGCCGAAATGATTACAATGACAATACCCATGGTTGGTATGCCCGGGTATTTGATGGCCAACCCTTCTACCGCAGAGGAAACTGAAATTGGTGGGGTAATCATCCCTTCAGCGAGCATGGCAGCTCCACCCAACAGCGCCGGAAACAAGAGCCATTTTCTACGGCGGCGCACCAGAGAATACAACGAAAAAATACCACCTTCTCCCTTGTTGTCTGCCTGAAGCACCATAAAGACATACTTGATGGTTGTCTGAATCAGCAGCGTCCAAAACACCAGCGACACACCGCCCAATACCGTAAGTCGGTCAATCACTTCTCCCTCCCCTACAATTGCCTTCATCACATAGAGCGGAGAGGTGCCTATATCTCCAAAAATAATACCCAGTGTGATGAGAAGTCCCGCTTTCGACAATGCATGGTGCCCATGCTGGCTCTGTGTGCTCATAACGTTTTAGCCTTGGTGTCTGGTAAAATTCGGGCAAACGTAAGCAGATTTTGAAAACATCCCTGGATTTATCTGTTCCTCGGGAAATCAAAATGCGCAAAACGAAAAGGTTCAGTCAGCGGCGCAAAAATTCATTTTCTGTCGCCCATTGTCTCTATCTGAAAAGAGTTTGGCAAACTGCGTAGATAATTGAGACATTTGCCCTACAAATCAACTATCTGCTGTTTCAATGAGAATAAGATTATTCCTCCTGCTTCCCGTGCTCGTACTTCATATTGCATCGGCTTTTGGCCAGCAACCAAACGAAACCGAGTGGTGTGGCACCAAGGGTCTGACGCCTTGGTTTGAAAATTACCGCCAAAACCGCTTTGCGATTGCCGCCGACCGCAACGAAGGAGACACCGCCTGGCTCTACGTCCCGGTTACCATGCATATTACTGGTACCAACTCCGGTGGCGGTTATTACCCCCTAGAGCAAGCTATTTTGTCCGTTTGCCAAATGAATCAACATTTTGAACAAGCGCGTATCCATTATTACTTAGTCCCCGGAGATGGCGTACGCTACCTCAATAACACCAGCTGGCATGACCATGAGTGGGACGGAGGGGCTGAGTTGATTGAAAGCAATCGCATTCCCAATCGCCTCAATACATTCATTGTGGCCGACCCGGCAGGCAACTGTGGGTACTCTTGGAGAGACGCCATTGTAATGTCCAAAAACTGCTCTGGACTGGGCAACCGTACCTGGGCACACGAAGCTGGCCACCATTTTTCCCTGCCTCACCCCTTTTATGGCTGGGAAGGTTTTTCTTGGAACTATTCCCTACCGGCTCCTGAAATTCTGGGGAACCAACCATGGTCTGCCAACGCCGAAAAAATGGATGGCTCTAACTGTTATGATTCCGGAGATTTTTTCTGCGACACCCGCCCGGATTACCTGAATTACCGCTGGCCTTGCAACTCCGCTGGAGAAAGTAATACGATCCAGCACGATCCGAATAATGTGCCATTCCGTTCCGACGGCACACTCATCATGGGCTATTCTTCGGATGCCTGCGGTGCAGTGTTCAGCCCCGAACAAATAGCTGCCATGCGCGCCAACCTGCAAAGTACTGCAAATGGAGGCCATGCGGAATACCTTCAGGTAAGCGAACCAGGAATTGGCATTGACGACGATGCCATCGTGAACCTCGCTTCGCCCATTGATTCTCAAACCGTTCAGTACAATAACTTCTCGCTCCAGTGGGATCCTGTTCCCAACGCAACTTTTTACACGGTAGAAATTTTCCTGTTTAGCAACCTTACCCCACGCCTTTTTTACCAAACGGTGTACAACACCACTTCTATAACAGTTAATGGTGGCATTCCGAACAACCGCAACCTGTATTGGCGCGTTCGGGCCTACAGTGAGTGGGATTTGTGCCAACCCTCTGATGTTCAACAACTTGGCGTGTTCAAAACGAAAAATTTCGCAGCAACCAACGATCTTGAATCCACCGTTTTGTTGGAATTATCTCCCAACCCTGTGGTCTCTGGCAATGCGGCCAAACTGATCCTCACCGCCGATGAGAATATGGAAGCGGTGTTGAGTGTCACGGATGCATCCGGGCGGCAGTGCCAGCGCCGGAACGTCCAGCTTTCCTACGGCGAAAACGTGCTGGAAATCCCAACGGAAGCTTTACAAGCCGGAATGTATATACTGAGCTTGCAAAATGAAAAAGGCACCATTTTGAAAAAATTGGCTGTCACGAGATAAACAGTCCGTAATAATAAACAGAACACTTACCCTAGAGCCATCCCGAATTCGGGATGGCTCTAGGCGTTTTAAGGGCGCGCGTTTAAATCTCAACCTGTAGCTATATATCGATTTTAGAGAAGTGACACTTTTTTAAAAAGTGTCACTTCTAAGCACGGGATCCCGTTGATAGTATTGTAAAATTTGGGGTGACTGATGTGCCCGCGCGATCCATGCTCCCCCGAATTTCCTTTCAAGAATACTCAAATTTGACCCTTTTAGGGTCTCTTGTCAATGACTTTAGCCTGAAGGCCAAATGACAATTGGGGTGCACCGCACAGCTGTGGCGCACCAATTTCAAGCCCTAAACCAAAACAACAATCGGGGTGCACCGCACAACTGCGGCACACCCCGATTTATATTACAAGCGTCTGATTATCTGAGCGTTGCTTATTTCGCGTCTGCAAAGAAATCTTTCACTTTGTCTTTGTGAACGATCATTTGCTTGTAGGAATATCTGCCCGTTACCGGGTCTTTTACGGCCTTTACCACTTTCACATGGTCTTTACCGGAGCCAGCATTGGCCGCACGTTGTGCGACACGGGCGTTTTTAGAGACTTTCTTAGCCATGGTATCTCAGTATTTGAGTGTGAGTGGGTTACTTGATTTCGCGGTGCAAGGTGTACTTCCGCATGATGGGGTTGTATTTCTTCAACTCCATACGGTCGGGCGTATTCTTGCGGTTTTTTTGGGTAATGTGGCGCGACGTGCCTGGCAAGCCGCTGTTTTTGTGCTCCGTACATTCCAAAATAACCTGGATACGGTTGCCTCTACTTTTCTTTGCCATGATGCAATTTTGTATTTTTCAATCCCAAAAGACTCGGGAAATAGAAAATGTGAAGTGGATAAATGGGTTTAACAGCCCTCAGGCGTTGGATAATACGTGATTTCACCTTTTTTCTCCAACTTCTTGATGTATTGGTAAATACCAAGTTTGGAAATGGTGCGAATCGCGCTGGTGCTCACTTTGAGGGTCACCCATTCATTCGTTTCAGGAATGAAAAACTTTTTGGTCTGAAGATTGGGAAAAAAGCGACGCTTGGTCTTGTGGTTGGAGTGGGAAACATAATTCCCAGAAACCGGCTTCTTACCCGTCAGGTCACAAATTCTCGACATTTTGTTGCAAATTTTAAGTGTTCTAGTTGACAGAAGACTACCTTCAAAAAATGAGCGTACGAGAAGTTATTCCTCGCACACTCAAACACTTAACAGTAGTTGTGACTCCGAGAGGACTCGAACCTCTAACCTCCTGATCCGTAGTCAGGTGCTCTATCCATTAAGCTACGGAGCCTTTATCTGCCTCAGCCTTCAAAGCGAAGGCAGATCCTTTTGATTTCGGGCGGCAAAGGTAACATCCCTCAACGCGAAAAACCAAACTGCCTTTTAAATTTTTGGAATTTTTTTCGACCTTATCACATTGCCCCGCCCAACAGTTACCACATAGACGCCCCGGGGCAATAAATTCATGTCGAAATCAAAATCCGTGTAGTTCTCCGAAAACTGCAGCGGAGTAAACTCCTCCTCGTACAATTGTTGACCCAACATGTTGAAAATGCGGAAGTTATAAGCCTGGAAATTCGGCGTTTGATAATACACCCGAATCCTGCTTCCGCTTTGAAGTACCTGCACTTCGAGCAATTCCAACGGACCAACCTGAGCCCCTTCACACAACTCACGCACACCCGCCAAGGCATTGCCCAGGTTGAGATGGCCACCGGTACTGGTAATACCGTCTAAAGTACTATTTGGTTCCACGTTGTTCAAAATTACATCCCGAACCCGCCGGGCACAAGCTGCCGGATTGCTGATGGCATCACTCGTAAATGGCTCACAGCCAAGGCTATAGAACAAGGCAATGCCGCCCGTTACGTGGGGCGCAGCAGCGGAGCAGCCCCCGATTGTATTGTAGGAAGGTAAGTCATTGTTGGGACCACTGCTATAGGTAGAATAGGTATCTATACCAGGAGCACCGAGATCAATATGGGTTTTACCATAACCAGCAATGGAGACTTTTGCACCGGACTTGTTGATATTCGTAACGGAGATGAGGTACTCACTCGGACAGGTTGTTGGCATGTCCCCCTGGAGGTCCACATTAATATTTTTATTGGCGGTTGCACCCACACTCAATATGCCCAATTGACCCAAAGAGTCATACAGGGAACACCAAATCGGGTGATCCTCCGCCCGTGCATAATCAAAGCCAAAGGAGGCATTGGTGGCTACAATGAATGCCCCTTTTTCGCCATTAGTTTGGTTGTATTGTTGGCGCATTTTGCCCACATACTGATAGCCCTCAATAATTTCACTCTCAAAATCCATCCCGGCTATATTCAACAATTTTACGGTCCAGTTTACGCCGGCAATCCCCTGTTCGTTGTTGCCTCGAGCACCAATAATACCATTCACCGCCGTTCCATGAAAACCCTTGGTGCCAAGATCATCTGCTTGGGTTTGCGGATTCCAGCCACCAAAATCGTCTATATAGCCGTTTCCATCGTCGTCTATATCATTGCCTGGAATTTCATGCCAGTTCCAGAAACGGTTGGGCGCAAGATCGGGGTGGGTCAGCAACGCGCCTTTTTCAAGTACTGCCACTACGATGGTATCGCCATTGGCCGTAAGGCCTCCGGTGGAAGTTTCCCATACTTCAGGGGCATTAATCAAGGTCATATCGCCTTGTCTCCACCATTCTGTGTCGTTGGGTTCGAGTGAACGCTCTTCTACTTTATGGTTAAACTGCGCCGATTGAATGCTCGAAAGCCGACGCAAAGCAACAAGCGTTTGCTCAGAATTGTCTTGATTTTCAACCACTTGTAACAGATGGATATTCCAATCTTCAGCCAAAGTTTGCTTGAGCGAGATCGGCCCGGAAGCATTGCGGTTTAATTCAGCAATCAAGTCCCGAATATTCGCCCCTGGAACCAATTGAATGATGATTTCGCCCGGACGACGCTCGGGGGCGACCTGCTGCGCCGAAGCGAGATGAGCACAAAAAAGAAGCACAAAAAGGCTCGTAGCGTTTTTCATAAACTATAAAATTGTTTGATGTGGGTGCTTGAGAAGATTATCCCAAAATTAGTTGCCTCAAAGAAAGGGATTTGCCCCGAAAAGGTTGGTTTTGAAGCCGAATAAATTTGCTATTGTCGGCCAAAATGCGTTTCGTAAAATTCCACCACCCGGTCATCCGTAATCACATCCTGCGGACGAATGCGTTGTCGAAGTACCACTCCTTCCAAAGTGCGGCAGCGACTGAGTGCCACATACAATTGCCCGTGCTCAAAGGCCCCGCCGCCAAGGTCAATCAACACCCGATCAAAAGTTTTGCCCTGACTTTTATGAATCGTAATGGCCCAGGCCAAGCGAAGGGGATATTGTGAAAAAGAACCGACCACCTCCGTCTCAAGCCCCCCCGTGGCTCCACCTTTGTAACGGATGATTTCCCATTCAGCCCGTGACACTTCAATCCGTCGCATTTTGCCCTCTGCGGTTTCGGTTTCTACCACAATGCTCTTTTCGGTCAATTGGGTGATTTTACCGATGGTTCCGTTGACAAACTGCCGCTCCTCGAGGTCGTTGCGCACAAACATGACCTGCGCGCCCTTCCGCAAACGCAGCCCAAAATCAGTGGGGTACAGCCCGGGATCAAACTGCCCTTTTACCTCCGCGATAAACTCGTGTTCCGGCGATTCTAGTTGGCTGAGTTCCCGCTGATTGATTTTATCCGCTGTGGCATTTCGGGCGCAGAGCGTGATGTAGCCTTCCGACACCACAAAACCCGGCTCGTAGCGTTCGTTCAAATCATCTAAGTCATCGTAGTCGAGTTCATTCACCCGAACGGCCTCCAGAAGGCGAAGGAAATGCCGCGATTCTTGCCGGTACACTTTTCTCAATTCCAGCGATTCCAACTGAAAATCAGCATCCTGAAAGATTTTTCCCGAAAAAAAATAAGGCGACTCATAGTATTCGCTGAAATAGGCCGCTTCCACCGGATCGCGGGTAACCACGGGGGGAAGCTGAAACAAATCGCCGAAAAAAACGACTTGAACACCCCCAAATGGCCGGTAATTCTCCCGATTGACGCGCAAAAACCTATCCATCCCATCCAGCAAATCCGCCCGAACCATCGAAATTTCATCAATGACCAATACTTCCAGGTTTTGGTACATCCGCAATAAATCCTTGCGCGTCACCTTGCGGGCCGCTTCACTTGGGGTAACAATACGCGGCGGAAAACCAAAAAATGAGTGGATAGTCTGCCCCTGAACATTCAACGCGGCCACGCCCGTGGGGGCCAAAACGACCATCTTTTTGCGCGAAGTGCTGCGAAAAAGTTGGAGCAGGGTGCTTTTGCCCGTGCCTGCCTTGCCCGTAATGAACAGGTTGGATTCATTTTTTTCCAACAAATCCAGGGCATGACGGAAATCGTCGTTGAGTTGTAGCGGCTGTTTGAGCATGGCGGGCGCAAAGATGCGCAGAACCTGCCAATGACTTCCCAAATGGGCCAACTCGTCGGCAAAATTGGCAAGCCAACTTTTGTAGCACTATTTTCACGCTCTTTTTGAACAGCATTCAACATCCACACCATGCATAAAAACATTATCCCCCTCCTCGCCTTGGCCCTTTCCAGCATCTGGGCCTGTCAGGATGCACCCAAACCTGCCGCTACAACGGCCCTACCTTCCATTGACTCCCTTTTTGCAGAATACCACCGCGAACGACTGCCGCTCTTCCCCATCGAAGCCACTTTTGCTGGCGATCCTCGCTACAATGATGTGTTTCCGAATACCATTTCTCAAGCCCATCGCAGCACGCTGCGCGCATTTTACACCAAATACAAAACCCAACTGGAAGCCTACGACCGCACACAATTAACAGACAATCAACGCATTAGCCGCGACATCCTGCATTGGGAATGTGACATCAACCTCGCAGACCTCTCATTTCCTACCGAGTTGTTGCCCATCAATCAATTCGACTGCCCGCCACTTATGATGGGCCAATTGGCCAGTGGAGCGTCCGGGCAACCATTCAAAACCGTGCAGGATTACGATCATTGGCTGCGCCGTGTGGATGGTTTTGTAATCTGGTGCGACACTGCAATGGCCAACATGCGTCGGGGCATGGCAACCGGCTACGTATTGCCCAAAACATTGGCCGAGAAGATGGTGCCACAATGGGCGGCCTTCTCGACCGGCCCCGTGGAAAAACACCAATATTATTCCCCCATCGCCTTGATGCCCCAAGATTTCCCCGCAGCGGAAAAAGAACGACTTACGCAGGCGTACCAAAAGATGGTGAGCGAAAAAATCATCCCGGTGTACCAACGGATGCACCAATTTATAAAGGATGAATACTTGCCTGCTTGCCGCGCCAGTTCCGGGATTTCCGCAGTGCCCAACGGTGAAAAATACTACGCCCACCAAATCCGAACCTACACGACTACCAATATGAACGCCGAGGAGATTTTTAAACTTGGCGAACAGGAAGTCGCGCGGCTTTTGTCAGAAATGGAAAAGGTAAAAACGCAGGTAGGCTACACGGGCGATCTCAAAAGTTTTTTCAATCATGTGCGCCAACGGAAAGAACTGATGCCTTTCACAAAGCCCGAACAGGTAATCGAGAATTTTAACCAAATTCATGAGGCCATGAAACCACAGTTGGCCAAACTATTCGATTTAGTGCCTAAAACGCCCTTTGTGGTCAAACGCACCGAGTCTTTCCGCGAAAAAACCGCCAGCGCAGAGTACGTACAAGGTTCCCTGGACGGCACACGCCCCGGCACCTTTTACGTCCCGATCCCCAACGTTCGGGAGTACAATATGTATTCAGACGAAGACTTGTTTCTACATGAGGCAATTCCGGGCCATCATTACCAAATATCGCTGCAACAGGAAAATCAACTATTACCAGATTTCCGCCGCACGCTTTGGTACAGTGCTTATGGGGAAGGCTGGGCCTTGTATTGTGAATCGCTGGGCACGGAACTGGGGCTGTACAAGGATCCGTATCAATATTTTGGCATGTTGAGCGCTGAAATGCACCGCGCCATTCGACTGGTGGTGGATGCCGGAATACACACCAAAAGTTGGACCCGCGAACAGGCCATCCAGTATTCACTCGACCATGAGGCAGAATCCGAAGCCAGCATTGTGTCGGAAATTGAACGGTATATGTCCTGGCCCGGTCAGGCGCTTTCCTACAAAGTAGGTCAACTCAAAATCCGCGAACTGCGTGCCCGCGCCGAAAAAGCCCTTGGACAAAAGTTCGACATCCGGACTTTCCACAAAATTGTGCTCGAAGACGGATGTTTGCCACTCACCGTGTTGGAAAGTAAAGTGGATAGCTGGGTGAAATCAGCTCGATAAGCAATATTATCCGAATATAATTTTAAACCCCGTCCAACTTCATCCGTCTATACCCCGATTTCCACATTCTTCACAATCAAATCAATACAACAAGTATGAAAACGCATCTTTTTGTCCGCCTGTTCTACTCCTTGCTTTTGGGCCTTTCCGCCGCTCCACTGATGGCGCAACAAACCCCTGAAGCCGATAGCACCGGATTGCCCGGCGATCATTTCAACCTCGAAGCCGCCATTGAGTTGCTCAAAAAATCCAGTTCACCGGAAGATTTTGAAAAACGCCTGAATGCTCCGGAAAACGATGCGAATAACCTGGACCTGAACGAAGATGGGGAGATTGATTACATCCGGGTAGTAGATAACTCTGTGGGCGAAACGCATGCATTGGTCCTTCAGGCCCTTATGGGTGAAAATGAAGCCCAGGATGTGGCCGTCATTGGTATTGAAAAAGAAGGTGCAGAAAATGCCATCCTGCAAATTATCGGCGATGAAGCCCTGTACGGGGAGCAGACCATCGCCGAACCATTTGAGGAAGAAGCCGTAAAAAACGGGAAGGATAAGGGGCCTGCGGCCAAACGCGCACCGGTAAGAATTGTCGTGAATGTTTGGTTTTGGCCCAGCGTTCGATACATGTACGCCCCCGGTTACCGGGCATGGGTGTCGCCCTATCGTTGGCGGGCATATCCCGCAGGCTGGAGACCCTGGCGCCCACACCCCTGGCGGGTGTTTCACATGCGGGCTGTACCATACCGTACACACTACCATGTAGTGCGTACCCATCGCGTACACCGTGCCCATGCCGTGTACACCCCGCACCGTCGGCACTCTACCGTGGTACATACACGCACCACAACCGTAGTAAAAGCGAGGGGCAAAAACGGCGCTGTAGTGGGCAAAAAAACCACCACAACGACCCAAAGAAATGGTCGGGTAAAACAGCAAAAAACCACTACCACTACGGCTAAAATATCTTTTACTACCAATGAACAAGCTACCTCTACTTTGGAATACGGAGAAGATACTGATTACGGAACTGAACTAACTTCTGATAATTTAAAC
>CAZKBH010000047.1:29222-38500 GCA_964550795.1 uncultured Saprospiraceae bacterium
TATGTAATTGGCTTCCAATTTGTTCGGGGCGTTTTTTGACTTTTTGTTTAAAAAAGTAACGATAAATTTTTCTCAAAAAAGGTACAATGGCTTGGATGTTGCTATAAAAGCATACTTTTACGCCCTTATTTGCTAACTTTTTACCAATCAAAATCATGAGCAAAATCTTTATTGACATCAAACAAAAAGTCGCCGAGATCGAAGGAGACGTGAACAAATTCTACGGCGGAAACAATGCTGCCGGCGCTCGCGTTCGCAAAGCAATGCAAGAGCTGAAGGCTTTGGCTACTGACCTACGCAAAGACGTTCTGGACACCAAGACCGCCCGCACTGCGAAGTAATTCTTTGTGAAAAAGATTAACACCTGCAACGCCACACGGTATTGCAGGTGTTTTTTTTGGTACTACACGAATCGAAATGCTCAATTCGATGTATAAAAGTGCAGTTACCTTCGCGGGATGAAAATTCATACCCTTGACCTCCAATTTTTGGGGATTGAAAAATCAATCGCCGTTTTCGTAGTGGAAGGCCCCGAAGGACTGGCCTTGGTTGAATGCGGACCTGCCGCTACCCTACCCCATCTTCAAGCATTATTGCAAGAAAATGGCTGGAAAATGGCAGATTTTCAGCATATTTTCCTTTCTCATATCCATTTTGATCACGCCGGAGCCGCCTGGGCTTTCGCGGATGCGGGCGCAAAAATTTATGTGCATCCAAAAGGATTGCCACACCTTGCCCAACCCGAAAAACTGTACCATTCGGCCCGCATGATTTACGGCGACCAGATGGATCGGCTCTGGGGTGAAATGCGGCCTATCCCCGAAGACCAGCTCTACGCACCCGAAAACGGCGAAATCATCTCCGCCGCCGGGCTACCATTCAGGGCTTGGTACACACCCGGACATGCCGTGCACCACATTGCCTGGGAACTTGAAGACCTTGTGTTCACCGGAGATGTGGCCGGTGTTCGAATGGGAGATGGGCCCGTAATGCCGCCCTGTCCGCCCCCGGATATCCAGGTGGAAGATTGGCAAACGTCAATTCAATTGTTACGCGATTTGAAAGCTTCCCGGCTTTTTTTGACCCATTACGGAGAAGTTTTGGATAAATCCCAGCACCTCGACGAACTGGAAAAAAGGCTGCTTTCCTGGGCCGCCTGGATGCAGCCACATGCAGCGGCAAATACCGATCCGGCCTCCCTGGTTCCTGATTTTCAAGCATTTGTCAACACCGAACTTTTAGCCGCCGGAGTCCCCCAAAGCGATCTGGCCCGCTACGAAGCCGCCAACCCGGCCTTCATGTCCGTAGCCGGCCTAATGCGTTATTGGAAAAAAAAGGCCCATCAATCACATTGACCACATTCCCCAATTGACCACATTATTCACATTGACCACATTATTCACATTCCCACATGAGCGTTCTAAAAAAATTCGAAAATCAAGTCGTCCTGATCGTTGGGGATGTGATGATTGACCGTTACTTGAATGGTTCCGTCAGCCGTATCTCGCCCGAAGCGCCGGTGCCCGTTGTGCTGCACCAGCGAACAGAGGATCGGCTCGGTGGCGCAGCCAATGTGGCCCTGAATGTGCAAGCCTTGGGTGGTCGGCCCATTTTATGTAGTGTGGTCGGCAAGGATGCGGATGGAGTTCAGTTGGTAGAAAATCTCCTGCCTGCATACGGTTTGGAAACCCCTGGCATCGTTCGTTCTACGGAACGGCGCACCACGGTAAAAACCCGCATTTTGGGCAATCATCAACAGATGCTGCGCATTGACCAGGAAGACACCCATAATCTTTCTGAAACAGAAGCAGAATTGTTGCTGGAATGTGTCTTAAAAACCCTTGATAATCAATCAGTTAATGTTGTTATATTGCAAGACTACAACAAAGGGGTATTGACTGAAAATGTTATTCATGCACTGATTCAGGCAGCCAAAAGTCGGGGTGTTTTTACCGCAGTTGATCCAAAAAAGAACAACTTTTTCGCCTATCAAGGGGTTGATTTATTCAAACCAAACCTCAAGGAAGTCCGGGAAAGTTCGCCGTTTCCTATTTCAAGCGATGAGGCGTCTTTGCAAAAAGCCGCCGATTTTCTGCATGAAAAACTGGGCAATCAGTACACCATGCTTACACTTTCCGAAAAAGGACTATTTTTGGATGCTGGAAAAGGCGGAAAATGTTATCCGACGACCCCCAGAAACATCTCAGACGTAAGTGGTGCCGGAGATACAGTGATTAGTATTGCAGCCATGGCCCTGGCGGCAGGGCTGGACCTTCAAACCGTGGCGCTGCTCTCCAATTTGGCGGGCGGACAAGTATGTGAATCACCGGGGGTCGTACCCGTAAATCGAGCACTTTTAGAAAAAGAATTGGCCAGTGCCAACCTCTAGACAACCCAAGCACGTCTGACTTTGTATAGAAAACATATTCAACTTTTAAATCGTGCGCCATGAGAATTTTTTGTACAATTATCACCCTGTTTCTCTCCGCCAACACCCTCTGGGGCCAAGCAAGCGGACCGATGTCCGACACCCTTTTGCAGCATACTTTTGAGGGAATTCTCGATCCTGCTGACACGATGCTAACCCAACCGACCGGCAACGACTTGCATTGGGTCAACTACGATCAGGACAACAAAGTGGGGCTCTGTGTCAACAACGGCTCCACCCCCAAAGGTTGGTACTGGGAAAGCGATCTCGGCTTCGTGAATCCAAACATGGCAAACAACGATGCATTCACCAGTTGCTCCTACCTCAACGGGACTAACCCGCAAAACCGAAATTGGCTCATTACCAGTCCAATTACCATCCCTGAAGAGAATTTCTGGCTCTGCTGGCGCTCGCTCAGTTACTACGGCCCTGACTTTATGGACGGCTATAAGGTGTTGGTGTCCAGCAGCACGAACCTGCCTGAAGGATTTACGGACACTGTTTTCCGCGCAGCGCAAACAGTTCAGTCCCTGAATCTTGGCTCGCTCGATTTGAACGACTATATTTTTTCAGAAGGCTACATTCATGCCAATGGGTACACCGATGACGCGTATTTTTTCGTGGATTTTGAAGGAAACAACCCTTTTTATCATGGAAAAATGGAGCCGCACACCGTGAATTTATCCGCCTACGCAGGTCAGACCATTTACATCGCATTTCTGCACGATTCTTACGACGACTTTCAACTGCAGATAGACGACATTTTGGTCTCCAAACAGACTGTGTCCACCAGTTCAGCTGCGAATGTGTTTGAATATTTCAACGTTATGCCGAACCCCGTTCGTGACCTTGCTTTCGTGAATTGGAAAACCCCAACACCGCAAGCAGGACGCCTGAGCGTGGTAAATCAGCGGGGGGAAATCTTATTTGAACAGAATTTCAATGCGCGTTCGGAAGGGCAAATCCACCTGGATGCACAAGATTTTGCACCTGGGATTTACTACTGCCGGCTGGAAACAGCCACCGGGCAATCCACCAAAATGCTTGTAAAAATTTGAGGGGCTTCAAATACTATCCAGGTAGATAATAGTGCGCTCAGCGATGTCGTCTGAAACTTCACCGGGATAAAGAAAAGCTCTATCTCGGAAAATCTCCCGCAATGCTGCCGCATCCAGTGCTGTCAGTTTGGAAGAAAACTGCTCCGCCCGTTCAAAACAGTACTGAAGGCGGTCGAGCAAGAACTGGTAATCTTTGATCCAAATGACCGTATTGGCCGGTAAAATGCGAAAAAGGGAAACTTTTTGATCCTGACGGAAGCGCGTACTGAGGTTTGGAACGATGCTGAGCGTGGTGAGATTCCGCTGGGAAAGTTGGGTATTGGGATCAAATGTTCGGATGGTTTCTACTTCATCATCGAACAATTCGATGCGGTAAGGCAGCTCGTTCCCGAAGGAAAAAAGGTCAATAATCCCGCCTCTGATGGAAAACTGGCCGGGTTCAAAGACAAAATCGGCGCGCTCAAAACCATATTCTACCAGCACTTGAATGACAAAATCAGCATCCAGCTTTTCGCCTTTTTTGACTTCAATCCGGCTTTGATTGAGCACTTCCGGTTTCACTACTTTTTCAAACAAAGCCTCTGGATAAGTAACAATGACCGCTGCGGAAGATTGGATTTTGGGCAATATTCCTTCTCCGAGCAGTTCCAATGGAGCGGTAATTTTGCTGATTGCCTCAGAACGTTGCAGCATCTGCGTTGGGTGCAGATCATCAAAATAAGCAGGGCGTTTAAACGAATCCGGGAAAAAGTAAACGGCATGCTCAGCCAGCAATCCCTCCAGATCATTCTGGCGATAAGCGGCCTCTTCTTTTGAATTGGCTACCAACAAATGTACCGTCGGCGGCACCTCCAGTACCGTAGCCGCCACGACAAATGATTCCTGCGCTCCAATCAGTCCTTTCAAATTCACCCTTGCCGTACCTGATTCATTTTCAATGCTTTTTGTAATTTTTTGCACCGAAGGATGTTTGCGGTACGCGGCGAAAAGATGGGAAAGGTTGCTCATACAATTGGGGCAGGAAAGTGTGGCACACCTAAATTATGCGGGGCTTTTATCAAAAAATGCCAATAAATCGCTCAAGGTTTCTTTCAGGTCTTTGCGATTGACCACCAAATCTACGAAGCCGTTTTCCAGCAAAAATTCGGAAGTTTGGAAACCTTCGGGAAGGTCTCGCTTGATAGTTTCGCGGATTACCCGAGGTCCGGCAAATCCGATAAGTGCCTCAGGTTCAGCCAAATGCACATCCCCTAGCATGGCAAACGAGGCCGTCACGCCGCCCGTTGTGGGGTCAGTCATCAGAGAAAAATACGGGAGTTTGGCTTTTGCCATCAGCGTCAACTTGGCACTGGTTTTGGCCATTTGCATCAGTGAAAACGCACTCTCCATCATGCGTGCGCCGCCCGTTCTGGAAATGATCAGCAAAGGACTTTTAACCTCCAGACAATAGTCAATCGCGAGCGATATTTTCTCTCCGACTACTGCACCCATCGAACCGCCAATGAATTTAAAATCCATGGCTGCGATGACTAGTTTATGCCCGTTCACATTGCCTGCGCCAATGGCCAAAGCATCGTTCAGCCCCGTCTTTTTGCGACTGTCTTCGAGGCGTTTGTCGTATGGTTTCAAATCGGTGAAATGTAGAAAATCCACCGAAATCAAATCATCGTGCAAGGTGATATAGTCATGATTATCAAAGAGTATATCGAAATATTCCTCCGAGCCAATGGCCGTGTGATAATCACATTTGGGGCATTTGTAGTAGTTGTCGTGAAGTTGCTTGGTCGTACTGGTTTCTTTGCATCTTTTGCATTGAAACCAGATGCCTTCCGGCACGTCTTTTTTAGACTTCGTGGCGGTGGTGATGCCTTCGCGCAAGCGTTTGTACCAACTCATGTGGACGGTATTTGATTGATCGTAGTATTTTCCGGGGGCGGCAAAGATAGACAACCCGGAATGCCTTTGGCCAAAGTTTTTTCGTGACGGAACTCAAAAGACTTGTTGCGGTGAAGGCCTTTGGCGATGGGAAAGCCCCTTTTTCCGACTGGTTTCGTTAAATTTTTCGCCGAATATGCCCGATTTCGACTGCAAAATTTGCCTGACCAGTCGAAAAAATGGCAATTCCCCTCACTCAAAGCCCTCCACAGCAACAAGTCTAAATCACCACCAACATTTTAGTAACTGTCGAGCCGTTTACCTTGATTTGGTAAAAATAATTGCCTGGCCGGAGGTCGTTGCGGTTGTACGTAACACGGTGCCGACCCGCAGGATAATTCCCCTCCGCTACCGTACCCAACACACGACCAGCCATATCCAACAAAGAAATGATCACATAGCCACCGTCAGATGAAAAAGTGAAGGTGGTGGAGCCATGGAAAGGATTCGGGAAATTGCTAACTTCCGAAACATCGGGCTGTTGCACCAAATTTGTACCTACCGATGGGGCTTTGAAAATGGGCAAAATCGGGTATTGATTACCCAAAATTTCCTCTGGATTGGCAATACCAAACCAGTCTTTCAAGGCACTCGCATAAACGGAACGGAAATCGTGCTCCATCGGCACATCGTAGGAAGTCAAGGGGATGCTCGGGATGCTTGGGTTACTACCGATGATGCCCGGAATGACATTTTTCCCAAATACAAACAAAGGTGCAGCAGCCCCGTGATCTGTCCCGATGCTGCCATTTGAACCAGTGGTACGGCCAAATTCAGAAAAAGTCATGCCCGCCACGCGGTCGTCAACACCCAATAGTTTGAGGTCATTTTGGAATGCGCTCACTGCTTCTGAAACAGATCGGAGTAGATTGGCGTGGGTCCCCTCTGAATTGCCAAAAGTACCGTCCACCTGTTCGCTGTGGGTATCAAATCCGCCAATAGAAACGATGTAAATGGGGGTGGTGAGACCGCCGCTCACCAGTTGCGCCACGATTTTAAGTTGATCGGCCAGGCTGTTTCCGCCGGGGTATGAACCCAAATTTTGACCATTTTCCGCTGCCGCGACTACGGAATCGTAGTACATCTGCGCCTGCTGGGTGACCAATCGGATAAATTCCAATTCATGCCCGTAGGGCGTGTTCGGGGCAGGCTCGGGAATGTCGCTGATAAACTGGTAAAACTGGTTCGGGTCTGTAATACCCATGCCCATGGGAACCGAATTGCCCATCAATGCCAATGAAACCACCGCTCCAATCTGAATGGCGAGCGGATCCGGGTTGTCCGGATTGGGATACCCATCCGGGAACAAAGGATGCTGGGTTTGCAAAAACCGACCGGCCCAACCAGTTTCGAGGTACTGATCCGAGTCTGAAGCCGATTTCCAGATATCCAATGAACGGAAGTGAGAATAGTCCTGATTGGGGTAGCCCACATTTTGCACCACGGAAACCAGCCCGTCGTTGTACATATTGCGGAAACCTGTCATAGCGGGGTGCAGGCCGTTGGTCAAAGTGCCGTTCAGGTTGAGGATTTGGTTTTCCTGGATGAGTACATTGGCGCGATTGGCCGCCAGGTTGTCGTACTGATCGAGGGGGATGAAGGTGTTGAGACCATCGTTCCCGCCATTAAGCTCAATGAGCACCAGGACGCGGTCTTGTGGATTGCCGCCCTCCGCCAATGCGCGAAGAAAAGGCACCTGGGCCATGGTATTCATGGCATAGCCTTTGTGCTGGAAGCTCGCCCAAGCAGCAGCAAGGCCTGTATTGCGGAGAAAAGTTCTTCTTTTCATCGTTGTTGTATTTTAAAGGCAGGCAGCCATTAGATCAATTGAAATTCAGCCAAGTTCATGATGTGTTTGTGCATACTTGCCAACCGGAACCACACCGTTTGATAGGCCATGGGGTTCGTTGGGTTGTTGACATACGCATTCCAGGCATCCGTCCAATAGAAATCGCTTTGTTGACCAGAGAGCAGGATACTTTTGAGGAATATCTTCTTGATCGGCGAAATGGGCATCGGGTGCAGGATGAACAGTACATCGTCAATCAGCGCATTTGGATCGCCCGGATTGTCGAACTGGGCGGCGAAAGCCACGTGGTCAATGATCAATTTTTGCGGCCCAACGTCCACGCCTACAAATGCCATCACGTCGGTGATAATATTGCGGTTGCGAATGGTGTCGCTGCTAATCCAGGTGCGATAAAAATTGGGAACCTGGCGGTAAGCGGCCCATCCAGCCACATTGGGCGGATCTCCGGGCAGCATTTGTAATGCGCCACAGAAATAGTTGATACTCAGGCGAATAAAATATTGGTCGTACAGTGTTGGGCTTGGGAGACTGAGGTTGAAATTCCGCAGCAAACCCGCAACCTGATCCAGCGGGTTTTTGATCTGACAACCCTTATTGGCAGCCTCAAAAAAGTGTTCACTGAGCAGAAGCGCACGTATTACTGGCAGAATTTCATAGTTATTATCCCTGAAAATCTGCGCCATGGGCACGATCACATTCTCTTCTACGTCTGCATCTATTTTGTAATAAACAAAGTAGCGGTACAATTTTCGGCACAGGAACAAGGCCACTTCCTCTTTTTGGAAAATCATGTCCAGCAAGACATCCAGTTCAGCCTCCCCATTTGCGTTGCCCTGAATAACGGTATTATTATAAAAGGAAGAGAATACCTTAATTCCCAAATCATGTAATTGTGGGACAAAAATCCGATCGCCATTTTGATTGAATGTCCAGCCGGTCAGTACCCGGGCAGCAGCCAACACGTCGTCCTCCGAATAGGTATTCGCCGATTCTTTACCGACGGTGAACAACTCCTGTAACTCCCGAGCATAATTTTCATCGGGTGCACCCACGCGGTTGAGGTATCCGTTCAAGTACACCAGCATGAACCGATCCAGCGTAACGTTTTTTACAAAATCCTTGAAGTTGCCCAATGCATTGGCGCGAAGCATGGCATGGTGCTCATAAATGGGCCGCCCCTGAAACAGCGCCTCCGTTTGTGTAGCAAAATGATTATGCCAAAAAAGGGTCATTTTTTCCTGGATATTGGCCTCTCCTTCTATCATACGGTTGAGCCACCAGCCGCGCCAACTTTCGATGCGATAACCTTCTGCCTCATTGTCGGGAGGGGCGTTGACCCATGTTTGTCCCGAAGGCACAATTGGGTCTGCATAAGGTGGCGTCGAATTTGGATTGTTGTAATTATTGATCGGCGGATCTGGCGGGGTTGTAGGTATGTTCAACACTGCATCCACCGCAGCACTTGCATTCCCGAGGGCGAGCATTTGGTCTAAATGTGCTTTTTTCAGCCCAAAAGTGGTGCGCCGAAGCAAATGCGCTGCCTCGTTTTTTGTCCAAGGCCCGTTGTACGGCTCAAGGCCGCCGGAGAGCGTGAATTCGGTGTCAATTTTTGACATCAAATCATCGCTGGGTCGCTTGGTTGCTCGTTGCGGGGGCAGATGTTCGACGCGAACACCCGAACTTGGGACGGTCATTTTTTCAAAAAACTGCCGCCGAGAGAGTTTGATATCGCCCATATCAGAAAATAATTGGGTGAAAAAAAGTGAAGAATTATCCAGTGCAAAAGCCTGGTGCCGCATCCACCGAATGTCCTAGGAATTGGGGTGGATATGGCACAAGACGCTGCAAAATGCGAAGAAGTTACAATAAAAAATGTTAAATTTTCACCGAAACATGTGGTGTGCCGTTTGGAGATTTTTTAAAAGCAACTGCTTAGCATCTCGACGCATAGAATTAAAGAATTGCAAAGGGGGAAAATCAGTGCTTTAGCTCGGGTTTTGTCACTTTTTGAGCCCAAAAAGTAACCAAAAAGGCTCGGCTGTCGAAA
>CAZKBH010000048.1:0-7838 GCA_964550795.1 uncultured Saprospiraceae bacterium
ACCACCCCACCGGAGGATTGCTACTATCGTAGCCTACAATCCAATTGTAATCATGCTTCTGGCAAAAGGTGTTCTGAAGCAAAAACAGACAAAAGGAAGATAAAAAAGTAAAACGGATCATGTTATATACCTAAAAATCATAATCAATAAACACCTCATCCAGCAAAGGATCCTGACCCGGTTGGTAGCCTTCTTTGAGATCGTAGCCCCAGAGTTTACCAAGGGTGCTCCAATAAACCGCCGTGGTTCCGCCCCTGGTTGTGCGGATGATCTCGTAAAACGGCATATCCAACTCACGTTCAATCATCTTGACGAGCACTTTACCTTCTGTTTTGGAGAGATTTTTCATGCGCTCCGTTAAATCTTCTTTCAGTTCCTTGTGTTCGTGGCGGATGTGGCGCTTGCGTTTCCGCTTGTTCATATCGGCGGTTTCTTCCGCAATTTCCTCATAGAGCGCCACCGCCTGCACCGCGTAGGGATAAACCCGTTTGGCAGCCCACACATAGCGCCGAAATTGTTTCTGTTCTTCCAGGTCTTTGTACGTTCGCCGGGCTACCAAACGAGCTGGATGCAGCGACATAAGGAAGGTGCTGTCGCCGTTCACGATTTCCAAAGTGGCCCAAGCTCCTCCGCGGGGAAGGGTGTCGGCCGGGGAAATTTGAGCAGCAGATTGCCCCGCCAGGACAATCAGGAAATATATAAAAAAAGGAAGCCTGTAACTTTTCATGTTTGATTGCATTGCGCACGATTCGGACGGAATAGATCTTTAACGTAACGAACCCGTTGTTTCGTGGATTGTTATCGTTAAGTTATGCTGCACAGCTATTCCTCAATCCCATCGCTGTCCTCAAAAGTGGGAGAAGGACGTGGGGTCGGTTTCCGCGGGCTGGACTCCGGGTAATCCTCAATCGCTTTGGAATCGTCTGGCGGGCGGTAGGTTTTGTCTTTGCCCTCGGTTCGCTGGATGCCGTATTCATCCAAACGATCCATCCAGTTCATCGAAGTGCCCCATACATCCAGGGCAAAAGGTTTCATTCGGATGGCAAAATCTTTCGCTTTGCCGGGCATTGGTTCCAAAAAACTGTAAGTCTTGGATTCTGCAATAGTGGCCTCATTGACAAATTGAACCTTGGTTCCGAACCATACCAAGACGCTGTACACCACCACCAAAAATCCGCCCATTACAACACCTCCTGCCACCTGGTTCAGCACATTGAGGTAGGCCATGCGCAAGGCACCTTCAATACCACGCGCGGCCTGTCGAACAATCAACATGACAGTGAGTAAATTGACCAAAAAACCTGCCAAAAACATCGTTGGGTTCTGGCTATTAAACATCGTCTGGAGAATCGAGGCCGTCGTTGGGGCCATTTTGAACGCCAAAACGAAGCCAAACACGTACAGAGCAAGGTTAAAAACCGTGCTGATAATTCCCCGAGAATACCCCTGCCAGAATCCGTAGGCAAAAAAGGCTATAAAACCAATGTCAATGGGCATGTTGTAGGTAGTAGTGGCCGATCAGGGACGTTTGGTACGCCCTAAAAACATCACAAAGATAGCAGATGCCGACAAAACTTCCTGTATGCGTATTTTTGAGCCATGCTTTCACCTCGACTTTTACTTTTTTGTGTACTCCTCACTGCCTGCGGCAAGGAGTCTGTTTCGGTCTCAGGGTTCCAGGAACTACCCAATCCCATCGCGGAAGACCTCAGCTCCATTGCATTTTCTGACTCGCTGCGGGGCACCATTACGGGCGGAACAGCCTGGAAAAAAGGATTTTTCCTCAATACCTACGACGGTGGATTGACTTGGAAAACCGACACCGTGCTCGACCGAAAGATGGAGCATGTTTGTTTCGATGTGAACGGACAAGGTTATGCTGGCGGACAAGATGGGCTTTGGTATCGCCCGGCAGGTGCGGAACGCTGGCGGGTTTTTAGAATTGATTATCAATGGATTAGAGCTTGTCATTTTCCCGATGGAAAACGAGGCGCTATGGTCGGCGGAGAAGGGTATCACGGTGGATTTGCGCACACTTTTGGTCCGGAACCTTTCTGGGCCACGGATACCGTCCAGACTTTCCCCAATGAAATTCAATCCGTTTGGTATTCAGATCCAAACACGCTCCATGCCGTGGGCTTTGGCTGGGTCATGCGCTCCTCGGATGCAGGGCGTAGCTGGCAACGTTTAGACATCACCGGCGATTTTTTCCAAAGTGTACATTTTCCCAGCGCTACCACCGGGTACGCTTGCGGCAGCTCTGGTACGATTTTAAAAACAAGTGATGCCGGCGCAAGTTGGCAGGAAATCCGGCGCGGAGGCAGCTCGGGCAATCGGAGAAAAGCCTTCCGTTCGATCTGGTTTGCCAGTCCGGACCGGGGCTGGGTCGTGGGCGATGGCGGCATTTTTTGGCAAACGGACGATGGCGGCAACACCTGGAACCCTGTTTCCGAAGCCCCAGAAGCGGCTGATTTTACTTGCGTAGTTGGTTTTGGACAAACAGGCTGGGCAACGGCGAAGAAGGGGCGGCTTTTTAGTTTTGAGTTGTAAGAAATGCCTCACACAAAAAAGCCCAGACAGTTGAAAATCAACCATCTGGGCCACGCATGAATGTATTTGGAATGTCCTGATTTACTTTATCACCACTAATTTTCGGGTCGTGCGCTGACCATCTTCCAGACGAAGTTGCACGAACCAAATACCGGCGGCGCAGTTGGAAACATCCAATCGGAGGTGATCCGCAGTCGCGCTCAGGTGTTCGGTACGGAGTACTCGTCCGTTGAGGTCGCATAATTCGACGGCTGCTTTTTGGCCGAGCGGCGCGCTAAAATCCAGCAGCGCAAATTCGTTGGCCGGGTTGGGCGAAAGACTCAGGGCCTGGGTCCACTCGGGCGTTTTGGTGCTGACCAGACTGGTGATTGTCACCATGCCGCTGCTCACCGTGCAGCCGTTGCCATCCGTGGCGGTTCCGACGTACTGGCCCTGGAACAGGTTGCTCAGATCTTTTGCATTGGAAAAGAACTGACCATTGCGCGTCCATTGATACGTGTACGGCGGAATGCCGCCCGTTACGCTGATTTGTATGCTGCCAAGTCCCGCATTGCCCACATCATTCATAACCTGATCCACTGACAGGATGAGCTGCTGTGGCTGCGTAACGGCCACTGAACCAGACTGTGTGCAGCCTGCGGCATCGCTGATCATATAGGTGTAATTGCCCGCGCAGAGGTTGAGGGCGGTGGGACCAGTTTGGCCGTTGCTCCATTGAATGGTAAACGGTGCTTCGCCTGAAACGATGTTCAACGTAGCGGTTCCGTTGCACAAATTGGCACAGCTAACTTCTTGTGTAGCAGTGGTTTGTACAGACGGGCTGGAAATATTCACCGTAAAACTGCATTGACCAATATTGCCGCCACCGTCGGTGTAATTGAAGGTTTGGACCGTGCTTCCCTGAGGGAACATCGAGCCAGAAGGCAAGCCTGCAATCAGTTGAAGGTTGTTGGGAATCAACTGACAATTGTCGGTTACCACTGGTTGGTTGTAAGTAACCGGTCCAGCGCAATAGCTACTGAGAACATTGGCAGGGCAGGCGATGCTGGGCGCTTCGGTATCCACCACCGTAATTACGGCGGATTGTGTTTGGGTACAGCCGTAGGAATCTGTGATCGTAGCGGTGTAGTTTCCCGGACAAAGACCGCTCAGATTTGGGCTTGTTTGGCCATTGCTCCAGAGGATGTTGACATCGCCGCCGCTGAGTTGGGTCAGGTTGACGATCCCATCGCAGGCGCCGGAGCAGGTGGCGGGCAGGCTGTTGTTCGCAAACGAAACTGCATCGCCGATCAGGACGTTGAAACTGCATTGGCCGATGTTCCCGCCCAGGTCGGTGTATTGAAAACTTTGTGCGGTATTTCCAAGGGGGAAGTTGGCCCCGGAAGGCAAGCCGCTCAACTGCACCAACTGCGTTGAATTAATCTGACAGTTGTCAAAAACCTGTGGCATATTGAACGAAACAAACGCATTACAGGAACCACGAAAAATGTTTTCGGGACATGCCAGGGTTGGCACAATATTGTCCAAGATGGTCAATATGGCGGTTCCGGTGCTTGTGTTTCCACCCAAATCTGTGGCGGTAATGGTTATTGTATTTTGGCCAATTTGGCTGCAATTGAAGGTGTTCGGCGTTACGGTCCAGGTGGCAATGCCACAAGCGTCGCTGCTGCCGTTGTCGAACAAATTGGCCGAAACCGAAACCGAACCGCCTGGATCAAGATCCACCGTGGCGTTTTTCAGGTTCAATACGGGCGGCGCCTGATCGGCAACCACAATTTGGGTGCTCAGGCTTTTGGGGCAGTCGTTATTGTCCGTAACCGTGATGGTGTAATTACCGGGGGTAAGTCCAGAAATGTTGGAAAGTGTGCTCCCGTTTGACCAAAAATACTGGTACGGTGGAAGTCCGCCCTGTGCGGAAATTGAAATCGCGCCGCTGTTAGAACCCGGGCAATCCACGTCCGTTTTATTCAAAATGGTGATGGTAATCGGGCTGGGCGCATTGATTTGAGCGCTAACCGTACTGGTACATCCGTTCGCATCTGTAGCAGTCAGGGTATAATTCCCGGGGCCCAGGTTGGCAATACTGGCACTGGCGGCATTGTTCGACCATTGATAGGTGTAGGGTTGTACACCACCGGTAACGCCCACGGTTATGGTACCATCCGCAGTGTTTGGACACCGAACATCGGTTTGTGCGCTCACGGTAGCCAGCAAAGCCTGAGGGCCTGTAATTTGCACGGTTTGAACCACTTGACAGTTGGAAGCATCGGTGGCCGTGACCGTATAGCTGCCGGGGGCTAATCCGTTGATGGTTTTGCTTGTGCCGCCGTTCGACCAGGCATAGGTAATCGGGTTGAGCGACGACATCAGGTTAACCGTGGCCGAGCCGTTGTTCGCGCCAAAGCAGGTAACGTTCACGCCTGATCCTGTGCCACTTATGATACAGTTTGCTACATTCACATTGGTGGTTTTGACCACCGTGCAGCCTTTGGCATCGGTCACCGTTACGGAGTAAGGGCCGGGTGCCAGTGCGCCAATATTGAGCGTGACGGCCCCTGTACTCCACAAAACGGTGTAAGGGGCTGTGCCGCCGATTCCATTGACGGATGCGGAGCCGTTGTTTACCCCGGGAATAGTTTGGTGGGTCACATTGACGTTTGCATTCAGCACAAGCTGTTGGATGGTTGTGCTGGCCGTGGCGGAACATCCTTCGGTGTCTATCACGGTTACGGTATAAACCCCGGCGCTGAGGCCATTGATATTCGCGGTTGTTTTTCCGTTTGACCAGCTGTAATTGTAGAAGTAAGAACCGCCACCCGCTACCACGCGAGCGGTACCATCCGAGCCGCCACTGCAACTTACAGGCGTAGTTTGGGTAATGACCGCCGTGACCGGAGGCGATTCGATCACAATCATACTGTCCACGTCAATGCAGCCATTTTGGATATTCGTTACCGTCAGGGTATAGTTGCCCGCGGTGTCAACGCTCGGGTACAAAGTATTCGCTCCGGAAATAATGTTTCCATCCCATGTGGTCCATTGGTAACTGAAATTTGGACCGTTAGAGGAAAAAGAAGCATTGATCAAAACCGTTTTGAAATAACAATTCAAGGATTTGTCATCCCCTGCATAAGCAAACGGTGGGGTGATGTTGGCGTTGGTGAAAACGCTGCCAAGATTGGTGCAGCCATTGGCCGGGTTCGTGACCGTCACGTAATAATAACCCGAGACGCCCACCTGCGGATTTTTAAGGCTTGAGCTGAAGTTTTCCGGGCCACTCCAATTGTACGTCAAACCCTGCGGAGATGTATTGGTCGTGATTTGGGCAAGCGGATTGTAGCAAGTAATGGTAGTACTGGTGGCCGAGACGCTCGGAGGGGTAATGTTTTGAGAAACCGTCGTGACTGCTGTGGCAGAACAGCCATTCAAGGGGTTGGTCACCCGGAGTGTGTAGCTGCCCACAAAACTTACCATCGGATTTTGTTGGGCAGAAATAAAGCCGTTCGGGCCGGTCCAACTGTAACTAACATTGGGCGTGGTGGAGCTGCCCATGAGCATAACCAACGGATTTGCACAGGTTTTTACGCCGCCTGTGGCCGAAACATTGGGCGGGGTTATGTTTTGTTGCACGGTTGCGGTGGCAGAGCCAGTACAGCCGTTACTTGGATTTTTGACAACCAGAATGTATAGGCCAGGCGTGCTGACTAACGGATTTTGCAAGCTGGATTGGTAATTTCCCGGGCCTGTCCAAGCATAACTAACGCCCGGCGTGTTGGATCCGCCGAACAATTGGACCGAAGGGGAGGCGCAGGTGATTGTGCCAGGCGCAGATGCAGTCGGAATGGGCGCGACGAGGTTGCTGTTTACGGTTATTGGGTCAGTGGCGGTGCAGCCGTTGACCGGGTTTTGAACCGTTAGGGTATATACTCCCGCAGCATTGACAACCGGGTTTTGAAGCGCGGAGGAATACCCGTTTGGACCCGTCCAACTATAGGTTGCGTTGGGTGTGGTGGAATTGCCAAACAATTGCACAGTCGTTTGCGCGCAGGTGATGGTACCGCCACCCGTTGCGTCTGCATTGGGAACAACTAAGTTGGACGTCACTACTGCAGTGTCTTTGCGGATACATCCCGTCAGGGTATCAGTCAGGGTAAACACATAATTGCCAACTGTTGTGACAACCGGGTTTTCCAGTTGCGACATGAACCCGTTGGGGCCTTGCCAGGAAAAGCTGGTGTTTAGCCTGGTGAAAACAGCGGCGAGTGTAACCGAGTTGGCGTAGCAATTGATGACCCCGCCCGTGACGTTAGCAGCAGGCGAGATGTTGGTGGCCGTTACGGTAGTCAGATCGGAGGCCGTGCAGCCGTTGTTTTGATTGGTTACGGTGAGTTGGAACGTGCCCGCTTCGTTTACTACGGGAGAAAGGGTGGTTGCCCCGGAAAGAATGTGCCCCCCGTTTGAAGCGATCCACTGGTAGGTAAAACCTGGCCCGGAGGAACCGCTGCCGTTCAGCGTGGTAAGGGTAGTGGTGCAATGAACCAGTTTGGGTGCCCCTGCGTCGGCGAGCGGGGCTTCAAAATTGCCCAAAAGGCTGATGTCAAGTTCGGCTGTATTGCCTGTGTCGTCGGTAACCACCACGGTGTAATCTCCTTCCGGGATGTTGGAGATGGTTGGACCGCTGGCACCCGTGCTCCAGTTGTAGGTGTAGCTCGGTACGCCGCCCGTTGCGACCACCGTGATGCTGCCGAGTGGGTTGGAACAATTCGGGTTTTGTTGAGAAACAACCGAAACGGAAAGCATGATTTCGGCTGGGTGAAGGATGTTTTTGGAGAAGCCTAAGTTGGTAAGAAGGAGTGCGATTGCTAGTAGGCAGGATCGAATCATGGGAAAAATTTGCAGATTAATCAAAAAAAATGAATTTCACTGCAAAGGGACGGGCTTAGGCTTAAGCCCGCCTTAAATCCAACCTTAAAGACACCTTAAAAAGCTTTTTGTGTAAAGTGTACGACAAAGCGATTCAGTTTTAAACTCGGATTTTGGTACGAAATACTGGCCGAGTGCATCGTCAAAATTCGTTGGGCGATTACCAGACCCAGTCCGTAGCCACGTTTGCCTGCGGCGTTTTCGCCCCTAAAAAACGGTAAAAACAAGCGCTGACTTTCCGTTCCCGTGAGGACTTGTCCGATGTTATCAAATTGAATTTCCAGATGTTTTGGCGTGCTGATGATGTTGATATGTGCAGTACGATCTTCCGCATATCGGCAGGCGTTTTCGAGGAGATTGCGGAA
>CAZKBH010000048.1:7848-37523 GCA_964550795.1 uncultured Saprospiraceae bacterium
GAAAGCGGTACGCAAAAGTGCTTCATTGCCGCGCACCATGAGATCGGATTCATTTTCCGGAATTGCCGAAAAACCCAGCACGATTTTATATTCCGGCACCAAAACTTTCAGGTCTTCAATGGTATTGTACAAGACCTCGTCAATGCGGATAAGTGGCGTAGTATCAGCCAGTTGGGTGGCTTTGTAACGCGAAAGCAGCAGCAGGGAATTGGTCATTTCTACCAGGCGACTCTGTTCTTCCCGCAGGGAATCGAGGGTTTGGCGGTAAATTTCTGGCGAACGGTCTTGCGAAAGGGCGTTTTCCGTTTCGGAGAGCATATTGGCGAGCGGGGTGCGCAACTCATGCGAGGCGTATTGCACGAAACTGTGTTGCGAGTCGAAAGCCTGTTCCAAACGTTCCAGCAATTCATTGAAATTTTGCGCCAAAACGGTTAATTCATTCTGATTTTTGGGAACCCGGACTTTTTTGAGCAGGTCATTTTCCCCAATCTGGGAAATTTGCTCGGTCAAGTCGGCCAAGGGGCGACCCACGATGTGCCGGACGTATAAATAAGCCATCAGGACCGTCAGCCCAAGACCCAAAACCCAGGTGATACCGAGAATATTGTACAAGAAAGCCAGTTTGCGAAAACCATACAAATCGTAGGCAGAAGCCATGACCACATGTGTGCGTCCTGCGTTTTCGACCACCACGCCTTTTGTCTGTATTTTCGACGCTTTATCGGTGTGTTGGGTTTCTTGTTCCCGCCTGATTTGGCCAATAAGTGCGGAATCGTACAGCACATTTTCAGCGTCTATACTACTGTAAACCAAGCGATTATATTCATCGAAGATTAATACCTGTTCGTTGTGGAGACTTGTGAGGTTGTTGCGGTCAATGATTTTAAGCAGGATTGAATCAATTTCCTGCACATCGAACCAGAGGCGCTGCGTGGTGCGTGCTTTATTTTCGAGCCGTTCAAAAAACTCGACCCTGCGAAACTTAGCTGACTGCTGGTAAATGACCGCAAAAGTGAGTGACAGCACTGTTGCCACAAACAAAGCAAACCAAAAAGCGAATCGGATGCGTAGATTCATGGGAGCGGCTTCAAAAAGTACCCAAAACCGGGTTTGGTATGGATCAATTTGGGTTCAAAATGTTTGTCAATTTTGTTGCGCAAAAAACTGATGTACACCTCAATCGTGTTCATACTTGCGCTGGTATCAAAGTTCATTTCCCACACTTTTTCCGCAATTTCATTTTTGGAGAGCACCCTTCCCCGCGACCGAACCAACAGCTCCAGCAGGGAAAATTCTTTGGCCGTGAGGCTGATCACCGTGCCTGCCCTCGACACACTTTTGGCCGAAAAATCAATTTCCAGATCAGCTACGTTTAGTTTTTCTTCAAAATTTTTGTTCATCTGGCGCCGCTTCATGAACACTTTTACCCGCGCCAGCAATTCCCGGAGGTGAAAGGGTTTCACCAGATAATCATCCGCCCCAGCGGTAAAAGCCTCCATTTTGTCGTCCAATTCGCCCAAAGCCGTCAGCATCAGAATCGGCACCTCCCGGTTCTGTTCCCGAAACAACCGACAGAGTTCCAGACCATTGATGTGTGGCAGATTGATGTCGAGCAAAATCAGGTCGTACTCGGTGCTTTTGAACATACTTTCCCCAATACGCCCGTCGTAGGCCAGGTCAACGTCGTATCCTTGTTCGATCAGTTCTTTGCGGACGCTGGCACCAAATTTTGGTTCATCCTCCACGAAGAGAATTTTTACGGGGTCTGTTTCGGTCGTCGTATCCATGAGAAATCGGGCAGGTGAAGTGCAAAAGTGCGATAAAATGATTTACGAGTTCCGATTACATGGTGAATGGATTTTGGGTGTGTCCCTCGAGGCTCAAGAAAAGCGGGTGGCAAAAGTTTAATAACGGTAAATTTGCGTTTTACTAGGTTCAACAAAGTGCTGCATGATTACGAAAATAACCATATCAGGATTCAAATCCTTCCAATCCTTTGCGGTTGAGTTATCTCCGTTTGTGGTAATAGCTGGTGTAAATGCTGCCGGGAAAAGCAATTTATTTGATGCCATCCAACTCTTGTCACGCTTGTCTCAAACCAATATTCGGACAGCTTTTGAGAACTTACGCGGGGACGCGCATGAGTTGTTCAGCCAGCATCCTGACGGCAGTGCAGCAGATGAAATTCGATTTTCTGTAGAGTTACTCTTAGATAGGCATGTTCGGGATGCATGGGGCGGCGAGGCTGAACTAAAATACACCCGTTTGCGATACACCCTAAATATTCAGCGCCGTCCTGATGCGCGCGGTGTGGAAAGATTGTATGTTTCCAAAGAAGAATTGAACGCAATTCCCCGAGGGGAGGATGATTGGTATAGACGTTATGTAGGCATGCACAACCATTACTGGCATGTAAAACTGACTGGTGGGCGAGCACCATTCATCAGTACCAAAATAGAAAATGAAACCGCAACGGTATTGCTGCATCAAGACAAAGGAAGCAGCGGCCGCCCGCGACCTGCTGCCGACCTGGAAAGCACCATGTTGAGCAGCGTTACCAATACAGAGTTCCCACATGCGCTGGCCGTGAAAAAGGAAATGGAACACTGGCACTTCCTGCAACTCAATCCTGTGGAACTACGTCGTCCGGCAGCTAAATTTACCGCTCGAGAATTTATGGGCCCCGATGGTTCAGGGCTGGCTGGTGCACTTTTTCGCATAAAAAGCAACAATCCGCTTGATCTAAAGAACATCGCACGCGATATGGCCAATCTTATTCCGGGCATTATCGGTATTGATGTGGCCGAGGATGAAATTGAGAAAAAATATGTGGTAAGAGCCAAAATGGAGGACGGGCGCACCTTCAGTTCCCAAGTGCTTTCCGAGGGAACTTTGCGGCTTTTGGCCTTGTGTACCCTAAAACACGATTCTGAACACCGTGGGGTACTGTGTTTTGAAGAGCCAGAGAACGGTGTAAATCCAACCCGAATACTACAGGTGCTGGAATTATTGCGCAGCCTGACGACCGACTTTGAAAAGGAAGAAAAAGCACCCTATCCGTCGAGGCAGGTGCTGATAAACACGCATTCGCCATTGTTGGTTGCCGAGGTGTACAAAATGAAATCAATTGAAAAATTCGGTAATATCTTTTTTGCTCGCTTGGTTGCACTCATACAAGACGGAAAAAAGATGCAACATACGCGCCTTCAGGCAGTGGATTTAAACGCGGTTGACAAACTTAATTTTGACCCTAAAATGTCTCAAATTGACAGAAAAGTTGGTAAAACGGAATTGTTGAACTATCTCGAAACCGTTCGATTTGATACCGAAATAACCATGTTGAACGAGCCATGAATACACTTGTCAGCGCTTATTGGGGGGAAGGTATTTCGGACGAAAGATTTTTGCCAGTTTTAATCCAGCGTACCCTGGAAGCTTTAATGATGCAATGTGCACAGGGAGAGTGGGATGTGTTGGAACCCTTGGCATTACATCCAGATCGCAACGCCAAGGGTTTTGTAGATCAGGTTCTGGATTTATCACGCCAGGCAAGTGGCTTTCATTTGCTTTTTATCCACACAGATGCCGACGCACCCGATGAAACCCAGAGCGCAATACCATTCAAAATAAAGCCGGCAATAGAAGCCATTCAAAACACTCCTGCGGGTCATGATTACTGTAAGGAAATTATTCCTGTAATTCCGGTAGTCCAAATCGAAAACTGGAAACTTTCGGACAGTGCTGCGTTGCGCGAAGCACTTGCAACCGAACTCAATGATACCGTACTAGGTCTAAATATTGGAACGCAGCAATTGGAGGAAAAAAGTGAATCAAAAGAACTTCTTGCCGCAATACTTGATAAAATCAACGATGGCCGCAGAATTCTCGTGCTTCCGGAAGATTTAGATGCGGCACTTGCAAAAGGCATTCATTTGCAGCAAATTTACCGTTTTCGTTCTTTTGAGCGATTTGTTAATCGTCTAAAGGCATCTCTTATAGCGCAAAATATCCTCGAAGAAGATTGCCAACCCCGGTTCTGAAAATATCTCTCCTCAAAACATTAGTTTTGCCCGCCAGGTCGGATAAACCGCCTTGCATAGAACCAAGGTCCGCCATGATCCTACGCTTACTTTTTTTCTGCTGTCTCATCAGCCTCGCCGGAACTGCTTTTGGGCAAAAAACGGCTTATATTCCCAACTATCTGCTCAACCCCAATGATGTAAATGGGGCGCAGTTTACCTGGAGTAAAACCCGCCAATCGGCCAATTTTACCCTGATTTGGGGCAATACCGTGGGCACTGATCCGCTCAATAATCCGGATCCCAATCTGAGGTTCAACCCGGATGCCATGCTGGATACCATGGAAACCATTTACGCCGCCTTCAAAGATCTGGGCTTTGTAGATGATGCAGCAGGCACCAATCTGAGTCTATACAAAATTCCCATTGTGGTGTATGGCACTTGGGGGCCAAACGGTGCCCAGGGTTTTGCCAATGGCGGCGATGCCGACGGGGTTATTGGGGCATTTTGGGTGCATCCCGCTGCCCTGCAGGATGGCGGGGTGGCGGCCCATGAGCTGGTGCACAGTCTTCAGGCGCAGTGCAACATTGATTACCGGGCTGCCAATGGACTGGGATTGGTCTGGCTCAATGCGGGCATTTTTTGGGAAACACACGCCAATTTCATGCGAAATCTCCTGTATCCAAGAGCCGTTTCTGCTTGGGGCATGGACTTGTATCACATTGAAACCTGGGGCGACTGGAAAAACACCTACGAAAACTACCAATTGCTGTTCGCCATCATGGAATCGGAGGGAATTGGGATAATAAACCGCTTGTGGCGGGAAGCATACAGTTGGGAATATCCGCTGCAAACTTACAAACGAATCGCTGGCTACAATCAAGCGCAATTCAACGACAGCCTGTTCCACTACGCCCGCCGAATGGCCAACTTTGATTTTAACTACAACAATGTCGGCACGTATTTCCGGCAATACAGAAATGCCGATTTAATGTACTACCTGCCCTCGGCCCAGGCGACTTACAGCATACTTAAAAAAATTCCTGGCGCGGAAAATCGCTACGAAATCCCGATCGAATTGGCGCCAGAGGAATTTGCCTACAACGTGATTCCCCTGTATCCTGAAACCGACAGTTGTGCGGTGATTATCAAATTTAAGGGACATACCGACGCCAATGCCCACGCCGGGTGGCGCTACGGTTTTGCAGCTGCACGCGCCGACGGAACCCTCAGCCGTTACAGCCCAAGCTACTCGGAAAATACCGGAGAAATCAATTTTCGCCTCGAAGGCGATGAAACACGGCTCTTTCTGGTGGTTATGGGGGCTCCTTTTGATGAAATTACCACCAATACCACCAACGACACCTGGCAGGGTTACCCCAAACATTTCAGGTTTCCGTATGAACTGAACATCAGCGGCGCTAAACCAGAAGGATTTCAAGCGCCTGAAAACTTTCGGGCACAACTCAAAAATAATGGTCATTTACACCCCAATGGCGGTGGCTGGGTGCAAAACTCCGCCAATGTGGCCAATTCCGTGTACGTCGGCCCAACGGCAATTGTCCTGGGCGATGCCAATATCAGCGGGCAGGTCCGCATCGAAAACACGGCCATCGTACGTCATGCCACCTTGAGTGGAAATGTGCGCGTGCGGGACAATGCCTTGGTGGATCGCGGCAATTACAGCGGGGACGCGGTAATACAGGGACAGGGTTTTGCCGAAAACGTAACCATGTCGGAGAATGCCCTGATCGGTATGCGCGGCAGGGTGAGCAATTATAACCTTTCGGGCAAAGTGGAAGTGGGCGGCGATGTAATCGTGTACAACGAAAACGGCAGCTGCGACAACGGGGTGCATTATCGCCTAACCAATTATTACGACAACAAACTGCTGGAATGTGATGGCCGAACGGCGAGTCACCCGGTGAATCTGGATGTCAACAACGCTTATTCTTTGTTTTCCAACGAAGCCATGTCGCCCCAATGCAGGTGCGCTTTTCAAACCTCTCCGATTTTGGTGGATTCGGTGGCCATTGCGCCCGTTAGCTGTACGAATGCCCTGGCGGGTAAAGTGGAATTTTACATTTCAAGAAGTTGTGGCCCATTTCAATATGCCTGGAGCAAGGGCGCGGAAAACGGTTCAAACCTGGACGGACTTGCTGCCGGCAATTACACATTCAGCATCACCGACGCGCTGGGGCGGGAAATAGTGCTTCCGATTGAAGTGCCAGCGGCGCCTGAGCTGGCGGTCTCTGTTTTAGCCACAGATTATGATTGCACCAACGGCTTGGCGGCTACGGCGACTGTGGCACCTTTGGGCGGCAGCGCGCCGATTGCATACGCCTGGGACAATGGTGCAAACACGGCTTCTATCGCTGATTTGGGGCCTGGTTTATATGTTGTTACGAGCACCGATGCACAGGGTTGCAGCGCAGTTGCTTCCGTGCAGGTGGGCATTTCCGGCGAACTGAATACGGCCTTGACGACCACGCCCATCCGTTGTCACGACAGTGCCGATGGCTCGGCGATGGTGACGCCACTCAACGGTACGGCACCTTTTGCCTGGCTTTGGCAGGGCGGCGAGACGGAAAGTGAAATTTCCAATCTGGCGGCCGGCGACTATGCAATTACGATTGTGGACGCTTTTGGCTGTTTTGATCAACAACAGTTTTCCTTGACGGCCCCGGATGCATTGGATCTGACCTTGGAAGGGCCAACTGCGCTTTGTGCCACGCAAGAAGGCAATTTGGAGGCTCTTGTGGCGGGCGGTGTTGCGCCGTATCTGTATGATTGGAGCAATGATCTGACGGATGCCAACATTTCCGTCCTTGGCAGCGGAACCTTTACCCTGACCGTCACGGATGCCCATGGCTGCACGGTTACGAACACCCTGGAAATCGAGCCGGGAGCAGCGCTTAATTTGCTGTCTTCCAGCACGCCCGTTCAATGTTTCGACAGCGCAGATGGGATGGCTGCGGTGCAGTCGCTCAACGGCACGGCCCCATTTGCCTGGATTTGGAATACGGGGCAGACGGATAGCTTGTTGACCAATCTTCCCGCCGGCACCTACTTCGTTACGGTTACTGACGCGAATGGTTGCAGTGCCTTTGACGTAATGTTCGTTAGCAGTCCCACGCCTATCTTCCTGCAAATAGATGCCCCTTCCATCCTTTGTCCCGAAGCAGAGGGCGAAACAAACGTCATGGCTTCTGGTGGCACGTCGCCGTACACGTATCAATGGAACACCGGCTTTAGCGGAGCGACCTTGCTCAGTATGGCAGGCACCTTCACCGTTTCGGTCACCGATGCGCAAGCTTGTGTTCAAATACAAACTCTGGAAATCTTGGAAGCCACCGAAGTGACGGCCCAGTCCGAAATCCAGCAAGCAACGACTGCCATGGCCGAGGATGCTGCCATATTGGTCACGGATGTTTCCGGTGGTATGGCTCCCTACACGTTTGTTTGGAGCAATGGCAGCACGACCCAATCCCTGGAAAATATCCCGCCCGGCGATTACACCCTGAGCATTACCGACGCGAACGGATGCGTCTGGAATTTCACCTATATGGTTGGATTTACGACCTCCGCCCATGACTTAAAAAATGCTGGTATTCAGGCACTTGTGACCCCGAATCCTTCCAGTGCAACGGCTCATTTGTGGCTGGAAATGCAGGAAGCGCAGTCCTTGGAGATTCGTGTTTCGGACGCCATGGGTCGGATTATCTACACAAAAACGGAACTTTTCCAGGACGGGAAAAGCCTGCTTCTGCTGCCCGAAATGCGTGTTGCCGGGGTGTATTGGGTGCAGGTAATGGATCGGTCTGGGGGGAGTTTGGTGATTCGATGGGTGGTGATTGTCTAAACTTCCCTAATCAAACACACCCACGACCACCCCCTCCGAAGACCTGATATTCCGAACATTCAACTGACGGCCGTTCAAAACCACAGGTATGCTGCCCGGCGTAGCGGTCTGGAAAAACAGGTCCACCCCGTTCATAAACGGAAAACTGCCAAAGGTGCCCACAGGCGTAAGTTCCGTTACCCCGTCACCATCGTCGTAAAGAAAATAGGTGATGGCGGTTTTGGATGCGGGGGCATACTGAGGGGTGGACAAAACCGAACCAGCCACCGTGAGTGTATCCCGGCCATGTATGATGCCCTGACTTGCGGAGAACACGTTCATAACGGCCTGCGATTCCACCCGGGGAAGCCCCGCCAGGAGAATGCCCGCCAGAGAGGTGGGCGGAGGAATTGTGCGCAGGTAAACCAAACTGTTGAGGTGCGTGATACCCTCCCGGAAGTAGTGAATTACCCGCTGGCTCGAATTGGGGGGCGTGGCCACAAATTCAAAAGTAGTATTGGCCTTGATGTTCTCCGGACCGTACTTGCCCTCGGCGTTGGTTGTGAAGCTGAAATCGGGGCTACTGCCCAGACGTTCGCCGGTTGCGGGGTTAAGTTCCCACAGTTCCACTTTGGCGTTTTCCAGCGGGGTGTTTTCTCCAAAAAACAGCACTTTGCCCGCGATGCAGACCAAGGGGCCTTGTGGGGTTATGTCGAGCGTGGTCGGCGGACTGTTATGGAAAAACTGCCAGATAGCGCCAAAGGATTCCTTACTGGTGGCAATTTGGTAGTGGTCCTTGCCGGGAATCATCAGGTTTACGGCATCGGGGATATCGCCCCCAGCGACGATCAAATCTTCTGTGCTCCAGAGGTTTAGCGTTGGCTCCATGCCATCAGGACCGGCCGGGGCAGGCTGTACCGCAGAACCGATGTGCACATAGCCATCCACTTTTGCGGCTCGAATGGCGTCGGAGAGGTAGGTGTAGCACAGCCCACCGCCCGCACTGTGGCCCATGAGCCGCACTTGGGTGTCGCCCGTTTCGGCGAGAACTTTGTCAATGAATTGGTCAAGCAGCTGCACATTGGCTGCTCCGCCAAACTGATTAAGGCTGTTCCAGTCGAAGGCGTGTATCTTCTTGGAGTGATACCCGTTGCTGGTGAACAGTTGCTGAAACCTAGCCCAAGTATCCCCCGAAGCCAAAAATCCGTGAACCATAACTACAGGGTAGTCGCAAGTGTCGCAGCCCACGGGCGAGGCGGGTGGCGGTGGCTCGTTTTCGATTGCGGTGTTGGTCAAAATGTCGGCATGGCTACAAGCCAGCGAGCTGAATGCGAATAGGCTGAGTAGTAAGGTTCGGATCATAGTTCGAAAGGTTGATATGTTTGGTAAACGAGTTGACAGCATCCCAAAGAGCCAGTCAAAAGCTGGTGTAAAAATAAGGTTAAATTTGGGTCTTTCTCTTTTGGAATTCTACCTAACCGTCTCTAACCGATACCCCACCCCATGCACGGCTACAATGCCAACCGAGGGGTCGTCCACTAATTTTTTGCGCAATCTCGACACAAAAACATCCAGGCTGCGCCCAACCAGAACACCCTCATCTGCGCAAACCTGCTGGAGGATAAAATCTCGTTCGAGCAGCCGGTCGGGACTGCTGATGAACAGCCGGAGCAATTTCGTTTCCCGAAAAGTCAGCTTTTGGCGGATACCGTTGCAAACAAGCACTTGACCAGCCACATCCAGGCGAGAATTGCCGAATCCTAACCACTCCGTTTCTTCCCCGGATTCCAGATTTTGGACAGCAGGTTCGACGGTTGGCGCAAGCGGCACTGATTTTTTCCGAAGAAGGAAATATCCATAAATCGCTCCTACACCCAAAATCAACAATATCATCCAGGCTTTATCTGCCCAAAATGGCCTTTTTACATCGTTTTCTAAAAACGCGATTTCAATAAAATGGCAGCCTTCGGGCATGGTACGCCCACCGCAGGCCACTTCCTGATTTTGCAGAAAATCCAATTGGTGATAGCCCAGGTCAATTGTAGCATCGTCGCAGCGGCGCAGGGTCACTTGGTAGGGCAGCTGAATCCCGTGCAGATCGAGTGAGGCTTGGAGCAAGGCTGGGAGTTGCTCGTACACAAACGGTTGTTCCAGGCGTACCCGCCAAATATTTGAGGCAGACTGCTCGATGGCTGGAATTCGACTCGTGCTGTCGCCCGTTGCGCGCAACAGCCCGTCGGCAGTGCGGCGCAGGGCCAGATTGATTTTTTCGGGCGAAAAACCAGGCTGGCCCGCATCTGCCACCGGCGGCATCCACCAAGCCCAAAAAGGCAGGGCTAAAAGGGGTAAAAACCGTAGTATTTTTAAAAAATAGACAGAAATCATGCCTGAAAGGTAATTGACTTGTTGCGATTGGGTACTATTTGAGCGAAATGGGCAATTTCGCTCAAACAGCTCTATCGCAACAAGTCAAACATGTTTTTTAACACCCAACCACTTTTATAGCGTATATCACGTTGCCAGAAACAATCAATTGAAGCATTTTCAGGCCGCTGTCGGTAAATACAGGCTCCCAATTTTTGCCCCAGTCGGAAGTACGGAAAATACCATCGTTGGTGCTGCAAAACAGGTATTTTCCTACCTGCTTCAAGTCGTTGATCATCCCGGCGGGCGAATCACTGACTTCCCGCTTGTACAGTAACTGCGTTGAAAATAGATTTTCATCCATGCGCTGCCAGGTTTTACCACCATCGGCAGACATAAGTAATCGGTTCGAAGAATCGTCGCCCCACTTACCCGCGCCCTGGGAAATCGCCACAAAACGGCCATTGAGATAAGCGGTGCCCCATGCAGAGCCATCACCGCTCAACACCCGTTCCCAGTTTTCACCCCCATCGGTGGAGCGCAACAGTCCCTTGGCAGTAGCACAAATTAATACGCCCGCTGCTTCGGCAAAGCTATTGACCCCAAATTCGAAGGAAACCTGTTTCCAGGTATTCCCTTCGTCGGTAGATTTGAAAATACCACTTTCGCAGCCTATTAAAATGGCACCGTCCGAGGTTTCCAAACCCGTGCGTACGGTCTTGTCTTTCAATCCATTATGCAGGGGAATCAAAACATTCGTGCCCGGAATGTTTTTGAAAAAACCGTGCTCGTAGCTGGTAAAGTATGGTCCAACTTTACCTGAAAAAAAACCGGAAATTCCCACCTCGAAGTAAAGAGCGTCCTCCCAGACAGGAGCGATGGAACTTACATCACTTCGATACAATGCTTTATCATTGGACAATAAAATTTCGCCTTCGTCGGCGTAAACCCGACTTACCGTCAAATTTACGGGCAGCCCTTCACTGACGTCCTGCCAGGTTTGCCCCCCGTCGGCGGATTGAAAAACGATGTTGCTTGCCACAGGCATGGGCTTCTCCAGGCTTTTTTGGCTGACAGCCACTGCTTTGAAGTTAGCATTGGAGACTGCCACGGAGGCGTTTTCCTGGCTTTGGCAAGCTGTGAAGGATTGCGAAAGAAGCAAAAGTGCAAAAAGGTGCGTACGCATGAGTTTTTAAGTTTGGTGAACGAATGGGGCAAAGGTGCGGGCGGACCACCATCAGGCAGCAAAAACGGTGTAAAACGATGTAACACAAATGTAAAAGCTGTTAGTCCGCTTTAAATCAGGCATTTGCATCACACAAATCACACAAATCATAGTTCAGACAACCTACTTCCCCCACACATTATCCTTCCGATCCGCATCCGGAATCGTCGTAGCGCCCAATTTAGCTGATTTTACTTTTTTGCCTTCTGCACAAGCCATTCGCAGGTTTTGTTTTCCGTCGCGCCAAACGGCAGCTGTTTCGTGGAAAGTTTCTTTGGAACCGTCCGTATATTCCACCTCCAGATGAATCGGCACGGGAATATTGCCCTTGCGTTCCACCATAATTACTTCGTTATTCGCCGCTTCGTCCTTGATGACACCTTGAATACCGAGGTCCGGGAAACCCCAATCAAAAAACCAGGGTCTCCAAAACCAGTCGAGATTTTGCCCGGAAACATCGTTCCAGGTCTGGAAAAAATCAAAAGGCGCAGGGTGTTTGCCTTTCCAACGATCCATGTACTCGGTCATGCACTGGTGGAATTTTTCGTACCCCAACAAGTCGAGCAGCGTGAAATACGCCTGCGAAGGCCGCTGGTAGGCTGCATTTCGGTAGGCCGAACTCAGGTTGCGCGATTTAACCATGGGTGGCACGTCATTTTCCGTCCCGGAGATGCTGGAATAGTCCCGCACGCCGCCAAGGGTATGCCCGGAAAGCGAATCCGTGAGCAGGTAGTCAAAAAACGCCGCCCAACCTTCATCCATCCAGGCGTGATCCTGTTCATTGATCCCCATCATAAACGGGAAATAGGTGTGGCTAATCTCGTGGAGCGTCAATCCCATTGGAGAATTGGGGAAAGTACTCACGTCATTGCACATCATGGGATATTCCATGCCGTCGTCGCCATTAAAAACGGTCATTACGGGGTAGGGAAAAGGGTATCCTGGTAGCCAGGTACTCATCAAACGAATGCCGTCAGCCGCAATTTTGGCTACTTCGGGGTAATCTCTGGAAGCCGTGTTATAGGCCGCGCTCACGAAAGTCCGGCGACCCGTTTTATCGTCCACAACCACCGAGGTTGCATCCCAATTGTAGTGATCGCTGGCAGCGAAGGCAAAATCTGGCACATCGGTCGCTTTAAACCGAAAAGTGCTGGGCGAATTGGAGCGGTAAATCCCGCCATTTTTCAACTCTTTTTCAGAAAAAACCGAAAGCACCTCGGAGGCCGTTTGGGCTTTTGTCCAACGATTCAAATACTCCGGCGTCAAAATTTCCCGGGCATTTTGCCATTCGCCGGTGGCCCAAACCTGAAATCCAGGGGGCATGGTGATGCTTACGTCGTAATCGGCAAAATCGTGGTAAAACTCTTGTTGGCCGGTGTAGGGGAAAGTAGCCCAGCCGTTCAGATCGTCGTACACGGCAATTTGTGGGTACCAATACGGCACAAAAAACGTGGTGCTGTCGCACACACATTCCCGGGCAGCACCTTTGCTGGCGGGTAAGGTGTAAGACCAACGAACGGTGACAGTAGCGGAAGATTTGGGCACAAGCGGCGTTTTTTTCAGCGAAACATCCAAAAACGTAGCATTTCGGCTTTGATCAGTAGCCTCTACCGTTTGGCCATTATAGGTCAGACTTTCAATGCGCGTGCCCTCGTCGCTGACATCGCTGGCGGCCACGTCGAAAGCGCGTTGAACGCCTTTTCGGTAGCGATCGTGCTGGAGTTTGAAACGCAGGTTTTTGAGCGTATCGGGGCTATTATTGGTGTACGTAATGGTTTCTTCCCCGGAAAGGCGGCGGGTTTTAGGATCAATACTAGCCGAAATGGTGTAGGCTGCGCGGTTTTGCCAATAGTTTGGTCCGGGTTTACCATCCCAACTGCGAGTACCGCGTTCGTAGGATTTGAGGTAGTTGCGCGGTACAAAAAGAGTGGTTTGGGCCATCAGCGTCTGAAATGTTGCGAACAAGACGAAGGCCGTGAAAAAAGTACGAGACATAGGAACGAAGGTTGAGTAACAAAGTGCGAAGAACGGAAGAATCGCAGAATTGAAAAGTTGTCAGGGGCTTGTATCAAAAGTAAACCTCGAAATTTTTCTACAGAATTTCATTCTGATTTTACCACAAACCTATAAGGTTTTTAAAACCTTATAGGTTTCATTTACCTCAAACACCACATTTTATTTTACAATAAATTTTCGGAAAGACTTTTGACACAACAGCCCACTGACTTTTTTTAAGGACACCACAGTGGCCAATAATATTTTGCAAAACGAAATGTTTGGCAGACCTAATATCTTACAAACGAACAAGAATTAATTAAATCAGAATATTATTTGCAACAACCCGCAAAACAACCCTAATGCCAAACAATCCATTTTAAAAACTAGGTGAAAGTTTTTATTTTTTTATTCAGCGCAAAAAATACATTTGCTCCACGAAAATTCGCAGCTCCGCACATTGTTCTTTGACAATACGCCGAAACCACACTTCCTCCTGAACAACCAGCTTGTTGGAAAATGATTTCTATATTCAGAAAACGTTCCGTTTTTCTCCCTCAACAGCGCTCCACTCACGCATTTCAATCGTATTTCCAAACTCAAACTGTTCATTTTTAACCTTCAGCGATTCATGCTAAAAAGAATCCTACTCCCATTTGCAGCCTTGCTGCTGCTCGCACTCAACGCTTCTGCTCAACAGCGCACCTGCGCTGCGGAAGAAGTGCTTTCTCAACAATTGATTGACAACCCGGCCATGCGCCAGGAAATCGAGCGTATTGAAGAACATACCCGCCAATTTGCCCAATCCGGCGCTGCTGGCGACCGTGCCGTAATCACCATTCCCGTGGTGGTGCATGTGGTGTATTACAACACGACTCAAAATCTTTCAGACGCGAAAATCCTTTCGCAAATTGACGTGTTGAACGATGATTTCCGCCGCACCAATGCCGATGCCAGCAACACTCCCGGTGCATTTTTGAGCGTCGCCGCCGACTGTGAAATCAACTTTTGTATGGCCACACAGGATCCCAACGGCAACGCGACCACAGGCATTCAGCGCCGCCAAACCACCGTCAATGGCTTCGGCACCAACGACAATGTAAAATTTTTCTCCTCCGGCGGCCTCGATATCTGGGATCGCAACAAGTACCTCAACATTTGGGTATGCAACCTTTCCGGTGGTCTGCTCGGATACGCACAGTTCCCTGGCGGCCCGGCTTCTACCGACGGTGTGGTTTGCGACTTTGCCTACTTCGGGACCATCGGCGCGACCCCTCCATTTGACAAGGGCCGTACCGCTACGCACGAAGTGGGACACTGGCTTAACTGCTACCATATTTGGGGCGACGACGGCTCTTCCTGCAGCGGCTCCGATGGTGCAAGCGACACGCCCAACCAGGCCGACGAACACTACGGCTGCCCTACTTTCCCTCAGATCAGCTGCAGCAACGGCCCCAATGGTGATATGTTCATGAATTATATGGATTACACCGATGATGCCTGCATGAACATCTTCACTGCAGGTCAGAAATCACGGATGCAATCGCTGTTTTCTGGTGGCGGTGCCCGGGCTGCGCTCGCGAGTTCACCAGGATGTCAGGAACCCAGCGGCGGCAGTTGCGACGCACCAAGCGGACTCAGTGCAAGCAGCATCACCCAAACCAGTGCAACGGTTAGTTGGGGCGCGGTGAGCGGTGCAGATACCTACACGCTTGAGTGGAAAAGAAACGTGGACCCGACCTGGACCATCGTTCCAAATCTCACCGCTACCTCACGCAATCTAACTAGCCTGAATGCGGGAACCCTGTATGATTATCGCGTGAAAGCCGTTTGTGACGGTGTGGAAAGCAACTACTCCGCTACCGCACAATTCACGACGACCTCGGGCAATTGCGCGGATCAGTATGAGACCAACAACACGCTCAACAGCGCAAAATCCGTTACAATCAACACTGCATTTACGGCCCAAATCGCGTACAACGGAGATAAAGATTATTACAAATTCGGCAACACAAGTAGCCAAAAAAACATCAAAGTTGAGCTTACCACCTTGCCTTTCGACTATGATTTGCGGCTATACCGGGGTAATACCCAAGTCGGTATTTCTCAAAATGGCGGCACTGCAGATGAAGTAATTATTCTGAACAACGCCACCGTTTCTACGAATTATAAAGCCTACGTCTATGGCTACAACGGCGCCTGGAGTAATTCCCAGTGCTACACGTTCAAAGCCAGCAGAAGCTCTTCAGCTTGGCGGACCGACGGTTCTACAGATGGCGAAGTAGAGGAAATCGAACTGGAAGTTGCGTTTGCGAATGCGGGTTTCGGTCTGTATCCGAATCCTGCCACGGATCAATTGACCGTGGATGTGCCACTGGAAGCAGATAGCGACGTTTTGGTAACGATCCTGGATCCATCCGGCAAAATTGCGCTTAGCCAGCAGCGGACGCTCAGCAAAGGAGACAATGTGTTCCAATTTGATCTCGGAAGATTGCCCAGCGGCGTGTACTTCGTGCAAGTCCGCAACGGCGAAATAGCCCAAACGCGCAAGTTTGTGGTACAGAAATAGGGAATTATTGTTCCAAACAGAAAGCCGGTCTTTGGGTATCCAGAGGCCGGTTTTTTTTGTGGTTTTTGAAAGATGTTTATTTTTGTGGGTGGAAACTTACCAAAAGAAATTGCGGATGGCGTTTTTGGAGCCACGCTGCGCTATTTTTACTCCGTCACAAACTTCAATGATCAAGAAATGGCAAACTTAGTAGATTCACTGCCTCCAGTAGAGGGTAAAAAATTTGTCTCAACATACGACAACATCTTCGGGAAGGGCATGCAAGAAGGTCTTCACAAAGGCTTAGAAAAAGCCCTGATAGCCTTCCTGAAAAAATTTCCCGACTGGACAGACGAACAGCTGGCCTCCACCTTTGAGGTGGATTTGGAAACCGTTCAACGGGTACGCGCGCAAATCTGAGCGTATTCCCCCTACCCCCGCACCAACTCAATATACCCACTCAACACATCCGGCCGGAGCGTCACGCCACTTACCCGATTTTCAAACACTTTGCAGACAAAGAAATAGGTTCCTTCAGTCAGTTCCTGGCCGGATTCGTTGGTGCCAGACCAATTGATGTTGGGGTCGGTGGTTTGGAAAACGAGGTTTCCCCAGCGGTTAAAAATCTGCATTTCTACCCGCGCTACAAAACGCCAGCCGGGGAAGGGTGTGTATAGATCATTCGCACCGTCGCCATTGGGCGTGAAGGCATTGGGCAGCTCATAATTGGGACAATTGTCCACACAAATCAGATTGCTCTGTTGGCTTTCATTGCCTACCGAATCCAGCGCAGAAACGGCATAACAGCCGGCAAGCTCGAACTCCAGGGTATGGATGAATTCCGTATTTGTTGCGCCAAACACTTCTTCCAACAAAGTCAAAGGATCACCCTCCATGGGACTATACCAAACGCGATACGACACGGCATCATCGGAGCCATCGCAGACCACATTGGGGTTGGTCCAACTCAGGTCGTTCAGGTATGGCGGACCGGGGCTGTCAACATTGGCATCATTGCAGAGGTTGGTCACGGTCAGGGTGGGCGCACAGGGTGGCACGGTATCAATCGGCACCCCACAGGCTTCCTGGGAATTATTAAACAGGGGATTCAACAGCCCGCTGATGCTGTAGGTGCCTTCTGTTTCCACATAATAACAATATTCTTGTCCATTGGTCAGTCCCCGATCTTCAAAACGGGGTACATTGGAGCTGCCGATGGACTCAAACAAGCCCGTTTGGTCATTTTTTCGGAAAATTTCGTGGCGATAATTGCTCCAGGGCACATCCGCTTCCCAGCTGAGAATGTTGGTTTTATCCGTAGAAGCAATGTTCAAAAACACGGAAGACGCGTCCCGGGTCGCACCGAGCAGCGTGTTTCCTTTCACGTAAAAATCAACCCGATACCGATACGGAATACCCGCGGTATTGAGGTTTTCGTCAAATTCAAAAATGGTGTCATTGGCCAACCAGAACTCATTGGCGACAAAAGAAGCTCCCGGAACATCTTCAAAAACACCCCCTGCAAAATCCGGCGCGCGCAGCAGTTGGTAACGATAAGGCCCATGATTGATGAGGGTATCCAGGTCGCCAGGTACCGGTTTAGACCAGGCAATGCGCATTTTTCCGGCAGCTAGATCGGTGGCCTCCACGGAAACATTCGTAATGAGTGGGAGATCGCGCGGAAGCTGGGCACAAACTTCTTCGGAGGCAAGGCTTTCCACAATGTTGTAGGGGTATCCACCCAGAGAAATCCGCGCAAATTTTGCCAAAATCCGGTAGCAATAGGTACGCCCGCGTTCCACCTCATCGTCCACGTAAAAATAACGCCCGTTTTTTTCTGCTCTGGTAATGGACTCCAGTTCCACGTAGCCTTTCCCCGCAAGGCCGGGAGTGCAGGTATCAATGACAAAGGGGTTGCTTCCTTCACGCCGCCATACCGAAAAGCCCAGAAAAAAATTGTTGGCCGCAGCCTCGCAGACGTAGGGATTGCCCCAAGTGAGCTCAATATTGCCCATATCCGCTTCTGCCTGCACATCTTCCGGAGCAGGCCCAACCACCTTGATGGTTACGGTATGCAAATCCGCCAATTGTGGTGTGGTGAGCGAATCCGTGGCTTTAAATACGACGGAGTAAGGTTGATTGGAAATATGCTCGCAAGCCGTTACCCACCTAAACACGCCGAAAACGGGCGGTTTGTTCGTGTTTGGTTGCAAAGTAAAAGTAGCTTTGCTAAACGGCGAAGTGAGCGGGGCACCCAAAGCCGTGAGCAAAACCAGATCTGTGGAATCTATATCCGTGCCCGTCACCCCAAATGTTACGGTATCGCCCGCTACCACACAAATTTTGTCAATGGTTTCAACGATGGGCGGATTGTTGTTGCAGGCAGAGACGAATATCTGCATGTCCCGAATCGTAACGTCAATGATTTTGCCCTTGCGCCAGGAGGTGACGGTGAATGCGATGTTGTACGTCCCCGCTACTTTGGGGGATTGCCACAAAATATCCCCTGTCACCGGATTGAGGCTAAAAAGATTGTCAAATCCCGGTGATATTTCATTTGGAAACGAGTAGTTCGGCACCTCCACGCCCGGCCCTTGCAGCGGCACAATGAGTTCGTAGGAAAGACTGTCGCCGTCGGGGTCGAAGGCATTGGGATTGTGCTTGTATGGTTTGCCAACACAGGCATTGTCCACTGGTTCCTGCAACAGATAAGGGGTAGTATTGGAGCCGCCAAATTGGGCATCCTGGAAAGTATAGGTTGTCTGAATGTGGAAAGGGATATTATCCGAAGCCGGTGGGTTCACGTTGATGATCCCGCCAATACGATTTTGATCCGTCATGGAAATAATATAACTGCTTGGCCCGGCATAGCTATGTTCCATAACATAGGTATTGTATTTGATATCATTGGCCAATGGCACGCCCTGTGGCGGAAATCCAAACCCATTGCTACGCGCTACTTTTTGAATAACCCCATCTCCCCAATTAATTTCCAGCGTGTCGCGGTCGGCGTTCACACTGCTGGTTTTGGTCCAGGTAATGATGGTTGCCCGGATGGTCAGCGGGCCAATTTGTTCGATGTGGATTTCACCTGCGCGGTTATGCGTTGCCCGCAGCATACTGGGTGCACTCAACAAGATAAAAAGCGGGAGCAGTAGTTTTTGTATCATAATCAACGGTTTATGGCAGCGTTCAGGATCAGGCGCAAAAGACCTGCCCTGAACGCTGCCACAAGAGTACATATTTCCGCTGACAAGTTTTTGGGTAAACTCGCGTGTTTGCCAATTTCTGCAAAAAAACCTTAACCTTTCACCAAACGCACATTTTTGGCTTCCTTGCCAGAACGGATTTGTAAGTAATACACTCCGGCAGGCAATTGTTCAAGGTTAAAGGTTTTTTGAAGCCAGCCATTTTGAAAACTTGATTCATCCACCAGCGCCGTTTGACCTATTGCGTTGAACAAAGTAAAGGACACTTTCCCCTGCGCAACTCCCCGCATTTCGAGGGTAATGAGTCCAGTGCTTGGGTTGGGCGCTAGTTCAAAATAGCTCAGCCAGAAAGGCTCTGCGGCAGAAGTCACGCCAATTTGTTGAATCGTAGTGTCCTTTAAGCCGCAGTTGTTGGTGACGATCAGTTGCACGCTGTAAACCCCTGTGGAAGCGTATGTGTGTGAAGGCTCAAATAAGCTACTCGTGCTGCCGTCGCCGAAATTCCAGGCATAGGTGGTGCCGCCCTGCGAGGTATTGTCAAAGGTAGTCATCAGTCCATCCGGAGTTGCCACAAAATCAGCCATCGGACCTACTACCCGGAACGTGTCAGAGACCCCGAAGCAGCCTTTTTGATCCAAAATTTGTACTTGATAAAGTCCCGCCTGGGTTGGGAAATACACCCCCTGATTGGCGCCTTGAATAATTTGTTCATCCCGGTACCACTGAAAAGCGGAGGCGGGAATGCTGAGGGTGACGGCAAGCGCGCAATTTTGGTACACAATTCCAGCAGTTGCCCCGGGCGTAGCAACGATGATGTCGGTTGCATTCAACACAATCGGATTATCTGGAAGTGTGCCCATGTAGGCAAATCGGCCTGGATCAATTTCGGTAATGTCCCGGAGGGAAACCAGCGTTGTAGGATCCAGTGTGGCCCCGGAGAAAAAAATCAAATTGCCCAACTCGTACGCTTGTGCAATGGCGATAGAAGGCACCCCAATGGCCGCACCATCGCTTTCACCCACCATGCTGTAAAGCCCTGGTATATCTTGTTGCGCTAAAATGGAAAACAGTCGTTGTTGTCCAGGTTGTGCGGCGTAGGAGGTGTCCAAAACGGTTCCGTCTGGACTGATGAGGGCGAAAAACGCATCTTGTTTACGGTCATCGGTGCCTCCAAAAAGGGTTCCGCCCAGCATATAATTGCCCGAATCCATATTTTGAGCAACGCCGGCCACTTGCGCCAATCCCTGCTTGGTTTGGCTGGTTTGACTCACGTTTGCTTCCCAGATTAAAGCCCCGTTTTCATCTACTTTGTATGCCCGAAGGATGTTGTTGATGATAGCCTCCGGGTCAAAAATATTTCCAATAAAACTGTCTCCCGCAAGCAGGAAATTCCCGTCGGAAGTCGGCAAAATCCGGCGTGCGCGATCAACCCCATTGTTAAAAATTACGGGATTATCCGTAGGCTCCAGGGTAATGGGATCAACGCGTTGAAAAAACGCATCGGTAAAATCAATCGAAATACCCATTACCTCTCCCCAGACCAATAAATGACCCGTCGAGGTTGCGGCGATGGATTTCCCTACGGCGTTTTTACCCAAAATCGGGAAACTGTTGGTGCTTATTTCTTCCAACATCGCGTTGGTTTTCAGCAGAAAAACCCGATTTCCAGTATCTAATGGCGCTACAATCTGCGCGCTGCCCAGTGCCACGATGCTTCCATCCGATAGCTCCATGACATCCCAAAAAGTGGCGGGACCAGGCGAAACTGTTTTTTCGATTTGAGCTATGAGATTGCCCAAACAGTCGGTTTTGTACAACACCGCCCTGCCAGCTGCCGAGCCTGCCGTGATGTATCCGCCATCGCTGGTGTGCAGCAGTCGGTTGCCCTGATCTACCACTTGGATGGTGCCGAGTTGGACGAATGCCTGGGCAAATGCGGTATTTGTAATCAGAAGAATAGCGAATACTGTAAAAGGTAAATGGTGCTTCATAATGAGTTGATGTTGAATTATAAAATGCCCCACAAAAGAAGTGACACTTTATGAGAAAATGCCACTTCTTTTAATGGACTTCATCGAGTCACTACTACTTTTTGGGCCCAGATTTCGCGACCCGATCGAATGTGCATCCAATACAAGCCCGATGGAACATCCCTTAAGTCAAATGTGTGGGCAAAAAACCCTGTTGGCACATCAAACAGCATGGAATGAACCAACTGCCCTGTTGAATTCAGCATACGAATGCTAAGTGTTTCGTGCCATGTGCCCTTCATTTCAACTAAAAAAAGTCCGGCGTTTGGGTTGGGTAAAAGTCGAAATTCGCTGATCCCTGTTGGGGAATTGGTGCCCACGGTGGTCACGGTGATGGTTTTGGAAAATACAAGGGTGTCACAATCGTTGCCAGCTGTCAGCGACACCGTGTAAGTGCCGTTAGCGCTGTAAGTATGCATCGGATTCACCTCCGTGCTCGTCTGCCCATCCCCAAAGTCCCACCAATAAGATAGTGCATCTTGAGAGAGATTCCCGAACTCAACGGTCAGCCCGAATATATTCACGTTAAAGCCAATGGTGGGCGAGGGATGAACCAGAATGTAATCCAACTTTATTTCCTGTGCATTTCCACATTCATTAATGGCATTCAACACCACCGAGTACAAGCCTGGCAGCGCATACGAAACCGCAGTCACAGTATCGCCGGAGTTGGTCTGGTTGGCACCGGGAAATGTCCAGAGCAGCGTGTTGAAATTGGTGGATAAACTGGCAAACTGCACCAATTCACCTGCACAAACTTCCAGTTGTTCAGCAACAAAATCAGCTTCAGGAGGCAGGCAAGCCGTCGTTACAATGGTTTGCTGGAAAGTATCCGTGCCGCAAATATTTCCAACAATCAGCGTGACGATATATACCCCAGTGTCCGCATAAACTTGTTGTAAAGGATTTTGAAGACTGCTCGTCTGCCCATCGCCAAAATCCCAGAAATATGAACTTCCGCCCGAGGATGTATTTTGGAAAATCACGCTTAAACTATTTACAATCACCATAAACGACGCACTGGGCATAAGAACCTCTGTTTCAGCAATCGCCGTGCTACTTGCTGTGCCGCAGAGGTTCGTGCTGGTCAAGGTCACGGTATAGGTTCCGCAATCGGTATAGGTGTGCTCGGGATTTGCCTCGCTGCTTGTATTGCCATCGCCGAAATCCCAGAGGTACGTATCGGCATTGGTGGAAGTATTGTCGAAATTAGCCATCAAACCATTTAAAGTCGCCGTAATTCCAGCAGTCGGGTTTCCGTTGCCGAGCGATACGGTTTCAGTGCTACTCGCCGTACCGCAGAGGTTCGTGCTGGTCAAGGTCACGGTGTAGGTTCCGCAATCGGTATAAGTGTGCTCGGGATTTGCCTCAATGCTCGTATTGCCATCGCCGAAATCCCAGAGGTAGGTGTCAGCGTTGGTGGAAGTGTTGTTGAAATTAGCCGTCAAACCATTTAAAGTCGCCGTAATTCCAGCAGTCGGGATTCCGTTGCCAAAGGTCAGGGTTTCAGTGCTACTCGCCGTTCCGCAGAGGTTCGTGCTGGTCAAGGTCACGGTATAGGTTCCGCAATCGGTATAGGTGTGCTCGGGATTTGCCTCGCTGCTTGTATTGCCATCGCCGAAATCCCAGAGGTACGTATCGGCATTGGTGGAAGTATTGTCGAAATTAGCCATCAAACCATTTAAAGTCGCCGTAATTCCAGCAGTCGGGTTTCCGTTGCCGAGCGATACGGTTTCAGTGCTACTCGCCGTACCGCAGAGGTTCGTGCTGGTCAAGGTCACGGTGTAGGTTCCGCAATCGGTATAAGTGTGCTCGGGATTTGCCTCAATGCTCGTATTGCCATCGCCGAAATCCCAGAGGTAGGTGTCAGCGTTGGTGGAAGTGTTGTTGAAATTAGCCGTCAAACCATTTAAAGTCGCCGTAATTCCAGCAGTCGGAATTCCGTTGCCGAAGGTCAGGGTTTCGGTACTACTCGCCGTTCCGCAGAGGTTTGTGCTGGTTAAGGTCACGGTGTAGGTTCCGCAATTTGTGTAGGTGTGCTCAGGACTTGCCTCAATGCTCGTATTGCCATCGCCAAAATCCCAGAGGTACGTATCAGCATTGGTGGAAGTGTTGTCGAAATTAGCCGTCAGGCCATTTATGGTCGTCGTCAACCCTGCGCTGGGGATTCCATTGCCGAAGGTCAGGGTTTCGGTACTACTCGCCGTTCCGCAGAAGTTTGTACTTGTCAAAGTCACAGTGTAGGTTCCGCACGCAGTATAGGTGTGCTCGGGATTTGCCTCGATGCTCGTATTGCCATCGCCGAAATCCCAGAGGTAGGTATCGGCGTTGGTGGAAGTGTTGCCGAAATTAGCCGTCAGACCGTTCATGGTCGCCGTAATTCCAGCACTCGGGTTTCCGTTGCCGAGCGTTACGGTTTCTGTGCTGCTGGCCGTACCGCAGAGATTTGTGCTGGTCAGGGTCACGGTGTAAGTTCCGCAATTTGTGTAGCTGTGCTCAGGACTTGCCTCGATACTCGTATTGCCATCACCGAAATCCCAGAGGTAGGTCTCGGCATTGGTGGATGTGTTGTTGAAATTAGCCGTTAGACCATTCGCAGAGCTGCTGAATGCTGAAGTAATGTTACTTGCTGAGACCGTGATATAACCCAGCTGCACGAGTGTGTCTGCGCCCCCACCGTTTCTGACCCGCAAGGTCACGTTGTAAGTGCCCGGGGTGTTGTAGGTCACGCTCGGATTTTTGGCTGTGGAGGTACTCGGGGTTCCGCCCTGAAACTGCCAGTTGTAAGTGGTGGCGCTCTGATAGGAAGTATTGGTGAATTGTACAGAAAGTGGGACACAACCACCATTCAAACTGGCCTCAAAACCTGCGATGGGTGGCAATTGTGGCAAACCGCCCTTACGCGCTACAAAAGTTGAGTTGAAATTGCCTGGCAGGACGAAAGCTCCTCCACCAATGGTCAGAGTTGCGCTGCTAGATTCACCGCTGATGGCAACAATACTGTCGCGTTGGGCCAAGCCGAATCCGGAGTCGCTAGAGCTGCCATGTTGCTTTTCCGCTTCTACGACAGTCCCATCTTGTGCCAACACCTTGAAAAGGAAAGCATCTGCACTGTTGTTTGTTAGTGAAAACGGCGGCACGTCCATTGCTTTGGTGTAAAAACCACTCAGCCACAATTCGTTACCAGATCGGGCCATGCGCCAGAGAAAGGCATCGCCGGAGAGGGTAATTTTTTTTGCCCAATGAACGCTCGCATCGCCGGCGCTGATTTCGGCGACAAAGACGTGGTAGTCGTCGTTGTTCGGTGGAACAGCGGTCAGTGAAAGCCCTGGTTCGAAGGTGGTGGTGTACTTGAAGCAGGCTGCCACAGCCAAAGTTTGGCCATCGGGAGAAAGTCTTGAAAACTGTTTAGTATTTCTACCGGAACCTCCACTGAAGAGTTTCCTCCAAACAGTTGCTCCATTATTCAGCTGGTGCTTTTCTATATAAAAGTCTCCGTTGTACTCAATACAAAAAAAACCTGGACATTGCGAATAATTCCCAGATGCATAGATAAATCCATTGGTGTTGTCTATTTCAAGATCAAACACATTATCCAAATTGGGTGAAGAACCCGTAAACGTAACCCAGTCTACTTGCGTAAGATCCGGGCTTAATTTTAGTAGGTAGCATTGTCTGCCACTACCGCCAGGCAAACTGTTGGAACCGAACGTCGCAGTACCCGAGCTGGCTCGCTCTCCTGCCACATAGCAATTGCCCGCGGCATCGGTGCGGACTACTTTCCCCCAGTTTTGCGAAGTCCCCGTACTGTAAAATGTGGCAAGCAGCGCACCATCACTGTTGTGTTTGGACACATAGGTTAAGGTATCATCGCTGCCAACAGCATTCCAACGGGAGCCAGCGATAAATACATTGTCCTGCGCATCCAGGGTCACATCGTACGGGTATTCCGGGAATTGCCTCGCCCAAACAGGCTGCATCTGCGCATCTAATTTAAGCAAAAATCCATTGGTACGATTCGCCGAAGGGGCGTTGAGGATGATGGTATCGAAGCATACCATATTCTGAAAATTGCCCACAATATACAGTGAGCCATCCGAGCCTAAAGCCGTGGAAGTACTGGTCAATAAACTGTTGCTCGAAGAAGAAAACCGCTCAGCGGCGGTCCAATTCTGGCTGCTCAAAAGGGTAGTTTGGCCCAAGAAAAGAGTTACAATAAAGAGCGGTAGAGCGTTCGGTTTCATCGTTTTGTATGTTTAAATTTGAAAAAACGTGCGACCTGAGCGTGTAGACGATACCGTATGGAAGTACGAAACTACTATTTTTTAATATAAATCAAAGACAAGGTCCCGATAAAATCAGAACCACAGCAGTTAGCCTGCGACCTTACGAGATGGGAAGAGTACGAGAAATGGGCATAAATAAGGCTACACAACGAATTGCACGGCGGTTAGCCCTATTGCCTCCGAAGCGAAAAAGCACTCCAATAAAATTTCTGAATAAACTGAAAAGCGGGGTTTTCGCTGGCCAAAATTACAAGCCCTTCCGCAGCCGTGCAACCGGAATATTCAGTTGCTCCCGGTACTTTGCTACCGTGCGCCGGGCGATGTTATAGCCTTTTTTCAACAAAATAGTTTTGAGCTTTTCGTCGGAAAGCGGGCGGCGTTTGTGTTCTTCTCCAATGACTTCTGAAAGGATTTTTTTCACTTCCAGGGTGGAAACTTCCTCCCCGTCCTGGGTGCTGAGACTTTCGGAGAAAAATTCTTTAAGCCGTTTGGTTCCAAACTCTGTCTGCACATATTTGGAGTTGGCTACCCGGCTCACGGTCGAAATATCCAGCCCGGTTACATCGGCGATGTCTTTCAAAATCATCGGGCGGATTTTCTTTTGGTCGCCCGTGAGGAAATATTCTTCCTGATGTCTGAGAATTGCCCCCATGGTGAGCATCATGGTTTGCTGGCGCTGTTTGATGGCATCAATAAACCACTTGGCGGAGTCAATTTTTTGCTTGATAAAAAGTACCGCCTCCTTTTCCTGTTTATTGGCACGCCGACCGTTTCTGCCATCGTGAAACGCCTTCAACATGTCGCGGTACTGGTCGTTGATGCGGAGATCCGGCGCATTTCGGGCGTTGAGGGTAAGTTCCAGTTCGCCGTCACGGTTGCTCACGAGATAATCCGGCACCACGTAATTATGGGCGCGATCGCCCTTGGAAGCGAAGCCGCTGGCAGGTTTTGGGTTGAGTTTTAAAATCTCGTTGATGGCGTCGCGCGGGTCTTCTGCTTCAATGCCGAGTTGGCGACAAAGTTTGGGGTAGTGTTTTTTGGTAAATTCGTCAAAATACTGGTCAATAATCCGCAAGGCAATTTGCACCACCATTTTATCATCCCGCGAAAGCGAGTCGTCGTCTTGTCGGAGTCGGTGTTGGAGTTGCAGGATCAGACATTCCCGGAGGTCTCGGGCGCCAATGCCCGGCGGATCGAAGCGCTGAATTTTTTGGAGAATTTGATTGATCTCCTTCTCGTGGGTGCTGATATTTTGGCTGAACAGCAGGTCGTCCACCATGGCAGTCGGATCGCGGCGCAGGTAGCCATCATCGTCAATGGACCCAATGATCTGGAGTGCGATGGCGTGTGCGCGTTCGTCTTCCAGTTTGAGCATCCCGAGCTGTTGCTCCAGATACTCATGGAATGTATTTTCGAAGGCCAGAGGAGTCTGCTTGTCGTCCTGATCTCCGCCCCGGCTATCATCGCGGGTTTTATAGGTAGAGGGATCGTCTTCAATGAAATCAATCAGGTAATCATCGAGATCCGGCCCGTCGTCGTCGCGAAGTCCGGCGGCTTCTTCCTCGGCGTATTCGTCGGCGGTTTCGCGCTCAACTGCTTCAAATGCTTCATCGTTGGCAGGGGTGGTTTCACCGCCGAGATCATCATCGGTTTGGCCACTTTCTACTTTTTGTTCCCGTTCGTAGTAGCTCAGGTCGGCGTCGGAGAGGTCCATATCACTCAATCCTTCTGAGAGATCGGCGGTTTCATCGCCTTCTTCCAGGGCTGGGTTGACTTCTAATTCTTCCTGAATCCGTTGTTCGAGGGTAGCCGTGGGGATTTGCAGCAGTTTCATCAATTGAATCTGCTGCGGGGAGAGTTTTTGCTGTAGTTTTTGAGCGAGCGACTGCCTCGGTCCGAATGAAGATGCCATGGAGCGGATTGGGATGTTTTCGGTTTTAGGTTCGGGGGCAAGCCTTCATGAGCGGGTCAAAAAAGCCCGGCACAAATTAAAGGCCAAATTCTGACTAAAAGTAGTTTCGGGAGCGCCCACGATTTTTTGCGTGGTGGTTATATTTGGCAAATCATTGAAAAACAACACTTTACCAGATTTTTAGTGCGCTACCGCTGAGCAAATTTAGGCAAAAATATTTGGCAAGGATACAGCATTTTTTGTTTTTGAGGTAACGGTTTAACTTTTGACCTGTACGGTGGTATTTGACAAAAAATAAATCAGAGCCTCCTGAGCTGGCAGTGTTATTTGCGCAAAATCAAGTTTCAGGAACTGCTAAAACAGTTCGCCCTGTTCGGCAAAACGCTGCGGGTTTTCGTGCCTTAAAAGGAGCATTTTGGTGTCGAGCCCGTAGAAATACCCGCGCAATTCACCCGATTTCCCAATTACCCGATGGCAGGGCACCACGATGGCGATAGGGTTGTTTCGATTGGCCATACCTACGGCGCGCACGGCGGTAGGATTCCCGACTCGTTCCGCTATTTCGGAGTAGGTGGCGGTTTTTCCAAAAGGGATTTTTAACAATTCTTCCCAGACTCGTCGCTGGAAATCAGGTGCAGCGTTCCAGTCCAATTTCAGATCAAACACCTGTCTGGCTCCCGCGAAATATTCCGCGACCTGTCGGGCACACACTGCCACAGGATGATTTTCAGGCAGCTCGGCGACTTCCATTGCACCGGGGTCGGAGGAAGTTTCCCGGTCCTCGCAAATTTGCGCGGTTAGTACGCCCAGCTCGCTGCCAGAAATTTCCATACAGCCAATGGGCGTCGGAAGGAGGTATTTGACTAGCATAACGATGCTACTATTAAAATTTACTGACTATCCGGATATTGGGTACTTGTGATGAAATATCGAACACCGAATATCGAACACCGAATATCGAATGATGAAGTGGTTTAATGGTGAATGGATATTAAATCCAAATATTCTATCAACGCCGGTTGATGGGTATCCTCCTTCAAAATTCGGTGTTCGGTGTTTTGCGGTTCGGTGTTCGGTGTTTTGCGGTTCGGTGTTCGATATTCGGTGTTCTGCGGTTCGATATTCGGTGTTCGATATTCGGTGTTCTGCGGTTCGATATTCGGTGTTCTGCGGTTCGATATTCGATATTCTTTTTGATACCCAATATGCGGATAGTAAGTTAAAATTTTAAGCCCTACTCCAGCCAGCGCTTCTTATCCGCCAGATTGCCGAGTTGTTCCCAGGTCAGCAGCAATTCACTGGCCCCCACGGCGTAAGGCCCTACCTCGTAGGCGTTGTAGAAAAAATGGATGCCTTGAGCGGACACGCCGACGTTGGCGGGCATTGGGAGTTGTGTTATTTCAGGGTAAACGACTTCTCCAAGCGGATCCGTTTCCTTCAACCCTTTTGATAATTTGTATGCGCGCTCCAAAGCGGGCCGCACGGCATTGGTGTCGGTAATAAAGTCATTGATTATCAGTGGTTTTGCGCCTTTCGTGAGGTCATAAGACACCAGCAATCCAAATGGGTTTGGATGCGCGCCGCCAGTGTATGAGTAGCCGTCTGTCTGGATGGTTGCGACTTTAGCGTTCAAAAAAAGAACGGTGTCCTTAATTTCGGTGGAATAGCCCATCTCCCAATCCGGATTCTCCACAAGTGCATCCAAGTAGCTTTGAACAAACTGTAGCCCCGCTGAATCCAGGGCCTGCGTGAACGGCGACTGTGCGTTTCCGCCAACGGCACTGCGCAGGTAGTTTTGAACCGATTGGTTCAATGCCGTTGCAATCGCGGTATCTCCGCCCGAAAAAACCGAGTAGGCAACATTAAATTCGGCACATTGCCCCTTTGCTTCGTCGGCACAATGCCGTTTGGAAAATTGTATTTGCTCCGATTTCATGGGGGAAATTGCCTGCGAGGAGCTGTCTTTTGATTTACAAAAAAGCAGGGCTACCGCGCAAAAGACTGCGAGGGCAGCTAAAAGTAGTTTGTTCATAAATGTTTGACCGGTAAAAAATCGGGCGAATGTACGGGAATGATGGATGATGAATGATGGATGATGAATGATGGATGATGAATGATGAATGATGGATGATGAATGATGAATGATGGATGATGAATGATGGATGATGAATGATGGATGATGGATGATGAATGATGGATGATGAATGATGGATGATGAATGATGGATGATGAATGATGGATGATG
>CAZKBH010000049.1:0-2766 GCA_964550795.1 uncultured Saprospiraceae bacterium
GTATCCCTGCATACTTAATGCTTCCCGAGTGGCAAATGGCTCCGCTAAAAGCGTGAACAAAATCAACAACTGATAGGCCCAACTGCCCCAAACAAGGCCCTGATGTGCCGTTGGATGGACGATTTTTGCGGGGTATCGGTTGAGCATGGCACTGAACCAAAGCATGAGTAAAGTGGGCAAGGCCGCCAACAGTGCCCAGCCCCATGCCTGGGGTATCACACCGGCCAATTTACCGCCAACTGTTTGCGCAATCACAAGCAGCATGAGCACTGCTGTGCCAAGCAGACTTGCACGGAGACAGCCGCGACGGGTTTCAGAAAGGAGTTTCCAAGCCATGATTACTGTTTGAATAAAATGATGGTTAACCCAATATGATTATAAAAGATGTGGTCTTTGGCGTCAATCGAATCAATCGTCAAAATCGAATCAATCGAATCAATTAAATCAATATCCCAATGAACCCGCAATGCCCGTTTTTTGCAAATGCGTTTGAGCATTGAGTACGGCCGGCCATTTTTGCTGGCAAAGTTTGGTACTCGCCGGCGCCTCGAATTCATACACCAGCACATCCAGATAATGCTGTGGATTGAGGGGCATTTCCGCGATTTTTGGTGGCAAACGATTCAAGCCGTTGCTGAGCCAACCCACCGCCTCTTGCTTGCCCACGCGGCGTGACGACTGCCCAAAAGGCTGATCGGTGACGATAAAAACAAAGATCCGGAAGTTGCCCGGCGTGGACATCACCAGCGATTTTAGATAGTCCCACACGCCTTCAAAATTTTCCTGAACAGGATAATCTTTCCAGCGATTTGCACCCGTTTTGGGTGCTCCATCCGCTTTGAATTGTTCCAATTGCGTCACGATGGCAAAACCTCCGGGCACCTGAAAATAGCTGCGTTGCGCATACCCGGTGGCTTGCAAGGTTTGACGCAGCCGGGTGTTCACATCGCCCAGATTCCGGGCTTTGGGGTAAAGTTGTTCGCTGATCGTATGGCGTTGGAAAAGCTGTGGCGGCGGCCAAGGGAAATAAGGCAGGTGGATTTCGGTGACGGTGGCGCCCTCAAAAGCCATGTTTTCTTGCACTTGCACATGTTGGTTGGAGCGTTGCCAACCACTCTGAATGGCCTGGTGGCGTTTGTTTTGACCAATTTCGTAGCTGAAGGGCTGTTTGCGGGGCACATCCAGTGCCGAGCGCAACTGCGCGATTCCCTCCACCTTGCAAAGCGCGTAGCCCATAAAAAAATCGGCTTCCAACTCTTCCTTTTCCCTGAATGCGGGATCAAACGTGTGCTCGTTGACATGGTGGCCGATCTCGTGTGCCAGGAGCCCATAAGCCAATGCACGTTCCTGTTGCGGGAGTTTCAGGTAAAAATCCTGTGAATATAGCAGATAGCGTTTGCCTTCTGCAAGAATCGCGGCCACACTTTCCACATTGCATTGAACGAGTTCAAAATTACGCACCGAACCCGTGGATCGAAGGATCTGATCCACGATACCAGGCACCGGCGGCGTGGCTTCAAAACTATACAGTTCTTCCTCCAAAACGCCCGTGTAAGTGCAGTTATGCTGGGTAGGAACTTCAAAAAACTCCTGAGCTTGAAGCGCACAATAACAGAGCAGGCAAAGTGCAATGGAAAAGAGTTGTTTCATAGGAAAACGGAATTTTGAATAATAAGACCACACTATTGGACATTTTTGTTTTGCCACCAGACCTATAAGGTTTTTGGAAACCTTATAGGTCTCGATTTCGGAAAACGTCCAGTAGTATGTAACAAGAAATACTTTAGGTTACTTTTTAGACTCAAAAAGCAACAAAACCCCAACTAAACCCTAAACCTAATCACAACACCTGCAATTTCGCAAACTTCAATACGATCCTTCGCTCCGCCATCTCGTCGTTGTTGAACTGGATAGTGGCCACGCGGTTCTCTTTCGGACCTTCCACGCTGACGATTTTTCCTTCGCCGAATTTTTGGTGCAACACAGCCACCCCTGCCACAAGGTTTTCAATCGGAGATGCCTGAAAATTGGCCAAAGCTGCAGTTGCCGGAGGGTTCATCTTCAGAATGCGCGGATTGGCAAAATTACCACTCACGCTGGCGCCCCGGGAAGGTCGGCCTTCCTGAGCGGAGTTGTATGCAGGAGTTCCAACCCGTGCAGCCCCCATTCCGCCTACCATATCGAAGTTTTTCATGTCAATTTCTTCCAAAAAACGGGAAGGTTCATTGGCACGAATTTGCCCATAACGATAGCGATTTTGGGCAAAACTAATGGTCAAAAACTCCTTGGCCCGGGTAATGGCCACGTAAAAAAGTCGCCGCTCCTCATCCAGTCCCTTGGGGTCTTCCAAAGACATAAACGAAGGAAACAGTTGTTCTTCCATTCCGGTCACAAACACACTTTTGTATTCCAAACCCTTGGCGGCGTGAACGCTCATCAAGGTAATGTAATCGTCGCCTTCTTTTTTCTCATCGGCATCGGTGAGCAGGGTGATGGTCTGCAGATAAGCGGAGAGCGACGCCTCATTATTACCCGTGGTAGTTTCCCCCGAAGCTGCAGCATTGGCCGCAGCGATATTTTGCTCACTGTCAACGAATTCTGAGATGGCATCTAACACCGCATTCACGTTCTCTAAACGGCCTATGCCTTCAGGACTGGTATCGCTCTTGAGTAAATCGTGTAAGCCGGATTTACGCAGGATTTCGGCGGCGAGTTTGTAGGCAGATTCGGTGGTAGCGCGGTTTTGCCAGTCCAAAACCATGTTTC
>CAZKBH010000049.1:2776-37425 GCA_964550795.1 uncultured Saprospiraceae bacterium
GCACGGTCGGTCACTTCGAGTGCGGGGCTGAGCATGGCCTCCCACATGGGGATATTGGAGGCTCCCGCCACAGCACTGAGTTTTTCTACGGTAGAATCGCTGATTCCGCGAGTGGGAAAATTGATCGCCCGGCGCAGGGCTTCCTCGTCGCGGGGGTTAACGGCCAATCGGAGATAGGCCACGAGGTCTTTTACCTCCTTGCGCTGATAGAACGACATCCCGCCAAACACCCGATATTGCAGGTTGAGTTTCCGCAGGTGTTCCTCAAATTTCCGGCTTTGCGCATTGGTGCGGTACAGCACTGCGATGTCCGAATTGGGCAGGTGATAGCGGTGTTTTTGCTCCAAAATCAAGTCTGCCACGCGCCGCGCTTCCTCGTCGTCGGTGAGACATTTGAGCAATTTGATTTTGTTGCGTTCCTCGCGTTCGGTCCAAATGGTTTTTTGCAGTTGGCGCCGATTGTAGGAAATTACCTCATTGGCCGCTGCCACGATGTGATGCGTACTGCGATAGTTTTGTTCAAGTTTAAAAGTTTGCAGTGCGGGATAATCTTTTTCAAAATCGAGGATGTTGTCAATCGTCGCCCCGCGGAAGGCATAAATACTCTGGGCGTCATCGCCGACGATGAAAATGTTTTCGGGACTGCCTTCGTATTTGAGCAATTGGCGCAGGATGGCGTACTGCAAAAAATTCGTGTCCTGAAACTCATCCACATGGATATATCGAAACCTGGCGCGGTATTTATCTACCACATTATCAGGATTTTGTTGGAAAAGTCGGTAGAGTTGGTACAGCAGATCATCAAAATCCATGGCCCCGGAGCGAAAGCATCTGGCGATGTATTTTTCATAAATATCCACCATATAAGGCCGTCGTGCTGCGCGGTCCTGCTGCATCATTTCGGCGTTTTGCCGATACAGCGGCGGGGTAATCAGGTTGCTTTTGCAGAGGGAAATCCGGGAGCGCACAGCGGAAGGATTGTACACCGTGGGATCGAGGTTCATCTCCTTAATGATCGCCTTGAGCACACTCGTCGTATCGTCCGTATCGTAGATGGTGAAGGAAGAAGGGTAGCCGATTTTTTCCGCTTCGTACCGCAAAATACGGGCAAAAATGGAGTGAAAAGTACCCGCCCACACCTGTTGTGCCGAGGTACCCACCACCTTTTCGATGCGGTCTTTCATCTCCCGGGCACTCTTGTTGGTGAAGGTAAGCGCGAGAATTTCGCGGGGAGGCACGTGGCTCTGGAGCAGGTGCGCGATGCGATACGTGAGTACCCGGGTTTTGCCAGAACCGGGGCCAGCGATGACCAGCACAGGTCCTTCTATATTGGTGACAGCGGCGCGCTGAACGGGGTTGAGTTCGTCGAGAAAATTGGACATGGACGGAGACGGTGGACGGTTGGGGGTGGACGGTGGACGGTGGACGGGAGACGGTGGACGGTGGACGGGTACAGATTTTGAGGTTTGGTGGGGCAAAGATCGCAGTCAAGTGGGGCCGTTCGGCAAAAATAAACGCTGTATGGGCAAAAACTGGCCGCTTGAAGTCTTAAACTTGAATTTAGACGAGCATTTGGCCCTGCAAAGGTAAAAGCGTTCGGGAGGGCGGGGATATTTTTAAATAAAATGTTTTGAAAGAACCGCGAATTGGGTTGGAGAAAATCAAAGCGGTTATCTTCACGGCTTCAAATTTCACCATGCGCATCGGACTATTTTTCGGCTCCTTCAACCCCATCCATATCGGGCATTTGGTCATCGCAAATTACATGGCCACACAAACCGACCTGGATCGGGTATGGCTCGTGGTCAGCCCACAAAACCCGCTCAAACCCAAAAAAACCCTCGCCCGCGACCACGACCGGCTGCACCTCGTGCGACTAGGCATCGGAGAAAACCCCAAACTGAAAGCTTCGGATGTCGAATTTCAATTACCCAAGCCCTCCTATACCATTGACACGCTTGCATTTTTGACGGAAAAACACCCCGAGCATCAGTTTGTGCTCATCATGGGCGGCGACAATCTCGGTTCGCTTCATCTTTGGAAAAACTACGAACAAATCCTTTCCGGCTACGATATTTACGTGTACAAACGCCCGAACTACGAACTGGGCGAGCTGGCCAGCCATCCTCGGGTGCGCATTTTTGAACCGCCCCCGCTGGATATTTCCGCAACCTATGTTCGCGAATGTCTCAAAAACGGCAAGTCTGTACGTTATCTGGTGCCCGACCCCGTTTGGGAGTATCTGGAAATTGGAAGTTTGTACCGATAAACACCTTTCAGCCCCGCACAATAGGCAACCCATTCGGCAGCCTGTGCATCATACGCCAAAAATTACTTAGCCTACGTTGATATGCGCCAGCTTTCCACTTTTCTGCTCTTTTTAGCTTTTTTTAGCAATATTAATGCCCAAACGGACACCATTTTCCCGCCCATGAGCATTGGTGAATGGCGGCAACATCTTCCCTGGCAACGTTCCAAATACGTCACCCAAAGCAACGACAAAGTTTACTTTGCCACCGACTGGGCCGTGGTAGAGGTAGATAAAGAAGAACGCTCTTCTCGGTTTTTAACCAAAGTAGAAGGCCTCAGCGATGTTGGCTTGAATTTTATACGCTACAACGCCTCCGCCAATGTAGTTCTCATCGCCTACTCCAACAGCAATTTCGACCTGTTTTATCCCGCCGATCGCAGCGTGTTGAACTTGCCCATTATTCAAAAGAACCCCAATATATTAGGCGACAGACAGATATACGACGTGTTTTTTGACGGCGCAACGGCCTATTTATCCTGCGGATTTGGCATTTTAAAATTTGACCTGCAAAACGCCGAAGCGGAGTACACTGTGTTTACCGGCGTGCCAGTCCGCTCTTTTGCCATTTACAATGGCTACCTCTGGGCCGGGACGGAGGATGGTTTGTACCGCCTGCCAGAAAACAACGACAATCCCGCCGACTTTAGCAACTGGGAGGAAGTAACTCAATTCGGGTTCCCTTCTAATATATCGTACAACGCGATGAATATTTGGGACGGAAAACTCTGGCTCGGGATAGAAAAAAAACTCTTTCAGTTCGATGGCATTGCCGCCACTGAAGTTGGAAGCCACCCCCTCCGTACGGTTCGCTACATCAGCGCAGAAGGGCCAGGCATGATGGTCGGTTGGGGCGAATTAAATAACTTTGGATCTGGGATAGTTGAATACTTTGAAAACAATGGTGCACGCTATGAAATTTCCGGGCCCTGCCAAGCACTTTTCCCGTTTTACGGCATTGAAGACGGTTCCAAAAAATTCTGGTTTTCTGACCTGAGCGATCAGTTGCGCTACTACAATCACAATACGGGCATTTGCGACCGTTTTTCCTTTAACTCACCCTTTGAGCAACGCAGTTCCGAAATTGCTTTTGACAGCGATGGCACCACCTACGTCGCCACTCCGGGACCAGGATCTAATTTAGGCGTTATTGGATACCGGGATGGCGTTTACCGTTTCAAAAATGGTGACTGGAATCGTTGGTCTGAAACGACCACCCCGGAGATCGCGGATGCTGAAGAAGCCTTCAAAGACATGTGGAAAATAGCCGTTCGACCTTCAGACAACAAGGTTTTTGTCGGCTCCTGGGTAGGCGGCTTGCTCCAGTTTTCAGGTGGAGAATTTGAACAAAAATTTACCAGAAAAAACTCCATCCTAGGCGATGCCGGGGTTTCCGGCAACACCCGCACGGCCATCGGCGGGCTTGCATTCGATCAAAATGAAAACCTCTGGATCAGCAATTACGATGCGGTGTCACCCATTGCCGTACTTAAACCCGATGGTACGATGAAGAATTTCTCTGCCTCCCCAGCCAACAACCTTCTTCAGGTAGCTGTGGACCAAAATGGGTACAAATGGTTTGTCATCGCCTTCAGTTCCGGCATTTTGGTGTACGACTCCGGTGCAGACCTCGATAGCCCCAACGATGACCGATACCGCGTGATCACAACTACCAACAGTGAATTGCCCACAAATTCCATCAATTGCATCACCGTTGATCTGGATGGCGACGTGTGGGTAGGGACCCAACAAGGCACCGTAAGTTTTGAATGTGGCTCCAGTGTATTTGAGGAAACTTGCCGCGGCCGCCGCCGTATCGTGAATGTGGACGGCTTCAACGGTTTTTTGCTGGAAACGGAAGATGTAAAAACCATCGCCGTGGATGGGGGCAATCAAAAATGGTTTGGTACCACCAACGGGGTTTTTGTCCAGTCTCCGGATGCCCTCACCCAGGTAGCCCGTTTTACAAACACCAACAGTCCTCTTTTTGACAATACCATTACCGATATTGCCATCAACCCAATTACCGGGGAGGCCTGGATTGGCACGGAAAGAGGTTTAGTTTCCCTCCGGGCCGCTGCCACGGAAGGAGGCCGCGTCAACCGCCCCACGGCATACGCTTACCCCAACCCAGTACAACCTGGCTACGATGGCCCCATTGCGATTTACGGCCTTGCACGCGATGCAAACGTGAAAATCACCGATGCCGCGGGGCATCTCGTATTTGAAGGAAAAGCACTTGGGGGACAAGCCGTTTGGAACGGTCGGGATTATCTGGGGCGTCGGGCAGCCTCCGGGGTGTACATGATTTTTGCCACCAGCGAAGCAAATTTTGACCAGCCAGATGCCATTGTTACAAAAGTGGTCATCTTAAATTGAGGCACTAATCCAAAGCATCCAACACCGTTTTCGCCTCTTTTCGGAAGGTTACGCCATTTGGCGAATCTACGTACGCTTGAAGATTTTGGCGGGCGCAGACAAGATCTTCCGTAGCGGCGCAAGCCAGTCCAAGATAAAACATCGCCGGAACCTGGTAATCGTTTTGGGCCTGTACAACCGGGTTCAGCGCTGCCACCGCGGCGGCATATTGTTTGTCCTGAACCAGGGAAACACCCCAGTAAAAACGGTAGTCCAAACGGTCTTCATGCGCGGTCACGATGCCTTGCAAAGCTTTTGCTGCATCCCCGTAAGCACCCTGGTCATAGGTACTGAAGGCGGCCATGATTGCTGCGGAAACCCCTTCTGATTCACTCCCAAGGCTTTTGATGCGCATTTTATTGCTGTATTCCGTCGAATTGTCGGCTACTATAGTCTGCAAACTGGGAGACTGGAAAAAGAGTACCGCCGCGATCAACAGCGCTACAGCAGCAGCAGCGGCATACGCGTAACGCGACCACATGGAAACTTTTACGGCGGAGGCAGGAAACGGGTTTTCCGCTACGGTCCTCCACGCCGCATTTTGGATGCTCCCGGAAAGTGCGTTCGACTGTACGCCTTTGGCAATTTGCTTTTGAAAAGCCATTTCGGCAGCTAAAGCGGGGTCCTTTGCAGCTAAACTGTTTAATTCAGCTGCTTCAGCCACCGTCAGCTCGTTGGCAAAATATGATTCGAGTAACTGTTCGGCTCGATTTTCCATTGTTTGAATGATCTTGGACGGTGGAGGGTGGACGGTGGACGGTGGACGGTGGACGGTGGACGGTTGACGGTGGACGGTGGACGGTGAGATGGTTTGGGTTTAGGGCATTTTCCGGAGTTTGTCGAGGGTTCTTTTTCGGAGTTGGCGTACTACTTCGGGGCTGGCATAGCCGAGCACATCGGCTATTTCCTGGCTGTTGAGGCCTTCGCGATAGGTCAAAATAAGCAGGCTTCGGCTGGGTTCGCCGAGCGCGTCCACTTTGGCCCAGAGGTTCGCTTCTTCTTGTTGCGCAATCATCTGCGACTCCGCCCCGGGGTCTGTTTCACGCGTAATCGGGAAAGCTTCGTCGCCGGGCAAACCAATCCGGCCCTGCTTGCGGCGAAAGGCTTGAATGAGGTTTTTCCCGATTCCAAAAAGGTACGTACACAAGGTGCCAACCAGTTCGGTGAGCCGTCCCGATTCGAGGTTGAGCATCATGATGATAACCGCATTTTGAAAAATATCGGCCAGATCGTGCGCGCTCGTTCGGGTGTTCTCCTTGCCCCAACCAATGAATTTTGGACGGCATTTGTGGTAAAGGCCAACCGAAACACCATTGGGGTTTTGGCGGAATTCGTCGAGTTCGTTTTGTTTACCGTTCATACTGTTTAAGGCAAAAGCAGAGCGGTGGGTTTGCTGCTTAATGACATGGGAACAAATAATGTGAACAGGTTTGCGAAAAACTCTGGAAACAGGACGCCACCCGCGTCATTTCCCCATTTTTAACCCCTTCTCTATTCGCGACCAGTCGAATGCAGGGCTAATATCCCATTTCCCGGTGGCGCGAAAATTGACGTGCGAACAAATGCCTCTAAAATTTTCGGCTTCCGCCGCCGAGGCAAATGCATCAAAACGTTTGGTTGGGGGCAACATGACGCGCGGAATTTGATACCGTGCGGTGAGAAAACGCAGCAACAGCAAAAGCGAATTGTACTGCGCGGTGGTGAATTTTGCGTAATACCGTTCACCTCGATATGGCGTAGAAAGTTTTTGGTAAAAAGCCGTTTCCGTTTCAGCGCAGTAGATATCCTCGGTGCTGTAAATTGTGTGTAACAACCCGTTCGATTTTCTGCGCAAAAAACCGATGTTCGACAATTCAATCCCAATGCTGCGTTGGCTCATCGCTGCGTTGCCGCCCACCGCACCCGGGCCCAGATGGTACGACCAATATTTGGATGCCCAAAGGTTGTAAATATGCCCCGAACGGGCAATGACAAACGGCACCGAAACCTCCGTACCCTTTCTGCTTAATTGCGCAATGTCACCTTTGAGGTATCCCGCAGTATGGTGCAACACGATGCGCTGTTTAGGAAACAACTGCTCATAATAATAGCTCTTATCTGGCACCTGCTTGACACTGTCCACAAACGTGATTTTACCACCCGCACTATCGGGAATATTCACCGTTTCATCGGTCAGGATAAATTTTGTGCCACTGGAATCAACGCCCGTCTGACGGAAGGATGCCTCATGCTGCGGGATACTGGTTGCTTTCATGTTTGTAATGATTGAACGTGCTCCTAAAATCTTGCCGTGATACCGACCAAAAAGTTTGTGCCGATGGTCGGGTAACGATACCAGCGTTCGCGCTTGTTGTTCAGGATATTGTTGATGTCCAAAAACGCGCCAATGTTTTTGGTAAAATAGTAAGCGCCTCCGATGCTCAAATCGAGCAGTGCCTTGCTTTTTACCCGATCGCCCGCTTCGTCCAGAAACGTGATCCGATCCGCCATGTGCAGGGAAGAGCGAACGTTTGCCTTCCCCTCCAGCAGGGTGTAAATGGCAGAAAAATCGCCCTCAATTTCTGGCAGACCCCACACCGCAAGTTCGTCCGCAGAAGAGTCGGTGGTCTCATTATCAAACACATTTTGACTCAGGGTACCCATAATCACCAAGTTTTTCATCGGTGTTAGCTTAACCGTTCCCTGCAAGTTGAAAATTCTAACCGTATCGTAAATCACCCGAAAACGGGTAATGCCTTCGTTGGTAAACAAAGTCTGGTGCAGCGCCAAATCTGAAGCCTTGGAATACCCAACCTGGCCATTGTACTCCAGCCAGCCAAAATTACCCTTCACACCGCCATAGTAGTTGTCCCAACGCGTGTTGCGCAGTTTGCTGCCGCGGATTTGAATAAACGGATTGTACTCAGAAAGGGTGCGATAGGTGTTTTTACGCAAATCACCGGTAATACCCGCGAAAGCCTGTACACCATCTCCCCATACCCGCACGGTCAGTTCAGCATCTGGAAAAATGCTGAATTCGTCGCGGTTATTCACAAAGTTACCCCCGATTTTAAACTGAAAGAGATCAAAATGCAGGGTAAAAGAGGGCTGCAGATAGATGTTGTTCAGCTTCTGAGTCAATGTGTCCTCAAAACTTGTCAAATCCGGCCGTATATTTACCTGCAAGACATGTTGTTCATTGAACCACTTGGTGGCCGAGAGGTCTAATGAAAACTGATTTTCCTTGTTGGAGTAGTAGTCCGAAAGCAGGTAAAACTTGGGCGCCACAGAGAAATTAAGATCTGCATCATTGCGCTTACTGTTGTAGAGCCGAGCACCCAGATCCAGGATTTTATAGTCCTGCCGTGTTCTTTCAGACGAAAACTCCAGCGAGTCGTGGTCGTATCCATAAAAATTTACCCGATCGTAAGTGTACCCGATGTCCACCTGAGTGGCGAGGTTATTGGGCAAGTAAATATTACTACTGATCAAACCCTCTGTTTTTTGGAACATCTGATTCTCAATCGCCTTATCGGCACTGAGGCGATGGTGTTTCAACCAAACTTTACCATCAAATTTGTCCTCAGCCTTGAAGAAATAGCCCGCCTCCCCATAAAATGTATTCGGCACCCCACCGCCGAGTTTAACAAAACCATTGTAGTCATCCTCTTTAGGAGCCGCTTTCATGCCCAGTGGACGAAGTTTTGGCGGATCGTATTTGATATTGGAAGGGTGCGGAGGCACCGTGTACGTTTGACGTTGGGTGGAGGTATCCAGCGGCGGCAATGTAGGCGGCACACTGATTTTATTGGCCTCCAGAAGTTGTGCGTCGAAAGATTTGACCACGGTCACATTATCGCCTTCGAGGTCGTTTTGAGCAAAGGCCATTTGCGAACAAACGCAAAAAGCGAGCGCGACAAACAGGATTTTATGATTCAAAAACATTGTTTTGTTGATTTGTTGATTTGATGTTTCGCTGATTCGTTTTGAGTTGGCTGATGAATCTACCATACTTGAAGCCAACAGTTAACCAATTCAAGCAGCTTAATTCCCTTCATCCAGATCGAGCAGGGTTCTCCCGCTCTTTTCCGAAGAGTTATTCGAATTCGGCTTATTTCCACTTAGTTTGGCGTATTTCTGGCGGGCGGTATCCATAATTGACTGGTCTTCGCCCGCGTAATTTTCCAAAATACTTTCGAGGGCAGCCTGCGCAGAAATCTTGTCGCCCTGATCTGCATATACATCGGAAAGCAGGATCAGATTTCGGGCAATCCAGTCATCGTAGCCCGCGCTGGATTTGTTTGCTTCGGAGATCATTTCCTCGGCGTCGGAGTACTTGCGCTGGCGGTACAGGATTTGGACGAGGTAATGGTATGATTCAGCCATGATCTCGCTCGTGCTGTTCTCTGTGACGGATTGCAGCGCGGGGTAAGCCCGGGTGTAATCGCCTTTGTCGTACGCCATTTTTCCGGAGTAGAAATTGGCGATCGCCAGATGTTCCTGATTGGCAATACGTGATTTATTAACTTTATTCGCGTATGAGTGCAGACTCCTCCCATTTCCGGCCATATTCGAAGGCCTGGCCGTAGTTTTTAGTCGTATTCAATGCAATCAGCGCAGCCTTTTCTGCCGCTTTTGGATAAAATTTGCTGTTGCCTTTTCCTACAACTGCCGCGTAGTCCTTTTGCGCTTTTTCGAACTGATTTAAGGAGGAATAACTTTCGCCACGCAGGTAATACGCGCCCAAACCATTGCTTCCGGTTGGGTACTTGGCGAGATAGTTGGTAAACAATTCAATGGCTTTGTCATATCGCCCCTGATTGTATTGGTACTCCGCCGATTCAAAGGCCGTTGCTTCCCCGCTGGAACCCTGGCCGGGTTTCATGCCGCCACAATTGGGCACTGTTTCCACAAAACGGTTATAGCCTTCCGGATCGCCGAGGTCTTTTACATAGATCTCGCGCAGCGCATCCAGGGCCTGTTTACATTCCTCAGGCTCAGGGTTTCCGGCAAACACCTGTTTGTAATAATCAATGGCTACGCGGCTGCTGCCCTGGTTCACCGAAATCAAGCCAAGCTTGAGCAATGCGGGCGTCACGAGGGGACTTTTTCCCCGAAAATCTGACACAATTCGCTTGAACGGCGGGATGGCCCGGTCGTAACGGTCCATTTCAAAATAAGTATCGCCCAACTGAAACAGCGCCTGATCCGTGAATCGGCTGTTGGGATAATCTTGCACCAGGCCTTCCAGTGCGATGGTTTTATCCTGCTTATTCCCTTGTAAGCCGCGAATGATCGCTTTCTGATACATGGCATACTCAAAACCCTCGTATTTTTTCGTCACCGCCTCGTCGTACATTTTGACCGCATCGGTGTACTGGTTGTTCTTGAAATAAGCATCTCCAGCCCTGACGACTGCATCGCCCAACACGGCTTCCCGAATCTGGCTATTGCCCGTGCCGGTTCTTTTAAACCCGTCCACCGCTGCGCGGAAATTGGCCACTGACGACTTGTAATCCTTGAGTTTCAAGTTGTTGTACCCTTGAATGTAGTTGCACATACTCAGGTCACTTTCTTCAGGAAGATCACTCGCGTAAGGTTTTGCAGCGGCGAAAAAACTGCTCATGTGCTGTTTACTGATTGCATATTCACCCGCATCGTGCGAAATGCTGCCGAGCCAAAAAGTACACAACACCGCCGTTTTTTTGTCAATCGGAAACTCCAGCGACTTGTTGAAGTAGCGTCGGGCTTCGTCCCGTTGTTTGTTTTGGTACAGTTGCAAGCCACGCAAGTAAGCCACTTGTTGGTACGTTGCATCCAGCCGCGCGGTGCGGTTTTTTACATTTTCGAGGGTGGAAACCGCCCGGTCGTAATCGCGGGTGTTCAAAAACACCTCACTCATAAGAGCCTGCGCATCGTCGTAATGTTTGGAAGAGGGGCTGATGCGCTGTAAAGCTTCAAGAGCATCGCGGTCATATTTGAGTTCGTAACTCAATTTAGCAAAATTGATCAGCGCGTCTTCTTTGACCGATTTGTCAAAATTCATGCTGGCCGCTTTGCCAAAGGCATTTCGGGCGTTGAATTTGCTGTTTTTGTCATTCACACGCAAGTAGCAGTCGCCGAGGTGGTAAAGGCCATTTTGACCAAGTACGCTGTCTTGTTTGGTGAGTTCCTCAAAATTTTGGATAGCGGTTTTGTATTGACCGTTTTGGTATTGCGCATACCCAAGTTGGTAATAATCCGCAGCGCGGAGGGGGGCGCCATTTTTTGCGGCAAATTCCAAATATGGAAGCGCAGCACTGAAATCGCCTTTTTCGTAATGCGCCTGTCCCACGAGTTGATTGATTTCGGGACGATTGCGCGCACTTGGGTCCTTTGCACGGGGCGTCCCGTAAGAAATCACCTTGTCGTAGTTTTTTTGAGCCGCGTAAATCTGGGTCAGATAATAGGGCACCACGGCCTTATATTTACTGGATTGTTCTGCAATGGCAAATGACTTGGCTGCCTCATCGTAGCGGCCCTCAAAAAAGGAGCAGCAGCCAAAATAATAGTTTGACGCATCGTAGAACTGGCTGCGTGGATTATTTTTTAGGGGCATAAATGCCGTTTTAGCCAACCCGAATTTTTTGGTTACGAAGTAAGCGTACCCTGTTTTGAAGCGAATTTCGTCGCGGGTAGCCCCCGAACCCTCTGGAGCTAAGTCGTAGTACGTCAGGGCTTTATCGTACTGTTTTTGGTTAAAATAATAATCGCCAATTTCGAGGGCAGCCTGGCTGGCTACTGCAGAAGGGGCGTTTTCGCGCAGAAAATCGAGCACGAGTTTTTCCGCTTCTGGTTGTTCGAGGCGCACGGCGCATTTGGCGTGATAAAGCTCCGCATCGGTTTTGACGGCTTTCCAATCCGGTTCGTTGACGGGCCGGAGCAAATCAATGGCGTTGCGAAATTCTTTTTGGGCGAGGCCGTACACGTTTTGGTTGAAAAAGTCAACGCCGCGTCTGTAGGCCAGGTTGGCTTCATTGAACACCGCCGTTTCTTGCGCAGGAAGCACAAAAGCGGATAACAAGAGCAGCAATACTGGAATACTTTTCCGAAGGAACATAATGGATGGAATGTGTGGTTTTGGATTTGTTTTAGAACAGAAGAAGGATGATTGTTTTTGGGTGCGGGAAATTTATCAGGCCGAAAGGTCGGCAACCCAACGGATTTTGGAGCGTCTGATGGGTGGCAAAACGTTAAAAACACCGCAAAAATATGGATGGACGCAAAATAACTTTCAAAAGCACCGAAAGTGCATTCCAAACGGACTTGTACTTTTCCAACCAATCCGTGCCTTTGTTCAGAAAACAATTCGGGAAATAGCCTTTTTTTGCTCGTCACACTTTTCTGGCACAACATTTGAATCTTATCCAGTAATCTCCCAAAGACTAAAAATATCATCCAGCAATTCCGCCCAGGATTTTGGCCATCACGCGTTTAACTAACAAACCTTCGCTTTTGGTCGCACAAGATTATAACTCATGACAGCTGCTCAATTTCAGACCCAACCCATAGTCAGCAAGACCGCCGAAGGAAGCGTTGAACTATTTCAAAACTCGCCTAATCCATTCATTGAAATGACCTTGCTTTGGTTTCGCCTTCCGGCTGCTGCAGATGTATTCCTGCGCATTTTTGATACCACTGGCCGGGAGGTTACTGCTAAAAAAGGCGCCTATCAATTGGGTGAAAACCACATCGTACTTCATCGCGCTGATCTTCGCGAGCCTGGTTTTTATACCTGCCGCCTCGAAACACCGTTCGGAACAGCTTCCCGGAAATTGATGATGTATTAAGCGACAAAAAATACTGACTAATAGGGACGTTTCAAACCCACTGCTTCTGTAAAACATTGTAAAAGCCCCTTGTAAATCATTGATTTACAAGGGGCTTTTAGTGTGGCACACCTAAAATTACTATAATCAAGGTGTGCCACACTTATCTAAAAAAGCGATTAAAACAATTCCACGCCACCGAAGTGGAACGCACCTTCAATCGCTGCATTTTCGTCGCTGTCCGATCCGTGTACCGCGTTTTCGCCGACGCTGGTCGCGTACTTGGCGCGGATGGTTCCAGGCTCGGCATTGGCCGGGTTGGTCGCTCCGATCAGGGTGCGGAAATCTTCCACCGCGTTTTCTTTTTCAAGAATAGCTGCCACGATCGGGCCGCTGCTCATGAATTCGCAAAGTTCGCCGTAAAAAGGACGCGCGCTGTGAACGGCGTAGAACTCACCTGCTTTTGCAGGGCTAAGTTGGGTAAGTTTCATTGCTACGATCCGGTATCCGGCGGCATTGATCATTTGAAGGATGTTGCCAATGTTGCCAGCGCGAACTGCGTCAGGCTTGATCATCGTAAAGGTGCGGTTTGTCATTATTTGTATGTGAGTGGTGAGAGTGGTGATTGGTGATTGGTGATTGGTGATTGGTGATTGGTGATTGGTGATTGGTGTGTGGGGACAATGATTTGCTTGGCAATTGATGCTTTCGGGAATTGGGCCGCAAAGGTATTCCAAGATTATATTTCAAAATGGGTCAAAAAAAAGGTTTTTTAAAAAATAATCTGTGGCAAAAAGGTCGAATCGCTGCGAAGCACGTACTTTTGCCGCCGTTTTGGCGGATTTAGGTAATTAGAGATATTAATGCCCTAGCTAAGCTGAATCATCGGCGGATAAAACCGCCACCCGCCAACCGTTTCATTCGGCGGGTAAAACTGCCACTACAATGGAATTCCCTGTCGCGCTTCGTCAACTTATCCGCGTTCCGCAGAATGTAGCCATCTTTTCGCACCGCAATCCCGACGGTGACGCAATCGGCAGTTCGCTCGCGATGCGACACTACCTCGAACAGCACGGACACACGGTGCATGTGCTGTTCCCTTCCGAATATCCTGAAGAATTTGAAGCCCTGCCAGGCGCGAGTGATATTTTAATCTGGGACCTCCAACCCGAAGAGTGTAAGCAAGTTATCAATAAAAAAAACCTGCTCATTTTCCTGGATTTTAACTCCCTGGAACGCATTGACAAACTCGGTGAATACGTGCGCGACCTGCCTGTGCAGCGGATCATGATTGACCACCACCTGTACCCGGATTCGATCGCCGATTTCGTTTTTTCAGAGCCAGAAGCCAGTAGCACCTGCGAAATGGTTTACCGGTTTATAGATGGCATCGGCGACCGCGACAAAATCAATCCAAATACCGTGGGAAAATGTATTTACACGGGTTTGGTGACGGATACGGGTTCGTTCCGCTACGCAACCAACCCCAACTTGTTTCGTATTGTTGCAGATTTGGTGGAACGTGGCATTGACGATACGGGCATTCAGGACATGATTTTCAACTCCAATCGGGAAAAAAACCTGCGCCTGCTCGGACATTGCCTGTCCAATCGAATGGAGTTTTTTCCTGAATTTAAAACCGCGCTCATCTGGCTTTCCCGCAAGGATTACGAGCAATTCGACATCCAACGCGGTGATACAGAGGGCATTGTGAACTACCTGCTGAGTGTGAAAGAGGTGCGCATTGCAGCCTTTATCCACAACCAACCAACGGTGGTCAAACTCAGCCTCCGCTCCAAGGGAAATATAGATGTGCAGGAAATCTGCAAAAAACATTTTAAAGGTGGTGGACACAAAAATGCCTCCGGAGCATATTCCCACGACAGTTTGAAAGCCACCATTGACAAATTCAAAAGCATCCTGCCGGAATACAAAGATCGAATTTTGGCGGGCTAACCCAGTACTCAAATTTCAGGGTCCAATATCCACAACTCAACTATCATTCACTTAACTCTACAAGAATGCGCAACTTATTGATTTTGTCTGTTTTGGCGCTTTTCGCGGCCAGTCAGACTGCTTGCCAAAAAGGCAATTCTGTGACCACTGCAGGAGGCAACATCGTCACCAACCACACCAACCTGGAAGGCCCAAAAGCTTCCTTCGGCAGCACGGTGCTGATCAGTGTCAACACCTGGGTGAACGACTCTCTCGTGCAAAGCACCAGCCGCGACGCAGGTGGCCCACGTGAAGTTGTCCTGCCTGATTCAAGCATGATGAAGGGGAAAGTGCCCGCTGTATTCGAAGCCATTTTGTTGATGGCTAAAGGCGACAGCGCCACCGTGATCCAACCACTCGATTCTTTGATGAAAAAAGGAATTCCAAAAAGCTTCGGCGAAGTAAAAGAAATCCGCTACGAAGTGAAATTGGAAGAAATTCTGACTCCAGAAATCATTCAACAACGCCAACAAGAAGAAATGAAAAACGCAGACGCGGCGCAAGCCCAGGGCATGATCGTAGCCGAAACGGTGAAAACGATGTTGGCCGACTACAAAAGCAAAAAACTGGCTAACCTCAAAAAATCAGCCTCCGGTCTGGAATACGTCATCATTGAACAAGGCACTGGTGCCCCTATCAAAGACGGCGACAGCGTTCCAACCAATTACTACGGCGTTCGCAAAACGGACGGTGGCATGTTCGACAACTCCTTCGATCGTGGCGGTCCGGCTCCCTTCAATGTGGGTGGTTTGATCCCTGGTTTCAACGAAGGCATGAAATTGCTCAATCGCGGTGGCAAAGCAATCCTCTTCATCCCAAGCGAACTTGGCTACGGAGAACAGGGTGCTGGTGGCGACATTCCACCAAACACTGATTTGGTGTTCTACATCGAAATGGGCCTGTAAATCGCAGTAAATGCGCTCCATTGCGCGTTGAAAGCATATCAAGAGGTTGTCTTATAGGTTTGATGCAGTTTTTTCGGCATCAACCTTATGGGACAACCTCTGTTCATTAGATGGCCACTGGATACCACGTTATTTTTTCAACCTTCATCGTTTTACAAAATGTTGAAAATCAAGATTTTACTAATCGCGGCGCTTGCCCTGCATTTGTTTGGCGCGTCCGCTCAAAACACGAGCGAACACGGTTACCGATACATCCAGCACACGCAAAAAAACGGGAAAAAACCACAACGCGGCGAGTCCATTATAGCCAATGTGGACGTGTACGTGGGCAATACCCTGCTCAGTAGTTCCAAAAAGAACCCCGGCGGTGTTTATCGGTATGATATTGCCGCCGCAGACGAAACCTTGAACCACTATCCCCCACTCTTCGATGCTTCCATGCTCATGGGTGTGGGCGACAGCCTCACGATTTTCCAAAATGTGGACGAAAACATGCGCAACTACCTGCCCCCGGCAGAAAAAGCTGCCACCGAAATCCGTTTTGAAGTCGTTTTGCTCGACATCGTTTCCCTCGAACAAAAAGCCGTCGCTGCCCGTAACCTCGAAGCCTCAGTCCAGATCATCCGGCAACGGGTAGAAACCAAAGTCAAGGCGTACGCCGCCGGACTGCTCAATGCGGAACTCAATACCCGTACATCCGGGTTAAAGATTTGGATTGAAGAAACTGGCCGTGGTGCCCGGGTGCAAGAAGGGGAAGCCCTTCAAGTGCACTACTATGGATGCCTCAACGACGGCACACCTTTCGATAATTCCTACAGCCGCCGCCAGCCACTCCAGTTTCCGGCAGGCGTAGGCCAAATGATCGCCGGCTTCGACGAAGGCGTGATGCAACTCAACCACGGTGCCCGTGCGTATCTGTTCATCCCACCCACACTCGGCTACGGCGACCAGGAAGCAGCGGGTGGTGCCATTCCGGCAAATTCGGAGCTCGTTTTTTATATTGAAATCCTGTAATTCATTTTCACCCTAGTATAAAATTCTCCGTTTCCATGACGATCGAACAACTCAAGGAGTTGAAGGACAAATTGGCGGTCTTAAGGAGGTATCTTTGACGTGGATAACCGCGCCAAAGAAGTCGAAGACCTGACCAGCCAAACCCTTGACCCTACTTTCTGGAATGATGCCAAACGCGCCGAAGGCATTCAACGAAAAATCGGCATCAACAAAAGATGGCTCGATGATTTTGCCGCGCTCGCGCGTGAGCTGGACGATCTGGAAGGGCTGTTTGAATTCCAAAAAGAAGGCCTCACCTCCGAAGAAGAGGTAGAAACCCATTACAAACAAACCCTCGAAATTCTGGAGGACGCGGAGTTCCGAAGCACCCTCAACCAAAAAGAGGATGAAATGAACGCCGTGCTCACGATCAACGCCGGAGCAGGTGGCACCGAAGCCTGCGACTGGTCGGCCATGATCCTGCGCATGTACCGGATGTGGGCCGAGCGCAACGGCTTCAAAGTCATTGACATTTTTGAGCAGGAAGGCGACAGCGCAGGCATCAAATCTGCCAGCATTGAAATTCGCGGCGAATATGCATACGGCTGGCTAAAAGGCGAAAACGGGGTGCACCGACTGGTCCGAATCAGTCCGTTCAACGCCCAGGGCAAGCGCCAGACTTCCTTTACCTCCGTGTTTGTGTACCCACTCATCGAAGGCAATGAAATTGAAATCATTGTTAGCCCCGATGATGTACGCTGGGACGTGTTCCGGGCTTCCGGAGCGGGTGGTCAGCACGTAAACCGGACGGAATCTGCCGTGCGTGTCACGCACATCCCGACCGGGATCGTGGCCGAATGTCAGCAAGACCGAAGTCAACACCGCAACCGAGAGATTGCGATGACCTTGCTCAAAAGCCGTCTGTACGAGTTGGAAATGCGCAAACGCCAGGCTGAAAAGGACAAAATTGAAGCCGGGAAAAGCAAAATCGAGTGGGGCAGCCAAATCCGCTCCTATGTTCTCGACGATCGCTGGGTAAAAGACCTGCGTTCGGGCTACAAGGTGCATAACCCCGATACGGTACTCAACGGAGATCTTCAGGAATTCCTCAAAGCCTACCTCATGTGGGAACGCAACCCGACGGGTGTGGTGGAGGATGAGGATTGAGTAGCAAGGAAAATATGATTTCCAAGTGGTGGACTGGCCTGCAAGCCAGTCCACCGTCATTTAAGGTGCTGCCGAGCTACTGCTTCACAAACTTTCCACTCCACACCTTATCTTTAAATCGTAGGATAAGGTAGTAAAGGCCGGGCGGCAGATGGCGGACATTGACAGAAATCTCCTCCTCTGAAAATGTTGGCACAACCAAGCGTACTTTCTTGCCAGTAGCATCAAAGATTTCAAGTGTTTCCATCTCTGCTCCTGTTTGCAGGTACAGCGTTTCGCCTACCGGATTGGGCCAAAGCAGAACATTGGGATTTGCAAGGGTTGTCGTACCAACTATTGGTGGGGCATTGATTCCAAGCGTATCGCAGATACTTTCCGGCATATCGTAGAGCCGGTAGTTTGGGTAGTTGGGAAGCGTGCGGACGGAATAATTAGCCAAGTCGTACCATCTTTGCTGAAAATCAATTTCAGGTTCATTTGGCTTGTTTATCACATGATAGAATTTTCCCCGTCCCAAATTACTTAAATAGATCTTCCCATCTGCTCCGTATTGCATCAAGTGGAGGCTTGAACCAATGATGTCAAGCGAACCGACAATAGTATCTAACTGTGGGTTAGGCTGGGTCAAATCTGCCGCTAGAACTGACAACTGGGTTGAAACCATCAGTCTGTCTCCGTTTTTGTTGAAGGCCACGCCGCCACCGCCAAAGGCATTGGCAGGCAAAGGCAATAAACGATCATTCGAAAACTGTCCCGAACATCGGTCAAAATCTAAGGCGACTACTCCACAGTGCTGTTGGCGGGCATATCGAATCCCATTTGGGGAAAATGCGGAAGAGCCGATGTATCGGCAAGACAAACTCTGCCCAATGGATTGAACCTCTTTTTCTTCCAGCCCTGTATCGGAGAAAAGGAATTTTCGGTACTTATTTGTGCCATATTCCGGGAAAATGAGCCACCAATCGCGCCCGTTACCATGGCGCACAGATGCAAAAGGCTCAAAGTTTCCATCTGCCACTATGTTGTTTTTTGAAATTACCGCACCCTTGCCGCCATCAAGCTCCATGTTTATAATTGTGTAGTAAAACGGCCCATAATTCAACTTTCTTTCTGTCCCGTATTGTACACCCATGTGGAAAAGGTAGTACAGATTTGGCTTGTCGGGCATCTGTAGGATCATCGCCCCCAAAGGAGATGTATAGCCGCTTGTCGGGCAAGTCCAATCGTGCATCTCTCCAGGATTTATCCCCGCGCCATTGGGCATGGTATCTCCTTGAGCATTGGCGATGTGGCAGCCATTAGTATAGAAAAGGATGTTCCCTAACGTATCAGGCATTACCGCCATGGTGCTCTCAAAGTTCATACGCAAGTCTTCCTGCTGGATAAAGACAAGCCCGTTTTCAAACCTTAGATAGGAATTGCCATAACCCGGTTGTCCGGGAAGATCATGGATGCCGTGAAGCCAAATCTGGTCAGGCAATACCTGCGCTGATAAGCAAAAAGGAAGGAAAAACAATGCGATAAAAAAGCGCAGTAGTGACTTGAAGTGTCGTATTGAAGCCATGATTTAGTCGTTTTTTGTTTCTTTTTTGGATTGGGAACTAGATTTACCCTGCCGTTTTCGCTCCATTTCTAACCGCATAAGCGTTTTCATGTTTAAAGGATTGTAACCTTCCTCGGGAGCCTGTCCATTGTAACCCGACACTTGAAAACCGGGCGGCAGTTTCAGCACTTTTATTTCCTCCGTTGATTCTACACTTGCGTTTCCCCGCCATAACACATCCTTGAAGCCTTTGCCGGGCGGTGAGGCGAAACTAAGTGTGTCGCATGGCGAGCCGTCCCATTTCCCGAGACGGTAATTGGGGAAGTAGCAATTCGTTCCATGATTATGTTTGGGCAATAAAATATCCCGCTGTGTCATATCGGCGGCAAAAAGTGGTAGTTGAGGACGATGGAGTACATGAAATGCTTTGGAGTGATTGAATGTAGCGTAGTAGATTTTACCGTCGGGCGCCAGTTCGGGCAAGTAAAAATGGGTATAAAATGGTGGGGCGGGGCTTGCTCCATATTCATAGCGGGCTATAGTATCGAAAGAAATGTACGCGCTGTCAATCGTCTGCATATCTAACTGATAGATGACTAAGTGCGTACCCGCGTAGAAAAAACGCCCGTCAGGGGAAAAAGCATTGGTGGCTGTCCAGAACACCGGAGGCTGGTAAGGCAAGACCCTGGGGTGGCTCAAAAGCCCACTGCACCGATCAAAATCAAATATCCAAAGCCCAGTGCTGTCGTCGTTGCTGACAAAAAAAGACCCATCCGGAGATGCTATACTTTGGCTATAATTTGTAAGGGCTGGAGGGGCAATATCTTGTTGCGGCAAGAAATGTATTCCCTCTGGGTTAATCAAGAAAGTAAAGTAGGTCTGTGAAAGCATGTCCCCCGCAATCAGCCACCAGTCACGGCCGTTGCCATGCTTGATAATTACGGGGCTATTTATATTTCCTTCGGCCAAAACATTATTCTTAGAAATTACTTTGCCCAATCCACCATTTTGGTCCATGTCAATCAAACTGTAATACAAGATGGGAAAGGGAATAAGAAAATTATAGCTCGCCGATGTGTGAAGTACGTAATAATGATTTGGCAAACCCGGTGCAGGAACCGAGAGGCCACCTGTGGATGTTGGATAGTCATCAGGGTAGTCCGTCCAGATAGGGCCGGGATTGATGGTGTCCCCGCCCTCCATGATGTCATGCAAGCGGTTACGGATTTGCCTTCCGTTGGTGTGAAAGAGCAAATTCCCCATGGAGTCGCTACAAATGATGCCATAAAGTCCAAAATCGTGCTTCACATTTTCAACCTTGAACTCCGGATAGCCTTTTTCAAAATGGAGCAGGGTGCCATTGTTGTTGGTGGGCGAGTCGTAGTTGTAGCCGAAAATCCAGTGGTTGTCGTGCATCTGGGCCGTGGCGAAGGGCAGAGAGGCAAAAAACAGGAAGAAGGTGTGTAACGGGCGCATGGGAGCATATAAAGACCCTGTGAAGCTGGCGTGTTACCGGCTGCACAGTGAGGTGAAAAAACTAGCAGTTGTAAATATTTTTTACTGACTATCAGCATATTGGGTACTTGTGATGAAATATAGAATATCGAACACCCAATATCGAATGACGAAGTAGTTTAAAGGTGAATGGATATTAAATCCAAATGTTCTATCAACGCCGGTTTATGGGTATCCCCCTTCAAAATTCGGTGTTCGGTGTTCGATATTCGATATTCTGCGGTTCGATATTCTTTTTAATTCGAACACTCAGGGCACACGAAAGTATTCCATAAATCTGAAACGGAAAAGCGGCAAGCTATACTTACAGAACCAAGGTCTTGCCCACCTCCTTAATCACTATCTGGCATTTGAATAAGCATCCAAGCGCTTGCTCTGAAAAGTAAAGCGGCCATCCCGAATCCTCGGAATGGCCGCTTATTATTTGAAGCTGAATCCTTCTAATTATCACTCGCTGACACCTCATCTCCGGCACTCGCCGATACATCATCTCCAGGTTCCAGCGCCAAGGCTCCACCGCCACCAAGTGCTTTCGGCGCAACTTCGGCGTAGGCAATGGTAAGCCCGTCTTTGGCTTCATTCAGCGTAGCCATCAACGCGGCACCTTCTGGTGGGTTTTCTCCCAGAATGAACTCTGCGAGTGGATCTTCCACGTATTTCTGAATGGCACGGTGCAATGGACGTGCGCCAAATTGAGGATCATATCCCTTTTCAGCCACAAATTCTTTCCCTTCTTCACTGAGTGCAAGGGTGAATTTCATGTTGTCCAGGCGCAGGGTCAAACTCGCCAGGGCATTGTCAATGATTTTGAAAATCTCTGGTTTGCCAAGGGAGTTGAAGACCATCACATCGTCAATTCGGTTGAGGAATTCGGGTGAGAAGGTTTTTTTCAACGCGTTCTGAATCACCGTTTTGGAATTTTCCTCCGCTGCATCCTGCCGGGCCTGCGTAGCAAATCCAACACCCTGACCAAAGTCTTTGAGTTGGCGCACCCCAATGTTAGAAGTCATAATGATGATGGTGTTCTTAAAATCCACCTTGCGTCCCATACCGTCGGTCAGTTGGCCGTCGTCGAGTACCTGGAGGAGAATGTTGAACACATCCGGGTGCGCTTTCTCGATCTCGTCGAGCAGCACCACTGAATAGGGTTTGCGGCGCACTTTTTCCGTCAGTTGTCCTCCTTCTTCATAGCCAACATACCCCGGAGGCGCGCCAATCAAGCGGCTTACGGAGAATTTTTCCATGTACTCACTCATGTCAATTCTGAGCAGATTATCCTCAGAATCAAATAGATAGCGAGAAAGCGCACGGGCAAGTTCTGTTTTACCAACCCCTGTTGGGCCCAGGAAAATAAACGAGCCAATAGGCTTCTTTGGATCCTTCAAGCCCACGCGGTTGCGCTGAATGGCTTTCGATATTTTGATCACACTCTCGTCCTGTCCAATCACCATTTTACGCAGGTCATCGGCCATTGCAACGAGTTTTTTGCTTTCACTTTGACCTACTTTTCGGACAGGAATGCCCGTCATCATGGCCACGATTTCAGCAATTTCCTCTTCCCCAACCGGGTAACGCGCCACTTTACTCTCCTCATCCCATTGCGTTTTAGCAAAATCCAACTGTCTTACCTGGCGGCTTTCGAGGTCGCGGAGATTGGCGGCATCTTCGTAGTTCTGATTTTTGACCGCGTAATTTTTGCGCTCGCGAATAGACTCGATTTCTTTTTCCAAATCCTCGATATGCTGCGGCACCACGATGTTTTTCAAGTGTACGCGGGCACCCACTTCATCCAGCACATCAATGGCTTTGTCTGGAAGAAAACGATCCGTTATGTAGCGATCGCTGAGGCGAACACAGGAAACGATGGCCTCATCGGAATACTTGACGTTGTGAAACTCCTCGTACTTCGGTTGGATATTCCGCAAAATGTGGATGGTTTCCTCCTGGGTAGGCGGGTTGACCAATACTTTTTGGAAACGGCGATCCAAAGCCCCGTCTTTTTCGATGTACTGGCGATACTCATCCAGCGTGCTGGCACCGATGCATTGGAGTTCGCCCCGGGCAAGGGCTGGTTTGAAAATATTGGAAGCGTCCAGGCTGCCAGAAGCACCGCCTGCACCCACCATCGTGTGAATTTCGTCAATGAAAAGAATCACATCGCGGTTTTTCTCCAATTCGACCATGATGGCCTTGATTCGCTCTTCAAACTGACCGCGGTATTTAGTCCCCGCTACCAAGGCAGCAAGGTCTAACATCACCACGCGTTTGTTGTGCAGCGTTCGGCTCACCTTTTTCTGCATGATCCGCAGCGCAAGACCTTCCACAATGGCGGTTTTACCAACACCTGGTTCACCGATCAGTACTGGGTTGTTCTTTTTGCGGCGGCTAAGAATTTGGCTCACCCGCTCAATTTCCCGTTCGCGGCCAATGATGGGGTCTAATTTACCTTCTTCAGCAAGTTTGGTGAAATCACGCCCGAAATTATCGAGCACGGGGGTGCGGCTTTTTTCCTGACGTTTTTGGGAAGGCGACTGGTAAGATCCGCGCTCCTCATCAAATTCACCCTCGGATTGAGCCGATATTTTGGGTTGTGCAAGGTCTTGTTCCGAACGCACATACTCCAGTTCTTTTTTAAAAGAGTCGTAGTCCACGTCGTATTCATTTAAAAGTTTGGTGCTGCCGATGTCTGCGTATTTGAGCATGGCGAGCATGAGGTGTTCGGGGTGAACTTCCTCCGTCTTGGTCATTTTGGCTTCCACAAAAGTGGCTTTCAGCACGCGTTGTACCTGCGTGGTCATCGCGCATTCCCCCACAAAGAGATTTTCAGCGGGGGGGTAATTGGAGTAACGAGGGATCGAGCGTTCGATTCGTTTTTTGAGGTCGTTTATATCTACTAAAAGCGAATCAAGCACACGTACGGGCAAACTGTCGCGCTCTGCGAGGATGCCCAGGAGCAAATGCTCTGTGCCAACGTAATCATGCCCCAAACGCCGCGCCTCCTGGCCGCTCTGGTTAATGATTTGTTTGACAACGGGAGAGAATTTATTGTTCATAGATAAGAAGTAGTCGAAGGATGAAGTGATCAATTGGGAATGTGAAGATTAAGATAAAACGCAAATGAAGCGGAAAGGTGCAGACGTTTAAAATTTTCGTGCGACAATTTTAGACGATTTGTACCGAACGAGCCAAGTTTTAACTATGTACCTAAACATTTTTTTCTGCACAGGGTTCAGTTCGTCTTACTTTACAGCGGTGATTCCTTGACTATTGGCAAAAACCCCGCCGAAAGTTTAAACTGACAAGCCGTCAGCCCAAAGGCCCCTTCAGAAATTTTTCTTGAAAAGAAAACGCTTAACCATTACATTTGCCGTCCCAAGAAAGCATGAGAATATGTTTTTTGGACCAAATTAACATTGACAATCAGCAGTCTATGAAATATCAGATCGATAAACAGGAGCAGTATGCCGTCCTCACGCTCCATGAGGAAAACCTGAATTCGACCATCGCACCGCAATTAAAGAGCGATCTCATCCTGCTTTCTCAGGAGGGGGTGCGAAACTTTATTTTGGATCTTTCCAATGTCAAATATGTCGATAGCAGTGGACTATCGGCCATTCTGACAGGCCATCGCCAGTGGAAAGGCACCGGATCCTTTGTACTCGCTGGCGAAATGCACCCGATGGTCACCAAGCTCATCGAAATTTCTCGTCTCGAAACCATTCTCACCATCATCCCAAGCGTCAGTGAATCCATTGACTATGTCATGATGGAAGAATTAGAGCGGCAGTTGGAGAGCGAATAATTGAACCAACTAAGCATATTGTAAAAGCGTTCTGCCGGAAAGTCCGGCAGAACGCTTTTGTTTTGTTAAAATCCAAAATATGCGCGAAAAGGTTCAGGCAAATCGCAGCTAATCTCGAAAACCAATGCGTTAAGGGAGGTGTGCAACACTTTCTTGATACGCTGGGGCGCGCTTTAGAAGTGACACTTTTTTAAAAAGTGTCACTTCTCTAAAATCGCAAAATTGTTTGCTATGTTGTAGACTTGTGAGGCATTGATTGTCAATCGAATCAATCAACTACATATTAGCAATGATTTCATCCCCAAATTCAGAACATTTCAACTTCGTTGCACCTTTCATCAAACGTTCGAAATCGTAGGTAACGCGTTTTTTGCGGATGCTGCGCTCGATGCCTTTGACCACAAGTTTCGCCGCTTTGTCCCAACCGAGGTATTCAAACATCATCACGCCCGACAAGATCACCGAAGATGGGTTCACCATATCTTTTCCTGCGTACTTGGGTGCGGTACCGTGCGTCGCTTCAAAAATAGCGTGACCGGTCAGGTAGTTGATGTTTGCACCCGGTGCGATACCGATACCGCCCACTTGCGCAGCGAGTGCGTCGGAAAGGTAGTCGCCATTGAGGTTGAGTGTAGCCACCATATCGTATTCTGAAGGGCGGAGCAGTATTTGCTGGAGGAATGCGTCGGCAATGTCTTTTACGAGCATTTTGCCGGCAGCCAGCGCGGCAGTTTGTGCTTCATTGGCCGCAGCTTCACCTTTGTCGGCTTTGATGCGGTCGTATTCCGTCCAGGTGAACACACGGTCTCCAAATTCGCGCTCAGCGAGTTCGTAGCCCCAGTCTTTGAACTTACCTTCGGTAAATTTCATGATGTTGCCCTTGTGGACGAGGGTAAGCGATTTGCGCTTGTACTTAAACGCATATTCCAGCGCAGCACGAACGAGGCGCTCGGTGCCTTCTTTGGACACGGGTTTGATGCCAATGGAAGATGATTCTGGGAAGCGGATTTTGTTCACCCCCATTTCATCTCGCAAAAAAGCGATCATTTTGTCTGCTTCGGGCGTGCCCGCCAGGTATTCGATGCCCGCGTAGATGTCTTCCGTGTTTTCGCGGAAGATGACCATATCCACCAGTCCGGGTTCTTTCACCGGGCTTGGTACACCTCTGAACCACCGAACCGGGCGTACGCAAGCGTAGAGGTCCAATTGCTGGCGGAGGGCCACGTTGAGTGAACGGATGCCACCACCCACTGGAGTGGTCAGTGGGCCTTTGATGGCCACTTTGTATTCGTCAATGACTTTGAGGGTCTCGTCAGGCAGCCAACTGCCTGTTTTGTTGAAGGCTTTTTCGCCCGCAAGCACTTCTTTCCACACGATTTTCTTTTTGCCGTTGAATGCCTTTTCTACGGCGGCGTCCAGCACACGTACGGAAGCGGCCCAGATATCGGCACCGATACCATCACCTTCGATGAATGGAATAATTGGATCGTTTGGCACTTTTAGTTTGCCCTGTTTGATAGAGATAGCAGAACCTTGCATTTTTTCGAGTTGAGATAGTTGAACGAAGTAAAATCCCGATTAAAACCGGGCATGAAGTAGCATTTGGAGGAAGCGACAGACCTAGTATTTGGGGAAGCGGCGCGAAGGTAGGAAGTGAGCGTTTTTTAAGGAAACGCGGGCCAGTATTTGCGCGCTAAATTGCATTTTTTTTTGTAAAATATTTTAGAATCGCCCGTTTGAAGCGGTTAAACACAGCGACTTTCTTTGAAATAAGCGTGCGCCAAAACTCAACGCCAGCGCATTTGAAGAACGCCCAGCATTGCTTCCTTGATAATATTTAAAGACATTTTGGACTGGCCTTTTTCGCGGTCTTTGAACGTGATCGGCACATCTTTAACTTTGAATCCCAGCTGATATGCGGTGTATTTCATTTCGATCTGGAAAGCATATCCGATGAACTTTATCTTGCTCAAATCCATGGCTTCCAACACTTTACGCCGGTAACAGATGAAGCCAGCAGTCGGGTCGGCCACGGGCATCCAAAGAATCAGGCTGGTGTAAAGGGATGCGCCTCGGGAGAGCACGATTCGATCCATCGGCCAATTGACTACTTTACCACCCCGACAATAGCGCGAGCCAACCGCCACATCGGCCCCTCCGTCCCGGCATTTAGCCAGCAAGCGGGGCAGATCCTCCGGGTTGTGGGAAAAATCTGCATCCATCTCAAAAAAGTACTCGTAGGAGCGTTCCAAACCCCAGCGAAAACCGGCGATATAGGCCGTGCCCAAGCCTAATTTACCACTGCGCTCCAGCAGGTGAAGCCGTCCGGAAAATTCGGACTGAAGATCACGCACGATTTGTCCCGTACCATCGGGCGAACCGTCGTCTACAATCAGCACATGGAAATCATCCGATTGTGCCAATGCGGCGCGGATAATGGCCTCCACATTCTCTTTTTCGTTGTACGTTGGAATGATGACTATGCTCGACATCGAGGGGGTGATTGGTTGAGTGGTGGATTGGTGATTGGTGGATTGGTGGATTGGTGATCGGTCTTTTACCCGCCGTTGCCTCAAACTACATCGCTGCGGCAACCGCAAACGCTGCCATGGAAATAATGAGTCCGTACATGAAAATATTATAGCAGGTACTCAGATACCTGTATTTTTTTGCGAGTACAATGCCCAGGAAATAAAGGTCTCGGCTCATAGAACTGTACAAAAACTCGGGATCTTTGAGCATTTCGTTCACCCCCCATTGGAACTCTTCCAGCCCCATGTTGTAAAAATTGCCAAAGAACAAGAGGTTTGCTTTGCGCTGTTTGATGGCTTCGCGAGTGACTTTACCTTCTGTTATTTTGGGTCGGGTGGCGAGGGTGGCATAGACCATTGAACCCAGGCAAGTGGCCATCAGCAATACCGTCGGAACAACCACTTTCCAGTTTGCACCGTCTTGCAGTTTGGGCAAAAGACTAGAAACCAGGATGGAGATCACAATTGCATTAACCGAAAGCATTAGGTTGGCCTTGCTGTCGGCCATAGCACTGAGGTTCGTGTGGGTTCGGTAGGTGGTCCGATACATGGTCTCCACCCCGCGCCCAAAACGACCGGCTTTTATCTCGTTCTCCGTTTCTTTAAGTACTTTTTTCAGGTCGCCAGTTTTTTCTTTTTCTTCCAACAAGGCAATCTCGTCCACCTTAGGCGCCAAATCGGGATAGAGGCGGCGTTTTTGTTTGAGGAGCTGCTGTATGTGTTTGGCTTTCCGCTTGTTAAAGAGTTCCTGGGCCACCACGGTATGGTATTCATGCATGAGCATGAAATTGATTTCAAAGTCCACCCAGTCCTGGTCGCTCATCACGTTACCACGAGCGAGCACAAACTCCTGCCGTAATTTGCTGGTGCGATCCCAATAGATTTTCATACCCAGATGGCTCAGGTCTGCGTCCGCGATGATTTGACCCAGCAAGGATTCGGGTTTTTGAGGCACCTTGGTAGCCCGGATACAGGTTTGAATCTCGGCAATTTGTTCTGCAGGAATTTTTCCTTGCAAAAACTGAGCGGCATTGACACAACTGCGTTCCTCGTGGTCGGCTGGCCCTTCGGCATAGCCGGTATCGTGAAACCAGGTTGCCAACGTCAAGGTGAGCATATCCTGTGCATCCAGGTTGAAACCTTCCGCGATGGTCTGGGTAGCAGCGACCGTTTGGATGGTATGCTCCAAATCGTGAAATACATGGTTCGGGGTGATGTTTTGCGCAAAAAACTCTAAGATATGCGCTTCAACCTCTTTCAACAATTGCTCTGCAGGAATCATTTCTTAAATTTATGAGCAGCAAAGGTAGAATAATGTGATAATGGGCGGAATATGTTGTTAAATTCCATAAAAAGAATTGACAAAACTGGCTTGAATCAGGTCTGCGGCTACATTGTTGGCAACCTGTGGAAAAAACGGGGATAACTTATCGGGGCATTGTTCCACGCAGCGTTTCACGCCCAACTACCTTTGCCGCAGTTGCATCAAAAGGTGTGACGCAAAACGCTCGAAATATCATGCTAAAAGACATGGGCAAAGTTATCACCATCGCCAACCAAAAAGGTGGCGTGGGTAAAACCACTACCGCTATCAACCTCGCTGCATCGCTCGCCATTTTGGAGAAAAAAGTGCTGCTCATTGATGCCGATCCACAGGCAAACGCCTCCTCCGGCGTTGGCTTACCCAACACCTCCGAGGCAATCAGCCTCTATGATTGCCTCGTGCACGGCACCGATCCGCGCGAAGCGATCATTCAAACAGATACCCCCAACCTTTCCCTTTTGCCCTCCAATATTGACCTTGTAGGCGCAGAAATTGAGATGGTAAACAAACCCAACCGCGAGTACGTGCTCCGCGGCGTGGTGGGTGAACTCCGCAACGAATACGATTATATTTTCATTGATTGCCTTCCGTCCCTCGGACTCATCACCGTCAACGCCCTGGTCGCTGCCGATACGGTACTCATCCCTGTGCAATGCGAGATGTTTTCCTTCGAAGGACTGGCTAAATTGAAAAACACCATTGACCTCATCCGTCAGGGCTACAATCCGAACTTGCAGGTAGAAGGCCTCCTCATTTCTATGTACGACGGTCGGCTCCGACTTGCCAACGCCATTGTAGAAGAAGTGCGCAACAGCGCTACGGATTATGTTTTCGAGACCATTATTCACCGCAACAGCCGGGTAGCTGAAGCCCCCATGTCGCACACCCCCGTGGCACTTTATGATGTGAACAGCAAGGGTGCAGTGAATTTTTTCAACCTCGCTGAAGAGTTTCTGAGAAGAAATTAACCATTAATTCGATTGATTCGATTTCGACGATTGATTCGATTAACAACCAAAGCCTGGCATCACATTGACCACATTCCCCCATTAACCACATTGTCCACATTAGTCACATTGACCACATTTCCTTCATTAATCACATTGACCACATTAGTCACATTGTCCACATTCCCCCGTTAACCACATTGTCCACATTAATCCCATTGTCCACATTCCCACATCATGTCAAAAGCAAAATTCAATACCGGCGGCATCAAAGCCCTTCTTGGGAACCCCAAACAGTTGGAAAAGGCTGTGCAGGAAGATCCAGAGCGCGTCGTGCGCGAACTGGCTACGACGGTTGCACAGTTGCCCATCACACACATCAAAACGAATGCCGGGCAGCCCCGCAAGAATTTTAGCTCGGAATCTCTGGAAGAACTCGCCGCTAGTATTCGCGCCCATGGCATTATCCAGCCGATTACGGTGCGCCGCTTGCACGACAAGGAGTACCAGATTATCTCGGGTGAACGTCGTTTCAGGGCAAGTCAATTGGCCGGACTGAAAGAAATGCCCGCCTACGTGCGACTGGCAAACGATCAGGAACTGCTCGAAATGGCCCTGATCGAAAACATTCAGCGCGAGGACCTGAATGCCTGGGAAATCGCGGTTTCGTATGGCCGACTGGCAGAAGAGTTCAAACTCACCCACGAAAATCTTTCCGAACGCGTAGGCAAACAGCGGAGCACTATCACCAATTACCTCCGATTGCTCCGTTTTGAAAGCGACCCGGATATCAAACAAGGCATCGTGGAAGGCCGGATTTCAATGGGCCACGCCCGTGCATTGGCCGGGGTGGATGATTACGCCATTCGCAATTCGGTGTATCAAAAAATCATCTCGGAAGATCTCTCTGTCCGCGCCGTTGAAGCGCTGATAGCAAGTTACCAGGAAAGCAGAAAAGGCGAACAAGCCAAACCCAAAAAGGCGTTGAGCGAGAATCTGCGCAATATTCAGGATCAATTCCGCTCGTTTTTCGGGACAAAAGTGGATCTAAAACGCGACGACAAAGGCAAAGGGCAAATTGTGGTCAAGTTTGACAACGACACGGATTTGAATCGTTTGATTGAATTGATTGAAAAATAGCTGAATCGGATTTGACGGGTTTGTTCAAACAATCCCGTCAAATTCCAGCACAAACTCCCCTACCCTATCTCCCAAACTTTGGCCCGGCGTGGGAAGCATTTCCGTGAGGAATAAATTTCCCCGACTTTTTTGCAGGTTTTTCTCCAACAACAACATCGAAATCGGGCATTTTTGATCGTAAAACTGCGGTTTATCCCGTTTCCCCAACACACGCCCAAAAAAATACCGAGGCACACCCAGGGATTGCAGAAACGCGATGCCCAATCCTATCCGCGCTGCTTGTGATTTACCTGTTGCAAACAAGCGCTCGTATACTTCCGCGGGCAACTCCCAGGCCTCCCGCGCCAGCACCAGCGACCCCGTTTCCACCCGTCGGCGATGCCAGACACCCGACTCCAGCGAGGCTTCCATTGCTTTGGGCAACAACATTTCAGACGAAACCCAAGGCATGCCCAAATGCCAAAGCACCTGCATGACCGGCGGACGACTTTCCGGCGACTCCAAGCCGAGGTCATTGAACAAAAATGGCATACCGCTCTGTTTATCAATCAGTTGTGGCATGCCATTTTCATCCAATCGAACCCTAAGTTCCCCTAAAGCAATTACTTGCCCCCCTGGATTTGCACCCGTTCTGGCATCTGGAACCCTGAGGGTATCGCCAGAAAGTACGGGTTGAAAATTGGCATTTGACCAGCTTTGCCATGGGAATGCGAGCGTTCGTACGCCCTGGGTATTTTGCCAGGTTTTGAGACTTTCAGAAACGTTTGCCGGGAAAAGCGAGAGCCAACGCGCAAACATTTTCCCCCCGCCTGGATACATCGCGTTGACGACCGCCTTGTGTTTGCCATTTTCTACAAAAATTTGAAGCAGCGCACCGAGTTTTCCAGGATTTGTCGCCAGTGCTGGCTGGAATGAATTTGTCACATCCGGCTCGCCCTCGGCACTTTCCAAAAACAGCCTGCTAAATTCCAGAAAACCCATGCTTTGACCCGCCGGGATTGTTTTTTGGGCAAAATGAAATAAGCGCAAACGGAACGGCGGCCAAACCTGCCTTGCATGATCCCGCCAATGTTCAGCCAGCTCCGTCAACAAGGTTTCAATCGTGCCTGAGGGCATTTCGAAGGTGATATCCTGTGCCAAATCCTCAAAAAACACCTGTTCAGGCGGGATTGGCGGCATGGACGCGCCGTGATTTTCCAGGAAGGTTTTTACTGCTACAAGGCTTTCTACCTGGATTTTCTGCGCTTCCTCCACGGGCTGAAAGGACAGAGTCCGCGCGGTGGTACGCAGCCATTGAAGCAAATACGCTGCCTCGCTCAGCACTGGCGACGCGGGCAGATAGCCCAGATATTGGTAAAGTCCACCGCACCAGCCGGGAGAGAGACCCCGTTCGGGCAGTTCCCAGGCCAGCAGCCCGGTGTCTATCAATCTAAAAATCAAGTCCTTCAATTCCGAGGCAGCTGCCTCCACTGCATCTTCCAGGCACTGCAATAGTTTTAAAAAAGGCAGTTTGCGTTGAGGCTCCAGTAACAGCGTATCTACTACAAAATCCACGACCGGGTCGGGGTTTATCTGTTGAAAAGCCTCTTGTTCGCCGTCAAAATAAAGCCAGGTTTGTCGGTTTGTAATGGTTAAACAAGGATTCAGGGAGACCTCCAGGGATTGGAAAAACGCGGGTTCACGCAACAAAACCTCATAAATAGCGGGCAAAATTGCCACGTTGGGCGTCACCATGGATTTCGATTGCAGCCACGCATCTGTTTGATCGGCTGCTTCAAAAGATTCATGCAGCGATTTGACCTGAACACTGGTAAAACGCCCTAGTGGCGAGGTTTTAAACAAAGCCCGCGTTAGGTATTTCAGAGTGGAAAAAGCCGTTTGGCGATCTCTTTTATCCAAAAACCCGAGGTTTTTTGCCGCGAAAGTTGGCAAACTCGCCAGCAGATCATGGCTTGCAAATAGCAGGGCTCGACGCAGGGTTTCATCCTGTGCGATGGTTTGCAAAGTCCGGTAATTGGCCTCAAGCTGTTCCTCGAAGTGCTGTTCTGCAGCCCTTTTAGCTACTTCGATTTCACGCCAACTTGTGATCGCCTCCAAAAGCTTGGGCTGAATTTTTGCCGTTAACAATTGCGTTTCCAAAGCCTCAGCGGGCGTTTTTCGGCGTTGGAAAAAAGCCTTCCGGGCATTGTAAACGGCCGTCCGGAGCTGCGAATCAGGCAATACTGCCAAGGCTTCCTCCAATGAATGCAGCAATTGCGCCGCAGCAGCCTGCTCCTTTTGTTGCAAGATTGCCCAGTCGGGCAAATCATGGATCATCTGTTCCCACACAGGCAAAGGCAACCCGCCTGCGCGAATGAGTGTCAAGGGGAATATGGATATACTGCTGTTGGTCATGGTTTCATTCTTCGCCTTCCAGAAAGGTTTTTAACTGATTTGATCGCATTTAATATGAAAAACCTATTCACAAGCTTCCTGTTGTTCTTAAGCATTCAAATCTTCGCACAAAGCAAAGAAAACCAGCGCGTTGCATTTGGTTTTTTTCTCAGTGCAGAAGCCCAGACCCTGAAAATGGAAAACCTCAGCCGCCGATTTCCGGAAGAACCACTGGTGCGTCGTACCGGCCGGACACCGACGGGCGTAACGGCGGGTGTTTTTGTTCGTAAACAAGTATGGCCCTGGCTCGATTTTCAGCCTACTTTATCGCTGTTTGCGGTATCTCAAAAAGTGACTTTTTTACCCGGAAATGAAGAAAGACAGGAACGGGATTATCGTTTTTTGGACCTTGAAATGCCGATTCATTTTATCATTTCTGATCGGCGGCGAGCCGATTCACCCCTGCGTAGCTGTATTATTTTAGGCGGTCGGATGAGTTGGAATTTGGCCAAAAATCAAAACGATCTACTGAAAATAGCACAGGAGCGATTTGCCCTGGATCTCGGTATCGGTGCCGACATCAAGCTCGGAAAGGGCTGGATTTTGCAGCCCGCCATTGTGTATTCGCATGGACTCAATGAACTGCATTTGTTCACGGAATCAAAATACGACTGGGTCGTTGGTCGTATTAAACGCGACAAACTCGCGATGTTGCGGCTCTCTGTGTGGCGGCAACGCAAATGATTCATAAAGCACTGTTCCAAAACAGCATTCCATATAAATGAAAACTAATGTCAGCTATTTATCGGTCTTTTTAAGGTCCAGCGTTTAAAAACTTGTCACTTAGAACCCAGTTTACCCGCTTGGTTTTTACCTTCACCGGCCCAATTTTTTGTTCATCCTTCAAACACATTACTAAAATGAGTCAATTTCGCCCCGGTGTCCTGCATGGTCACGAAGTCACAGAACTGCTGAACTACGCCAACGAACATAATTTTGCTTTACCTGCGGTGAATGTTATCGGCACAAACTCCGTCAACGCCGTACTGGAAACGGCCGCTGCGGTAAAAAGCCCGGTAATCATCCAATTTTCGCATGGTGGAGCCTCCTTTTTTGCCGGGAAAAGCCTTTCCAACGATGGCCAACGCGCTGCAATTCTCGGCGGCGTTTCGGGTGCACAACACGTGCATGCCATGGCAGAAGCATACGGCGTACCCGTTATTTTGCATACCGATCACTGTGCACTGAACATCATTTCCTGGGTGGATGGTTTGCTCGACGCGGGTGAACGTTTTTACGAAAAAAATGGCTATCCGCTTTACAGCAGCCACATGCTGGATCTTTCGGAAGAGCCTTTGCACGAAAATATTGAGATTTCAGCCCGCTACCTGACGAGAATGGCCAAAATGGGCATGACCCTTGAAATTGAATTGGGCGTGACGGGCGGCGAAGAAGATGGCGTGGATAACTCTGAAGTGGACTCTTCCAAACTCTACACCCAGCCCAGTGAGGTGGCTTACGCTTACGAACAATTGAAAAAAATAAGTCCTGATTTCACCATTGCGGCGGCATTTGGCAACGTACATGGCGTGTACAAACCCGGAAACGTAAAGCTCCAGCCCGTGATCCTGAAAAACTCGCAGGATTATATCCGGGAACAATTTGGCCTCACGGAAAAGACGCCCGTAAACTTCGTTTTCCACGGCGGCTCCGGCTCAGCGCAATCCGAAATCCGGGAGGCAATCGAGTACGGCGCGGTCAAAATGAACATAGATACTGATATGCAATGGGCATTTTGGGAAGGTATTAAAGATTATTATAAGTCTAAAGAAGCTTTTCTACAAAGCCAAATTGGAAGTCCCGATGGCGACGATTCACCCAATAAAAAATATTATGATCCA
>CAZKBH010000050.1:0-26442 GCA_964550795.1 uncultured Saprospiraceae bacterium
AAATTTACAGTCCGATGTTCTATAAATTTGTCCGAGTATTTGAGGGGCTTAAGCACACACTACGGCTCAAAATAAGCAAACACCACAAGCCCATTTTCTAATAGCCCGACTATGCCGCCAGCATCTTCTCCTTGGGAATAGTAATACATACCATTACTTTCACTATCCAGCTCAAGGCCACTGTTTTCAAGCATTTCGCGGATTCTGTTGACGGCATGTTCATTCCCGGTAAAATAATTTGCCGCATAAAGAAATACCCCATCATTATCCAACCCATAAACCAGAAAAGACGCAGATACTTCGTTGATATAAAGGTAATCCTCAGTTCTCTCTATATTCTCATGAATATAATTGGTCATTTTTTCAATTGGCTCCGAGATTTCTGGAGGCATAGAAGAAAACGACGCGGGACTAAATCCAGAATAGTGTAGAAATTCTGTAATGTCATCGTTTTCATAGAAATCTTCCAATGCGGCTTGGGCAATAAATATCTGTGCTTGAGCGGTGTTGATTGCTAGAAAGATGGTGATAAAAAACAGGGTTTGTTTCATGGTTCAAGTATTTGAATTTTGAAGGTTATTTACAAGTTTGAAGGTAACGGGCTAGCCTACTTAGGTTGTTAGCCTTTGTACTGTCATCTGGGAGGCTCTGTAAGTAGTTCTGCGCCTCCTTTGAGTATTTGCATTTATTTATCTGAACCTCCTTAGCCTGCTTTTTACTAAGTTCTGGGAAGAAGTAATCCGCACTATCAAAAAAATCGGACAATTTGACTAGGAAGGAGGCATACATATATCGGACATGAATGTTCGGCGCTGCTATAGATGAATACAAGTTGTGTGCTTCCAGATAATTTTTACAAGCATTGGTATAGTCCCTTGAGATAGTATAGATATGTGCTGTATAGGTTGTGACATATGCAAGGTCAGGCAGGTATTTTTGATGTAAGTCGGTGTTTATATTCGAATAGTTGACAATTTTGTCTTTCGCCTTCTTCACAACACTAATCGCCCTTGAATTGTCGAATGTAAGATAGGTATTTGCATGGTCGTATGAAAGCGAAATAAAATCGTACAGAAAAGCATCGTTGGATGCTGTGAGCCTGGATTCTGCTTCGAAAAGCGCTTTCTGCATATAATACCTAGCGCTATCTACTTTGCCATCTAATTGAAATAAATTCCCAATTTGCCTGTAAATATTTATTTTCGAAAATGTATAGTTTTTATCATCTAAATATTGAATTTTGTTGATAATCACTATTTGGGATTTTAAATAGCTGACTCCTTCTGCGGGTTTAAATAGATTGGCGTAACATTCACCAATACTGCCGATGCATTTAGTAGTGGGTATTGAAAAGCCTTCTGGGTTTTTTGAGAGATTTTGGATAAGAAATGTGAGATTTGTTCTAAATTTTCCTAATGCTCCATCATAATTTTTATGTGCTAACATATAAACACCGTATTCAAAATCCAAACGGGCCTTTGATTCGAGGTATAGATCTGGCTCTATGCTACTAAGTTGGGTCAGCATATTGTCCATTACATTGAGCTCTTGCTCCCATTCCGTATATCGCCCATTTGCAGCTAGAATACTCAAAAGGGTAAGCCAATTATTGTAATATATTTGAAAATACAGTCTTCCTTTGGGGGTTATTAAGGGCCTGATTTTATTGGAAATATCGGCAAGCATTGCCTTCGCAGTCTCCCATTTTCCAATGGAAGCATATTGGTTACCTAAAAAAATGTATCGCTCAAACAGAAAAAGTTCATTGCTGGCACTCAACTCAAGATCCTTTTCTGCTTCATTCAGAATTTGCCTGTAGGCAAGCATTCCAGCTTCCCTGTCATTGGAGGTGGTCACACGGTCCACTATTTTGTTCAGTTTTGCTACATACCAATATCGCTTATTTTTTTCTTTGATGCTCGGATATTTGGCGCAAATCAGGAGAGCGGAGTCACAATGTAAAATCTTCTCCGCGATTTGATTGGTCTGACCGAAAATGCGGGAGTACGCAACATGAATGAAAAACAATACTTCCGCTTTTCCGACTTCATTTTTATATTTATGGGCAAATTTTACCGCATATTCCAAATATTGTACAGCAGGAAGGTTCCTTTGCAAGACTGCATAAGCATCAGAGAGATCTAAACATATTTTATATTTCAGGTGTATACTATCTTCGGGTATATTTTTATAGACATTTTCCAACACCTCTATTTTTTTTATATTGTCAATTGAAAATTCCGAATAAAATTGAGCATAACTATAATTTATTTTTATATTTTTTTCATCTAGAAGCGCGGCAATCTGAAAATTTTTATTTATTTCGCTAAAACTGCTTTCATAGTCGGCAAATTTAAACTTCAAAATTTGAATCTGGGCTTTAAGATAGCTGATCTGGCTTAAGGTGCCTTCAACTTTCTGTGCTCTATTTACTTCCATAAGCGCAGAGTCTAATTTACCCTGATGGAAAAAGCGCCAGGCGAACTGATTGATTGAATCAGGGCTGTTTCGCAATTCTAGTTCAAGTCTCTTGTACTGTGAAATCCAGCTTTCAATAGCCCGATCACGGTCACTTAACCTTACTGTAAGGGATTCTATTTTTTTATCCTGAATGTAAACCCTGTCCAGAATGTTTTTAGTTACAGATTCAGGTAATTTGTATTCAATTATTTTATTTATCACATAGGTGACCGTTGAGTTATCGCCGACCATAATCGGGCTTTGGTCCCCAATTGTTTGATAGGATGCCGGAAAAAACTGCTGCAGTTCTTTGTAGGTGCTTTTGGATTGGATGATCTTTTCTATTTCAGGAAAATTTCCATCTGCTAATTGTTTAAGGCATAAGTTCTTTAAGGTTACATCCTTTAATAAATCTATTTTTTGTTTTAGCAAGGTATATTTTTCTATCCATGCGTTCATTCCATTCTGAAATGATTTTGACTTTGGGTCGGCGTTATTCATGATCAGAATACCTGACAGCAGCGGTATGACCTCAGGCGGCAATTTTACTGTTGTTTTTTCATTGTTATGATATTTTACGCTATTTTGCACCCCATGAATGATCGGACTCTGATCACCATAGGAAATATTTTGTGCTGTCAGGCTCCAACCTGCAAAACAAAGAATAATAAAATGAAGGTTATTCTTTATCATCACGTTTTATGGTATCTGTTTTATGAAATTGCAATTCGTTTTTATCGCCATTGATAATCGGGCTCTGCTCACCATGAGTAGTGCTAATATTTGGTCTTGAAGTGCGCAATATTATCAGGATAATCCCCAGCAGCACTCCCCCCCACAGTAGCAACTTAGGGGAGAGCGCTAGCTGGGAAATTTGTTTGGATATTGGCTTTTGGGGCGCTTCGTCTTTTGCAATAATTTCCAGTATCACCTTGGCAATACGGTTGGGGGTAGTGGTATCTACGCCAAGCCCTAGCGACTTATCCGTAATATACGACTGATACTGTCCGCTCAACAGCATTATATCGTTCAAATATTGATGCTCTGTTTGCCTGAAATGATCAATCAATAATTTTAGGCAATGATCAATATTCCCTTCAGAAATAAGCGTTCGGCAATGTGACAGTATTTTTTTATCCATACACCTCTAAGGATTGAACGTCCATCTTTTAGTACCACCTTTTGAAACAGTAGTTTTTGAAAATCTTCTGGAGTACTCGCATCTGATCTTGTCTGCATTTACCACTTCAAAAGCGGAAGAACCACCAGTACATAAGGTATTGTCACTCCCCCATGACCCGCCATCTGAGCTGTGTCCATGAATATAAACGGAGCCAGCGTAATCGTCTAAATCAATATCTCTTTCGTCATAACTTTCTACTTTGTACCATCCATGGGTCACCCAACCATCTCCTTCCCCTTCAAAAATGCAGTATGCAGCAAAAATGTCTCGCGTGGTATTGTTACGCAGAGTAATGGTTGTTTGTGAAAACAAGCCCGTCGCTAAGACTAATAACAAAGCCACAGTAAGGAAAAACTGTTTATTCATGATGCTTTTTTTAATGGTTTGATTGTTACCTATTTTAAGCGATGTAATAACAAAGAGGGTAATATTGCAGTGCGTGAGAAACTAAATAAACAGTTAATCTTTAACTTTTACACCTCTTACCTTTCGGGAGTTTTCTGCCTTCTTTACTGCCTCGCTCTTTTTAAATAATAAGCGAGTGCCTCCGCCTGTCTCAGCTACAAATGTTTTACCCTCAAATTGTACAGTGAAGTTACCACTCTCTTTTGATCCTCCAAGTTGATAATGTGGATCTTTATTAAAGTTCCTAAAGACTAAATACCTGTCCTCGCCAGTTTCAAAGTACACTTTAAGTGCTTTTGAATCAATCCTTTTGGCTACTGCCGGTGTCTCTTTAGGGATGATAACGGTGTAATAATAGTACCCGTTCTTAAATTTTACCTTACCACCTGAAATCTTTTCGCTACTGCTTTTTGAAGAGTAAACAAGGCGTATTTCCCGGTCATTATAGTATTGAATTTTTTCAACCAGGTCATCACCGGAGGAGCTTATCCTTTCGCGAACATCCTGGGTGAACAATTCTTTACCTGCTCCGCAAGATGCGAGCATTAAAATGCCGATAAAGGAAAGGTGTGTGAAAATTTTTTTCATTCTGTGCTTAGATTCAAATATGTGTAGTGAACATGCTAATGGATAATATCTCCATTGTATTGAATTGCATGAACACAACGGGATGGTTACCATTATTTAATTCCCAGACACTTCAATCTCCATCAAAGCCGTATTCAACAAGTTGGCCGCCTGGTTTTGGGTCCATGGCAAGGTGAAATGATTGTTATGGTTCCAGGTTATGTATTGAGTAGTGCCTTGTAAGTCAGCCCGGACGTTGGAGTTGCTCCAAGCCTTATAATAGCCGATATTGGTTACAGTGTTGTTGTTTTGGATAGTGATGTTGTCATAGCTTTGAGAATTCAAGCCATAGTTCACATAAAAATTGACCAATGGTTTGGTGCCATTATTCCGCATCTTAATGAAAAACCAGTCAGAGCCGACATTCAAAGTGACGTTGTTGTTTCCAGAACTTGGATACTGATACGACAAATTCCAAATGAGTTTAGAACCAACCTGCGCACCGGCAGTGGTAACCCCTGAGGTTTCGGCACTGCCCGTACCAGTAGTGTTGGGAGTGCCCGTAAATACGGCTGTTCCTCCCGCGGACGCTGTTTTGGTTGTCCCACTAAACGTGATGGTCATAGGAGTGTATGAGTTGTTCTGGAAAGTAATGGTCGAACTGTTTGGGGGCGGGCCACTACATAAACTTTGACAGGCGGATAAAGAGCCGTACTGTGCATTGCTTGATGTATAGGTACAATTGCCGTTGATACAATTATAGCCATCACCGCCACCGCTCCAAATCAATTGTACCGGGGTGCACTGGTTGGCAATTACCGAAACGGTACCAGTTTTGCTGGTGCCAGAGCAGTTGGCTGAGTAATTGTAGGTCCCGGCATTTAGCGAAAAAGTCGCGTTACCGGTGGAACCACACTGCGGTGTGGAGGCAGAAAAAGTGGATATTTGTTTGGTTACGCCATTGATAACAACATCTGTAAGGGTGGGGCAACCTGTGGCGGAGGTTTCCCAGAAGACTACCTGGCCCGTGCCATCGGGCGGCGGTGTAGTCCAGTTCAGCTGAACCGGCGTACACTGACCAGCTGTCACTGTTACGGTACCCGTTTTGGTTACGCCTGAACAGGAAGCAGTGTAATTGTAGCTGCCGGGAGGCAAGGAGAATGTAGCATTGCCGGAAGATCCACAAGCAGGGGTTGAAACAGAAAAAGTTGTAACTTTATTTGTAATCCCGTTTATAGTGACATCTGTGGCCGATGGGCATCCGGTTGCGTTGGTTTCCCAGAATACTACCTGCCCATTATTAGTGGTAGGGGGAGGCACCTTGGTACGGCTGCCCAGGGTCAGGTTGATCAGTTGACAATCCCCATCGGACACTGACAAGCTCTTGACCCATTCTGAACCGTCATCAGCAACTGCCTTGAGTGTAAAGCTGCCATCAGGTACAGTAGCATTGACGCATACCGAACTGCCACATTCAGGAGTCGAAGCCACATAAGCATAATTGGCTATAGAGCCTTTGTATTCTGCGTTCAGAAATATTTCAATATTGCCGACCCCCAGGTTCGAGGAGGTGTAAACCGATATTTCACCGGGCTCTTCTTTTGTTTTTTTACAGGATCCGATAATGGAAATGCTAAGGATCAGCAGGAGCGAAATGCTCAAAAAGTTGGTGTTGAACATCGTTTTCATATTCTTGATATTGACTTGTTTAGCATGAAAAGTTTGGTGCTCCAAGGAGGAACACAGTTTAATCTCAATAAAGGCTACTTATTTCTTACCCTTTTGGTGATGGTTGTCGGGGTTTATCTGCAGGAGCATCCGCTTTGGGCGTGTAGTTCGGAGACTCATTCCGATCTCTAGGAGCGCCTGTGGGGACGACTTCACCGGTCTTGCTGTCCAGAAAATGGGTGTGATCCAAGGATTCATTGACAAAAGGTGATTCCATGACAACAGGAGCAGGCGCCTGAACACTCTTTTGCATTTCTACCGATTTCTTTTCTTGATAGAAATCCTTTTTAGGAATGGCGTTAGGCTGCGTTTGAGAAAAACCCAGCATCTGGAAGAATACCAATGCGGTTGCGGTAAGCAACAATGGACGTATCATTTTTTTCATTTATTTATTAAGTTAAGTGATTTTTAATGTTCCCCCACGCCACAGGGACAAGGCCAAATGCAGCGTAGGGGAAGACCTAGTGTTGCCGAAGCCATCTACTTACCATCATAGAATCTTGCGTCTATATATGGGCTTTTACCACCATATTGCGCGCAAAAGTTTCTGGCCATTTGGTCTGCTTTTTCCTGGGTACTTTGGCCAGCCGCCGCGCCAATGGTCTGTATTCCATTTGCATTCCTTCCAAGGGCTATTGCGCCGTAACCCTTTTGATTGACGATGCTCCCAATAAGCCTTGGTGACCTTCCGCCTTCCCGGAGGCAATTATTGTAGGCACAGTTCCCGACATCAGAGGTTCCATAGCAATAGCCATAATAACCAGTTTCGCTGCAGTAGTACACAGCAGTTTGAGCACCAAGCTGCAGATAGCAGCACAAGATTGGAAGGATGAACAGAAATGACAATTTTTTCATATTGAAGTAATTGGATTGTTTGCCTGCTAACACTTTCGGCGCTGCGCCCTACTTCTTTTTCAAGCAGTTTCAGGTTGCCTGCTTTTCTTTTTTTTGTTATAGAATGGTGCACTTGCTACTTGAATTCGTCCCCCCCACCAAAAAACCAGAAAACCAAAGCATCAACTCCACCTCAAAACTTTAGGCTTCTGATTGGGACATATTAGCCGATTCAAACAAATCATCTGTGACAGTCAATGCTCTGGTTTCCCAAGTTCCCATCAATTTAATTCACGCCACAATACTACATCCACCTGCTTTCCTTAATTTCACCCAAAATTTTAAAATCCTCTACCCAAACCTATCCTATTTGAAGCTTTACGCGTTTCTAAATCACTGATAATCAATTATTTAATTTCGAAATAGTACTGTTATTCCCTCAACTAAAACTTTGGCCAAAACCATCGCAACAATCGAAAAAAACATCCATGAAGCTGCCCATCCTGCTGCAAGCCCTCCTGCCGGAAGAACACAAGGAGTTTGAAAAATTCCTGCAGTCGCCTTATTTCAAAGCCAGTCCGCAGTACCTGAAATTCTTCCGATTCTTGCGGAAGAACCACCCATCATTCAAGCTCGACAAAGCCGAGTTGCAAGCTGCTTACCGCAGTTGCTTCGGAAAGCAGTCACTGACCGAGTCAAAGTTTTACAACTTACTGTCTGGCCTGGGCAAGCAGCTGGAACAGTTCCTGGTAGTGCATACATTTTTGGAAGACCCTGAGGATTCGGATCTTCGCTTCGACGCCCACTTGATCCGGGTTTTGGGGAAACGTAATATGGGCGCTTATTTCCGTGCAGAAGCGCAAGATTTTATGGATCGCGTGAAGCGTCTGTCTGTTCATAAATCTGACCATTTTCTCTTTCTATATCAACTCAATAAGCTGGTATATTTCAACCCGGATACCCCGAAACTATCCGAACAAACTCCATACCTCCATACGGCGGCCGAGCAGCTTGACCTCTATTATTGCATTTGCAAATTGCGCCTCGTTGCAGAAACGATGGCCAGAGAACGCATCTTAAAAACACGCCAAGAAATCCCGCTTTTGGCCGAGACAATGGCCTTTGCGTCTAATCCTGAACTATTGGCCGCACACCCCTTGTTGGCTGCGTATCATGCTTTGGTCAACCTTTTTATGCAAGCGGACAGCGTAGCGCATTTTAGGGACACGGTACGTCTTTTTGTTGAAAGCGCCCACTTGATTCCCCGCATGGACCAATTGATTTTGTCGAGGCACCTGATTAATTACGGCATCTATTTGAACACGCGCATTGAGCTGGAGCATGAGTTATTCGCTTTGTACAAGTTTGTCATTGGGCAAGAAATACTGCTGGATGGAAGCCGCCTTACAGATTCCAGCTTTATCAACATCGTCAATTTAGCCGTCTCGTTTAGCGAGTTCGATTGGGTCAAAGCTTTTATTGAAAAGTATGCACCATATTTGGATGAAAACAAAAGGCAAGCAGCCATTAGCCTTGCTCAAGCAAATTTGTCCTATCGCCAGGGGCAGCTGGATGAAGCGCAGAACCTCCTGAACACTGCCGCGATTTCACCTACGCCATCGTACGATACTTTGATCCGGATGCAGCTGCTCAAGATCGCTTTTGACCGCTATGTAGTACACCATCAAGATTATGATTTTTTGATTTCGTACATGCGATCGCTCGAGCGCTTGTTACAGGCCAAACCTTGGGCAGCGGAAAAACTAACCGCGCACCTAAACTGCATCCGTTTTGTTCGAAAATTGACCAGTGTAAAGTTTGAAGCGGTGAAGGTTTCGGAGGCTCAGAAATCAATTCTGCTTCAGAATTTGAAGGATCTGCACCCAGTTGTGATCAGAAAATGGTTGGAGGAAAGAATTGAACTGTTGTAAATAGGGTAACGTGATCTGCGTTAACTTCAAACACCCCAATTTCGCAACCTTTTAGTCAAAAAGCTATTTCGTTTGTTTACTCCAAATCAACGCCCTATGCTCCGAACAAAACTCCGCTCCATCTGGAATCCCGACCAATTTCAAGGTTGGGGCCGTACGAAACACTACTTCGAAGGCTGGTATTTTAAACTCGTCTCCGGCGACGAACGGCGCGCCATGGCCTTCATCCCCGGTATTTCGATGGACAAAAATGGCGAAAAACATGCGTTCATTCAGGTCATGGACGGCAGAGCCTGCAAATCAGCCTATTACCGATTCGATGCCGCCGAATTTCGACCTTCTACGCAAGGTTTCGAAGTTTCCGTGGGCAACAACTTTTTTTCTTCGGACAAAATAATCCTCGACCTGCCAGGCATTACCGGAGAAATTCAATTCAAAAACAACACGCCCTGGCCCAAAATGCTGGGCGCGCCTGGTATTATGGGTTGGTACGCGTTCGTCCCATTTATGGAGTGCAACCACGGCATCGTCAGCCTCCACCATGAACTGGAGGGCGCACTACAAGTCTCCGACAATCTGGTGAGCGACCGTTCTGCACCCACGCACCCGATTGATTTTTCCGGTGGAAAGGGCTACATCGAAAAGGACTGGGGACGTTCGTTCCCGCGGGCCTACGTTTGGATGCAAAGCAATCATTTCGACCAAGCCGACCGCGTCTGTTTGATGGCTTCGGCGGCTCATATTCCCTGGCTGGGCAGCCACTTTATCGGGTTCATTAGCGGGATGTGGCTGGAAGACCGATTGTTTAAATTTGCCACCTACACAGGTGCCCGGAAATTTTTAAAAATAACAGATGATACCGTTGAACTGGTGTACAAAAACCCAAAAACCGAATTGCGGATTTTGGCCCAACAGGCCCCTGGAGCGACGCTCGTTTCACCACTTTCAGGCGAAATGAAAGGAAAAATTCAGGAAAGTTTACAAGCCACGATGCAGGTTGAATTGCTCGAAAATGGACAGCGGATTTTTGAAGGAACCGGGAGAAACGCAGGGCTTGAAGTGGCTGGATCGGTAGAAGTATTACAGGACTAAATTCACAATGCAATTCTCATTGTATCACTCCGGAAAAGTCCAAACACGCCCGCACCATTTATAAGATTACTTTCGACGGGCACCGGGCTGAGCAGCACGTCCTGCGCAGTGCCCTCGTTTTGGGTGATGGAGGACAAAAAACGGTATAAACTTGGTGAAATGTTGAACAGCATAAGGTCGGCCTCCGTCACCCTTTGGTTTCCGTATGTGTTGACTCTTTTTGGCACATCTATCGTAAAAAAATGTAATTCTCCGTTAAAAGTGGCATCCTCAAAAGCAAATAATGGCAAATGTGTATATCGGGTACTGCTGTCAACCAAAGCCGTTCCGTTCCGCAAATAAGTTGATTTGGCTGCATAAAAGTCATTGCTGTTCTGCGCATCTTCAAATTCCACACCGATGTTGAAAAAGCCGTATTCACCCATACTTGAATCGCGCAAAAAAGCATTGGTGATCGTACAAGCTTTGGGCAAGTATTCAGGCCTTGAACGAATCGTCCCAAATTCAATCGTCTGAATCTCAAGGTGGTATGGAATTCCTTCTTGAAAATCGAGCGCAGCGTCTGAAACAAATACGCCCGCTTCGCTGCCTGGCTGCAATTCCCCCAAGGGCCAATCGCCCTGCATGATCCTGAACGACAAAACCGTGGGACTGCCCTTGCTCTCGCCTGCAATCAGTGGAGTAGATTGTCCCACATAAGCCAGCGTGGGTTGCGTGGGGCTTGCGAAACACAGGACAATGGGCCTCGGAGTATCTCCTCCGGGTAAATCAATGTTGACCGCTGTTTCCAAATCACAACCCGTGAAAAGACAAGCAAAGAGTATAATAGCTAGCAATGTTCTAAATTCCATAATCAAAAGTGCGCTTTGAAACTGATAGATGGCAAAATGGGAAACACCGCGATGCCCTTGACGACTTTTTTTTCCAATGCCTGGCCGTTTGAGTCCTGATACTGCTCGGTTCTTACCACCAATCCATAAGGGTTCAGCCGGTTGTATGCGTTTAACACGTCGAAGGAAAAAGAATAAGATTTGAATATGCCTTTTTCGGGGACATTGGTCCATTTGGCCAACAAGTCTAAACGGTGATAGGCGGGCATCCGAACATTGTTGATTTGATCAAATACAGGGAATCCACCAAATATGGGCGAGGGTTCAGCAGTACCCAATGGGATGGTATAGCGGTGACCAGTATTGTAAAACCAAGTAGCCCCAAATGACCATTTACTTCGAGTAGGGGCAAAACTTGCCGTGAGTTTAAGGTCGTGGCGCCGGTCAAATTTGGCCGGAAATTGGAGACCTCCGTTCAGCCCGGGATATTGTCGCTCGTTCCAAGAAAGCGTGTAGGCCGCCGAGGTTCGTAATGCCTTAAAAGACGTTTCCCAAAGTAAATCAATCCCTGTGACTGTTCCCCGGCCCTGCCCAATCATGTTTTGTTTCCAATTGGCGTAAGCGAGTGTATTGTCGGGGTTAAAGCTGAAATTGACCAGGTTTCTCATCTTGCGGTGAAACAATTCAATGGATGCTTGACTACTAACTTTCTCTAACGACCCGGAAAGCCCCAAGGTCGCCATCCAGGATTGTTGAGGGGGAAGATCAGCGTCTGACCCAACCCAAATTTGTTTGTCAAAACGGTTTGTTTCCCCATTCAAGGTGTGCAAAAATTGCGTAAAATGCCCAAGACCTGCGGAAACAAGGGCATTTTTACTCAATTTATATTCCATGCTGAGTCGGGGATCAAGCGCCCATCGGGATGCACTGGAAAAGTGACTCAGCCTAAAACTCGGCAATACCGACAGCCGATGCCCAAGAGCCTTGATGTCGTCCTCCACATACAGGGCATTCTCGAAAAATGTCTGCGAATCATTGCTAAAACGGCTGTTTTGATCCACAATGGGTTCGCCTGTCTCGGATCTGGCGCTTACTTGGCGCTCAAAAATACCCGGTCGCAAGCGGTGCGCGATACCTTCCCATCCAAACCGCATCAAATGTCCCTCGCGCCATTGAAAATCGAGTGCCGCGCGGTTGGCGATGTTGGCACCCTCAAACGTCTGCTCGCTCCTGTTCAAAAAACGCAGGTACTGATCCTGCACAATGTTTTCCCTAAACAGAGGCTCCTGGTGGCCATAGTTTTGCACCGCTTGTTCGATGACATTCCAGTAGCGATTGAAATTCGAGGTGACATGAAAAAATGCGCGGTTAGACAGCACGCTGGAGTATCGTGCACAGACGGACAAATTGACCAATCGTTGGTCGGCAGTCGTAATATCGGCAAAGTTATTCGACTGAAATCCGACCAAAATATTTTGGTCAATGCTCTTTTGACGGTCAGCTCCGTAGTAGAAATTCAGGTAAAATTTGTGCTTTTGGCCCCATTCGCGGTTCAATTTCGCGTTTAAATCATAAAATCCGAAGTTATTGAAGCTCTGATAGCCATTGCCCTGTTTTCCAATTTCTCTTTTTTGCTTCCAGTTGAATACATCCAAGTAAGTCGCGCGGCCAGCAATCAGCAACGAAGCCTTTTTGGACTTCCCCAACGGACCTTCCAGTAAAAAGGAGGAGTTCAAGATCCCTACACCAACATTTCCCTGCCATTTTTCCTTGCTTCCTTCCCTAAAATGTACGTCTAGCACGGAGGACGCTCGGCCCCCAAAACGTGCGGGAAATACGCCCTTGTACAATTGAGCCTTTTTGATTGCTTCGGCATTGTACAAAGAAACCAAATTGAACAAGTGCGTAGTACCATAGATGGGCGCGCCATCCAAAAGATGCAAATTTTGGTCGTCATTCCCGCCCCGGACCAACATCCCGGTGAACAGTTCTCCACCTGTTGAAACGCCCGGCAAAGTACCCATCGCCCGAAGCAGGTCAGGCACCCCACCAATGGATGGGATGGACAAAAGCCGTTCCCGATTCATCGTAATCACGCCGATGGGGGGAGGAGTTCTTTGCGTATTTTGTGTGATGATGACCTCTTTGAGTGACAAAGGCTCGAGCAAAATCACTAAAGCCGACTCAAGCTCCGAGGGTTCGAACGGGAGAAAGGAAGAGGCATAACTGGGATAGGCCGTTTTTAGGCAAGCTTTTAACTGCCCCTTTAAATCGAGCGAAAAAAAGCCGAAATCGTTCGTGACGGCCATTTTTTTGGACACTGTATCGTACACAGAAACCCCGATCAGCGGTTCCAGCGAACCGCGCTCTTTTACAAAGCCATGCACGACTTGTGCCTTAGAAATTTGGCAGGCCATCAACAAGATAAGGCAGCTCAGATAACGCATTCGCGGCGGTTTGCTCAAGAATGAAAAATGTAAAGTCAACGCAGATGGTTTAAACCGAATCAAAATATATAGGAAAGCCCAGCACCAAAATTTCGGCGGTAAACGCTGAAGTCGCCGCTCGGCAGGGTTGTTTTCATAAATGGGGTTAAAGATCGGAGGTAGTCTAAATGAAGGCCAATGCGGGGTGCTAAACGGAAGTTCAACCCTAAACGGTAGCCAAAGTCCCCTTTTTTCATGCGGTCTTCAAACGGGTCGTTCGTCGCAATAACCCCACCGCCGCGCAAACCCGCTTCTAAATGGACCGGTTTGAACAGTTTAAGATTTGCGCCAATTTCGGCGTAGGCCAAAAAATGGCGATAGTCTGCCCCCTCCCATGTTCTGCCTTGAAGGGAATGACCGACCTGTCCGAGCAGTTCGAGGCTTTTCCAGCATTTTTTTTGCACAAATACACTCACATCATAACCTGTCCGTGGGTCATACCCACCCAGTGTAACTTGTGAGGGGATGGACTTGGTGGTTACTGGACTGGAATAAAGCACGGAGGCTTTAATGCCAACTTTGACTTTGTCCGGGTTTTGAGCCTGTAAGTCGAAAGGCTGTAGTAAGCAGCAAGCGCACAGGAGGCAAAGCATGGAAAAAAAGGATGGAATAGGCTTTTTCATGAAAAAGAGGTGATGAATGGTGAAAGGAAATTGTGAGGGGGGGGGATGTTTTGGTGCGGCAAAGATTAAGCGCGGAAATATTACCAAGTACCGACAGTTCAGCACTGAATTAGATGTTTTTTGGGGCGTTTTTTTATATAAAATCAGTGTTAAATAATTGATTATCAGATAGTTGAGCTAATTCTATTTGTTCGTTTCTTTATTCCCCTAAAATGGACGGGATAGATCCCTCTTTGGCAACTACAGTCAACACAGCATATCGAACGGTGCAGGAGGGTTCTTCGCTGCGCGCAGAATAATCTGAAATCGCAACAAAATGTATTAAAATTTAGGTATAAACACAGCAGCTATCCCACTATTATCCGTATTTTTGTACTTTAAAAGAATCTTTCATGGCGCTCCAGGACAAATACATTAACCCTTTTACTGCACTTCAGGAGCGGGTGTTTCATAAGCTGTTTGAGGCTGCTGAAATAGCAAAATTTACACCGGACGAAAAAACGAAGTACGAAGAGAGTCTGAAGTATTACCGCGATCTGAAAAATGTAGTGGATACCTCATTTGATGAAGGTAAAGCAGAAGGCAAAGCAGAAGGCAAAGCAGAAGGCAAAGCAGAAGGTAAAGAAGAACGCAATATTGAAATTGCCCGCCAAATGAAGACTGAAGGTGAGCCGGTTGATAAAATAGTTCGCTTTACTGGGCTTAGCAAAGATGAGATAGAAAAGATTTAAGCAATGGCACTTATCCCCACAAAAACAATTCATAAGACATTCGCCGGATGCGGCACTAATTACCCGTTTTTGTTCCCAAACGATCACAGCCGTGCCAACTTCCCTCCTCCTCGCCAACATCGGCAAACACATTGATCTTACCGAAGCTGAACAAGCGCAGTTCCTTAGCCTGCTTTCTGAAAAAAAATTAAAGAGAAAACAGCATCTGCTGCTTGAAAACGAGGTTTGTCGCCACTCCGCATTTGTTTTGGAAGGCTGTTTGCGGGGTTATACGGTGGATGGAAACGGATTCGAACATGTGCTTCAATTCGCACCGCCCGGCTGGTGGATCGCAGATATGTACAGCTTGCTTTCTGGCAAACCCGGGCATCTGAACATTGACGCGCTCGAACACTCCGAGATTCTCCTACTCTCCAAAGCGGATCAGGAACAATTGTACCGCGACATCCCAAAGTTTGAACGCTTTTTCCGCATCATTACCGAAAACTCACTCGTGGCCAACCGACAGCGTGTGATCAACAACCTGAGTCTGAGCGCACAAGCTCGTTATGCTTCCTTCTGCGAGCATTATCCAACGCTCATCCACACGCTTCCACAAAAACAAATCGCCGCGTATATCGGGGTCACCCCGGAGTTTCTGAGCAAAATGAAGGCGGATATGTTGCGCGGGAAATGAGCTAGTGCCGCGTCCGGTCAATATGCCGTGAATTGGGGAGTCGAATTTTTCCTTCATCAAGGCGCGAGGAAGGCGAAATGCGGGACATTTTAACCGACGAGCAACGCAGAGGAAGGGAAAATTGGGCCGTCACATTCGCGGCATATTGACCGGACGCGGCACTAACCCTGTTTTTCTTAATCTACATTATTGGTATCCGCTAAAGGTTCCCCCCACCTTTGCAGTATAATTTCACCTACTAACTTCGCTCCGTCATGAACAGAAAAGAATTTCTCAAACGCAGCATCCTTGGCGCAGGCGCACTTGCTACTACTGGCGTGGCTTCTGCAGTCATCACCAACAACATTGACGAACTCAAGCCTTTGAACATTCTGGGCTTCAATCACCTTCCAAACACAAATTCAAAAACCATGGCCAATACCGTTTTGCACAAAGCCGAAACCCGTGGGCATGCCAATCACGGCTGGCTCAATTCTCACCACACCTTCAGTTTCGCCAATTATTACAACCCCGAGCGCATGCACTTCGGCGTACTTCGGGTACTCAACGATGATACCGTGGCCGGTGGAAAGGGCTTTGGCACCCATCCACACGATAACATGGAGATCATCAGCATCCCACTCGAAGGGGATCTGGAACACAAAGACAGCATGGGCAACCTGACCACCATCCGCAATGGCGATGTGCAGGTAATGAGTGCAGGAACAGGCATTCAGCACTCCGAATACAACAAAAACAGCGGCCAAGCAGTCAAATTCCTGCAAATCTGGATTTTCCCGAACAAACGAAACGTAAGCCCTCGTTACGATCAAATTACCCTGAATCTGGAAGATCGCCACAACAAACTCCAACAAATCCTCTCGCCCAACGCAGACGACGCGGGGGTTTGGATTCATCAAAATGCATGGTTCCACCTCGGCACGCTGGACAAGGATTTCAAAACCGAGTACAAAATAAAAGGCGGTGCTGGGAACGGGGTGTATGTTTTTGTCCTCAGCGGTGAATTAACCATCGGCGACCAAAAACTTCAGGCCCGCGACGGATTTGGCATCTGGGACGTAGCGCAATTTGACCTCAAAGCCGACACAAAAGCCGAGGTGCTGCTGATGGAAGTGCCCATGGGGGTTTAGTTTGTAAGAAATGAGGGTGGAGTGCAATCAACCTTTAGGCGCAAACTGCTGTTTCAGCTTCATTCCTCTGCACAATCTAATACACTACCTCTTCAATAATGATCAAAAAAGCAACAACCCAACACGCGGTCATTGACCTAATCAAAAACCGCTGGAGCGCACGGGCCTTCTCCGATCAGGATATTAGCGAAGAACACCTGCTCACGCTCGTTGAGGCGGCGTCTTGGGCCCCTTCCTCAATGAACGAACAACCCTGGCGGTACCGCAGTGGTCTTAAGGGAACCCCTGCATTTCAACAAATGTGGGATTGCCTCTCCAGTGGCAACCAGCCCTGGGCCAAAAATGCCGCTGCTATGTTGCTTTGCACCACGAAAAAAAACTTTGCCCAAAATGGTGCACCCAATCGGCACACCATGCACGATACCGGAATGGCCAACGCGCTCCTGATGCTACAAGCCACCGAGATGGGCATTTATGGCCATATGATGGGTGGGTACAACTCCGAAAAGCTTCGGGAAATCTTTCAATTGGAGGAAGATGAAATAGATGTCTGTATCATCGCATTGGGCTTTCTGGGCACTCCTGAACAATTGGAGGAACCTTTCAGAACCCGTGAAATCACCCCTCGGAGCCGAAAGGAAGTGGAAGAATTTATACTGGAAAATTAGCAAATCATGTCGTACAAAATTCAAGTGCTCGTCATTGGTCGGCACGAAGAAATCATGCAGACCGTACTGCGCCTCATCAATGGCACCCCCGACTGGGAAGCCGTGGGAGCCTTGGAAGATGAGGAAGCGATTGAAATTTTCCAGCAACGCCGTTTTGATCTCGTGCTGATTGGGGGTGGCGTTGAGCCGGAAAGTGAAGCAAAACTGCGCGCAATCTTCACGTTCCAAAGCCCATTGATCCGAATTGTCCAACATTTTGGCGGTGGCGGCGGTCTGTTGTTTGCTGAAATACGCGCAGCACTCACGGCTCAACAAGAAGGCAAATACGCGCTATCAGACAACCCTTTTCAAGCATAATTATGGCAAACATCACTGCACACATCGGTCGGACGCATTACGTAACAACCATTCGGAACGCCTCCAACGAAATTATCGCCGACGAACCACTTGAACAAGGTGGAACGGACGCCGGGTTCTCCTCCGCAGAATTATTGGCCGCTTCTTTAGCAACCTGCACGAGTATCACCCTGCGGATGTACGCCGACCGCAAAGGATGGCCCTTGGAGGCTATCGAAGTGGCCATCCATTTTGAGCGCGATATTGATACCAAAACGGCCCAGTTCGTTCGAAATATCAAATTTTTTGGAACTTTGAACGACGAACAAAAACAACGTATGCTGCAAATTGCAGACAAATGCCCTGTTCATCAGGTACTCACGAACCCAATTCGCATTCAAACCGTTTTGACATGAGCGACACCATTAAAAAATACAGCTACGGCGAAGTAAGCATTGTTTAAATCAACGCGAAAGTTCTGTAATTTTACCCCATGGAAATATCAGTCACCAACGGCATAACGGTCACAGTAGAAAGCAATTATTTGCCTCAGCATTCTGACCCAAGGGAGGGAAAACACTTGTTTGGCTACCACATAATGATTGAAAATGGCAGCCTGCACACCGTACAACTGCTGCGCAGACATTGGTACATTACCGATGGTGCGGCACAACTTCGTGAGGTTGAAGGAGAAGGTGTCGTGGGTGAACAACCCATCATACCACCTGGAGAGCGATATGAGTACGCCTCCTATTGCGATTTAAACTCCGAAATTGGTAAAATGCGCGGTACCTATCTCATGGCCCGCTACGACGAGGGCGATCAGTTCGAAGTAGAAATTCCCGAGTTTAAAATGATTGTTCCCTGCCTTTTGAATTAAGGCGGCTGAATTAATCCTTCAGCAAATCTAATTGCCCTGCCGTTTTGAGCAGTTTCAACACTGCCAATTTATAGCTGAACACTTGCTGCCAGTAGTTTGTCTCCGCCTCCGAAAGTGCGGTCTGCGCGTTGAGCAAGTCCGTCAGAGAAGCCACCCCTTCCTTATATTGAAGCACCAATTTTTCCGTGATTTCGCGGGCAAGTGCCACGTTTTCAATTTGCGACCGCAGTGTCCGGAGGCTGGTGCCAAATTGTTCCTGAGCCTGCCGAAATTCCAGGGCCTTACCTGCATTGAGTTGCCGGTGGTCTTCCTCCAATTTTTGCTCCTCCAATTTGTACACCCAAGCCTTGTTGTGTACCCGAAACCCGTCAAAAATCGGAATTTTTAAGCGCACTCCCGCGCCTGCGCCACCATACCATCGGCGGTCAATATCAAAAAAATTAATGTCTGGACGAAAGCCCTGCGCTGAAATAGTAGCAAAAGCACTCAAACTGGGCAATGCTTCCGCAATGGTACTTCTTCGCTTTATACGCAGCAGTTCAAGGCTGTTTTCGATCAAGCGGCTTTCGGTGGTCATGGCCGGGTCTAGACCCAGTTGTTGCCAGCGCGCTGAATCTGCGGCCGGCGCATCAATCTCCGCACTGAGATCAAGCACCTCATCCATTGGAAGTCCGCACAAAAACTGGAGCGTTTGGCGCAGACTACTGATGCCTGTGAGCAAATTTTGGCGTTGTGTTTGGAGGTTTGTCTTGGCCACCCGAATGCGCTTCACATCGGTCGGAACCACAAATCCATTGTCGAGCTGGAGCTGGGCCATGCCTTGCAGGGCCTCCAGTTTCCCCAGATTGGCATCCACCGCGCGGAGCAATTGCTCCGTTTGCAAGGTTTGGTAAAAGACGGTAGCCGTCATAAAGATTACCTCGTCTTCTGTTCGTTCAATGAGCAAGTCATTGATGCTGCGGGTGGTTTTTAAGGCTGGCACAATTCGACGTGCAGATTCGTTGATCAAATTTTGTTGCAGGGTCACATGACCCATCAACTGCCAGGGACGACCAAATTGTACGGGAACAAAGGTGCCTTCGGGCAGATCGACAACCTCTCCCGGCAAGAGTTGGGTTGGAATCAGCGGCCAGTAGTCGAGGTTCACCCCAGCGCTAATTTGGGGAAAACCCTCGCTGCGCGCTTCTTTTACCCTGCGTTCAAGTATTTGACGGTCAATTTTGGTCTTTCGGACTTCCGCGCTATTTTCAAGCGCAAGGCGTAGACTCTCGCCCAAGCTGAGTGGGCGTACCGAAGCGGGAGGCTGTGCCGAAATTTTTCCTGCCACAAGCAAAACAAACAGAAGAGATGCCAGATTTTTCATGCCACAAAGGTAGAAGGAACGCGGGAGTACTCACATCTCAAAGCGCAAATGCTTCACCGTCGTACCGTGATTCATCAGTTGTTTGAGCGAATCGACCCCAATTGCCAGGTGTGCTTTCGCAAAACTCGCCGTCACCACCCGATCGCTGGCCTCGGTTTTGATCCCATCGCTGGTCATCGGCATATCGCTCACCAGCAGCAGGGCTCCTGCGGGCATCTGATTTTTAAATGCAGCCACAAAAATGGTGGCTGTTTCCATGTCAATCGCGATGCAACGCAAATCGCGGAGTTTTTTCTTAAAATCTTCCCGGTGCTCCCATACACGTTTGTTGGTGGTGTACACAACGCCGGTCCAGTAGTCGCGCTCGTATTCCCGGATGGTGGTGGAAACTGCTTTTTGGAGGGCAAAAGCCGGGAGCGCGGGCACTTCCGGCGGAAGGTAGTCGTTGCTCGTTCCCTCTCCGCGAATGGCTGCAATGGGAAGAATGAGATCGCCGACATGATTTTTGGCCGTTTTCAGGCCGCCACATTTTCCCAAAAACAACACCGCTTTGGGCTTGATGGCTTCCAAAAGATCAATAACCAAGCCAGCATTAGGACTTCCGATGCCAAAGTTGATAATCGTAATTCCCTCGGCAGTAGCCGCCTGCATGGGCCGGTCCAGACCGTAAATATTGACTTTGTGTTGCTCGGCAAAATCCTTGACGTAGCCTCCAAAATTAACCAGCAAAATGTAATCGCCAAATTCCTGAAGCGGCATGCCTGTGTAACGGGGCAGCCAGTCTTTCACGATAGACGCTTTCGATTCTTTTTCGATGGCAAAATTTTCCTGCCACAGTTGGTCCAATTCCGCTTGCGTGAGTTTTCGCGGGGTAGATTCGTTGTTCATATCAAAAATAGTTTGTGTATCAGTTCGTAAAAGTCCGGTTTATCTGCCAAACAGCGGGTAAAACTTTGACAATCGTCTATCCTGTAGAAGTGCTTCAGGCAGCCTTTGTACCTTGCCCAAAATTCATTTTCAACTTACATACATGAAACAAATCGGACTCGTTGTGCTCGGCCTCGTTTGCTGGGCAGGGGCAGTTTTCGCCCAAGATCTCCCCACCACTTTGAATGGTTACCAATTCACGCCACAGAAAAAACTGAATGCCACTCCGGTGCAAAACCAGTATAAATCAAGCACTTGTTGGGTATATTCTGCCAATTCATTTCTCGAAAGCGAACTCCTCCGCATGGGCAAACCTGCCGTGGATCTGAGCGAAATGTTCGTTGTTCGGGCCGGATATCTGGAACGGGCCGAAAACTACGTTCGCCGGCAGGGTGCAGCTGCATTTGGCCAAGGGGCAGAAGGTCATGATGTCATAAACATGGTCAAAAAATACGGAATCGTCCCCCAAGCCGTGTACAGCGGCTTTCCCGAAGGCCAGGACAAACCCGTACATGGTGAAATGGAGGCCGTACTGAAAGCCATACTCGACGCGGTGAACAAAAAACCCGACGGTAAGCTCAGCCAACAATGGATGGCTGCTTATAAAGGTGCGCTCGATGGCTACATGGGTACCCCCTCCGCTACGTTTCAATGGGAAGGCAAATCTTACACGCCGCAATCGTACTTCCAAAGCCTCGGCATCAACCCCGACCACTACGTGGCGCTTACTTCTTTCAGCCACCACCCTTTTTACAAACCATTCGTACTGGAAGTGTCGGACAACTGGTCGAACGGAGAATTTTACAACGTGACCATTGATGATCTCGGGCAAATTGCCGAAAACGCCGTCCAAAATGGCTACTCCGTACTCTGGGGCACCGATGTGAGTGAAAAAACATTTTCCGCTAAAGAAGGCCTGGCCCTCATCCCCGAAAAAGTTTGGGACGATATGACGCCCGGCGAACGGGATTCCATCTGGAAGGCGCCCCTGAAAGAAAAATGGGTCACCCAAGCCGAACGCCAACTAGCCTTCGATGATCTGAGTACCACCGACGATCATGGGATGCACATTACCGGGATGGTCACAGACCAGGCAGGCACCAAATATTTTACCGTGAAAAACTCCTGGGGAACCACCGTAAAAAAAGAAATGGGTGGCTATTTGTACGTCTCTCAGCCGTACTTCCGCTACAAAACCATGTCCATCATGGTCCACAAAGACGCCTTGCCCAAACCGATTCGTCAGAAATTAGGGCTTTGATCAAAGCCTTTCATGCTGTGCTTGCATCCAAAGAAGTTGGAAATTCAAAAACCGCTCTATCTTTCGCCCCTTCAATTTCAAAACTAAAACACTTCCTTGTATGGCAAATCTTTGGGTACGAAAACCACTCTCCCAACTTTTGGCGCAAGCCGCTGACTCTGAAAAAGGACTGAAACGAACCCTCGGTGCCTGGAATCTTGTAGCCCTGGGCATCGGGGCAATCATTGGTGCTGGTCTTTTTGTGCGCACCGCTGCAGCTGCCGCCGAAGCAGCCGGCCCGTCTGTAACGCTTTCCTTCATCGTGGCCGCGATTGGCTGTGCGTTTGCAGGTCTCTGCTACGCAGAGTTCGCCGCAATGATCCCCATTGCGGGAAGCGCCTACACCTATGCATACGCTACCATGGGCGAATTGGTGGCCTGGATCATTGGCTGGGCGCTGATTATGGAATACGCGCTGGGCGCGGCCACGGTTTCAATCGCATGGTCCGAATACCTGAACAAATTACTAGGCGGGGCGATACCCTATGAATGGTGCCATAGTCCTATGGAATCTGCCATCGTCAATGGGGTGGAAGTGAGTGGCATTATGAACGCCCCCTCGCTGGTTATTCTGCTACTGCTTTCCCTGGTACTCATCAGAGGCACAAAAGAGTCGGCCTCTGTGAATGCCGTTATTGTGGCCATTAAAGTAGCGATTGTACTCATATTCATTGCTGTAGGTTGGCAGTTCATTGATCCAGCAAACTACACGCCATATATGATTCCAGCCGGTACGGAAGGCCACGAAGGCACATTTAAACATGGCTGGGGGGGCGTACTTGGCGGGGCGGCCATCGTATTTTTTGCCTTCATTGGCTTTGATGCAGTATCCACCGCAGCGCAGGAGGCCAAAAAACCGGAACGCGATATGCCCATTGGTATCCTCGGCTCTTTGGCGGTTTGTACCGTTTTGTACATCTTGTTTTCGCACGTACTAACGGGCGTTGCCAACTGGACCGAATTTAAAACTTCCGGTAAAGAAGCATCCGTGGCATACGCCATCAAGGAGCACATGCCTGGATTTGAATGGCTTTCAACCGCCGTTACCGTAGCCATTTTGGCAGGTTTTTCGTCGGTTATTTTGGTGATGTTGCTCGGCCAAAGCCGCGTGTTCTATTCCATGGCCAACGACGGCCTGATCCCGAAAGTTTTTTCGGAATTGCACCCAAAATACCGCACGCCGTACAAATCCAACATGTTGTTGTTCCTTTTTGTGGGCGCGTTCGCGGCATTTGTACCGGGTAATGTTGCCGGCGACCTGACCTCGTTCGGTACACTGCTGGCGTTCGTACTTGTCAGCTTGGGCGTATTGTTTTTGCGTCGTTCCAACCCGGAGCAGCACCGGCCATTCCGCACCCCCTTGGTGCCTTTGGTGCCGATTCTTGGCGCGGTGCTTTGTCTGGGTATGATCGTGGCCATTGACCCGTTTACCTTAAAAGCAGCCTTTGTTTGGATGGTTCTAGGCCTTTTGGTCTATTTCGGATACAGCCAACGCAATAGCAAATTGCAGGGTTGATCCCTTCCGGCGATCCTCTTCTTTCATAAAATTCACCCCGTTGCACACTACCCACCGTCTGTGTGCAACGGGGTGTTTTAAAATCTGCACCAACCATGCTTATTTCAGCCATTGTGGCTACGGCCAAAAACAACGTGATCGGAAAAGACAACCAAATCCCCTGGTATCTGCCCGCAGATTTGGCTTATTTCAAAAAAACGACTCTGGATCATCACATCATCATGGGGCGAAACAGTTTTCATAGTATTGGTCGCCCTTTGCCCAAACGAACCAATATTGTGGTCACGCGCGACCTGTTTTTTACGGCGCAGGGCGTGCTGGTGGCACATTCGGTGGAAGAAGCGCTGGGCATGGCTTTTGATGGCGGTGAAGCGGAGGTATTTATCATCGGTGGCGGTGAAATTTACCGGGAAACCGCAGAACTCTGGGACCGCATTTATGTAACAGAAGTGGACTTGGAAGTGCCCGGAGACGTCCTTTTCCCGGAGATAAATCCCGAGGAATGGGAAGAGATTTGGCGCGAAACACACCTGCCCGACGAAAAGAATGAGTGGGCATTTACCTTCCGTGTTTTGGATCGAAAACAGGAGGATTAAACCGAGCGAAATTTTTCTATCCAAATTCTTTGAAAAAAAAACCTGCTTTTTTTTATACTTTTGCAGCCGAATTTAGCGGGAACAGGAAATTATCCTGCTCGTGTAATCTTCCCAAACCCCGATTTCTTAATAAATCGTGCTTACACACACCAATCAAGTCTGGTTTTTTGACACATGGAAAAGAAGCGACTGCTCCTGATCACGCAAGAACTCGCGCCCTATACGGAGGGCACCGACATTTCTGACCTCGTAGGGAAACTTCCCAAATTTTTTGCCGATCAAGGTTTTGAACTCCGAATTCTTATGCCTCGCTTCGGCGTGGTGAACGAACGCCGCCACCGCCTCCATGAGGTGGTACGGCTCAGCGGGATGAATATCATCGTGGACGACGATGACTACCCATTGCTTATTAAAGTAGCCTCTCTGCCCGGCTCACGCTTGCAGGTGTACTTTTTGGACAATGAAGAGTTTTTCAAACGCAAAATGGTGTTTGAAGACGAAAAAGGCCAACCTTTTGAGGACAATGCTGACCGCGCCGCTTTTTTCTGCAAAGGCGCCATTGAAACGGTCAAAAAATTCGGCTGGCCACCAGATTACGTCATGTGCCAGGGCTGGATGACCAGTTTGTTGCCGCTATACTTGCGTACCGCCTACAAAACGGAACCGATCTTCGCCAATGCGCAGATTATTTATGGTGCCTACGATACCCCCCGCGAAAGCGAGGGCGGCGAACGTTTTTTTGAAAAAGCAGCCATCAACAACCTGACCAAAAAACAGCTCGAACCCTACCGGAACGGCGATCTTGTTTCCATGCATAAAGGCGCCGCGCACTACGCAGATGCCGTGATTATTGGCAGCGAATCGTTGGACACCAGCGTTCCGCACCTGTCAATTTCGGGCGACAAGCCAGTTTTGCCTTGGCAACCTGCAGAGGAAGCAATTCCAGGATATCTGGAATTTCTCAATAGTTTGGGGGAGGGCGTGCCTGCTTAAAATTTAGACAAGCACTTAATGCGTATCACCCAACCTGCCCGGCTCGCCGAACGTCATCCCCAAAAAATACCATCTCGCACATGACAAAACACATGATTCAAAAACTCCCGGCACTGGCAGTTGTACTCGTGACAGCCCTTGTACTTTGGGCTGGATGCAAGGAGCCAGGCCCATTGGGCGCTCAGCTGCTCGGCAATGAATACGAAAATTTTGTATTTACGGATACCATTACCCTCCGCTGTACCATCGAACGTGAGGACAGCTCCTTGACCTCTGACCGAAACTCCACCGCCGAATATTTCCTGTGTGGTGAGCTGAACGACCCAAAATTTGGCAACTCAAGTTCCGAAATCTACGCCCTGCTGTTGAGCGAAACTTTAAACCCCAACTTTAACACTACCACGCAGGTTTTTGATAGCATTGTGTTATATATCCGATATGCAAGTACCGGATTTTATGGCGACACCCTGCAGCCTCAAACCTTGCGTGTGCTGCGTGTAGACGAAAGCCATGAACTCAATGACAACCAGAACTATTATTCAAACAGCTCGTTGCCAGCCACGGAAGAACTGGGCCGTTTGGAGAACTTTTTGCCAAAACCTCGCTCCGTAGATAGCCTTTTTGAAGGCAATAAAGGCCCTTTTGTGCGGATTGCACTCAAACCTGAATTTGGCCAGGAACTTTTCAACCTGGATAGTATCTCCTACTCTGTTGACTCCTTCTTTTTTAAAAAATTACGGGGTTTGAAAATCGTGAGCAGTTCCAGCGGAAGCGCCCCGGGCGCTATGCTTGCATTTGATCTGAACAACAGTTTATTGAGCCGTATGCGCTTATATTTTCACCAGGATACTATCAAGCGGGATTTTGACTACTTCTTTGAAGGTGCAAACAAATTCACGGCCTTTCAGCACCAGCATGGCAGCAGTCCGGCAGGTCTTTTGATTGGTCAGGCAGCCGAGGAGGAACTTTTTGTCCAAGGCATGCAGGGGCTGCGCGTAAAAATTGAATTTCCGCATGCCCATCGTCTCGATGGCATCGCAGTGAATCGGGCAAACCTGATTCTGAATATTGCCGACGAAAACCCATTTTTTTCGCCACCAAGCCAACTGGCACTTACCCAGTTGCGGGCCGACAGTACTTTTGATTTCACCAGTGACGTGTACAATTCTTTCGGGCCCAACCTTACC
>CAZKBH010000050.1:26452-36211 GCA_964550795.1 uncultured Saprospiraceae bacterium
GTTTTGTATCCTTTGGAGGAACCCCTAAAAAAGTAGTGGAAAACGGCACCAGTTTGACACAATACAAACTTTCCCTCAGCGAGTTGTTTCAACACATTGTTGACGACGATGCAAGCACGGACACGAAGAAAAGAACGGTGTATTTGGGTGTTTTCCCTCGGAGTAGAACCGCCGCACGTGCCGTTTTCTACGGCCCAAAAAGCCTTTCCTTTCCAGCCAAACTGGAATTGACCTATACGAAAGTAAATTAATACCAGAGGGTGTTTCTAAAGTTTATGAAGGTTTATAAAGGTTGATAAAGGTTTATGAATTGCGCTCGAGCGGGTGAAATACCATCAACCCTATAAACTTTTATAAACCTTTATAAACTAGCAGATAACCTACTTCATTTTATCCTAATATTTCACTGCCTATGTGCGGAATCGTTGGTTACATCGGCCCTAAAAATGCCTACCCAATCCTGATTAAAGGTCTTACCCGCCTCGAATACCGCGGTTACGACAGTGCCGGGGTCGCCCTTCAAAATGGCGACCTTCGCGTGTTTAAAAAGAAAGGCAAAGTGGCCGATTTGGTGGAATCTACCAAAGACGAAAACACCAGCGGTCACATCGGAATGGGCCACACACGCTGGGCCACCCACGGCAAACCGGACGATACAAACGCCCACCCCCACACCAGCAACAGCGGTCGGGTGGTGCTGATTCACAATGGCATCATTGAAAATTATGCCGTGCTGAAAAGCGCTTTAATGCGCCACCACTACGAATTCAAAAGCGAAACCGATACCGAAGTGCTGGTCAATCTTATTGAGGCCGTCCAGAAAATGGAGAATCTCCCCATCGAGGAAGCGGTCCGCCAGGCGTTGACTCAGGTACACGGCGCCTACGCCATCGTGGTCATGGATCGCGATGATCCGCAAAAAATTGTGGCTGCCCGCAAATCAAGTCCTCTGGTGATTGGCATTGGTAAAGATGAATTTTTGATTGGGTCTGATGCTACGCCCATTGTGGAGCACACCAAAAACGTAGTGTACCTCGAGGATGAACAGGTGGCAACTTGCGTACTTGGCCAGGAATTGAGCATCAAAACTTTGCGGAATGAAGTGGCCACCCACACGGTCCATGAAATTGAGCTTGAAATTGAACAACTGGAAAAGGGCGGATACGATTATTTCATGCTCAAGGAAATATTCGAGCAACCAACCACCATTGCAGAATGTATGCGGGGGCGAATGAATGCCGAACAAGGCTGGTTGCGCCTGGGAGGCATGGAAGAATACATGAAACGCCTCGTGAATGCTGACCGCATGATTATTTTGGGCTGCGGCACCTCCTGGCACGCGGGGATGATTGCTGAATACTTGTTTGAAGACCTCGCCCGGCTGCCCGTTGAGGTGGAATATGCTTCAGAATTCAGGTACCGGAATCCGGTAGTGCGCGACAACGAAATTGTGCTCGCTATTAGTCAATCCGGTGAAACCGCCGATACGTTTGCGGCCCTTGAACTGGCCAAAGCGCGCGGCGCACTCACTTACGGGATTGTCAATGTGGTGGGTTCTTCCATCGCGCGACTCACGCACAGCGGTTCTTATATTCACGTTGGCCCGGAAATTGGCGTAGCCTCGACCAAGGCCTTTACCGGTCAAGTCACCATGCTCAGCATGATGGCGTTGATTTTGGGTTATGAACGGGGCTATTTGCCCAAATCTCAGTATCAAAAATTAGTACTGGAGCTTTCTTTGATTCCTCAAAAGGCGGAAGAATTGCTCCAAAAATGCCAAAAACAGGTGGAATACATTGCGGGCGAATTTAAAGACGCTACCAATGCCCTCTACCTGGGCAGAGGCTATAACTTCCCCGTAGCACTGGAGGGCGCACTAAAACTCAAAGAAATCAGTTACATCCACGCAGAAGGTTATCCGGCAGCAGAAATGAAACACGGCCCCATCGCACTCATTGATGAAAACATGCCGGTGTTTGTGATCGCCACCAACAAAAGTGCCTACGAAAAAGTAGTGAGTAATATTCAGGAAGTGAAGGCTCGAAAAGGGGTTGTCGTGGCCGTTGTCACAGAAGGCAATGAGACCATTAAAGCACTTGCCGACCACACCATTGAAATTCCTGAAACAGAGGAGCCATTCACCCCTCTACTTTCCGTCATACCTTTACAACTGCTGGCCTACCATATCGCCGTCCTGCGCGGCTGCGACGTAGATCAGCCCAGAAATCTCGCAAAGTCCGTGACGGTAGAATAAACTATACTGACTATCCGCATGTTGGGTACTTGTGATGAAATATCGAACCGCAGAACACCGAATATCGAACACCGAATGACGAAGTAGTTTAATGGTGACTGGATATTAAATCCAAATGTTCTATCAACGCCGGTTTATGGGTATACCCCTTCAAAATTCGGTGTTCGGTGTTCGGTGTTCGATATTCGATATTCTGCGGTTCGATATTCTTTTTGATACCCAATATGCGGATAGTCAGTTAAACTATTTTACATTTACGCAGTTTTTGTCCCCATTAACCACATTGACCACATTCCCCCCAATTGTCCACATTAATCCCCATTTTCCACATTAACCCCATTGTCCACATTCAACATTATGAACAACCTCGATATCGCATACAATACAGAACGGCCTGACATTCAATTTCCCGAATATGGCCGTTCAATCCAGGAAATGCTCTTGCACGCCAAGACCATTGAATCGCCCCAAAAACGACAAAAAACGGTGGAGTCCATCATTGGCTTGATGATACAGCTCGGCCCACAGGGCAACCGAAATATGGATGATTACCGCGAAAAACTTTGGAATCATGTTTTCGCGCTTACCAATTACGAGCTGGACGTAACACCGCCCTCCGGAATAATCATCCGAAAGGAAGAAGACCGTCCTAAACCCCAGCCGCTCGGCTACCCTAGCACCGCTACCCGGATGCGGCACTATGGGAATAGCGTTCACGCATTGATCCAAAAAGCGATTGAATTGCCAGAAGGACCAAAAAGAGAAGGTTTCGTGGAGGTGATCGCTTCCTACATGAAACTGGCTTACAAGACTTGGAATAAAGAACATTACGTCAGCGACGACATCGTTAAAGAGGATCTTGAAATCCTTTCCAACGGCCAGTTGTTGCTCCATGAAGGCCACGACTCACTCGATAAACTCGCAGCGGGCGTTGGCAAATTGGACAACCGAAACCGTACCGGCAATGCAGGTGGAAATGATCGTAGTGGACGCAGGCGCGGCGGGCGCAATCGAGGGGGGAATAGTAGCCCTCGAAACAACAATGGAGGCGGTGGAAACAATGGAAACAACAGCGGACGACGCAGAAAACGTTGACATTTCCCATACAAGAAATTTATCTATCTGTCTGATAATCACTAAAATAGTTAAAAAAATTGAAAAAAATTGAAAAATTTTCTTCTGCTAACATTGACTTTTCAAAAAGGAATTTACCTTTGCATATAGAAATAGGCGTGCTAACACCTGTTTTACTCAGAAAATTAAGCCCAACGGCTTTAAGATAAAGGTTTAAAATGAAGCGTGTTTTGATGACGTCCTTCTCCGAAAACGTTCGGAGGGGGACTTTTTTTATGCCCTAACTATTCCATGCTTACCTTGCACCATGTCTTCTCCATCGCCCATTTTACACCCACTGCTTGTACGGACCGTAGCCCAAAACCTTCAGGCTATTTTTCAGGAAAACCGCTATGCAGATAAAGTCATCGAACAAGCACTGCGCAGCAACCCCAAAGCAGGCAGTCGCGACAGGGCTTTTATTGCCGAAACGACCTATGAGGTGTTGCGATACTATCGCTTATATGTGGAAATCCTGGGCATCGAGCCAAAGTCAGAGTTAGATTTTTGGCAGCTCATCGGCGTTCACCTTGCCTTTAAAAACCTTGAATTGCCGGACTGGCAAGAGTTTAAAAAACTTCAAACCAGGGAATTCGCTTCCAAAATCAAACACTGGCAACGTGGCCAGCAAGCCCCCCCGCCCGAAGATTTGCCCCGTAGCATCCGCGAAAGTATCCCGGAATGGCTCGATGAAATAGGGACCCAGGAATTGCCCGAGCATTGGGAAAAAACCTTGCACTGGCTCAACCGCCCTGCCCAGGTAGTGCTGCGAACCAACCGCCTCCGCACCAGTCCCCTCGAACTACAAAAAGCTTTACAAGCAGAAAAGGTTGAGGCTCAAATACTGCCCAACTCCGATGCGCTTGTGCTGAGTGTCCGGAAGAATGTGTTCCAAACGAGCATTTTTAAAAAAGGCTGGTTTGAATTGCAGGATTACAGCAGTCAACTGGTGGCCCCGCTGCTCGCGCCGGAACCCGGGATGCGGGTCGTGGACGCTTGTGCTGGCGGTGGCGGCAAAACGCTGCACCTCGCAGCACTCATGCAAAACAGGGGGAGTATCATCTCGCTGGACACCCACGCCTGGAAACTCGACGAGCTCCGCAACCGCGCCCGACGCGCCGGGGCATCCAACATCGAAACCCGACCCATCGAAAGCAGAAAAACCATCAAACGATTGTACGGAACAGCCGATCGGCTTTTGCTCGACGTACCCTGTAGCGGTCTCGGTATCCTGCGCCGCAATCCCGACGCGAAATGGAAACTTCAACCCACCCAGATTGAGCAATTGCGCGCCACCCAGCAAGAAATTTTGCAGGCATATGCCCCAATTACCAAGCCTGGTGGGCGCATGGTATATGCAACTTGTAGTATTTTGCCTTCTGAAAACCAGCAGCAAATAACCCGCTTCCTCGACAGCGAAGCAGGTAAAGAATTCAAACTTTTGGAAGAAAAACGCATTCTACCTCAGGATGACGGATTTGACGGCTTTTATATGGCATTGCTGTCTCGCGAACCATCGAAATAATCCAAATTCACCACTTTAGATATGACACTTGAAATTTTGCTCAAAGATTACTGCGCTTACAATTTGTGGGCCAATGAATTGATTGTCAACTGGTTAAAACCAAACCCTGCGGAGCTCCTGGAGCGCGAAGTGCCTTCCAGTTTCCCAAGCCTCCGCACCACTTTATTGCACATTTGGGCCGCCGAAGACGTGTGGCTGAACCGTTTAAAAATACTCTCCCCTCCCGAATTCATCTCCGAAACTTATGCGGGAAGCAACGGAGAACTATTTGATCACCTGCTTCAAAACTCCGAGTTGTTCAAAAACTTCGTGTTGCGCCAAAGCGACGATTTTTTCAGCAACACGACCCAATACAAACACACCAGCGGCAAGATCCACGAACAATACAATTCGGAAATCATCTTGCATTGTATGCAACACAGCACTTACCATCGTGGGCAAATCGTCACCATTGCCCGGAACCTGGGACTGAGTGCCCCTCCTAAAACGGACTATATTGAGTACGTTCGCCAAAGACAAGGCGAATTGTAACCCCGCAAACCATGCGTATCCTCCATTTTTCTGATACACACCTGGGTTATCAAGCCTTTGAAAGGGTAAACGATGCTGGCGTAAATGCCCGGGAACAGGATGTTTACGATGCTTTTGAGCGCGTGGTGGATCGGATTTTGGCTCTAAAACCTGATCTCGTACTCCATTCTGGCGATTTTTTCCACCGTCCCAGCCCCAGCAATCGCGCTTTGACTTTTGGACTGGAACAGCTTCGCCGCCTGGGCCAGGCGAAGATCCCGACGGTGATTATAGCAGGCAACCACGAGACGCCAAAGACCATTTACAACGCCCCAATTCTTCGCGCTTTGCGGACCCTGGAATACGTTTTCCCCGTTTTCGGAGATCAATGGGAAGCTTTTGAATTTGGGGAAGTGGTGGCCCACGGCGTTCCACACATCAACGACAATCGTTTGTTATTACAGGAGCTGGAACGACTTGAGCCTTCCCCTGGCAAGTTCAACATCCTGATGTTGCACACTTCTCTGGGCAAACGCTACTTGATGGAAGAATACGGCGAACAGGTTTTTCCGGCAGAATTTGAGTCCAAATTGGCTGGATTTCAGTACATCGCACTCGGACACTGGCACAATTACCAAAAAATTGACTTGCACCCCTGCGCCTGGTACTCCGGCAGCATTGAGCGGCTCAGCGACACCGAAATCGGATCGGAGAAGGGATTTATTGTGCTCGATTTACAGCCAGGAAACACTTGCAAAGTAAGTTTTGAAGCCGTTGCCACCCGACCATGGTTGCGTTGGGAGCGAAATGCCTGCCACGAGATTTCAGTAGCAGAGCTGGAGGCGGAACTTGAACTTTTTAAAGAAAAAAATATCCCCAAAGACGCCATTATTTCCTTGACGTTCAACGATATACGCCCTGAACAAACCCTGGAACTGGGCAATCTCCGGCTTCGTCAACTTTTCCCCGATGCGTTTCAACTCATTCCGAAACGCAAAACATACAGCGACCGGGCGTTCGTTCGTGGCATCGAAGCCAATCAGTTTGACAGTTTGGACAAGGTTTTTGCGGACTATTTGAGAAGTAAATACCCGGAGGATGAAGATTTGGCGGAAAAGTTGGTGGAGCGCGCGGGGCGTTATTTTGATATTCGCTGAATTTTTAAACTTCCCGAAAGTTTGTAACTTTCGGGAAGTTTAACCAAATGTCAATAACCATGAAAAACAATGAAATACCGCTACGCCCTGGCGTTTGCTATCACATTTAAAATCACGCCAACGGGTTTGAAAACCTCTTCTTAAACGAAGGAAATTATCATTACTTTCTGAAAAAATACGCCCAACATATCACACCTGTAGCGGATACCTTGGCATACTGTCTTATGCCGAATCATATACACTTCATGGTGCGGATTAAACCGGAGAACGAACTTCCCGAAAGTTTTAAACTTTCGGGAAGTTCCATTTCGAATAATATAAGCCGCCATTTTGGCAACCTTTTTAGTGCTTACGCTCAAGCGTTCAATAAACAACAGTCAAGGATGGGCAGCTTATTTATCCCTAATTTTAAGCGAAATCCAGTGGAAAACAATAAATATTTTGCCAACTTGGTCCACTATGTGCATTTCAATCCAGTCAAAAGCAACTTCGTATCGCACCCAGCAGAGTGGCCGCATTCATCCTTCATGAGCTTTTTATCCGACAAACCCAGTCGTTTATCGAGAGATGAAGTGCTCGAGTTTTTTGGGGGACGAGATGCCTTTCTCGCAGCCCACGAGATAGAGCCTGACGATCGCTTTTTAAAAGTAGTAAGTGAATGGTACTAATGAGTCTTAAACTTCCCGAAAGTTTAAAACTTTCGGGAAGTTGAGCAACAAATCATATGATCCTCAACACCCTCCGCCTCGCCAACTACAAACAATACGGCCACCTCGAACTAGAATTCCGGGAAGGCCTGGTCGGTATCATAGGTAAAAACGGCGCAGGCAAATCCACCATTTTCGAGGCCATCCTGTATTGTCTTTTTGGGCGTGACGAGGGCAACAAAGCCCATGTCCGATCTGCTTTTGCCGACCCAAAATCAACAGTCGAGCTACAGTTAGATTTCAGTATTGGTGAAATCGGGTATCGGGTACGGCGCGAGTTCCGGGGCAAAGCCCTGGCCGTTGGAGCCGAATTTTACAAAAACGACGTACTGGTAGCCAAAGGCGTTTCGCCCGTCAACGAGGAATTGGTGAAAGTGCTGCACATGGAACGCGATGCTTTCAAACGCTCCGTTTTTTCTGGCCAAAAAGAACTTTCCGAACTTTCCGACACCTCGGGAGAAGCCCGAAAACGGATGGTGCGCCGGATGCTCGGGCTTGACACACTCGACGACATCCAAACCCGTGTGAATGCCGATCTCCGCGATCTCAGCAGCCAGGCCGCTGGCCAACGCCAAAACCTGCTTTCCGAGGAGGCCCTTGAAAATCTGAAGTTAGCCATGGATGAACGTGCAAAATCCTTGGAGGCGAACGACTTGGAAGCAAAAAATGCACGGCAAAAACTACAGGATATTCAGGAAAAATATCGCGCTGCGCAGGAGCGTTTTGATCGGGAGGAAGCGCGATTTAAACGCCACAGTGCTTTGCACAACGAACTCACCCAAGCCACCGAACGCCGGGCCGGGCTGATTGCACAACAAGAAAATTTACAAAAAAAAGAAGCGGATTTACACCTTCAAAAAGCCGCGCTGGAAGCAGCCCGAAACGAATTTTCGGGCTACGAAGCCGCGAAAAAATCGCTGGATGCGCTGGAACAGGAGCGAAGTAAACACATCAATCGAACGGCGAGGCTGACCAAAATCAAGGAAACGCAGGAACTGCTCGATGCCAGCGCTCAAAAAATCCAAACCTTAAAAGCGGAACTGGCTGGCCGAGCGACTACAGAAGCCGAACTGGCCGAAAAGCAGCAGATCATCGCCCAGTTGGAAACCGCAATGGAAGCCAAACGAGCCGAGCTACGCAGTATTGAGCAACAAATCGGCGGCATCAATTCCAGCCTGCGCGAGCGTTCAGAAAAATTGGGCCGACTGCGGGAGTTGGGCAGCGAGGGCAGTTGTCCCACCTGTCTTCAACCCCTGCTGGAGGGTTACGAACACGCCTTGTCTGAACTCGAAAACGAAATTAACCTCCTGCAAACCAACCACTTACAACAACTTATTACCGAAAAAGAAACCATCACTGCAATAGGGCGTGGATTAAAAGACCAGCAAAACACCGTCCGCAGTGAAGTGGATAAATTATTGCAGGCGCAAGCCCGCCTGAGCGAATTCGCCCGGCAACTTAACGCCGAGGAAGCGCAGCAAAAACACCTGGAAAGTCGGCTGACGATGGAGGAGACTGTTCTCCGGGAAATTGGCGAGGTTCATTTTGACGACGCGGCCTATCAAACCTTGAAGTCAAAACTAGCAGCCCAAGAGCCGCGGTATCGCGAGTTTTTATCGCAGGAAAACTACATTGCCCGCGAATTACCCGCTACGCTTCAGGCCCTGAAATCCGCAGAGGCGGGCATTGCTGAAAGCAGCGAAAAAATTACTACGCTCAGTGCTGCGCGCGCTGAGGTTGGGTATGACGAATCCGGTTACACTTTGGCGAAACAGGCGGTTTCCGACTTTGCAGGAGTGTTTCAGACCCAAAACGAAACTTTGCGAACCCTGGAAAAAGCAGGCCTCGAACTTCAAAATGAGCAATCCAAATCCACCGAAAAACTGCGCAGCAACGAGCGCATCCTTGCCCAAATCAAAGACAAATTAGAAGAGGTAGAACTGCTTCGCCGACTCACTGAAATGCTGGGGCTATTCAAAACCGAAATTCTGGAAAAAGTAAGCCCCGGTATCTCGCACGAAGCCAGCGATTTGTTTCATCGCATTACCAAGGGTAAATACGAAGGCATTCGGGTGGACGAAAATTTTGACTTTTCGATCACGGATGGCGGCGTTTTTTACCCTATTGAGCGGTTCAGTGGCGGCGAGGTGGACCTGGCCAATTTTTGTCTGCGCATCGCTATTACAAAGGCTATCATGGATTTGAGCGGCTCCTCTGCCGAGCGGCGTATGGAATTTCTTGCGTTCGACGAGATATTTGGCAGCCAGGATGAGGAGCGGCGTTTGGAAATGATGCTGGCACTCAACTACTTACAAGAGCAGTTCAGGCAGATTTACATCGTGTCGCACATAGACAGTTTGAAGGATTATTTCCCGCATTTGCTGGAAGTGCAGTTTGCTGCAGAGGGGAGCACGGCGGTTTGGAGGTGAAAAGAATTACCTGCTGTATCAAAGTTTCAAACGCTACTTCTTAGCGCTTAATCACGCAGGTGTA
>CAZKBH010000051.1:0-33282 GCA_964550795.1 uncultured Saprospiraceae bacterium
TTGAAGGGGTATACCCATAAACCGGCGTTGATAGAACATTTGGATTTAATATCCATTCACCTTCAAACTACTTCGTCATTCGATATTGGGTGTTTGATATTCGATATTGGGTGTTCGATATTCATTATTTCATCACAAGTATCCAATATGCGGATAGTCAGTAAACAATATCTTACCAGGGTCCACACATTTAGAAACGGCCAAGATCCAAAATTTAGTCTAAGGCGACCATAATCTACCGCGCACTCACACCCCGTCAAGCTCATTCAATTTATACAACTCAATCACCTTTTTCATCGTTTTGGGATTAGAAACGCCCTGCTTCCCAAGTATTTCAATCCATTTTTGCCAGTCATTTTTGGCGGATTTTTTGAGTGACCCAAACCAATCCTGACTGCTCAAATGGATGCTAAAATCACGATAACTTTCCCAGGGCGTTTCGTATTTGCGCACACATTTGCCATCCAATTGCAAGGTTTCAGCCTCCCATCCTTCGCCGCAGGAAAGTGCAAAGAAATTGTTTGCCTGCCTTGCACTGCCAGATTGCCCCGCCTGACTATTGGTGTAGGCGCAGGCCAAAATGATAGAAGCTGGTATGCCAAATTTTTTGCGTTCACTGACCGCCACTTTGGCGAATCGTTTTAAAAACGCTTCGGCCTTGGCAGGATCAATCTCTCCTATTTCTCTGGCTGCCGTGCGGGGTGTATCCTGCACGATCCCCAAGAGGGAAACTCCTTTTTGGCCAACGCGTTTGTCTTCCGTTGTTTTTTCTATTTGGGGGTTTTTACCCGAACTTTTTAAGGGGTTTAAGTGCGGATATTTCCGAGTAGCATACAGCAGTAGCAGTAAGCCCAGGGCGAAATAAAACCAATTTGTTTTAAAATAATTCCAATTCATAGCCGAGGAGATTTTGAATGTTTTTGTAAAAAAGTGTTCGTTTTGGAACATAAAAAGCGATAAATACACGCATTTTGGTTCCTTCACAAAATCTATTCAGGCCGTACAGTGTTTTCTAGGGGCAAATTTAAAACACTTTGCTGGAATAATTTAAAACAATTTGAGTTATTTTTTGGAGTTGAAATTGTTGAGGGGTTGAGATGGTTGAGAACGGAGTATCAGTCCGCTTGCAAATGGCCTTAATGAACCAGTTGTAGGGTTCTTGGTTATGTGTTGCTAAACATCAACCATGTCAAAAACATATCTTTTCGCGGGCGCATCCAGTGCAATTGCCCAAGCTTGTAGGTCCATGCTACAAGACGCTGGCGCACAGGTTATTGGATTAAGTACCCATGATTTAACAGGCCAGGATTACGACCAACATTTTCAAGTCGCTGATTATACCAAAGATGCCCTGCCTGAGCTTCCAGAGGCGCTGGATGGACTGGTTTATTTCCCCGGGACCATCAACTTGAAACCTATGCACCGCACTTCGGAAGCAGATTTTTTGCAGGAATACAAAATCAATGCCTTGGGTGCCGTAGCTGTGGTGCAGCGCTATCTTTCAAACTTGAAAAATGCAGCGCCCACGCCTTCCATTGTATTCATCAGTACGGTAGCAGTGTCGCAGGGCATGAATTTTCACACCTCTATTAGTATGGCCAAAGGCGCCGTGGAAGGTCTGACCCTCGCGCTTGCAGCCGAACTGGCGCCTACGATCCGCGTGAACGCCGTGGCACCGTCTTTAACCGCCTCGCCGCTCTCCGAAAAGCTCATTAACTCACCAGAAAAACTGGAGGCCAGCGATAAACGCCATCCCATGCGCAGAATCGGCCAGCCAGAAGATGTGGCCAACGCCATTGTATTTCTGCTCGGCGAACAATCCGCTTGGGTTACCGGGCAGATTTTGCACGTGGATGGGGGGATGTCGTCGGTGAGAATGATGTAAAACTTTGATTTCCTTGTATGCCAGCCAAAAAAACGCCTAAAAAGTCAGACTTACCCCAGAAGACCTGCCTGCACTGCGGGCGGCCTTTCACCTGGCGCAAAAAGTGGGAAAAAGTCTGGGCAGAAGTAAAGTATTGCAGCGATGCTTGTCGGCGGAACAAGGGAATCAAAGCACCTTTACCCACAATTTCAATTTAAGGTCAAAATCTGCCCCCCGCACGCGATACGTCTCCGGCACCTCATCCATAAAACTGAAATACGTGGCCAAACGGGTGCCTAAGGGCATTTTGTTCAATTGCTCGCGCATGTACTGGGTGTACAGATTGTACAACTGCTTGTCGAGTGTCACGGATTGATCCATGGCCCCGTTCGGAAAAATGTGCTCGTAAAAGGCATTGAAGTAATAAATGGCGTTGAATTGCCCAAAATCAAGGGTCATTACATTGGCATGTAAATATTCAACATTCTGCAATTCGTATCGCTGAGACAGTTGCGCGGCAAGATGGTACAGGTGCTCCCGTTGTTCAATGCCAACAAAATGCCCTGCGGTACAAGCCGCGCCCACCATGCAGAATTTGCCCGCCCCGGAACCGATATCCAACACGCGTTCACCGGGATTTTGGACTAAAAAGCGCGCAGCCACCTGCGCCACTAGCACGGGCGTGAAGTGGATTTCAGAAATTTCTTTCAGAGCGTCGGAATAGATGGCGTCAAATTCTGCGTCGTCTACGTCTAAACCGGCGGCCAATTTTTTGATAATCATGGCATAAGGAAGGAAAAACGCTTTGGGCGGCTGAGCCCTTCGCTCAGATAGCCGATGGTGCGTAAGACCATAAAACACGAAGATACAAACAATTGATTTCAAGCGTTTTGTGAACCTCCTGTAAGCTTGTTCTCCATCGAACCAATCTGCTTATTCGTTCAAAATCAAATCAATCAATTCTATCTTTGCGCACATGGAAATCCTAAGTGCTTACAACATCCTATTCTCAGTCTGCGGACTCGTCATACTTTCCTATTTATTTTCAGTTATTAATCGGATAACCCGCATTCCTTCAGTGCTTTTACTCCTGGGCACTGGGATTCTCATCCGGCATTTGCTCCATTCCTGGGGATACAACTTCCACGTTCCACAAGCTGTAACCGAAATTTTGGGCACTGTAGGGTTAATCATGATTGTGTTGGAGGCGGGGCTTGACTTAGAAATAACCAAGGAAAAGCTGCCACTGATTCGCAATTCGTTCATGTCGGCGCTGGTAATCTTCCTGATTTCCTCCATAGGTGTTGCCCTGATTCTCCACTGGTGGCTTGGCGATGTGCCCTACATCAGTTGTTTGGTCTATGCCATCGCCTTAAGCGTGGTGAGTAGCGCGATTGTGCTGCCGAGTGTGCACCATTTGAGTCACGAAAAGAAAGAGTTTTTGATTTACGAAGCTTCTTTTTCGGACATATTGGGCATCATGGTGTTCAATTTTTTTACGGCGGGACAGATTATTACATTGCAATCAGCGGCCTGGTTTTTGGGCAGCATCCCGGTAGCATTGGTTCTTTCCGTGGTCGTGTGTTTTGGATTAATGCTGCTTTTGGTCAAAAACCGGATAAACGTTAAGTTTTTCCTCGTTTTTGCGGTGTTAGTGGTCATTTATGTGGGCGGAAAAAGTATGCACCTGCCCTCTCTGCTGACGGTGATGATGTTTGGTTTGGTGGTCAACAACTGGGAATTGGTGCGCTGGAGCCCCCTAAAAACCTACTTTTCTGATGAGAACGTAAACGAGATGGCGAGCTTTCTGAAGTCTATCACCGGAGAATCGGCCTTTTTAATCCGCACATTTTTCTTCCTCATCTTTGGTTTCGGGATTGATCTGGCCTTCTTGAAAAACCCCGATGTGCTCATGCTAGGTTCCATCATCGTAGCGGCCCTGATGGGAATGCGATTTATCTACCTGCGCATCGTGCACCGATACGATCTTTTTCCCGAACTTTTTTACATCCCCCGCGGCCTCATCACGGTGCTGCTTTTTTACAAAATACCCGATTGGCAGCGCATTGACGCTTTCGACGAGGGGGTATTGTTTTTCGTAATTTTGGTCACTACCATCATCATGATGATTGGATCATTGTTTTACCGCGATAATCCAGTGCTGATTGACCGACACGAAGTGGATCAAGCCGACGAACCCAGTCCTTTAAATAAACTAGACCATTAGCATCTGAATCGCTTCCGAAAAGCCTTTGGGGCTAATGCCCGCTACACGGTTCAAATTTGGCAATTCAAGGTCTGCCCAGGTGCCGTCGTGGCGTTGAACAAGGAAGGGGAAATCTGCGGCCTCCAACATCGGAAAATCGTTTGGGCTGTCGCCAATGGCCACCAAAACGGGTGCAATCGGCAGATTTTCTTGAAAAACATCCGCCAGCCATCGCATCGCCCGGCCCTTGTCTGCCTGCGCCGAAAGCAGGGTATAGAAACGCCCTCCTTTGCTCAACACCCAGCCATTTTTCAGGAGTTTTGAAGCCAGAGACGAGGCTTGTTCGGCATCCAGCGGAGTGACCAGAGTTTCGGTAAACCAGCGGTCGCGCGCACGAGTCAAAGCGTCTCCCTGCAATCCGGTTACCGCCGTCAATTCCGCATCCGAAATATCAGAAAAGCCCTGAATCCCCCGAATGTGCGCGATTTCAGCGCGCGCTTCCGCAAATCCCGCACGAGCCAGTGCGTACACCTCAAACCCATCTCGACGAATCGGATTGGGTGGAATTGCAGCGAAATAGCCCTCTGGAATGGCAACGGCACTGCCATTTTCTAGAATCATTGGACCGTGTATCCCGAGCTGTTGTTGCAGAAAAAGTTGTTCTGAAAAGGTTTTGGAGGAACAAAAAACCAGGGGCCAGGCACGGTCTTTCAACTGTTGCAATGCTGCTAATGCCGAATCTGCCGAGTACGTATGGTGGTCCATTAAAGTCCCGTCCAGATCCGTAAAAAGCACCACTGGCTGGCCGGGAGGAAGGAGCACTTTTTGCATTATTTTGGTTTAAAATTGCCCAATAAATCCCAGTTGACGGATTTTCCGGCGCGTTTAAAATCAATGGAAGACAAGGCTGGATAACGACGCGGGAGCACGGGTTCTTTGTCTTTTTCGATGGTTTTTGATTCGCGCAAATTTTTCAAAATCTCCTTTTTTAAGGATTCTGGACAAATCGGGGAATGGTAAAGCACCCCGAGCGAGTATTCAATCATCTCGTTGATATGTTCCTCGCCTTTATCCGCGTCGTGAAAATGTGGATTGCGGGATTCCATTTGAAAAATTTCAGCCCCCGCTTTCATCACTTCAGGGTAAGATGACGGAAGTACGCCGCCAAATTTTTCCATCAAACTGACAAAATGGTAAGTCTCCACGGAAAATCCTGCCGAATAATCGAGCGAAAGGGCCAAAGGCATAGAAAGCGCGTGTTCGCCGGCATTCCCAGTCCGAAGCGCGTCTGTTTCGTAGCCCGTGAAATGGCTAAAAAATTGGTTGAGAAATTGATTCGTGACCCGCGAAACACGGCCCCATTTCGCAAAAAACAACCCCTCGCCCACCACTTTTGGTTTGCTGTGCCACAAAATACGCACCATCGAATAAGGCGATTTTGCCTGCGATAAACCAGCCGCAAAAAGCCGTGCGTATTCAAACACAGCCCCCGGGAAGTAATTGTCGGAGTCAATGAATCCGATATATTTTTTACCCGCCAGTTTTGCCAAAGCAATCCCCGCCAGCATCCCTTCGGCTTTTCCAGCGTGAACCAGTCCGTTTTCATCCAAAATATGCTCGTAGCCACCTTCGCGAAAAATTTGACCCATTTCAGGGGAGCGCTGATGGGCCATGATGTAGCGTTTTTTGGCGTGCCGACAGAAAGTATCCACCATATTCTGCTCCATCCTGAACCGGTCGATTGGTTCACCTGAACTGTTTGAAATAATAATGGGCAGACAATCATGGGGGATGCCACAGAGCACACTTTCCAAGAGGCGCAGACGCTCATTTTTGACCGGAATCACAATGGCCATGTCGCGCTCGATTTCGTGCAGGCGCTCGTGTGAAATTTGTTGGATCACGTGAAAGGGGCTGCTAAACTCATCGTCCAATTCGTAGCCGCCGTCGAATTCGTAAACTTTTTGGACGTTGTAAAAAATGTTGGCGCCGAAACGCTCCGCGTAAACGGGTAGTTCTAGTCTCATATCACAAAGATTGTTTAAAAAGTGCAGAAGCCGCAGGAGGAAAGGAGATTTTCGCGGTTGCAGGCGTCAAAACAGAGCGTTTTGAAAAGCACTTAAACAAAACCCAACGGGATAAAGCGCTAAAGGTTGTGGGTCGGAGTGGGAATGTGTACGTTTACTAAACTTTTAAAGTTTAGTAAACGTAACCTCGGAGAGGTCAAACGTTTGTAGCAAACGTGGCACAAAAACACCCTTGTTCGTCCGAAGACCAACAAGGGTGTGCTTACCGCCAATATATTGGCGAATCTTATCTAATCAACGCTTTAAAACTAATCAAACGCATAAAACGAATCGCCAATCTGGATGGCTTTTTCGCGCGCTTGGTCCGTTGTGTATGCAATGACGACAATCAGGTTAGTGCTGCTTTGTTCATCCAGTAAAGCAAGGATGAACGCCCCTATGCCATCCTTGGTTCCTTCCAAAAAATAGCCCTTAAAATCTTGGATCTTCAATTCATCCACGGTACTGATGTCATCGAAATCCATTTCCGCAGCAGCAGCCACGAGTGCCTCTGCAAGGTGGTCTTCAGATACTTCGCCATCTTGTTCCACATAAATGGACAGGATCAAATCACTGCCTTCAGCCGTAAATTCGTTGGCATTGTTGGCCGTGACGCGCAGGTTCGCGGGAGCACTAAATGCAACCCCGTGGTCGTCCCAGCGCCAATCTTTTTGCGCAGAAACTGTGTTTAGCAGGAAGACGCAAACTAAAAACAGGCTTGTTTGAACTAGTTTTTTCATGTTTTTTGATTTGTAATGTTGAAAATGAATGCGAAGGAACGGACAAGATTGAAGATGACTGGAAAATATTTTTTTGGTCGGTACTTAAGCCAAATCCACCATCGTCACGCCATCCCCTCCCCCATCTTCGGGGTGATAAGCCCGGGCGATATTTCCGCCGTATTCGCGCAGTTTTTGCTTCACTACGTTGCGCAACACACCTGTACCTTTTCCGTGCAGGATTTGAATGGTATTGGCGCTGGTGAGCAGGGCATTGTCCACAAATTTTTCCAGCACTTGCAGCGCCTCATCTTTGGCCATGCCCCGGATGTCCACTTTGGCATCAAAGGACGCCACGCGTTGAATGTCTGAGGCGCTGGTATTGGAGGTTTGAGCCAGTGGCTCGGCGGCGGGAAGCAGGTCGCGCAGATTGGTGGTGATGTGCAGGCCGCCCATGGAAACGGTAGCTTTTTGGCCTTTAATTTCTTCCACCTGACCCGTGGAACCGCCAGCGCGGAGCCGGACAAAATCGCCCACCACAATCGGGCGCATCACTACATTTCCGGTAGATTTTATTTCAGATTTGATAAGGTCTTCGTTGACCACATCCACTTCCCTGGCTTTTTCGCTGCGCTCCACGCGCAATTTTGCAGCGACTTCCTGGGCTTTTTCGAGGTTTTTTTCGCCTTTGAGTTCCCGGATGAGTTTGTCTACCTCTCGGTTGGTGTTCGCGCTCATGCGGAGTTCGTGCTCTTTTTGGTCCAGTTTGAGGCGTTTGCGCTTTACATCAAGCTCCTGTTGCAAGCCATCGTAGGTCTTGATGAGGCGCTCCAAAGACTGTTCTTTTTCTTTGACGGAACTGAGTTTTTCTTCCAATTCCTGTTTTTCACGCTGAAGCTCAATCAATATATCGTCCACCGCAGTTTCAGAACCCGTACGGTTGCGTGCGTAGCCAATAAGCTCCCGGGAAAGACCACTTTTTTCGGCAATCTCGAACGCATAACTGCTTCCCGGGCGACCCACCTTCAGTTCGTACGTCGGCGAAAGGGTGTCTTTGTCGAAGTGCATGTTTCCGTTCAGGATACCCGGATTTCGGAAAGCAAAAACTTTGAGATTGGAATAGTGCGTCGTGATCACAGCATACACGCCTTTTCGGTGCAATTGGCGCAAAATCGCCTCTGCAATGGCCCCGCCCGGCTTGGGATCCGTGCCGCTGCCCATTTCGTCAATCAGCACCAGAGTGCTTGGGTCGGCTTTCTGGATGAAAACCCGCGCATTCTGAAGTCTGGAAGAATAAGTCGAGAGATCGTCGTCAAGACTCTGCTGGTCGCCGATATCAGCAAAAATCTGGGTAAAAATGCCAAATTCGCTCAGTTCATGGACTGGAATCAGCAAACCACTTTGCACCATCATTTGCAACAGTCCCATGGATTTCATGGCCACCGATTTGCCCCCGGCATTTGGCCCGGAAAGCACCAGAATATGGTTTTCGGAATTGAGGCGAACCTCAAAAGGGACCGTTTTTTTGCCCGTTTGTTTGTTTTTCAAATACAGCAGCGGGTGATAGCCTTTTCGGATATTAAAAACCGGTTTTTCTTTCAAAATCGGCATTCCGGCGCGCATGGAAAGTGCCAGGGCCGCTTTGGCGCGAATCACATCGAAAAGCACCAAAACATCCGCATAACTGCGCAACAAAGGACTGTAGGGTCTGAACGTTTCGCTCAAATCGCGCAGAATTCGGAAAATTTCCCGGCGCTCGTCGTGCTCCAGATCAAAAAGGTCGTTGTTGATTTCAATCACCGCCTCTGGTTCAATGAACGCCGTGCGGCCCGTGTCGGACTCGTCGTGGATGATCCCCCGGATTTTGCGCTTATGCTCCGCGGGCACCGATAAAACCCGGCGACCATTTCTAAAAGATTCGGGGGAATCAGAAAGCCAGCCTTTAGCGCGGCATTCCTGGATAATTTGTCGGAAGCGGACGTCCATTTCCCGGATTTTCTGCTGCACATCCCGGCGAATACGCTGTAATTCCGGCGAGGCATCGGGGCGGATATCCCCTTTTTCGTTAAAAACGGCCGTGATGGATTTCATCAACTGCTCGTCGTTCGTGAGGTTTCGCGTAAGGTCGAATAGTTTGGGGTAAATCTCCTTTTTAGCGCCGCCGGCAAAAAACTTAAATACATCCCGCATCATCACCAACACCTTCAAAATGCCTTTAAATGCTTCAGCTTGAAGGGTAAACCCATCAATATCCAGCATTTTTAAATCCGGATGAATATCGGGGAACACCGCCAGCGGGAAACGGTCGTTTTTTTCCAACATCAATTTAAACTCCCGTACCGCACGCAAGCTCTGGTCAATGCGGGCAAAATCGGTCAGGGGCGTGGTTTCCCGGAGTTCTTCCGCCGCCATGGGCGTCAACGCTTCTTTTTCGAGCAAATCGAGGACTTTGTCGAACTCTAACTTGCGGAATACATCTTTCGGCTCAAATATCATGTTTGGAAATTGGACGATGGTCGCTTGTGTTTAGAAAGTGCGGCACACCTCGAGGTGTGTCACACTTTGCCTTTGGAAGCGCAAAATTACCGTCCCCAAACAAATCCACGGGCAGGAAGTTCCATCTCAACTTAAACTGGCTCCATTTTCGCCAAATCATCGCCCGCAATAATGGTGCTGATGAACCAATACCCGCGGTTTAGGCGGTAGCGCTCGTCTTGAATTACGATCTCCAAAAAGGAGAGGTGCCAGTCCCAGCGTCGCCCAACCAAGCATCCGGCGCTCCAAGTATCTACCCGCTCGGGCGGGGTGCCCGGCAGGGTGGAGTGTTGATTGATTCCGAATGACTTACCCACGACAATCGGATCGTCTTTGCTTCGGAAACCATCTTTGTTGAGATCTCGGTGCAGACGGACGTTTCCGCGCTGAACCAGTGCCGGATGGTTCTTTTTGTGAAAACCCAAAGCCCAGGCTTTATATTGACCAAAAGCAATACGAGCAGCTCCCTGAGGGTGAAGCGGATTCCAGGTATAATAATGGCCAGGTTCAGTGGTCGCCTGATCATTCACCAGCATTTCCGGGTTACCATCCGGAGCAATTCGGAACACGATGCGGCGGTCGTTCCAATGGTTAAAATGGTCTTTATTCAAAGAACCGTCGGGATTCATGCCTTCCACATACACGATATTGCGCATATTGGGGCTACGCGCAATCCAGAAACCCTTTGCGCGCATGTATCGAAGGATGCGTTTGCACAGCCGAACAGAAGGCAGATCGTCTGCATTTGACTCAAATTGTATGGGTAAAAAGCGGTCCGGTTCAGCGCTTAAAAGCGCGATTAAAAGCGGAATATTTAGTTGTTTGTCTTCATAAGGCAACTGCGCCAATTGACAAAATTCAAAAAGTGCCGCCCGACTATTGACTCCAAAGATTCCATCGCCTTTGCGGACAGGACCGAATGCCTGGGCTATATTTCCACCAATTTCAGGATCAAGAAGCCCCAAATCACACAAACGTTCCTGCAGTTCCCGCGCAGCAGCCCGATTGAGCAGGTCGGTGCTGATCGTTTGGCCGAGTTGGACGAGTTGTTGAAGCGCAGTGGACATCGGTGGATCGTATTTTAGGTTGTCTGTGCTTTTTCTGGAGTAATTGAAACCCCATTCCGCACCAGACGCCACTCTCCTTCCGGAATTTCATTTTCAGACAAGCCTTGATCTGCGGGAATGGGAAGTGCCACCAAATCTATGGCCTCCACGGGTGGCGGAATTGGGTCGGAAACAGTTTCTGGGATTGGAATTATTTCAGGATTTGTGGGCGGCGGACTCGGAATCTCTGTCTGCGCAAGCGCCAGGATTTCGGTCTCACCCGTCCAATAGTACCAGCCATTTTGGTCGCGCCACCATTGTGCGTTGCCATTCACACGGGCGCCTTCGTGCTTGAAGTCTTCTACTTCCAGCACGGTGTCGGCATACACCACCCCGATCGGGGCTTTTTCCAGCGCCTGGTGGTCGCTGCGAATATTGGTATCTTTTAAAAATCTGATTTTCATTGCACGGATGAATCAACGGCTTGCAATTCAAATGCTGTCGCTGGTTTTTCGGTCTTGGGAGCTGGAGCACTATTGCTTGTATTGCCTTTGAGCGACAATAATTTGCGCAAAAGATCGAACCAGAACGGTGCGCCGAGCGTGACGGCAACTCCCGTCAGCACCCAACCTGCAAATTTGATCAACCAACCCCAAAAATCAGCGGGAATGGCCATAGATTCTCCCCAACCCAGCCCGAGCGGCGATTGTACGGTATCGTGGTACAGTTGTTTGGCGGCTTGAAAATCTGTTTTGGCCTGCTCGAAATTTTTAGAGGTGTCTATTGCGGCTACGGATTCGCGGCCAGCCATAAATATCTCGGCATCGCTCACCAGTTCATCGCGGACCGCGGCGTTTGCCGAGAGACTTTTGTAAATCTGCAAAGTATCAGCGTTCAAGACAGCGGCGAGCGCCAGTCCTATGAAAAAAAGTCGCCATTTTGTTGCATCTCCAAACCAGTCTTTGGCGCGGGCCATTACATCATTGAACCATTCTTCTACTTTTTTTTGAAATTGGACCACATCGTCGCCAGACTGCCGCCAGAGGAAATCAAGCACCTTGCGCAGGTCGGGATTTTCCACCAAACGGATGCGTTCGGGAATGCTCAAATTGCTGTCAGGAGGCGTTAGCACATCCGCCAAAACACTGCTAAAGGTTTGTTTTTCAACCCATACGGGCAGTTTAAGTCCCGACTTAGGTTTGGTGGCATGCGAAAGTTGGCGGAAGTACGAGTGATCGTAAAACTTATCACAAACTTCTTTTCCCAGCATGATTTCCAGGGTCTCGCGGAGGTGTTTTCCCCGCGAAGAAAAGGCCGCATGATATACTTCAACCACGGCTGAGGTGAGCATACTAAACAGGAGAAGGACGAAAACAATGCCGATAATGATGCTTAAAATGGCTAGCATAGCTTTAAACAGGAAGGAAGTGTATAAATGTGGGCACAAAGTACATATTGTGCTTAAATTGCTCATTCAGGGTTCTGGCATTTTGCTTACTTGACGTATGCCCGTACCTTCGCGGGACTTATGGTAGTGTTCAGAAAAGTGTGGCACACCTCGACGATCACATTGATTATCAAAACTCGAATTTAGGTGTGCCACACATTTCTGTTATGCCTGCTCAAACCCCTACCCCACCCCAACACCCTTTTATTCTGACATTCAATGACAAAAAAACGTGTTCTCGTCGCTGGCGCTGCTGGCTTTATCGGCTCGCATCTCTGCGACCGTTTCATGGCCGAAGGTTATCAGGTCATCGCTATGGACAACCTGCTTACGGGCGATTTGGCCAATATTGAGCACCTTTTTCCCGAAAAAGACTTCGAATACTATCATCACGACGTTACGAAGTTCATTCATGTGCCTGGCAAACTGGACTACATCCTGAATTTCGCCTCGCCCGCCAGCCCCATTGATTACCTGCAAATGCCGATCCAAACGCTCAAAGTAGGTGCACACGGCACCCACAACCTGCTCGGATTAGCCAAAGAAAAAGGTGCGCGCATCCTCGTGGCATCTACCTCTGAAGTGTACGGCGATCCGCATGTGCACCCCCAAACCGAAGAATATTGGGGGAATGTGAACCCCGTTGGTCCGCGCGGCGTGTATGATGAGGCCAAACGTTTCCTCGAAGCCATCACCATGGCCTACCACAATTACCACGGCGTGGAAACCCGCATCATCCGCATTTTCAACACCTACGGACCAAGGATGCGGGTCAATGACGGGCGAGTTTTGCCCGCATTTTTCTCACAAGCCATTCGCGGAGAAGGACTTACGATTTTTGGCGATGGCTCGCAAACCCGTTCATTTTGTTATGTGGATGATCTGGTGGAAGGCATTTACCGCCTGCTCTTGAGCGATTACCACCTGCCTGTCAATGTGGGCAACCCTTCGGAAATTACGGTGATGCAGTTTGCACACGAGATTCTCGCGCTCGTGCAAAACCCCAAGGCGTACATTGATTACCGCCCGCTGCCGGTGGACGACCCGAAGCAGCGTCGTCCGGACATTACCAAAGCGCAGCAATTATTGGGCTGGAACCCTAAATTTGATCGGGAAGAGGGCTTGAAATTGACGTATGAATATTTTAAAAAAGTAGTGGTATAGCCGTCTTAGATACGGCAGGGGACACGTTTACTAAACCTTTAAGGACACGTTTACTAAACCTTAAAGGTTTAGTAAACGTACCCCTCTCATCCACCCCCTACCCCAATCGCTCCTCTTTCACCAGCACGGGTTCTTGCTTTAACTCCGCCAAATCCAGCAACTCTAGTTTGCCTTTTGCTTGCAGCAGGCGAACGATTTCGCAGCAGTGCTGGAAAAAAATCTGGGCGTCCTGCGGGGCTAACTTTTTGCCAGGCTTGTAGCCAATGAGGTAATAATTGCTGCCTTCGAGTTGCGCGGGGGGCTTTTCGGTAAGAAAACCCTGGAGTTCCGGGGTAAATTGTTCCCGGACGATGCCTTCAAATTCGCTTTTGAGCCAGAATTTTTCTGAAAACTTCGGATTTTCTGCAAAATTGATGTCCGAATCCAGGCCAAGTTTAGTTTTTAGTTTGTGCCACCAGCGCTCCGGTTCTAGTTGAAAATTGGGCAAAAACCAGTTTTTATCGTTGGCAAAAAATACCGTTTGGGCTACTATTTTGGTGCTTTTTCCAGTAGAAACTTTGTAGGAATAATCGAACAGGTACACATCCGTATCCCCGAGCAAACCGCGCATCACATTGGTAATTTTACCCTTGCGCATCCAGCGGGAACGCTCCCGTTCAAACAACTCGAAACCTTGTAGTTGAGTGGCCAATCCGAACGTGTCATCGCCCGAAAAAGTCAGCCCAAGTTTTTGCGCGAGCTGTTCCATGCTGATGGAGCGGGCGTTTGCCGCTTTTTGGTTGTGTTGGTACAATTTTAGGCCAAATCCCAGTCCAAAAAGGGCTGCAACGATTGGAACCAGGAACGAAAAGCTGATAAAAAGAAGCATAAAATATATTTTTGCGGGCACAAGTTACAACCATGGGTAAAATTGGCTTCTATCTATTCTTTTCCATCTTCGCATTTGCTGGCCTGATCTGCGGTGCCTGGGGTGCCTACAATGTCCACTCGGAATACACCATCAAAAACGAGGGCATCCAAACCACGGGCAGCATTATTGACCTCAAATATGCCGATAAAGGGGGTAAAGTATCTCCAGTTATCGGTTTTCAGGACCAATCTGGCCGGGAAGTGGTGTATCATTCCAATTTTTACACCAATATGGTTTCGTACCAAATCGGTCAGCCCATGACGCTTTGGTATCTTCCCGAGGATCCGCAGAACGAAGTGATTCTGGAAGGCGGGAACTTCATGACTTATTTCCCTTTCCTGTTTCTGTTCACGCACGGCGGCGTTGGATTTGGGGGATTGATCTGGCTGGAAATGAACAGACGGCGCGTGAAATGGCTCAAGGAATTTGGCCAGGAGGTGCAGGCCCGTTATGTGAAAACACAGCAAAATTCGGGCAAACGTACCACCTATCAGGTCGTGAGTGAATGGAACGACCCTTACACCCAAACGGTTTATGAATTCAAAAGCGAGCGTTTATCGCAAAACCCGGAGGCCTCCTTTGCGCCCGGGCAACAGTTTCGGGTGCTGATTGATCCAAATAATCCAAAACGATATTGGATGGACTTTTGATTGATTCGATTAGGAGGATTGATTCGATTGATCCGATTGGTTCGATTGATCCGATTGACAGCCAATGCCTTACAGATCAGCTCGTTCAAAACCACTTTGATATTTGAACCACGGTTTAGGCTTAATGCGATTTATATCAGAATATTGAGGTTCGACTGGTATTTTCGCGCCATGAAAAATAATACATCTACTCCCCTCTCACAGGCGGCTAAAGGGGAGACTGCAATTGTAGTAGGCGCAGGCCTGGTAGGCTCACTCTGGGCTGTTTTTTTGGCCCGCCGTGGCTATGCTGTAAAAGTTTTTGAACGCCGCGGCGATATGCGCGCCGCTGGTTACACGGGCGGGCGAAGCATCAACCTCGCGATGAGCGAGCGCGGCTGGAAAGCCATCGAACAGGCCGGCATTCGCGAAAAAATCGAAAAAGTGGCCATTCCAATGCCCGGCCGAATGATGCACAGCGTCTCGGGCGAACTCACTTTCCAACCCTACGGCAAGGAAGGCGAGGCCATTTATTCCGTTTCGCGAGGAGGCCTAAACCTGGAGCTTCTGAACATCGCGGCCAGTTTCCCAAATGTGGAATTTTTCTTCGAACACCGCTGCACAGACGTGGACCTGAACCAGTCGACCATCACCTTCGAGGACTTAAAAACTCAGGAGTTGAAAACGATAGACGCACCGCTCATTTTTGCCACGGATGGAGCATTCAGTGCGGTTCGCCACGTGCTTCAGCGCACGGATCGTTTTGATTACCGTCAATATTACCTTGAACACGGCTATAAAGAATTAACAATCCCGCCGCTCGAAAACGGCCAGCACCGCATGGATCCGGCTGCCCTGCACATTTGGCCCCGGGGCAACCACATGGTCATTGCGCTGCCCAACGCAGACGGGAGTTTTACCTGCACCCTTTTTCTGCCGTTTGAGGGCGAGGTTTCCTTTGAAAAATTGAAAACCGATGCGGATGTAAGCGCGTTTTTCCAACAATACTTCCCGGACGCGGTTGCGCTCATGCCCACCTTACTCCACGATTTTTGGGCCAACCCGACCTCCTCACTTGTCACCGTCAACTGCGCACCCTGGCAATGGCAGGGCCGCATCCTCCTGCTCGGCGATTCCGCCCATGCAATTGTGCCGTTTTACGGACAAGGCATGAACGCCGGTTTTGAAGATTGTACCATCCTCGATGCCATGCTCGATGAGATGGACGGCGACTGGTCCAAAACCATCCCGGCCTTTGCGGCATCCAGAGTAAAAGACGGCAACGCTATTGCGGAACTTGCCCAGCGTAACTTCATAGAAATGAGGGACTTAGTGGCGGATCCCAAGTTTTTGCTCCGCAAAAAAATTGCCGCTGATTTACACGCCAAATTCCCGCAGGAATTCCTTCCCGTGTATTCCATGGTGACATTCAGCAACACGCCCTACCACCTTGCCTTGCAAGAAGACGATGCACAAAACGCACTTTTTCCGGAAATCTTGAGTCTCGAAAACGTGGAAGCGGAATGGAATGGTGAGGCGGTGGAGCGGGTGTTTCGGGGGTGGTTGGCGGGGAGGGGTTGATTTGCGAGTTTCGATTACATGATTTACGAGTTCCGATTGGATTTTGGATTTTAGATAGACGATTGGTAAGGAGCCTGAGGACGCACCTTTGCGATTGTAGCAGTCTATCTCAAGCAACAGGTGAGTGCTGGATTGTAAGTAGCAATAACATAAAATATTTTGTGTTTTTATCTTAAAAAACAAACAAAGTATTTTAAATTTGCTCCTCATTCCTTGCTGCACCCAATCACTTAAAATAAAGATATTTATGACCAACGTCAAACTGTTTGAAGAAAAGAAAGTCCGCAGCCATTGGGATGCGGAGGAAGAACTGTGGTATTTTGCCATCGTTGATGTGGTTGAGATTCTCACCCAGAGCCCCAACCCACAGGTCTATTGGCGGGTGATGAAGAAACGGCTTTTGGACGAAGGCAATGAAACCGTTACAAATTGTAACGCTTTGAAAATGCCAGCTGCAGACGGAAAAATGAGACTGACTGATGTCGCCAACACAGAACAACTTCTACGGCTAATACAATCGGTTCCTTCACCTAAAGCCGAGCCATTTAAACAATGGCTTGCTAAGGTCGGCTACGAAAGAATGCAGGAAATAAGCGACCCGGAGCAAAGCCTCGACCGTGCACGGGAGAACTGGCAAAAACTTGGCAGAAGTGAAAAATGGATCCAGCAGCGTATGGCAGGGCAAGAAACCCGCAACAAACTGACCGACTACTGGAAAGAAAGCGGGGTGGAAAAAGGCGATGAATTTGCTGCACTGACCAACATTATTCATCAGGAGTGGACCGGATTGACGGTCCGGAACCACAAAGACCTAAAGGGTTTAGGCCCTCAAAACTTGCGCGATCACATGAGCGAAGCGGAATTGATTTTTACAGCATTGGCCGAACTATCCACCCGCCAAATCGCAGAAACCGATGAGGCAACGGGGTTTTCTGAAAATGCAAAAGCCGGTAAAAAAGGAGGCGCCGTAGCCCGAAACGCACGCAAGGAATTGGAATCAAAAACCGGAAAAAGTGTCGTGACGGGCGAGAATTTTCTGCCACCGGGAAAAAAGAAAAAACAGATCGAATCCTAAAGTGGAGCATTTTCCGGAGCAGATATATCAGCTTCACTTCGAGGCAACATATTTGATTTACGATTATATGATTTGCGAGTTTCGATTGGATTGACGAATGGCCAAGAAGCCTGAGGACTCACCCTTGCAACTGTAGCAGCCATCTCAAGCAACGCAGGGTTTATGCTCAATCAAAAATCTCCAATCCAATCGGAACTCGGAAATCATGTAATCGTAAATCGTAAATCAAAAAACCCTCCACCTAGCCCCGAAAAAACGAGGCGTAGGCAGAAGGCGGATCATTTGGGTATGTGGGTGAAGCGTGTTTTGATTTCGTGTTGTTCGTTTGTTTTGATGAGACAAAGGTGAGGGCTTATTTTTCTTGAAGTACCGACAGTTCTGCAAGGTTTTAGGGGTGTTTTTCGAGCAAAAACGGGTTGTATTTGGGCATATATTATTGAATATCAATTAGTTATTCAATAGACGAATGTTCGCACGCGTAAAATATTTTTTTCGCGCGGAAGGGTTTTGGCTCTTGGAAAGGTATTCGCCTTGGCCCTGATTTTGATGAACCTTTGGAAGACTTCAAAGAGTATATGCGTGTAACACGTTAAAGCCACCTGATTTTTTTGTTCCCCCCATTCACTACCTACACTTACCACACAACCGCTACATTTGTGGAAACGAAAAATCTCGGCAGACTGTCTGCGACCGCAGCCCCTCCAGTTACTCCCGCGTATGCACTTCGCCAAACGGATATTCCTTCTGGATTTTCTGGCCCTAATCGTATGTTTTGCAACGATTATGGTGTTCCGTCATTTGCCCAAACCATCGGCAGGTAAATCCATCGCAACGGTACCCAACATGCCCGCTCCGGGTGATACCGCCAAGGTGGCCAATATGCCCGCCGCCCCATTAAGCCCAAGAAATGTATCTTCCAAAGTACTCATCAAGGGCATTCCGGACACAACACCCTACCTGACCTTCGAGCCGGATCTCCTCCAGGCGATGTACGAACAAGCCAACTATCTCCGCCGAAAAGACCTGAAAGACCGCGGTGCCTCAGGCATCCAAAAAGCAGAAATGCAACGCACCCTCGAACTTTTGCAGGGCATCAACCTTCTCGATCCAAGCGTACTGCTCACCACTTTCGATTTCTATAAAGTAAAAACAGATCTGCGCAACGACCGCGTACGCATGACGGGCTACTACACCCCCGTTATTCGCGCAAGCAGAACACAAACGCCTGAATTTCAAGTACCTATGCTCAAAGCCCCGGAATCTGGCATCCCCAATCCCGCAGCCGTAGAAGCCGGTGCATTGGACGGCCAAGGCCTGGAATTGGCCTGGTTGCGCTCGCGTAAAGAACTGCGCAACGCTCAGCTACAAGGCAACTGTTTGGTAGAATTCCCCGACGGCCAACGCAAATATTTTGGCTTCGGACGCTCCGTGCGCGGGCAAGGTGGGGCCTACGTATTTTTCAAAGAGGTGGACGAACAGGTGCTCGGCGCGGGAACATTCCCATTGACCGCACGTTATTCGGTCGCGGTGGATCTAAAATACATCCCGTTGGGAGCCACTTTACTCGCTGAACTGCCCGACCTGGATGCCGCCGGGAACTTAAAAGGGTACACCTACCGTATCCTTTTCGCCCAAGACCGAGGTGGGGCAATCTTGACTACCAAACGCATGGATTTATACTGCGGCATTGGCCAAAAAGGGCTGCAAGAAGCCAGAAAAATTAATAGTTTGGGAAGGCTTTGGGTGATGCTACCCAAGAGATAATGTGGGGAATGTGGTCAATGTGGGGAATGGGGACAATGTGGGGAATGGGGTTAATGGGGGCAATGGGGGGAATGTGGTCAATGGGGGGAATGTGGTCAATGGGGGGAATGGGATCCATGCATTTGTTACTGTCTAAAAAATCATGCTACACTTTTCGCTTCAATTTTTTCGGCTTGTGCCGTTTCGGGTGCTGTACGCGCTTTCTGATGCATTGGCATTTTTGCTTTTCAACATTGTTGGCTATCGCAAAAAGGTAATTTTTGAAAATCTGCATCGCTCGTTCCCGGATAAAAGCGCGGCGGAAATTCAACAAATAGCCCGTGCAACGTACCGGAATCTGACCGATGTGACGGTAGAAACACTCAAATCTTTTACCGCTCCCTACGAAGTAGTTGCGGCGCGGGCCATTTGCCGCAACCCTGAAATCGTCAATCAATATCTCGACCGAGGCCAAAGTGTAATCCTGACCGGAAGCCACTTGGGTAATTGGGAATATTCAGGACTTACGATGCCGCCACAATTCCACGGCGCCACCGTAACTGCCTATAAACCATTGACAAACAAGAAGATGGATGAATATCTCAACCGCGCCCGTGCCCGCACTGGAATGGAAATGGTGGCCATGGACGAGGTATTCAAAGCCATCCGAAAACGCTCCAGCGAACCTACTGTGTTTCTTATGTTGTCTGACCAATCGCCCAGCAGCCGAAAAAGTGCCCACTGGGTGGATTTTCTGGGACAAGAAACCGCTTCCCTGCCTGGGACAGACGTGCTCGGGCGGAAATTTGGCCTTCCAATCCTTTACTATCGAATCATACGCACCAAAAAACGGGGTTTTTACGAAATAGAATTCGCAGAAATCTGTCCCGACCCAACCATTGCACAGGAAACTGACATCTCTAAGGCATTCGCCCGCCGTTTGGAAATGGACATCCGCGAATATCCTGAACAATGGCTCTGGAGCCACAAACGCTGGAAAATGAAACGAACCTAAATCGGGCTGTTTTCTTCTGATCAAACATCATCAAACATGAAAAAATACTTCCTTTTGCCCGCCTTTTTATTGCTGTTCGTTGGCATCATTGCTGCACAACAAAAAAAGCCCATCGAACACGCCGACGTGCATCGTTGGAATAAAATTGAACAACAAAAAATCTCCAACAACGGTCAGTGGATTGCCTGGGCACAAACCCCCGTCACCGAAGGCGATTCGGAATTGCAGCTTTGGAACACGCGCTCAGGCAACACAATGGTATTTCCACGAGGAAGTCAGGCGCAGTTTTCAGAAGACTCTAAATGGCTGATTTTCAGGATAAAACCCGCTTTGGATAGCCTTAAAAATCTGCGACGCAAAAAGGTAAAAGAGGATGATTTGCCCAAAGATACCCTCGGCATTTTTGACCTGGAAAAAGGAAGTTTGGAAAAAATACCTCGCCTGAAAAACTTCTCCCTGCCAGAAAAATGGAGCGGCTGGCTGGCTTATCAGCTGGAATCAGAGAAAGTTGAAAAACCAGGTGCCTCGCCTAAAGACAGTTCCGCAAGCGCCCCTGCCGACACCTCCAAAATTACGAAACCAAGTCCCAAACCAAGCGCTGGCAAATCAGCCAAAAAACCCAAAAAGGAAGATAAAGACAACGGCTACCGACTCATTGTGCGCAACCTGGCCGCTGGCTTTCAGGATACCATCGCGTATGTCAAGGAGTTTGCTTTGGCCAAACGTGGCCCACGCCTCCTGCTGCACGCCACGGGTAAAGGTGACACCTTAATTTTCCCGGCCAATCCAAAAGTAACCCAAAACGGCGTTTATCTGCTGGATTTGGGCAATTACAGCATGCGCCCGCTGATGCGTGGAAAAGGGAAATTCCAACAACTGGCACTCGACGAAAACGGCAACCAAGCCAGTTTTTTAGCCGACCTGGACACTACCAAAGCCCGCATCCGTCCCTGGCAACTCGGTTATTGGGAAACCAACCTGGATTCTGCCAAACTCATCGCAGGCCCCCAAAGTAATTTCCTCTCCAACCCCCACCCCTCTCAACATCCTCAACAATCTCACCCCCCTCAACATCCTCAACAATCTCAACAATCTCAACAATCTCACCCCTGGATCCTCAGCGAACACACCCGCCCCCTCTTTTCCGAAGATGCCGCTAAACTCTATTTCGGCATTGCTCCGCCTCCAATTTTAAACGATACCACCCTCTTGAAAGAGGAAATTGTGGATGTGGAAGTTTGGGCCTGGAACGATAAACGACTGTACACACAAGAAGAGACGCGGCTGGAAAATGAGAAAAAACGCGCCTACCAAATGGTGCTACACCTGAGCCAAAACCTCTTTGTAAAGCTAAACTCGCCGGAAATGCCGGAATTGCGCATGGTGGAGCAACGCAATGCCAATCTCGCACTCGGAATCAGTGAGGAACCCTACACACATTACATTACCTCTGAAGGAACGGCCCACAAAGATTTGTTTCTGGTCAATTTGGAAACCGGCAATAAAAAGTTGATTGTCAAGGACTTACGTTGCAATCCACGCATTTCACCCTCCGCTCGTTATGTGGCTTGGTGGAGCGACCCGGATACTGCATGGTTTGCCTGGAATACCAGCACCGCAAACCTCGCGCGGCTTACGGACAATCAAAAGGTGGCCTTTTACAATGAGGAAAACGATGTGCCTGACTTCCCCAACGAGTTTGGATTAGCCGGCTGGCTTCAAAACGACGAATCCGTGTTGGTGTACGACCGATATGATATTTGGAAAATAGACCCCTCCGGAAGGAAAAAACCGCAGCGACTCACCCAAGGGCGCGAGTCCAGAACAAGATTCCGTTACCTGAAACTCGACCCGGAACAGTACAGTATTTCCCCCAACGAACGGATTTTGTTGCACCAATTCAACGACTCCACCAAAGCCGAGGGATACGCCTGGCTCGATCTGGAAAAAACAAAAACCACGCCCTGGCTGGAGGGCGATTTTTACTTCTCCCGGGCGCCCTTGAAAGCCAAAAACGCGGATGTGCTGCTTTTTACCCAAGAAAACTACCAGACATTTCCCGATCTGCAAGTCGGCGATTTCACCTCCAGCAAAAAGCAACAACCTGCCGCCGAAACGCAAAAAATCTCCAACGCCAATCCGCAGCAATCCGAGTACCAATGGGGCAGTCTCGAAATGGTGGAATGGACTTCCCTCACGGGCGAAAAACTCAAGGGAATGCTCGTCAAACCCGAAGATTTTGACCCGACGAAGCAGTACCCCATGATTGTGAACTTTTATGAAAAAATGTCCGACGACCTGAACCGCCACCGTTCGCCGGATTTCCACCGTTCGCAGATAAATTTCACCGTGTACACCAGCCGCGGGTACCTTGTTTTTGCACCCGATATTCCCTACCAGATTGGCTATCCAGGCGAATCGGCGTTCAATTCAATCATGAGCGGGGTTACTGCGCTGATTTCTAAAGGTTTTGTTGATCCCAAACGGATTGCTTTGCAAGGGCATTCCTGGGGCGGTTATCAGGCCGCCTACCTCGTGACGCGCACCAATTTGTTTGCCTGCGCCGAAGCGGGTGCGCCCGTGGCCAATATGACCTCCGCTTATGGCGGAATTCGCTGGGAATCAGGCCTTAATCGGGCATTTCAATACGAGCGCCAACAAAGCCGAATCGGTGGAACACTCTGGGAAAAACCCAAACAATACCTCGAAAACTCGCCGCTGTTTTCATTGGACAAAGTAGAAACGCCGCTGTTGATTTTGCACAACGACAAAGACGGTGCGGTACCCTGGTATCAGGGCATCGAACTTTTTTCGGGACTTCGACGATTGGGAAAACCCGCCTGGCTACTCAACTACAACGATGAGCCACACTGGCCAGTTAAATTGCAAAACCGAGTTGATTTTCACCGCCGGATGCAGCAATTTTTCGATCACTACCTTTTGGATGCCCCACAGCCGTCCTGGATGAAACGTGGGGTTCCCCCGATGGAAAAAGGGATTCTACAAGGGTATTGATTGGCGATATCTTACCGCATCCACTCCTCAATTTCCTCCGCTTCCATCGGGATATTTTTGAACAGGTCAATATTCCCGTTCTCCGTAATCACGATGTCGTTTTCGATGCGGATGCCCAGGTTTTCTTCCGGGATATAGATGCCGGGTTCGACCGTGAAGATATTTCCAGCGCGGAAAGTATCGTAGCGGAAGAACAGGTCGTGCACGTCTAATCCGAGGTGGTGGCTGGTGCCGTGCATGAAATATTTTTTGTAGGCGGGCCAGTCTTTGTCTTGTTTGGCGATGTCGTCTTTGGAAATAAGTCCCAGTCCGAGCAGTTCGCTTTCCATGATTTTGCCCACTTCCTTGTTATATTCAACGAATTTGGTGCCGGGCACGAGCATTTCCCTCGCCCCTTTCAACACACGCAACACGGCATCGTACACGGCGCGTTGGCGTTTGGAAAACCGGCCATTTACGGGAATGGATCTGGTTAAGTCGGCGTTGTAGTTGGCGTATTCGCAGCCAAAGTCCATGAGCAACACATCGCCGTCCTGACATTGTTGGTTGTTCTCGATGTAATGCAGCACACAGGCGTTTTTCCCCGAACCGATAATGGGCGTATAGCCGTGGCCCGTGGCGCGGTTTCGAATGAATTCGTGGATAATTTCAGCTTCAACCTCGTGTTCCCAAACGCCCGGTTTTACGAATTTAAGGACCCGTTTGAAGGCTTTTTCCGTGATGTCAATGGCCTGCTGCGTAGCGTCCACTTCCCACTGCGTTTTGACGGTCATCAAACGTTTCAAAATCAGCTGGGCACGGTGGATGGTATGGGCTGGATACCGCGCCTGAATGTCGTGCGCATACCGCAAATCGCGGTAAACTACCGGGGAGACAAAACGGTCGTTCTCGTTGAGATTCAAGTAGATACCTTCTGAAAGCAGGATCAATTCGTTGATTTCCCGTTCTGCTTCATCGAGGAAATACACCTTCTCGATGCCTGAAGCCGCACGGGCCTCTTCCTTGGTATATTTGTGTCCTTCCCAAACGGCCAGATGCTCGTTGGTGCGGCGAATAATGAGCACTTCCTCGTGCTGCTCGCGCGGACAACCGGGAAAAAGCAGCAACATGGTTTCTTCCTGGTCAATACCCGTGAGCCAATACAGTCCGGCGTTTTGGCGAAAATTGTGATACTGGTCGCCGGAGCGAGGAAACTGGTCGTTGGAATTAAAAATGGCGACGGTTCCGGGTTTCATTTCCGCCGTAAAACGTTTGCGGTTGGTTTTGAAGAGCTCGGGGCTGAGTGGTGTGTATTTCATAAAAGGAAAAGAGTAGCATTGAAAATTATCCCGCAAGCGGTTGCAGGGATAGCGGCCCAAAGAACGGGCACTTTTCCCCACCCATCCAAGCCGTTTTTAGCCAAAACCCGCTAATTCGTCCAAGTGCTGTGGAAGTAGCATTTTTTTTGCCCATCCAATTTATTGAAATGCTACTTTTGCCCAGCTTTCTCACCCACTCATCACTTAACACTAACGAAATGTCCTTTCCAGCAAACTGCAAATACACGGAAGACCACGAATGGGTCCGCATCGAAAACGGCAACATCGCCTACGTCGGCATCACTGACTACGCGCAGGGCGAACTTGGCGAACTCGTGTACATCGAAGTGGAAACCGTTGGCCAAACGGTAGAAGCCAACGCAATTTTTGGCACCGTTGAAGCCGTAAAAACCACCTCCGACCTGTTCATGCCTGTCACGGGCAAAGTGTTGGAATTCAATGACAAAGTAAGCGATTCCGGCGATCCTTCACTGGTCAACAGCGATCCTTATGGAGATGGCTGGATCGTAAAAATCGAACTCGCAAACCCGGCTGACCTTGACGGCCTGCTTGACGCGGATGCGTATAAGGCGCACGTGAGCTAGTCTGATTTTAAAATAGCGCACCTGAAAAAGCACGGAGTCCCAGTTGGGGGCTTCGTGCTTTTTTTTAAAATACATTTCCGTAGCCTTTACGCATGTTTGATTGTTAAGTTTTGATGTGAAGGTTTGGAAAGTACGAATCCTGTATTATCTTTGTTAAAAAGTTAATCAAACTACGCTTATTTATGACTAATTCTCATACTCATTCCCACCGCCAAACATAGGGCGGTATTGTTTCTATTTCCCATTTCCTTACTGTTTTTGCAGCTGCCTGATAGCAGTTGGGCTCTGCTTGTTTACCATTTCAAGCTCATCTGTTGCGCTATCGTTGCAGGGGCTTTGTTTTGCCATAGAATACAATGATTAAGGTGATTTGAGTTATTTCTTTGACAAAAATCCCTGATTAAAATGATTGCATTCCTTTTTTCATAACTACACTCCGTAGCTACTTTCAACACCAAACACGTCTTCACTCCATGAAAACATTAGATCTTTTACAACTTCTCGAACAAATGAATCAGTTGATTAGACTTAAGGCAACCGGTTCTCCTCAGGAATTTGCACGTCGGCTGCGCCTTTCTCAATCCATGATGTACAATTATCTGGAAATGCTGCGGGCTTTGGGCGGACCAATTCAATATAATAGGAGACTTCAGACTTATGAGTACACTTATGATGTTCAGTTCAACATTGGGTATATGAAAAAAAATCAAAGAGATTAGAGATTCCAGTTTTACTGGAACAAGGGGCCAGACTTTTGCTACTGGGTACCAAAATACCCAAAAGGTGCATCCGCTGGCTATCCGGGTGGTCTGCGACGCCTCGTTATTTACTTAAAACATTAGTATCATGTTTCAGCAAAAAAATCTTTTACCCTCTTTTGCAATTGTACTTGTCATGCTGCTCAGTTTGAGCCACTTGAGTGCCCAAACCGTCACATTCAATGTCTCTGGGACGAATCCAAGATGCCAGGCCGATTATCCCAATGGTGCTCCCTACAATGGAATTGCCTCAGTTCAGAACATCCCAGGAGCTACCATCGTTTCAGTAAAGTTTGAAGTGCAGTACTTAACTGGTAATGGTTGGGCCGTTTGGGGTAACCCATTTAACGTCTTCCCACCCTTCCCAACAATATTGCTCTCATACTCACAGAACACACTTGGTGCGACCCCACTTACCATTTCAGCCACCAATTTGTTGAGAATGAAGGCGACTATTCGGTATAAGGTTGGCAACGGAGAACCTTCCGTTGCTGAGGCCTATTCAAACACTGTGAGTTACAATTATTTTACTTACCCCCGCTTCGAACACAAGGTGAACCAGCAATCGGTGTCCGCTTCAATTCCAACCTTGATTTACACTTGCTCAGGTGCGCCAACCATTACCTTTTCGGTATATCAAGTAACTGGAACAGGCGTGAGATGGCGACTTTCAGCTTACGAATCCAATATCTCCGGCACCCAGGGCCAACCCTTTGGCAACTACGCCGTTTGCGGGTGGCAGACTGGCGGCGCGCCGCAGACCATAAACATCCCGAATCCCTATGGTAACAGTTCCTGTACCGCCGATTGGTCATCCCTGAACGGCGACTACATCTTATTGCGGTTGGAGATTGAAAACGATTGTGGATATCTTTCAAAAGATGCGCTACTGCATGTATTCCAGCAACCATCTGGAGCTCAAGTCAACTTCTTTTTCAGAGGTAGTCCACAAGCAGATGGCTACTCAGCCGTAGGGCCGAATGACCAAACACCTACGGGTGAGCAAAACCCGATTACGCTGAGCGTTTCTCAAACAGATGGGATTCTTAGTTGGGGCGGAACATCCACTAATCCGACTTGGGTTGGGGCGTCACAAACCGTACTGGATTGTTCGTCTGCCAGTTTTTATGGTGGTTTGGATTATTGGACGGTTGATATTGATTTGTTTATCAATAATGAATGGGTTCTAGCTGGTTCATACACGGAATATACCCCCGACAATGTTCAAGTAAACATCCAGCAAGCCGCGATGTCAATAGGCGGGGCACCTGCGACTAGTGGATATTTTTCCAATCATTTTGATTATTCTTCAACAGGGGTGCTTGGGAAAAAATTCCGAGTCACGCTCACTGGCTATGGCCCCTGTAACCAAAGCCCTTCCAAAGTAGGGTATTTTCAAATCACACCTACCCAGTCTTGGCACCTCACTGACCCTGGGAATACGGGACCAGGTACTTTCAGCGGAGTAAAGACTACTGGTTCTTTGATGACACTGGCACCCAATCCCGCTACCAACTCCGTTCAAGTTACAGTCCATACATCCGCAGATGCCGAAGCGGAACTGACCTTATATGATGCCAATGGACGGGCGATTGCTACGGAAGGCACAGGAAACAAGTCCATGTATCGTGGCGAGAACACCTTTGATTTCCGTATCGAAACCCTTCCTCCCGGAATGTATTGGCTTCGCGCTCAAATGCCAACTGAGGCACTGGTAAGCCGACTGATTAAACATTAAGAACACCAACACCCAGCAACTGCCCGGACAGTTGCTGGGTGTTTTTACTTCTGCAACAACATATAACTTATGAAAAACAGCTCATTACGCGTCCTTGCTCTTCTGGCTTCATGCCTGTTTTCAAACAAAGTAATCGGACAAAACCTGGTACCAAACCCCAGCTTCGAAGCGCATACCCTCTGCCAATATACATTTGATATGATTGACACTTCCTTGTACACCCCACAGGTATTGCTCAATTGGGCAAGCGGCTCCTACTCTGGAACACCAGACTATTACAATTCCTGCCACATTACATTTCCAACCAATCCTTTAAACTTTTCCGTCCCTTTTAACGAATTTGGTTACCAAGCAGCACATTCTGGAAACGCCTATGCTGGCATACAAAACATTGGGACACTTTCTAATGGTACAAATTTTAGAGAATTTATACAAACGCGCCTTAACCATAGACTCGTGGAAGGCCAAAAATACTGTATCGGATTTTATACTAATCTGGCGAACCAGGATTCTTCTCTATTAAAAGCGAATTACTCGATAGCGGCCATAAAAGACTGGGGCCTGCAACTCACCCATGAGCGTCTATTAAACCCTAAAAAAGCTACTCCGCCGAGTGCCTCAAATATGGATGCCTTTTTATTGGGCGGCATCCCGCAGATACGGGTAAACGATTTTATCCGAGATACCATGGATTGGGTGCTTGTCAGCGGGATTTACGAAGCCACCGGAGGAGAGGAGTGGCTAACCATCGGCAATTTTGCCCCAAAAGACCAGACCCCTGTGGACACCTTGCATGTTGGGAACTGGAATATCAGTTCCTACTACTACTTAGACGACGTATTCGTAATCCCTATGGAAGATGGCGGCCTGCTACCTCGGGACACCACCTTGTGCCAATCTAACCTTCCGCTTCAAGTCACTGCTTTCGAGGGGTTCACTAATTATCGCTGGGAAGATGGCGATAGCGCTCGGGTCAAATTCATCACAGAACCGGGTACTTACATCCTCACGGCCGACTATGAGGGAGCCTGTCCGATACGCGATACCCTAAGGGTGGACGCAGCACCGCCGCCTTCCATTGTTTTGGAACCAATAGAACTGTGCATCGCTGCGCTTCCTCAAGCCTACACGGTCGCTCCTGTGCCGGGTGCCAATGCCTACGCCTGGTCTGACGGAACAGTTGGAAGAACTGTTCAAGTGCTCACTGCCGGTAGCCTCACCCTAATCGCCAGTGGGGAGTGTGGCACAGCGAACGGCATCCTCATCGTCAGCACCGAAGCACCGCCCATTGTGGACCTCGGCGATTTAGCTGACCTGTGCCCGGACGGACAGCCCAATACTTTGGTGCTGAAAAACACACTACCCCTGAACAACTACCTATGGTCAACAGGGGAGACAACCGCCGAAATCTCCATCACCGAGCCGGGCCTGTACCGACTCAGCAACGAGGGTCTATGCGGGCTAACATCGGATGAGATATTGGCTACAGGTTGCCAACCCATGGTGTACCTGCCCAACATATTTGACCCCAATGCCACCAACCCCGTGAATCGGATACTGCTGCCCGGTGTGGTCCACGCAGAAATAACAAGCATGCAGGTGTACGATCGTTGGGGCAGCCTTGTCTATGAGGAATCTCCAGTGTCCAATGGCTGGGACGGACGCTGGCAAGGCCAACGATGCCAGCCGGGAGTGTATTTTTATCGTGTGGCCTATCGGAGGCTCCAGGATGGTCTGGAAGAATGGGTGATGGGAGATGTCACGTTGTTGTGACAACCTCTTCACTCCTCCTTCTCCACCGTATTAAAATCGTAGCTACGCAGTTTTGGTGCGCGCCACCAGGTAACGCCCACTACCGCCAAAGTCATCAAGCCGCCAAAAACCACCGAAGGCACCGTGCCAAACGCCCGGGCTGCCACCCCACTTTCAAAAGCGCCCAACTCATTGGACGAGGTGATAAAAATTGAGCTGACTGAGGAAACCCGGCCTTTCATGTGCTCCGGTGTCTGAAACTGAACCAGCGCCGAGCGGATGAACACACTGACCTCATCAAACATGCCCGCCAGCACCATAATGCCGAATGAAAGATAAAAATGGGTGCTCAAGCCAAAACCAATGATGCAAAGCCCGAATCCGGCCACGCAGCCCATCATGATTTTGCCCGCATTTTTTCCGAGCGGTCGGTGAGCCAAAAAAATAGCAGTGGTAATCGCCCCGATGGCCATGGCGGCCCGCAACAAACCCGCTCCTTCCGGCCCCACATGCAGGATATCTTTGGCAAAAACCGGCATCAAAGCCACCGCCCCACCAAAAAACACGGCGAATAAATCCATGGCGATTGTCGCAATGATGATCTGTTTGCTGAACACAAAACTAAGCCCCGCCTTGATGCGGCTGAGGGCGGTTTCTGAGTGATCGAAATCCGGAACTTTTCGAGGAGCTATTTGTAACGCAAACACCAGCGCGGCTCCACAGAGCAGACTCATGGTGGCAAAAGCCGTTGCAACGCCTCCATAACCGTAAATCAATCCGCCCAGTCCCAGACCGGTAATGCTGGCTACCTCCCAGGTACTGCTGTTCCAGGTAATTGCATTCTGAAGTCGTTCTCTATCAACGATTTGTGGCAGAAATGCAAAATTCGTGGGACTAAAAAAACCACGTGCAATACCCGTACAAAAAATGATGCCGTAAATGCTGGCGAGCAATGCCCACTGACTCATGCCCTCCTGACTCAAGGCCACCCCAAGCAGCGCAATCGAACAGACCAGCAACACCAAAATACAGCCGACCAAAATATTTCTTCGGTTGTATTTGTCCGCCAAATGCCCTGCCCAAAGACTGATACCAATTGCCGGCACGGCTTCTGCCAGTCCGATAAAACCCAGCATCAGCGGGTCGTTGGTCAGCTCATACACGTAGTAACCCACGGATACCGACATGATCTGCACGGTAAGGGTTGTGGCCAGCCGCATGGCCAGAAATCGGCGGTAATCAGGAATTCGAAGGGCGGAGTAAGCGTCGGTGGACATTGAAGGATTGTTTACCCGCCGTAGCCTTGGCGAAGGAGGGAAGGGATTGATTCGATTGTTTACCCGCCGTTGCCTGTGCTACGGCGGGTAAACGATTATTTCTTGGGCGTGTTGGCTTTTAGTTTTTACTGAATATCCGCATATTGGGTATCAAAAAGAATATCGAACCGCAGAACACCGAATATCGAACACCGAATATCGAACACCGAATATCGAATTTTGAAGGGGTATACCCATAAACCGGCGTTGATAGAACAGTTGGATTTAATATCCATTCACCTTCAAACTACTTCGGTGTTCGATATTCGGTGTTCGATATTCGGTGTTCGATATTCGGTGTTCGATATTCGATATTTCATCACAAGTACCCAATATGCGGATAGTCCGTTAGTTTTTTTCGAACGGTAGTGATGGAGGACACTGTGATTGCCGTGCGTTCATTGGCCTCTTTGTAAAGCGGGACAATGTCGGGACGAAATCTTATTTCAAGGGCAATACTTCTGAATTAACCCTTTGCTTTCCTAACCATGTTGTTCTTTTGCGATCAAATTAATCGAATCAATCCCTCCCCGCCTTCGCCAAGGCTACGGCGGGTAAACAATCGAATCAATCGTTACAATCGTCCCATGGAAAGAATATCCGTTTTTGATATATTTAAAATTGGCATTGGCCCCAGCAGTTCACATACCATGGGGCCTTGGCGGGCTGCCCAGCGCTTTTTGCGCGAAATCGAAGTCTCGGAAGTAACCTACCTCAAAGTGGAACTCTACGGTTCATTGGCCAAAACAGGCAAGGGGCACGGCACCGATCTGGCTGTGTTGCTCGGTCTGCATGGCGACGACCCGGTAACCATTCCCGTGGAAGATGTCCAGGCCAATTTTGACCACATTCACGCCAGCAAAACCCTGCGTTTGGGTGGTCTGCGCGACATCCCCTTTGATCCCGAACAAGACATTGTCTTTTTATTCGAACAAAGCCTACCTTATCACGCTAATGGCCTCGTTTTCAGGGCTTTTTACAAAAACGGGGAAGGTATTTCACAAACTTATTACTCCGTCGGAGGAGGATTTGTGGTGAAAGAAGGCGAACAAGATGCAAGCTCAGACACCCATTTGCCATTCCCCATTGACCTGGCAGAAGATCTGCGCGGCTATTGTGCGAATGCGGGCAAAAACGTGTCCGAAATTGTGTGGCAAAACGAACTTTCCTGGCGCACGCCCGAGCTTATTCGCACCGATTTGATGAAAATCTGGACCGTAATGCGCGACTGCATTTACAAAGGCTGTCACACCGATGGGATTCTGCCCGGCGGACTCGATGTCACCCGCCGCGCCGCGCCACTGAGCCGGAAACTATTGGGCGGAAAACCCTACCACAATGCTGATGACTGGGTTCGACAAATCAGTCGCGGCGGACATACTTTTCAGGATATTTTAAAATGGGTGAGCTGTTTTGCCCTGGCGGTAAATGAAGAAAACGCCGCATTTGGCCGCGTGGTTACGGCCCCGACCAATGGGGCGGCTGGGGTAATTCCAGCTGTGTTGATGTACCATGTGTGTTTCAGCGACTCCTTTTTAGAGGAAGATATTGTAAAATTCATGCTCACGGCGGGCGAATTGGGCAGTTTATTCAAAAAAGGAGCTACTATTTCCGCTGCCATGGGCGGTTGTCAAGCCGAAATTGGGGTGTCGTCCGCCATGGCCGCGGGTGCGCTCACGGAATGTCTGGGCGGTTCCTACGGACAAGTGATGATGGCCGCCGAAATAGCCATGGAGCACCACCTCGGCATGACCTGCGATCCGATTGGCGGATTGGTGCAAATTCCTTGCATCGAACGCAACACCATGGGCGCTATGAAGGCCATCACGGCCTGCCAAATTGCCCTCGAAGGCGACCCCAGCAAAGCAAAAGTCAGCCTCGATGCGGTCATTAAAACCATGAAAGAAACAGCCGCCGACATGAACACGAAATACAAGGAAACGGCAGATGGAGGTCTGGCGGTGAATATTTCGGTGAATGTGGTGGAGTGTTGAGGGCAGGTAGCATTATATACAAGACGTAAAACAATTACGTAATACTGTTTGACCACCCAATGCTCCTCTCCCTAATTCTTTCCTCTCTAGTTTTTATCCCAAGCATCATCCTGCACTTCCAGGGTCGGGAAAAGGCCGCTTTGTGGACATTGCTATTGGCCGCATTCGTCCTCCGCATGATGATGATAGACCTTGATCCCTATCTCCATGATTGGGACGAGCGGTTTCATGCGGCAGTTGCAAAAAATATGATGCAGTATCCTTTCAAGCCGATGCTACGTCTGGAAGCGCTATTGCCTTACAAGGTGGAAGATTGGTGTTGTAATCATATCTGGCTGCACAAACAGCCGCTTTTTTTGTGGCAAATGGCCCTTTCTATGAAGGTTTTTGGCATCCATACCCTTGCGTTGCGTTTGCCGAATGTGCTGATGGGGACTTTTATGGTTTATTGTATTTATCGAATTGCCAAAATCTGGACAAACCATTCAGGGACAGCCTATTTGGCGGCAATTTTATCTGCGGCGGCTTATTTCCCGTTAGAACTTTGCGCAGGCATGATGCCCTTGGAACACAACGACCTCATGATGGGCGGCTACGTGACCGCCAGCATTTGGGCTTTTTGCGAGTACACGCAGCAGCGCAGCTGGAAATGGGCTTTACTCGTGGGGATAATGGTTGGCTGTGCTGTTTTGGTTAAATGGCTCACCGGACTATTAATTTTGGGGGCTGGGGAATTTATCTCCTGATCCGGCATCAAAATCGGCTTCAGGTGAAGGCAGGACGGTAATGTTTTTAATCAATGTTAA
>CAZKBH010000051.1:33292-36102 GCA_964550795.1 uncultured Saprospiraceae bacterium
AGGTGACTGCCTACATGCATTTTTTGGCCGCTTGTCTGCTCAGCGCCGTCTTGATTCTACCCTGGCAGATCTACATCAGTAACGTCTTCCCGCTTGAAAGCGCCGCATCTTATGCATACAACTACAAGCATATTTTTGAGGATTTGGGGCACTCTGGTACGGTGATTTCGCATGTTGGTTATATGGTAAAGATTTACAGCGGGGGCTTGTTTTTAGGCTTGATGATGATAGGCATGTCAAGAACATTCCGAGAAAAAATGGACCGAGACTTGAGTTGGGTGATGCTGGCGATGTTTAGCGTGGTATATGGTTTCTTTTCGTTGATTGTGGCGACAAAAATCGCAGGACTTACGTTCCCTGTTTTTGCCATCGGCATGATCTGGATTGCCATGGGCGTACAATTTTTAGATCAGCGATCTCGCTCATGGCGGGTGAAAATACCGCCTATCGCTGCGAAATTACTGCTAGTCTGCTGTGTTTGGGGACTCGTTTTGTACGCCATGCAGCCCACCCGAATGGCCAATTCCCGCAAGCCAGACGATCCGGGCCGAAACGCTAAACTGCACAATACGGCCATTTATCGCCAGTTGAATGATTTTGTAGCCCCTGACGAGATTGTCCTAAATTGCAAAGCTTTTGAAGACACGGAAGTTCGTTTTTGGCAACCTAACAATGCCTATGATTGGTATCCATCTGCTAAACGGGTGGATAGCCTGTTGAGCCAAGGCTATAAATTGGTTGCATTCAAAAGTTTCAACGACCAAAGGCTGCCGGAATATCTGGAGCAAAACCCAAAAGTGCGGATTCTAGACCTCCAATTGAAATAGATTACGGGCTAAAATGCCGCCACGATTCAACCAAATCTGAATTTGCGGCTTTGTTTTTCCCAACTTTTTCCAACTTTGCGCTTCTATAATGTCGCCGCGATGCGGCTTTTTCAACTCAACTTCAATCATGAAACTTCTCGACGGAAAAATAGCCCTCATCACTGGCGGTTCGCGCGGCATCGGCGAATCCATTGTCCGCAAATTTGTTGAACAAGGCGCTTCGGTTGCCTTTACTTATGTATCAGCTTCTTCGCAGGCCCGCGCTGAAAAACTGGCTGCAGAACTTGGCCCTACAGCCAAAGCCTACCAAAGCGACGCGGGCGATTTTGCCCAGGCCGAAGCCCTCATCGCGCAAGTGCTGGCCGATTTTGGCAAACTCGACATCGTAGTCAACAACGCCGGCATTACCCGCGACACCCTTATGCTTCGCATGACCGAGCAGCAGTGGGACGAGGTGATTCAAACCAACCTCAAGTCCGTGTTCAATATGACCAAACACGCGCTTAAACCCATGATTCGCACGGGGGGCAGCATCATCAACATGAGTTCGGTGGTGGGCGTTTTTGGGCAGCAGGGACAGGCGAATTACGCAGCTTCCAAGGCCGGCATCATTGGTTTCTCCAAATCCATTGCCAAGGAATACGGCTCGCGGGGCATCCGCTGCAACGCCGTTGCACCCGGTTTCATCGCTACGGAAATGACCGATGCACTCGACGAAAAAACGAAGGAAGGTTACCTCTCTGCCATTCCCCTAAAACGCCTCGGTGCCGGCGACGACGTGGCAAACACCTGCGTTTTCCTGGCATCTGACATGGGCGCATACGTGACCGGGCAGGTGATTTCGGTGTGTGGGGGCTTGAATTGCTAATATCTTACTGATTAGCAACCAATTGCACGGTGCACTGCGCGTAAGCCGAATTGTTCCACACAACCAGATAGGTACCACCGGGCACGACATTGATCTGACCACTACCTCCAGCCGTACAGCTCCCAACGGCCGGGCAAGCGATGGTGCCCGAAATGCTGTATTGCTGAATACCGACGGGGACATTGGTCACTAAAAATGAATTGCTCATTGGCACAAACTGAACACCGCCAATATTCATAGCGAGTTGCAAGCCGCAACCGTACAGGTCGCCCTGATAAGCCACCGTGATGTTAGTGATTTGGGGTGGTTTCGGCTTTTGGGCTTCGAGTATTTTTGAAACAGTACCGTCGGCTGGATTGGCTTTGGAGGGGCTTGGCGGCTTACTTTCGGAAACAGCGGGCTGGGATTCAGCCCGTGCGCCGCCAAGAATCTCGTCTTGTTTTTTCCAACCATTGGCAATGGCTGCCGTGCGGGCGCTTTTGGCCGGATGCGTGGAGCTTTCGCCGGACAACTGCATGGACTCCATGCCCGCCAAAGCCTGCTCCAAACTGGCTCCAAGCGTTCGGCATACGGCCCCAGCGAATTTATCGGCCTCCAATTCCATACTCTTGCGTTTTTTCAGGTCTTTTTCTGCAAAGTCGTGACCGTTGAGGTGGTGCCCAATCTCATGCGCCAACACCGTATAAGCCGCCCATTTTGTCTTGGCGTCGCCTTTAAATTTTTCAAGAAAAGCTGCGGAGTACAAGAGGTAGCGATCTTTGCCTTCCGTGGTGGCCAGGGCGTTTTTTACGTTCGACTCTTTGAGAATGATGGATTTGTGGCTCAAAGAACCCGTGGCATCCAGTATCATTTTTACAATCCTGTCGGCCTCGTTGGAGGCATCAAAAGTATAATATTCGGTTTCAGTTTCGTCGCCATCGAAGTTGCAGCCGTTCTGAATGGTGATGGGTTCTTGGGCGGATAGGGCCAGGCTGAGGAGCAAACTGGGATAAAGGAGCAACTTTTTCATGTTTCGAGTTTTAAGGTAAATCACGACCTCGGAGAGGTCAAACGTTTGTAGCAAAATAATGGTGTGTGGATCACGACCTCGGAGAGGTCAAACGTTTGTAGCAAAA
>CAZKBH010000052.1:0-7397 GCA_964550795.1 uncultured Saprospiraceae bacterium
ATGTGTATCCAAACGAGATTGAAGATGTGCTGGCCATGCACCCCAAAGTGCTCGAATCTGCGGCCCTTGGCGTCGCAGACGAAAAATCCGGGGAGGTTGTGAAGGTGTTTGTGGTCAAAAAAGATGATTCGCTGACTGAAGAAGAAGTTAAAGCGCACTGCCGTGAAAACCTCACCAATTATAAAGTGCCGCGGCAAGTGGAGTTCCGTACAGAATTGCCCAAAACAAATGTGGGCAAGATTTTGCGACGGGAATTGAGAGAAGTAAAATAAAGCAATCAATACTTATATCTTCGCGCACCCCGCAGGCCAAATTGCTGTTCTTTCACTCGGCAGAGCGAACAAAGACCCTTTTGCAAAAGGAGCTCTCTGCCATTTAAATCATTACAAAATGGCCTCTATCGCTCCACTTCAGGGTACTTTAGGACAAAAACGCGCCGCACATCTGCTGCGCCGCACGTCGTTTCGCTACACTCGGCAGCATATTCAGCAGTTAGCTTCCATGAATGTGGCTCAGGCGGTCAGTGATCTGCTCGAATTCAGGCCATTGGAATTAGACCAGCCGGTGTACGACAACCCGAGCACGCCTGATATTGAGCAGATTAAGTGGCTCATTCCCACTGGCCAGACTAATCCCGATCAGGAGTTTCAGTTACAACGCCGCGTTATTGGCTGGTGGCTGAACGAGGCCTTGAAAGATGAAGGGATTGGCCATAAAATGACCTTCTTTTTCCACCAGTATTTTGCCACGGCCATCAATACGCAAAACCACGCCACATTCTTTGATTACCTCACCTTGTTGCGTTGGGGCGCGTTGGGGAATTTTAAAAAACTGGCCACCAAGATTGTTTCTGACAATACGATGTTGATTTACCTCAACGGGCACCAGAATTCTAAAACCAGTCCCAACGAGAACTTTGCCCGGGAGTTTTTTGAACTATTCACCATTGGAAAGGGGCCGCAAATCGCCTTGGATGATTACACCAATTACACCGAAGATGATATTGTGCAGGCTGCTCGGGTCTTCACGGGTTGGCGTTTGCAGCAAAACCGAACTGCCGTTGATCCTGAGACGAATATCCCCCGTGGTACCGCCCTCCTTTCGCGGCATGATACCGGGAGCAAAACCTTTAGCAGCCATTTCCAAAACACCGTAATTCAGGGCGGAACCAGCGTAGCAGCGATGTACACCGAGTTGGATGCTTTTGTAAACATGGTTTTTGCGCAGCCCGAAACAGCCAAAAATTTCGTGCGTCGAATCTATCGTTACTTTGTGCACACCAATATTACGCAGGAAATTGAGGACGATGTGATTGTTCCATTGGCCGAAATCATGCGCAACAACAACTACGAGATTTTGCCCGTGTTGCAAAAACTGCTTGAAAGCCAACACTTTTACGACCTGGACGACTCCGTCAATGCCGACGAAATCATCGGAGGGCTGATTCGTTCGCCGCTTGATCTCGCGCTTCAGTCCATCTCCTTTTTCGATATCCCAATTCCAAACCCATACACCGAGAACAATAAACATTACTTCATCTTTTTTGGATCGGCGGTGTACGAGCGGATGTTGCAGATGGCTAATATGAACCTCTTTTTTCCATCGGATGTGGCCGGATATTCCGCCTATCACCAAGCACCAGATTACAGCCGACACTGGTTTAATTCAACCTCGATTATTACGCGATATAAATTGCCGCAAATGCTGCTCTCGGGCAAGCGGACCATCGGCTCTTCCCCTAACAGTAATATTGGCATCAAGCTCGACATAGTGCCTTGGGTCAAAAACAGCGGCATCACCCCCGAGCCCTCCGATCCGTATTTGTTGGTGAAAGACCTGCTTGATTATTTGTTGCCCGCAGAAATTGACGCAGATCGTTTCAATTATTTCTACGAACAAATTTTTCTGGACGGCCTTCCCGCCGCAGATTGGTCCTACGAATGGGAAGCATATCTCAATACCAACAACCAGACGGAGGTGAAAATTCAGCTTGAACGGCTTATTAATTATATTATGTTTTCGCCGGAGTATCAGACTTTTTAGCGTTGATTTAATAGTCGCTTATACAATTTACTCGAAAATTTACACTTTTGTGCCGCCTTAAGCGGTCACCGTCGCTTTGCATGGCAGGCGAACGGAACGTATCCCTGCATGACAAAGCGATTATTTTTTAACTAAAAATTCTACTCGTTTAAATCATGAAGTTTTTATCCACTTCCTTCTTAATCCTATTTTTCCTGCAATTTTCATTTGCGCAAGCGGGCGCTGACCGGCTCAAAGAAATAGCCGACGCAGCCAAAAAAGAAGCCGAAAAAGGCTGGGTCATCGGCGGTGGCCTGGGCCTCGATCTTACGGGCCTCGGCATTATCAATCCACGCCTCGGCGCGGGCGACAACCGTTTCGGTTTTGGTGGCCTCATCAATGTGTTTGCCAACAACAAACAGAACAAGTATTTTTGGAACAACAGCGGAGCACTCCAACTAGCGGCACAACGCATCGGCGGAAAAGACGCTGATTTCCAGAAAAACCTCGACATTTTGCGCCTTGGCTCCCGCTACGGGTATAGTATTAATGGCGACAAACTTTTCGCGGCCATTGACGGAACCGCGGAAACCCAACTTTTGCGCACCTATTCCGGAAACCTGATCAACGGCGTTGATTCTAATTTGCTTTCGCAATTCCTCGCACCGGCACGTTTCGCAATCGCGCCGGGTATTGACTACAAACCCACCAAAAACCTGACTTTTTTCTTCTCGCCAGCCAGTTTTAACCTGATTTACGTAGGCAACGACGACCTCGCAGCATTGGAGGGGCAACCCCTTGGCAATGAAGCAGGTAAAAACAACCGTTTCCAATTGGGCTACTCGCTCAAAGCCCAGTATGTCAATAAATTTTTGAAAGATCGAATTGCCGTTTCTTCCAAACTAGCCTGGTTTGCGGATTATCGCCAGAACCTGAACGGCAACGTTTTGTGGCAAAATGCGCTCGATATTCAAATTTTCAAGGGCCTCGCTCTCGGCTTGTTTGGTGATTTGTTTTACGATCACTTTACACTCGTGCAGGTGGAAAAAGCACCCGTTGGAACCGCTCCAGACGATATTTTTCCTTTTCTGGGCCTTAGACCTTCTTACACAGGCGGCTTCTTGTTGAAGTACAATATGATTTTTTAAGAATTTGGGATGGTGGTCCTTGAATGGTGGTATGGCCTTCAGGCCAATGACATTTTAAGGATTTAAGACTTCAGATTACATGATTTTAGATTTAAGATGGATGACTCCAGAGCGAAATACTCGGCAATGGCCCCGATCTTAAATCTAAAATCATGTAATCTGTAATCTTAAATCCCTTTTTTCGAAAGGATTTTTCCTCCCGGCAAAGCATAATACAAAAGCCCGGCCAATACAGCCATTTGGATCGTAGACAATCCCATCGGCCATATCCAAACGGGTTTGATAAATTCCACGAAAAAACGCCACAGCAGATATCCAACCATCAATATTTTGAAGCGTTGTCCGTTAGGCAAAGCCTTTGTCCGCGCTGTTTGAAAGATAAAAAATGCGAGCGCGGAAAGGAAAATCACCTCGTACAAATTGACCGGATGCCGGGGTATTCCGTCGCCAAAATCCACGGCCCAGGGGAGTCCAGAGGGGTTTCCGTGGGTGCCATCCGTTAGCCCCGCCAGGTGGCAGCCGATGCGGCCAATCGCCATCCCGAGCAGGAGCGGGTAGGCCATTAAATCGCCCGAAGAGGTGTTGACTCCAATAATTTTTTTGGTTAATTCCACCCCAATCAGGCCACCCAGCAGCCCTCCAACAATGGTTTTACTGCCCATCCATAGTCGCAAATTGAATTGCGCCAGATAGGCGGGGTTTTCCAAAACACCTAAAATGTGGCTTCCAAAAAGTGCCCCCAGCGCAGCCCCGAGGAAGATCCACATACGACCTTCGTCGCTGATTAAATCCTGACTGCGGGCGCGTTGCCACACGTATAGTCGGTAGCCAAGGGTGTAAGCCAGCATCTCGAACACAAGATGGGCGGCAATTTTGGCAGAGCCAAACTGGAATTCGATTGGATAATCCAAGATTGGGCTGCGGCGTTAGGCATCTAAAATCGAGAGGTGCACGAGGCAGGATCCAAACCCAATAATGGCCATCAATACCCCCGAAATAAGCATAGCACTGCCCACTAGCTTGTACGGTTCCCTAAAAATCAGGATAAGCCCGATGAGCATATTCAATCCTACCTGGCCCAAAATTAAAAAGGAATCCCAGGCCAACACGCCTATGGAGGCATCGTGACCAGGGCCGAAAGAAAAACTGCCGATTAACATATAGGCGATCATGATGCCGAAATTGAGGAGCATCACCTTGCCTAAGGGCATTTTTTGCCTGGCGGGATTGGGGTTTGGGTCGAGCTGATCAAAGGGTTCTTGCATAATTTTGAAATGTGGTCAATGTGATTAATGTGGTCAATGGGGGGAATGTGGTTAATGTGATTAATGTGGACAATGTGGACAATGGGGGGAATGTGGTCAATGTGATTAATGTGGACAATGGGGGGAATGTGGTCAATGTTTCAGAACATGGGGACTTCTTCTTTTCGCAATTCCTCCAGATAGGCCCGTTTGAGTGGATCGCGATAAAAGAGGTTCATGGTTTCGAAGGGGATTATCTTTTGGTCGTCGGGACTAACGATATGAACGCAGGATTTTTTGATGGCGCGGACATCAAAATCGTAGGCATCAATGAAACGCATGATGATGATTCGAAACAAGTTTTCGTAGCTCAAATTGGGTGCAATGACCTGCGGCAAGCAGCACATGAGACTCTGATTTAGCTCGTTTGTGGCACATTCGACGGAATTTCCCGTACTAAACAGTTGTACCATGTGCTGGTGGAGGCGTTCATCTTGTTCATACACAATGGTGTTACGCGAGTTGTCGAGGATGTCCTGTGGGTTGATAAATCGCGTGAGCGGGAACACCTGGTCGTCCAGCTTTAAAGCATACGCCATGGCCAGGGCGTCCGGGTTGCAGGGTACAGGAATAATGTCCTCGGGCTGAAAAACAGGGGCCTGACGCAGAATTTCCTTGCGCACCTGCGTAAGCGTAATCCGGTCGCTGGCAGGATCAAAACCCTCGGTTCGCCCTGCTACCTGCGTTGGCTGAAAGGTGACCCCGCGCACACATTTTTGCTGCAAAGCGAAGTCAAGGACCGGGCCGATTTCCTGGTCGTTCAGGCCTTTTTGCAAGGTCATCACGAGGGTAGTGGAGAGGTTTACCCGATTCAGGTTTTCGAGGGCTTTCAGTTTGGTTTCGAGCAAATTTTCCCCGCGCAAGTGCTCCAAAACCGCAGGCTGAAACGAATCAAATTGCAGGTAAACTTCAAAATCGGGTGCGTAACTTGCCAGTCGTTCTGCAAACCCAGGATCTTTGGCAATCCGGATCCCATTGGTATTTACCATCAGGTGGCGTATGGGTTTTCGCTTCGCAATGTCCAGAATATCAAAGAATTGTGGGTGAATGGTTGGCTCGCCGCCGCTGATTTGTACCACGTCGGGTTCGCCTTCGTTGGCCACCACAAGATCGAGCATGGCTTCAATTTCTTCCAACGTTCGGTGCCGTCCATGATGTGGGCTGGATTCCGCGTAACAGGTCGGACAAGCGAGGTTGCAGCGGTCGGTCACTTCCACGATGGTCAGGCAGGAATGTTGTTCGTGGTCGGGACAAAGGCCGCAATCGTAAGGACAACCATAGTGGGTACGCGCATTGAAACGGCGGGGCATTTCACTGCGCTTGGCGTAGTTGCGGGTCGTTCGGTAATAATCCACATCGTCGGCAATCAGCACTTTTTCAGGACCGTGCGCCGGGCAACGTTTCAGCATCCAAACCTGGTCGTTTTCAAAAATAACCTTCGCGTCCACCCGCCGGAGACATTGGGAGCAAAGGCTGAGCGTAAAGTCATAATAGATGTAGGGACGATCCATGAGGGTGGAATGTGGTTAATGTGGTCAATGTGATTAATGTGGTCAATGGGGGGAATGTGGTCAATGTGGTCAATGGGGGAATGTGGATCAATACTTTAATTCCTTGTATTTCAGGCGTTTGCGGACGCTTTCTGCATATTTGAGCATGGCATTTTGGGACGTGAGTGGCATGCCGGGCACCAGATCGGCGTTGCGTTCTACCCGCGAAATGGGGAGGGCGTAGTAGGTTGCTTTTCCGGCGGCATTTTTGTGTACATATCGCCACACGGGGATGATTCCGTTTTCACCCAGGCGCACTACCGGGGAGCCTTTTTGTTTTAGCAAATCCACTTGAAAAAGGATGCCGCCATCGGTGTCGGGTTTTTGCTGATTAGAGATAAAATTGCCCAGGGAATAGACCACCAAAACCTCTTTTTCTGTGCCATCGGGCATGGTCGCGCGCTCCATTCGGATGGGCTGCACCACGTGTGGGTGCGAGCCGATGATCATATCCGCCCCGTTTTGGATCAGGAACTTTACTTGTTCGCGCTGCACGGGATTTTCGGTCAGTTGATATTCCAAACCCCAGTGCATCACCACGATGATGAAGTGGGGTTTACGGGCGCGGGCTTCGGCCAAATCTGCCGCAATTTGTGCTTTATCAATAAGATTTACCACCGTTGGGGCCTTCGTGGGCACTCCATTGGTATCGTAGGTGTAATTAAGCAGCGCAACTTTAAACCCGTTTTTGTAAAGCATCAGCGGGTAGAGTGCGTCGCGGTCGCGCTGGTCTTTGAAGGTGCCGGTTTGCAAAAAACCTTCCCTGCGCAGGGTCTCAATGGTATTCGTCACGCCCAATGCGTGTGCGTCGTTGGAGTGATTATTGGCCGTAACCAGAAGATCAAAACCGGCCGATTTCAGACCCTTGGCCAGTTCGTTCGGGCTGCGAAACATGGGGTATCCAGTGTAAGGTGGTACGCCGGGCAACGTTACTTCGAGGTTGCCAATGGCAATGTCGGCGCGCTCCAGAATGGGCTTGACGTATTTGAAACAGGGTGCATAATCATACCCCCCGGCGGTGGTTCTGGCACTCGTAATCTGCGGCGCATGGCCCATGATGTCGCCCGCAAAAATCAGCCGAAGTGTGTCGGTTTGTGCCGGCAACACAGCGCTGAATAGCAAAGCGAGGAGTAAAAAAGTACTGCGAATTTGGAAGAGCATATCGGTTATTTAAGGCAAAGAACGCACCTGTTTGATATTTGGCATCTATTTAACCATTAAAAAACCAAACAGATGGTCCGCGCACTTGCACATCATGGTTTCATGTTTACTGAAAGCCGTACGTTTGTAGGTCTAGGCACTTAACGGTTAACCTTGGAAATAACGCCGCAAACCCAGCGTTCTTCTTAAAAAATTCTTGCTATGAATATCTC
>CAZKBH010000052.1:7407-34150 GCA_964550795.1 uncultured Saprospiraceae bacterium
CTGCTCATTGTCAATCTGGTATTTGCCGTTGGCTTGCTCGCACTTTTTATTTCTTCCTTCAAAAACGAGGGCGACCAAACCGAACAACGGGTGCGCTCGATCAACCTCGACAAGGACTTTAATTTTTGTGGGGAGAAATTCCCCATGGACAATTGGGATGTGCGGCAGCGGCTCGATGCTGAATTGTTGCGCAATGTTTATTTTCACTCCCAAACCATTCTTGCCGTCAAGCGCGCCAACGCGATGTTTCCGCTCATTGAACCCATTCTCAAAGAAGAAGGGGTTCCAAGCGATCTAAAATACCTCGCCGTGGCGGAAAGTGCACTGTCTAATGCCATTTCACCGGCGGGTGCCAGGGGCGTTTGGCAATTCATGAAAGATGCGGCTGCGGGTTATGGACTCGTTGTAAACACCGAAGTAGATGAGCGCTACCACCTTGAAAAAGCCACCAGAGCGGCCTGCAAATACATGAAAAAGGAAAAAGAAAGACTCGGCTCCTGGGTGCTGGCTGCCGCGGCCTACAATGGCGGACCAGGCCGAATCATAGAAGAAATGGCCAAACAACGCGCCAAAAACTTCTTTGAACTCAACCTCGCTGCCGACGAAACCATGCGTTATCCGTTCCGTATCGTGGCCATTAAAGAAGTGATGGAAAACCCCGAACTTTATGAATATTCCGTGGAAATAGAACACTTATACTCACCCATGACGGAGTATAAAGTAGTGGAAGTCAGCGGCGCAGTGGCCAACTGGGGCGATTTCGCCCGGGAGCACGGCACCAATTACCGGATGCTCAAACTTTACAACCCCTGGCTCATTGACAGCAAATTGACCAATAAAGAGGGCAAAAAATACCAGATTCATGTTCCTAAGTGAGGCTTGGTTAATTTGCCTGTCTCCAATGTTGATAGGGTTGATAAAAGTTTATATAGTTGATGGTCTTCGCTCGAATAATGTTAGTTGGAAGAATTCGGCTGTTGTGTCAAAAGTCCTTGACACAACAGCTGAATCATCTTACCACAATATCACGCCCAACCCCCTCAACCCCCTGAACCAATCTTAAACACCATCCCGAACGTAATCCGTAGAATTCGGCTGGTATTTCGGCCTCCGAGGATATAGCCTCCGCTGAAATAAAAACCCGTTCGTCCATTATCAGAATAATATGCCGTGCCGCCGACTTGGGTGTACGAAACTCCATAAGCCTGCGACAAATCCGGCACATTTTGTACGTAATCCGCGCCCCCCTGGGTATGTTGCCACTCCGCCCAGCCATCCAGGTAAAAATGGCGGGCCGGGAAACCTACCTTCACTAAAAACGTCGTGAAATTGGGCGGATCAATCGGTTCGTAGCCCGGTCGTTGCTGTCGGATGAAGGCAATATCCTTTTCTTTCAAATCGTCGAGTCTGAAATTGTACCCCCCCGTCAGGTTTAGAAAAAGACCCAGGGGCGTTTCCCATTGCATAATGAGGCGGGCGGGCACGGTGACCGCTTTTTGGCCAAGCGCACCCGTCGCGGTGGGTTCGTAATTGCCGATTGGGAACGTTGCTCCCGTGCCGAACATAACCCCCAGTTTGCCCGCTTTACCCATCGGGGTGTACACCGGGCGATATTTAACAAACAAACCGCCATCTTGCAGGCCACTTTGAAGGGGCGTAAAAACCGCTGCCGCAGTGGCCACAATGTCGAATTTTTCCGTCAACCCGTATTCCGCGAACAAATTGAACAACTGGCCTTTGAAGGGCTCGTTGTACGTCTGATTGTTTGGACCGTCGAATTTTGAGGCGGAGTTAAAGGAAATGGACGGGGCTAGATCCAATACGCCTTTGCCTTTTAGGTAGCCATCGAGTGGGCCTTGTGCGGCTGCCACTTGGGCCAGGAACAACAAAAAAAATGTACAACGCATGAGTTTGGATGGTCAAAAGTGATTCTATTTACGAAAGTGTGGTTTGCCACGCTTAAAGTTGATGTTTAAAGTTTGTCGCAATCATACGCACATGCGTTGTTTCTGTCCACCAAAACGATGCCTAATTGTCAGCCCACGGACGAAAAAAAAAGAGCCGACAACAAACCAAGGTTTGTTGTCGGCTTTTGTCTGAATCATTCAAATCACATAAATCACAGTTCAGACTAATTCTTCTTGCTCCAATCAGAAATGCTTTTAGCATTCATGCGTTGGTAATCTTCGTTGCCGTCTTTTTTAGCCAGCTCGGAGCTTTTTTCAGCTACCATGATGGCATCTTTGTAACGACCCAATTCAGCGAGGATATTGGCTTTCAGACGGAGAATCCAGAATTTTTCGCCACCTTTTTCGAGGGCTTTGTCAACCCAAACCAAGGCCTGCGCCATGTCTTTTTTCTCTTCGTAGTAGTAGCGAGCAGCAGCGTTGTAATCGTTCGCGCTAGGGCCAGACATGGTTGTCTCAATCGACTTCAACACTTTGGTGTCGGTATCAACCATGATTGGAACCAAAACTTTGGTGTATTCCCAGGAGATTTCGAGGTCAGCACCGCTGTTGCGCAGGTTTCCAACACCGATGGTGAAGGTTTCTACCAAATCACGCACTGGAACAGAAGGAACTTTTACGCGGGCCTGTACTTCATCTTCTTTGAAATCTTTTTCATCCGGTACACCGCCGTAAGAAGTGTTTTTGTAAAAAATAACGGTCCATTCTTTTTCACCAGGAATGGTGTAAAGCGCGTAAGTACCTTTTGGAAGCGGCATTCCAGCCACTTTTGCGTCTTCAGAAACCGTAATTTTAGTGCTGGAATTTGCGCCCGTACGCCACATTTGGCCGAAAGGAACAAGATCACCAAAAACTTTACGGCCTTTGGCACTTGGACGGGAATAGTCCACTTCCACCTTGGCAAGACCAACATCCTGGCTGATTTTGCCGCTAGGGCTTGGTGCAGGAGTTTTGATTTGAGCATTGGCAACCGAGAAGGTCGCGAGGAGGGCTGTTAGTAAAAAGAGTTTTTTCATGCGAATAAAATTTTTTTCTTCAAACAAAAACATCCTAAAATGGTTGAACCAAGGTCCGATTTTGTCAAATTTAAAACGTTTGAGTGCTGAAAACGGGTTCTAAAATTAAACGAGAATTGCCCCAAAATGTGACAGAAGAGAGCTTGTTCCGTTTCTGAACCGCAAAGCCTCTCCAAAAGGACTATATTTGTAAAAATTAGACTTGTTTCTCAAAACCATTTCAACTAACAAAATACTCCGATTATGTGGAAGAAAATTCTCATTGTGCTCGTGTTAATTCCCCTCGTTTATGCCTGCTCCAAAACGGTGTTCACGGGCCGAAAATCACTCAACCTTATCCCGAATGCTCAACTAAATCAAATGAGTTTTACGGAATACCGCCAATTTCTCTCTCAAAACAAAACCATGACTTCGGGCCCCGAACTTGAGTTGGTGCGACGGGTAGGAAATGACATTAAAGCCGCAACCGAGGTTTATTACAAATCTAAAGGCAAGCAAAAAGACCTGAAAGATTTTGCCTGGGAATTCAACGTCGTGGACGACCCAACCGTCAACGCCTTCTGTATGCCAGGGGGTAAAGTGATCATCTATACCGGCATCTTGAATGTAACCCAAAATGAGGATGCCTTGGCCGTAGTGATGGGCCACGAGATTGCACACGCCCTGGCCAATCATGGCAATGAACGGGTGAGCCAGGGCCTGGTGACACAACTCGGCCTCACCTCCCTTGATCTTGGCCTTGCAATGGCGCAAAAACCTGCACAAACCCGCAACCTCATCATGCAGGCCGCTGGCGCAACCGCTCAAGTGGGTGTTTTGCTGCCGTTCAGCCGTAAACACGAATCTGAAGCCGATGAAATTGGCCTTTACCTGATGGCGATGGCTGGCTACAACCCCTCAGAGGCAGCGCCCTTTTGGGGGCGTATGAATAAAGCTGGTGGAAGTCGTCCACCGGTATTTATGAGCACCCACCCTGATCCCGCCAGACGGAGCGACAACTTGAAATCCCTGGTTCCAAAGGCTCGGGCTTATGCAGCCCGATATCCCGTGCCTGGTAGTTCAAAAAGGAAAAAATAATTTAAGCATGTGCCAATCGCCCTGAGCAAAATAGCTCGCCGCGTTGGGTGCCATTGTAGCGGATAAGTATGCTGCAGTCACCAAGTTCGATTCGGTTTTCCCGCTCAAACAGTTCAAAATCGAACTGGAGCGGCAGGGCCAGGTAGCGAACTTTACCAGGTCCTGGATTAGAATCGAGTTCCGCAATCAGTGCGGCTTTCTCTTCGGCCCCGATTTCTGCCAGGTGCAGCGGTCGGGGCCGATCTTTTTGATAGGTGCAGAAATCAATGTCAATCAATTCCAGCAAAATCGGGTCGTCTGCATAGTTGTTTTGGACAAAAAACAAGATGCGCTCATAAGCATCTGCCAAGGCGTACTGGTGAAAATCGTGTTTTTCGGCAAAACACTCGCCGAGGCCAAGCAGGAAGTCGAAAATACTGTAATGTGCCGTAACATATCGAAGGGTGCGGAGCGTACGGGGTTTGTTCCAGTAAATCTCCAGCGCATTTTCGAGCACTTCAAGCCGGGCGAGTTCCTGGCGGGAGAGATAATTGCTTTCTATGATTTGATAGGGCGGCTCGGGATCAAAAACGAAACCGTGTTGGGCGTATTTTTCGCGGACGGGTGTACCTTTCAGGAACTTCAAAAACCCCATTTGCAGTTCCGGTGCAAACAATTCAAACACCGATTCAAAACTGAATTTAATATCGTCCCAACGTTCAAGCGGAAGCCCCACAATGAGGTCAAGGTGCATTTCAACTTTGTCGGAAAGGGCCTGGATGATGCCTTTTGTTTTGTCAAAATTCTGCTTGCGGCTCACTTCCAAATTGGCTTTCTGGTTGACCGTTTGGATGCCAATTTCAAAACGAAACAGCCCTTTTGGCACTTTTTCCTGGATAAAACGGATAATATCGGGGTGTAAAATATCCGCCGTAATTTCAAACTGAAACACATTTCCAGGCCTGTAATTGGCCAAAATAAAGCTGAAAATATCAATCGTAAAATCTCGCTTCATGTTGAACGTGCGATCTAGAAACTTGATTACACGCCCATGTTTCATCAAATGGAGCAGGGTTTGTTTGATGTGCTCATCGGGCAGATACCGGACTTTGTTGTCGAGGCTGGCGAGGCAAAATTCGCATTTGTAGGGACAGCCGCGGGAGGTTTCAACATACAGAACCTTGCTGCGGAGGTCTTCGGGCGGGTCGGATTGCCAGGGGCTGATGTGCCGATAATTTTCCAAATCAAACGTGGCCGGATTGGAGAAAAAACGAACCGCTCCGGCCTCCGTTTTGTGGACCAAATTGGCCAGATGTCCCACCTCGGGCCAAGCGTACAGGAACTCGCGAAACGGCGTTTCCCCCTCCCCCGTAATGATAAAATCAACCTCGGGGCGGAGAATCACCTCCTGCCAATCATAGCTGACCTCAGGGCCGCCGAGCAGGATTTGAACGGAAGGATTGATGGCCTTTATTCGGCGGGCCGTATCCAGCGTCTGGGTGATATTCCAGATGTAACAACTGAATGCAATGATCTGATAATCAGCGCAATAACGCGCTATATCATCCCTATCCTGATTGATGGTAAACTCACGCCACGCCAAGCCCGGCCAATCGCGGTTCAGCTCGTACAACAAGCGGATGGCGAGGTTGGTGTGGATGTATTTAGCGTTGAGCGTAGTAAGTAAAACCTTCATTCGAGCGGCAAAGGTAGGTGCTTGACTGAAGTTGGAGCGGCACTAAAACATATACCCCCAAAACTTGCGCTTCTTCTTTGCGCCTTTTTTGGTCTTTTTTACATACATCGGGTCGCTGGGATTGCTGGGCACATTCGCGCGGTTGTAACCAACAATCAGGTAGGTATAGTACTCTCCTTCACGAGCGGTGTAATCTTCAAAAAGCCACTTGTCCGCGTAAAAAGGGGTGAGGCCCAAAAGATTTCGCGGGTTGTCGAGGCTCCCAACGCCCTCCCCATCGAAACGGTAGAGGGCGAAATAAAAAGGCATTTCATCGGCGCTAAGAAGTTCACAAAGGTTCCAGGTGAGTTGCACGGAGCTGGGTGTTCCTTTTACCCTGCAAATCGTGGATTTAGCCGGAGTTGCTCTCGATAAGGAAGGCATCGGAGGAACCAGGGACGGATGCCGCCAAAGTGCATTGATGAGACTGTCTTGCACGCCAAGCGGGTTGCGCATGAGTTGTTTGACAGAGAAAAAAACACTGCCGCTCACATTGGGATTTGCGCGGTTTAGCGCTATTTGTTTGCTGATTTCGCCTTCATTATTCCAGTTATTGTCGTTGGGCGAATTGTTGATCTTATAGGCGGCGTGGCCTACATACAGTTGTTTGCCGGAAAGATGTTTGCTCCACCAATCCACCAGAATCTCATAATCCGCAGCAGGGAATCCGATGCTCCAGTAAATTTGTGGCGTTACATAATCAATCCAGCCTTTTTCGAGCCAAAGCAGCACGTCGGCGTAGAGATCATCATAACAGGTTATTCCGGCGCGGGTATTGGAGCCTCGTTCTGGATCTCGTTCTTTGTTGCGCCATACGCCGAAAGGACTGATGCCAAATTTGACATAAGGTTTGTACTGTTTGATGGTTTTGGAAACGTTCTCCACTAATATGCTCACGTTGTTGCGTCGCCAATCACCAATGTCCGTAAAATTGTGCTTACCCGCAGCAAAATCGTTGTAATCATTTAAGGCATCGTCCAGACTCAGGTTTTTTTCTTTGTAGGGATAAAAATAGTCGTCGAAATGGATGCCATCTACATCATATCGCAGCACGATGTCTTTGACCACATTGGTCAGGTATAGACGCACCGAAGGGCTTGCCGGATTGAAATACCACTTGTTTCCGTATTGAAAAAACCATTCTGCCTTGCGTTGTGCAGGCAGCGCCTTGAGCGGATGCAGCGGGGAAAGTGCCGCAGTATCGGGATCAAAACTCGCCCGATAGGGGTTTAGCCATGCGTGAAATTCCATGCGCCGGTCGTGAGCCGATTTGATCATGTACTCCAATGGATCAAAAAGCGAATCGTCGAGCATGGCACCCTGGCGGCCCACCAAAAATTTGCTGAGCGGAACCGTAGACGATTTGTAAAAAGCATCCCCGGCAGGGCGGATTTGGACAAAAACGGCGTTCATGTTCATGCCCTTCATCACATCCAGAATGCTGTCGAACTCCAATTTTATTTGCTTGGAACTCAAGCCCGGGCGGGAGGGGAAATCAATATTAGCCACCGTGGCTACCCAGGCACCGCGCATTTCAGCCGGCGGGGAACTGGAGGACTTTTGGGCCTGCACATCGGCAAGCGCAACACAAAAAATGGCGAGGAAAAGGAGTAGTGGTCGCAAACAAATTTTCATACACGGAATGCTTTTGGGGGTGAAAGTAGGAGTTTCTATTTGTTTGATTGTAGCACAGAGCGGTACTTTTGCTTCCATGAAAAAATATACCCGTACGCTGGTCATCCTCGCGCTGGTTGCGCTGATTTCTTTTATGTTCTATAAATATCGCCAGCCGAGATTTTTGGCCGGAGATCCGGTGCCCGATTTTGAGGTCTCGCTCATCAGTGGCGAACGCGCGAAACTTTCTGATTTGAAAGGAAAATACGTATTACTCCAGTTTTGGGGCAGTTGGTGTGGCCCATGCCGACAAGAGAACCCCGAGCTGGCGGCACTTTATCAGAAATATCACACCCGTGGTTTTGAAATATTCAGCATCGGTATCGAAACGAACCCGACAGCCTGGAAAAATGCCATCCTGCAAGACGGCCTCACCTGGAAATATCACGCGATCGAAACGGGCGATTTTGACGGCGGACAAGCCAAACAGTTCAACATCAAATCCATTCCAACCACTTTTTTGCTCAATCCGGAAGGTGTCATCATGGGCGTTAGCCTCAAACCGGAATACATCAATAAAATGCTGAGCGAAAAAATTTAGCGTGTGTTCAAAAGTCTGGCAAAACTATAGCCAACACAGCGTGGTTTTGAATACAGATGGACCATAATCACCTCAAAATCAGGCGTTTGCCTCACTCAAATCATCCAAATTACAAGAATCATAGTTTACCACCTCCTGCGTCCCAAGGACAAAACCGTAGCAGCCAGAAACAGCGTAATTACCGACAAAAAATACACCACATCCCGAGTATCGAGTACGCCCCGGCTCACGGAATCATAGTGGTATGCAATGCCGACGGATTGCACGATATCGTCCGTTTTACCAAAAAAGATGGGCAAACGACTGAGAAAATCAAAGGCCAGGTAGCTGAAAAAACACAGGAATGTGGCCAGCACAAAAGCCACGATCTGGTTGTTGGTCAGCGAGCTGGCAAACACACCGATGGCTGAAAACGAGGCCGCCAAAAACAACAGACCAATATAGGAACCTAAAATCCCGCCCGAATCAAGATTTCCCGGCGGGGAGCCAAGTTGGTAAACACTGACGTAGTAAAGAATGGTCGGGATGAGCGCAAAACCCACCAATGCAAAACTGGCGAAAAATTTGCCCCCCACAATCTGCCAATCCGAAATCGGCCGCGTAGCAAGCAACTCAATGGTTCCCGTCTGCTTTTCTTCCGCAAAACTGCGCATCGTAACCGCCGGAATGAGAAACATGAATACCATGGGCGATACAACAAACAAGGTATCGAGGTTGGCGTAGGCACCGTCCAAAATGCTGAATTCGGGGAACACCCAAAGCAGCAAACCCATGAGTACCAAAAATACCCCGATAACGATGTAGCCGATCAGGGAGGAAAAAAACGAGTTGATTTCTTTGAAGAATATCGGGAGCATGGAGGTTGAGAAGGTTGAGGGCGTTGAGATTGTTGAGGGGACAAATTGCTTGATATCCTTTACTTGGTCAGTTGTTGGAATACATCTTCTACGGAGTGTTCGGTTTTGTGTAACTCCAACAAAGTCAGTCGGTTAGCGACGGCAAACGCAAATACCTCGGCGCGAATATCCTGGCCGGTGGCGGCAAAAAATTGCCACTGATTTTTACCAATGCTTTTGACCGAGTGAACGTTTTTGATTCTTGACAACTGCGCTTTGTCCGCGCTTTCGGCAAATTCAGCCGTCACGACACTCTGACCCGCAAACTGCTGTTTTAACTCCTGAATCGGCGCATCAGCCACCAGTTTTCCCTTGTTGATGATAATGGCGCGATCACAAACGGCCTCCACTTCCCCGAGAATGTGGGTGCTAAGAATGACGGTTTTTTCCTTGCCCAGGTCTTTAATTAATTGGCGAATTTCAACGATTTGATTGGGATCCAGTCCGCTCGTCGGCTCATCCAGAATCAGCACATCCGGGTTGTGCAACATCGCCTGTGCCAAGCCGACCCGCTGGCGATACCCCTTGGATAGTTCGCCGATTTGTTTGTGGCGGTGACTGCCGAGGCCCGTGCGTTCCACCATTTCATTGACTTGTTTGGCCGGATTTTTTACCTGGTGCAGCCCGGCGGTAAATGTGAGGTATTCGCGGACGTACATTTCCCGGTACAAGGGATTGTGTTCCGGCAGATACCCGACGCGGGCGCGGGCTTCCATGGGTTTTGCCGCCACATCGAACCCACATACTTCGGCAAGACCTTCATTTTGAGGCAAATAGCCCGTGATGATTTTCATCGTGGTCGTTTTGCCCGCTCCATTTGGACCGAGAAACCCGAGCACTTCGCCGCGCCGTGCTTCAAAAGAGATGCCGTCCACCGCGCGTTGGAGGCCATATATCTTGGTGAGGTTGGTAACTTTTACGGACACGAGAGAAAAAGTAAATGGTGAAGGAGCTAATGCGAGCGTGTTCAAAAGTGTGGCACACTTTCTTGAACACGCTCGCAAATGGGGGGCAAAATTAACAAACCTAGCCCAACGCTTGTCCGCTTTGCAACATTTTGGCAAAAGTGGCTCCAAATCCTGCAACGAAAAACCATGGGTGACGTTCCTGCGTACATATTTGCACCTTAAACGACCTTTAAACATCTAGTATGCTCAATATCTCACTCGTCTCCACACTCGTTTTTTTCCTTCAAACGGCTTTGCTACAGCCCAACAGCCCAAACAATCCGGCAATTCAAGCGCCCGGCTTCTCCCACGCGCCCTTCGATTCCCTGCTTCAAAAACATGTGCGCAACTCAGGCAAGGTCAATTACAAAGGTTTGCAGGCCGACAAAGCAGCGCTCGATGCCTACTGCCAAAGTCTTTCAGACAATCCGGTACAGGAAAACTGGACGAAAGAGACCAAATTGGCCTACTGGATCAATGCCTACAACGCCTTCACACTCAAGCTTATCGTGGATAATTACCCCACCAAAAGCATTCTGAATTTTGACAAAGGCAAAACCTGGGACGTGCGCCGCATCAAGCTCGGCGAAAAAAAATACAGCCTGAACAATCTGGAGAACGATATCATCCGGCCCCAATTCAAGGACCCGCGCATCCATTTTGCCCTGAACTGTGCAGCAAAAAGTTGTCCGCCGCTTTGGAACCGTGCGTTTACGCCCGATAACCTCGACTCCGCGCTCGAGACCCGAACCAAGGCTTTTATCAACGACGCTAGTTTTAACCAAATCACGGCCAATCGCGCACAGGTTTCCAAAATTTTTGATTGGTACAGCGCCGATTTTGGCGACCTGAAAAAATTCCTCAACCAATACGCAGCCCAAAAGCTGAAGAGCACCGCTGCGGTTTCGTTCAATGAATACAATTGGGATTTGAACGAGTAAACCCTTATTTTTTCTTCAATTCCCGCTCAAAAATCGTCTCTAACTGGCTGGCTTGCAGGTTCTTAGCGATGATTGTGCGGTCTTTGTTCAGCACATACAGTTCGGGCGTGATGTCCACAAAGTATTTGGCGTAGATAGCGCGGTTAGACGGGTCGTACACGTTCGTAAAGGTGAAGCCCTTTTCTTTGATGAATTTTTTCCACTCTGCATCGGTGGTGCTCACTGCGATGCCGTAAAAATCCACCCCACGGTCTTTCCATCTTTTGTAAATCGCCTCGATTTCGAGGGCATCTTTTTGACAATGCTCACAATCGGGGCTGTACATGAAGATCACGATGATGGGGGCCGTTTTTTCATAAATGCTTCTCACCTGCCCGTTCGCGTCGGAGGCCTGTACATCGGGACCTTTACGGCCAAGCAGACTGGCTTCCATTTCCCAAACGTGTTTTTGCAGGGGTGGGAGGTTTTTGGGATCTTCCCACCAAGCCAGCTCGGGCGTAAAAAAGTTTTTGATGATGTGTACATACACCGCCTCGCCGTCCATCACTTTGGTTTTGGTATTTTCGTACTGTAGCGCGATCCAGTTGGTGAAATACTTGAAATATTGGCGGTTATGGATGACTTTGCGGATAAGTGCATCAGATACTTTGATCAGCGAATCCGGATTTTGAGGGGTTAATTCCTTGATGTACCGTTTCAATTTGTTGCCAATCACGGGCGTATTCAAGAGCCGGTCGTCGTTGAAATCCACATTATCCCAAAAGCGGTCGCGGTAGTAAATGAGCTGGCGGATGGTGTCTGTATCGCCGTTGGGCTTTTTGAACTCTACAAAATCCGGGTTTTGGCCGGCGATTTTGAATTTGGTAAAAAACTCGTTCGGGTATTTTTTATAAATCCCATCCAGATAAGCTTTGCGCGCTTCCAAAAGCTCCGTTTGACGCTGTTTGGCCTGCGTGTATTCCGGGGAATTCGGAACGGCCTTATTCAGGTCTGCCGTTACTTTTAACAATTCCGGGTCCTGGGCACTTTGGTAATGAATGGTTTCATAAAAAAGTTGGGTATTGATCGAGCCTTCCACCTGAAACGTGCCCACAATATCCGCCGCCTTGGCTCGGATGGTCATGCGCTGATCCTTGTCCACCAGAAAAACCAGATTCTTCATGCCCGGCAATAAAAAGGTGTAGTAACCCGGCGTAAGCAGTTTTTGGCGACGGTAAATCATGTGCCCCGACGCGTCCACCACGGCTGAATCAGCCAGATAATTTTGATCGCCCCACATCCCCACAAGTTTGGCGCTTCCAGCCGGAATACCTTCCAAAAATGCTTCAATATAGACGGAATCAATGCTAGATCCGGTGGAAATGGTGGTTTTTTGAGCACTTGCCGTAGTCAAGGTGGCAACCGCACATGCGGCCAAAATCAGTCGTTTCAAAATTGCCATCGGTGTAATTGTTTTGAAATAGAGGGGCAAAAGTAAGGCCATCGGCCAAGGACCGGGGCCGCTTTTGGGAAATGTTTGCAAAGTTGCGGGACTATTCCACAAAATCAACCGGCTCCCGTTTCCCCAAACCGAGCTTCTCCATCCCCCGGTCAAACATCCAATACACCACCGGAACGACGATCAACGAGAGGAACATCGAGGAATTTAATCCACCGATAATGGCCCAGGCAAGCCCGTTTTTCCAGTCAGCACCTGAGCCTTGCGCAAAAGCAATGGGCAAAAGCCCAATTACCATCGCAATATTGGTCATCAAAACAGGCCGGAAGCGCAGTTTTGTGGCTTGCAAAAGGGCCTGCCGCAGTTCTACCCCCTCTGCTCGCAACTGATTGGCAAAATCCACTACCAAAATGGCGTTTTTACCCACCAAACCGATGAGCATCAACATGCCAAGACCCGTGAACACGGTCAGGTTTTGACCCGCCAATGCCATGGCCAACAGCGCACCAATCACGGAAAGTGGGATGGACACCAGGACCACCAGCGGGTAAATCCAGTTGTCGTACAAGGCTACCATGATGAGGTAAACGAGCAGCAAGGAGGTCCAAAGTGCAAAACCGAGGGTCCCGATGCCCTGTGATTGGCGTTTTAAATCGCCCCCGTATTTGATTTGGGTACTGGCTGGAAGAGGCAGAACATCCAGTCGGGCCTTTATTTCGCGGCCGACGGTGCCGTTTGGCCGACCAATCACCTGGGCCGTTACCAAAACGGACGTGGTTCGGTCGCGGCGTTCCAGCCGAGTGGGCGCAGAACCCTGGCGTACGTCGGCAAACTGTTTGAGGTACACCGTGCTACCCAACGGATTTACAAACGACAGGTTTCGAATATCGTCCACACTCCGGCGATCAAAGGCATCCAGCGCAATGCGGATGGGATATTCGTAGTCGCCGTCTCGGTATTTTGCGTCTGTGTTCCCGTTGAAGGCGGTTTGAAGGGTCAAACCGACCTGGGCCATGGCGAGGCCAAAATCGGCCATGCGCTGCCGGTTCACCTCCACCTTTACTTCCGGGTTTCCACTTTCCACAGAGGCGGCAATTTCCACGCAACCGGGCACCTCGGCCATTTCTTTTTTTACCTTTTCGGCGAGTACCAGCAGGCTGTCGAGGCTAGGCCCATTCAGCATAATTTCAATGGGCGATAAGGACAATCCGAGGATGTCAATTGGGTTGGTTTTGATGCGCGCACCGGCAATGATTTCCTCTAGTTGGACCTTTGTTTTTCGGGCAAAAACGGGGGTTAAATCCTTGCGGATGCCGCCATAAGGGGTAAGAAACACCTGAATTTCCGCAATATTTGGGGCCCCTAGGCCAAATGCCTTGTTGTTCGAGCCAACCGTGGTGAAGGTTCGAACCACCTCAGGTTGTTTGCGCAACCAGTTTTCTACTTCTTTGGTAATTGCATCGGTTTGGGTGAGCGAGGCATCCTGGGGCAGTACAATTTCGACCAGAAACTCCCCGCGCTCGCCAGCCTCCATGAAGGCGTTGCCGATCAGGCCCGAAGTGACCAGCAGAAACGAGCTGCAAAACAAACCGAGGGCCGCCAACAAAGTGACAATTTTAGTACGGCGGTTTTTAAGTGCCAAGGTCAACAAGCGCACAAAACCGTCGGAAACCCATTCCAAAAACCCTTCAAACTTTATAAGAAAGCGCCCCAAAAAGTTTCTCCCTTCAAAACGATGGAGTTTCCCGAATCTGGAAGTAAGCCAGGGCACCAGGGTAAACGATACCAGCAGCGACATGAGCGTGGAGGTCAAAACCGTCATGCAAAATTGCCGCAATAGATTGGGTACCAGGCCATCCGTGAACACAATGGGCAGAAACACGACCACGTCCACGAGGGTGATACTCAGGGCTGTAAAACCAATTTCCATCCGCCCGTCGTAACTCGCCTGCACCTTGTTTTTCCCCATTTCAAAGTGCCGGTAAATATTTTCGATGACCACAATGGCGTCATCCACCAAAATCCCGATGGCCAGCGAAAGGCCCAGCAGCGACATGAGGTTGAGCGAATACCCGAACAACTGCATCATGACAAACGTGCTGACAATCGAGGTTGGGATGGACACCAACACGATGGCCGCATTGCGCAGGCTGTGCAGGAAAAGCAGCATTACCAAACCCACCAGCACCACCGCGACGAGTAGGTCTTCTATTACAGCATTGGTGGCTTTTTTGGTAAATGTGCTGCTGTTGGCCACTATTTCAAACCGAATGCCTTCCGCGGCGTAGGTCTGTTGAAGCGCGGCGATTTTTTCAAGCACCAGTTTCGACATTTCCACCGCATTGGCATCTCCTTGCTTGCGAATACTGATGCCCACGGCAGGTTGTCCGTCGGTTCGGCAAATGATTTCCTGATCGCGGGCGCCGTCCTGCACTTCGGCGATGTCTTTCAAAAAAATGGAGGAGCCAAACTTGGTTTTACCCACCACCAGATTCCGAATATCGTTGATATCCAGGAACTTACCCGCTAGTCGGATGCGCAACTGACCTTGTTCTCCCGTTACTTTACCGGTGGGAAAATCGAGGTTGGCCGTCTGGACTGCTTGCGATACTTGAAGCAGGGAAAGGCCATATTGCTCCAGTCGGGAGGAGGAAATATTGATTTTGATTTCGCGCTCTTCCCCGCCCAGAATGCTCACTTGTGCAACCCCTTTTACCTGTGAAATTTCGGGTACAATGCGGTTTTTAACCACATCAAAAAACGCAGGTCCGGCCAGGTTTCCGGCCACGCCGATTTTTAGAATCGGCAGCTCGTCGAGGGCAAATTTATTGATGACCGGGGTGCGCACTTCCTTGGGCAAAGACGCCTGGAGCTGGTTGATTTTGCGCTGCATTTCCTGCACGGCCTTGTCCAGGTCCACCGATTGCTCAAATTCCACCGCAACGAAGGAGGAGTTTTCCTGCGAGGCCACCTGTACCTGGTCAATGCCCTCGAGTGAAGAAATCGCATCTTCGATGGGTTTGCTCACGGCATTTTCCACCTCGGAAGGCGAAGCGCCGGGATAAATCGTGATGATGGTGACAACTGGTGCGCTGAATTTTGGCACCAACTCGATGGGCAAGCGCAGGTAACTGGCTATGCCCATGAAGGTCAGCACGGCAAAGACCACGATGACCAGCGAGGGGCGGCGGATAGAAAGTGCAGTAATATTCACGGGGCGAAGGTAGCAGGGCAGACAAACTTAGCACTACTCAAAATCATACTCACCCAATTCCAGGCCTTCTTTTTCACTCAATTCGAGCAAAATTTTCTTTTCACCGAAATCAAACAGCAGTGAATCGTTGTGGTAAAGGCCACTTTCATGGCGTGACAAACGCACGCCTTGCAGGGTGGCACCTACTATGCCTTGCCAGGTGGGCTGCACATTGGCAACAATGCGCTGAACGACGGCCTCCCCCTGAATTTCCTTCAGTTTTTGGGCCGTTGCCACCAGTGATTCGGCACTGATGACCTCAATCGCTTCGGAACTTTCGCCGCTGGATAACAAGAGTGTTTCGCCGTTGGAGAAGTACAATTCGAGGGCGTACAAAAAAGCCGATTTGGCACTGGCCCGCCACACATAGTAGTTAACTGTTTCGAGCATTTGCTGTTCAAATGTTTGAAAAGCTTCCACTTCCGACTGTTTGAAGCAATCGGGTGGGGTGGGATCTTGAGGATTGGGCGTTTTTTTCATGTTGAGTGTAGTGTGTACGTTTACTAAACTTTTGAGTTTAGTAAACGTATCAGTGTCAGAGTAGATCAGTGCCCACGTTTACTAAACTTCTGAAGTTTAGTAAACGTATCAACGATTGACCCCGCAAACATCGGCAAGTTAATCACTCCAGCGCGTACCTTTCGGACACATTTTGCTTCCAAATTTACCTTTTCGCATGACAGATCACAGCGGCAGCGCAGCATTTTTGGCTACTTTTCAGACGGCTTTTTCCGCCGGCAAATTACTCAAATGTACCTTGGGAAGGCCCACACCAAATGCACCAGATGACCTGAAAAACGTGTACATCCGTCCGGTGGAACTCAAAAAAGGGCTGCATCTGGCCTTCACGTTCCGCTACAAAACCCGCGACGAAGTAAAAAATTACGCTTTGAACGAAGCTGCTGAACAACTGGAAAAATTACTCGGAGAAGCATTTTTAAACGCAGATCTTTTGACCCCTGAGCGTGATTTTGCCCTTCAATTCGACAAAAACGGAGCCGCACGTTTCTCCGAAAAAAAACCATCGCAACCGCAGCCCGTACAAATGCCCGGTAGCCACGACCGACCCAAACAGCGTCTGCTCGATCCAAACTCGCCGTGGTTGCATCTGCTCGGCATCACCAATGCCAAGGGGGATGTTCTGGCGGCTCATCAGGACAAGTGGCGGCAAATCAATAAATACCTCGAAACGATAGAGGGCTTGCTGCGGGACCAAAAATTGCCTTCGGGCGCAAAAATTGCCGACATGGGTTCGGGGAAAGGGTACCTGACTTTTGCTTTGTACGATTTTTTGGAAAACCATCTCGGACTGGCGCCACAAATTACGGGCATCGAACTTCGGCCAGCCCTGGTGGATTTTTGCAATAAAACCGCACAACAGGTTGACTTTCAGAATCTTAAGTTTGAAGCGCAAGACATTGCCCAATACGAGGATGGTCCTTTGGATATGCTCATCGCGCTTCACGCCTGCGATACGGCCACCGATCTTGCCCTGGCTGTAGGCATTCGCCAAAATGCCCGAATCATTGTGGTGGCCCCTTGTTGCCACAAGCAAATTCGTCGGGAAATGAAGGCGCAAAACGAGTTGGCTCCCTTGCTGCACCACGGAATTCTGGAAGAACGCCAGGCTGAAATCCTTACCGATGGCATACGCGCTTTGCTTCTGGAGGCGGAGGGTTATCACACCAAAGTGTTTGAATTTGTCTCCACGGCGCATACGGCCAAAAACGTGATGATTACCGCTACTTTAGACGGTCGCCGATTGAACCAACGCAGGGCAGATGCGTTAGCACAAGTGGCTGCTTTGAAAGCGGGTTTTGGTATTGAGCTGCACTGGCTGGAAAAATTACTGGCAGGGTAGAGCTTGATCCACCGAAAACAATCGCTATTTGTTATTTTGTAGAAAAAAGCACCCCCGCCCATACTAATGCGTAAATCTTGCGGTTCACTTCGCGGCGTGGGCAATTGAAACGATGTCATTCGTTTCCGGAACCCCACCAGTTTCTCCCTAATCCAATAAATAATTGGACGGGAAACCTTCCTCTACTATTTTTGTCTATTCTAAAAACACAGCTCGGCAATGCAAAAATTCCTTCGCCGCTTAGGCTCCTTCGACCTTGACCAATTCCTTCAAGACATGAAACTCAAATCATCGCTTGCCCTTTTTTCTATAGTTGGAATTGTGGGCCTCGCGCTCATTTTCCACGAGTACATTCCATTTAACAATGGCAACCAAACTGGTCCGCCCGAACGCGATGCAGCTTTGGTTCGTACGATTTCGCAGGTATTATCCCGTGCGCACTTTGATCCAAAAGCCTTGGATGATGCTTTTTCCAAAAGTGTTTACAACTTGTATCTCAAGGATGTGGATAACGGGAAACGATTTTTCCACCAAGCGGATATAGATCAATTGAAGCCATACGAGCTCTTACTCGACGACCAGGCGAAGGCGGGCACCTTTGAGTTCTTTAACCTGTCCGTAAATCTGCTCGAAAGTTCCTTGACCAAAACACAAGGATGGTATCGCGAAATCCTCGCGAATCCCTTCGATTTTTCCAAAAACGAGGAAATTCAAGCCGACGGCGACAAACTGAAGTGGGCTAAAAACGATGCCGAACTTCGCAACCGTTGGGAACAATGGATGAAATACGAGGTATTGAGCCGCGTAACTTCCGAGCAAAACAAGCAGGAAAAGCCTGAATTCAAAGGCGACAAAAAAGACTTTGAAACGCTGGAAAAAGAGCAGCGTGAAAAGGTGCTGGATGTGTACGACAAGTGGTTCAAACGTCTGCAAAAACTCGACCACAACCGCCGTCTGGAAATTTACCTCAACGCGATTACCAATTATTTCGATCCACACACCGGCTACTACTCCCCTCGTGAAAAGGAGAATTTCGACATCCAAATGTCGGGCAAACTCGAGGGAATCGGTGCGCGCCTCCAAAGCGACGGCGAAAAAACCACCATCACTGAAATTGTACCCGGTGGACCAGCGTGGAAACAGGGCGGCTTGCAGGCAAAAGATGTGATCCTCCGTGTAGCCCAAGGCGATACAGATATAGAATCAGTAGATGTGATGGGTTGGGAAATTGACGATGTGGTATCCAAAATTCGGGGCAAAAAAGATTCTAAAGTCACGCTTACCATTCAGAAGCCCGATGGTTCTGAAAAAATTATCACCATCGTACGCGATGTGGTAATCATGGAAGAAGGACTAGCCAAGTCTTTGATTCTCAACGAAAATAGTGCTGTTCAAGATCGCATTGGCTATATTTATCTGCCTAAATTCTACGCAGATTTTGAAAGCGGACGCACTAACTGTGCACAGGATGTGGCCGCCGAAGTTGAAAAACTGAAAAAAGAAGGCGTGAAAGGAATCATCCTTGATTTGCGCAACAATGGCGGTGGCTCCTTGCGCGATGTGGTGACCATGAGCGGACTTTTCATCGAAGAAGGGCCGATCGTGCAGGTAAAAAGCCGTGGCCGCGCTACCGAAATTCTGCGGGACAACGATTCGCGCGTTCAATGGGATGGTCCACTGATTGTGATGGTCAATGGCTTCAGCGCCTCGGCCTCCGAAATTTTAGCGGCTGCCATGCAGGACTACGGTCGGGCGATCATCGTTGGCTCCACCTGCACTTACGGGAAAGGAACCGTGCAACGTTTCTTCGATCTCGATAATGCTGCTTCTGACGACCGTGTAAAACCATTGGGTGAGATGAAAATGACCATCCAAAAGTTTTACCGTGTAACCGGGAAAACCACCCAGCTTGACGGCGTGGTGCCGGATATTGTGCTGCCGGATTTCTACAATTTGCTGGAAATCGGCGAGCGTGATAACGACTACCCGATGGCCTCCACGACCATTGAGCCAGTTCCCTTCAAACAAAATACCTACCGTATTTCGGATGCTAAACAGCTGAAAAACAACAGCCAGGCGCGGGTGAAATCAAATGCAACCTTCCAAAAGGTGAATGATAATGCCTCGCGGCTTCGCCAACGCAAAGACGACAGCACCTTCCCGCTTCAGGCAGAGAAATATCGAGCCTGGAATGAAAAAAAGGAAAAGGAAGACGACCTGTATGATAATATTTTCACCCCGATTGAAGGGTTTAAAATTGAAAATATTGCCGCCGACCTGACTCAAATCCAAAGCGACACCTCCAGGGTTGCCCGCAACGAAAGCTGGATCAAAGAGCGCCAGAAAGACGTTCAGCTACACGAAACCATGCGCATCATGCTTGATATGATCCGAATGGATGGCATTGCTTCCAGGAAGAACTGATTTGATTGGCTCTGCGGCGCAAAAATGGTAAGCGTTTGCCCATCCACGTAAAAATGAAATGGCCTTGGCAAAATCTGCCAAGGCCATTTCTCAAACTACCGCTCAACCCCTCAACTAATCCACCCAATCCGCTACAAAAACATTCGTATCCCTCGTGCCATGGTTGTTGCGATTGCTACTCCAGGCGAGCTTTTTTCCATCCGGCGAAAACATGGGGAAAGAGTTGAAAATACTTTCTGACGTAATTTGCTCCATGCCTGAACCGTCCAGATTTACCATATATAATTGAAAATCATAGCCCCGGGTGGAATGGTGGTTACTGCTGAAAATAATTTTTTTACCAGAAGGATGGAAGAAGGGCGCCCAGTTGGCTTTGCCCAGATTGGTGATCTGACGCAAATCCGTACCATCCACATTGCAGGTAAAAATCTCCATATTGGTGGGTGCGACGAGGTGTTGTGCGAGGTATTCGCGGTATTCTTTGATTTCTTCGGCTGTTTTGGGGCGGCTTGCACGGAATACAATTTTGGAACCATCGGGACTAAAGAAAGCGCCGCCATCGTAGCCCAGGTCAAACGTGATTTGTTTTTGGTTGGAACCGTCGAGATTCATGGTCCAAAGTTCGAGGTCGCCGGAGCGGTCGCTGGTGAACAGGATTAAATCGCCTTTGGGACTGAGTACCGCTTCGGCATCATAGCCGGGCGCATCGGTGAGTTGGCGTGTGATGTTGCCTTTTAGGTCGGCGATGAAAATATCGTAGGTGTCAAAAATTGGCCACAAGTATTTCCCGCCGCTGCGAAGTTCAGGAGTGTGGGGGCAGGCGTCACCGCCCTCGTGTGTACTGGCGTACAGGATGTGTTTACCATCGGGCATAAAATAGGAACAAGTGGTGCGCCCTTTCATGGTGCTAATGGCTTTGGGTCGGAAGGTACTGTCGCCCGCAGCGTCTTTGATTTTCATGGTGAAAATCTGATCGCACTCAACGCCCCAGTTGCGGTTGTTGCTTTGGAAAGTAAGTGATTTGCTGTCAGGACTCCAATAAGCCTCGGCATTGTCGCCGCCAAAAGTGAGTTGGCGAATGTTTTTGAGGTGTTTTTCAGGAATGGGGTTCGTTCCGGCAGCGCTGTGTGCGGCGGGATGTTGTGCAAAAAGTGGGAGACTCAGCAGACTGAGCAGTACAAGAGTGGATATTAGGCGCATATAATTTTTTTGAAAAATTTTGTCGCAAGGTCGGGAGAGTCTTCGAAATGTGTCGTCAGGTTTTGGTCACGAAGTAGAGCGGGATCATGAAAGTGTGGCACACCTCGAAAGTGTGCCACACTTTTGCTTCACTCATTTCAAATTCAACACATCCAATTTATGCCATACAAGCTAATTTTTTTACTCCTCCTTTTGGGGCCCAAACTCAATGCTCAGGACATCCTTTTCATCCAAAAAGCCCAGTTGGAGCAATGGCTCAATGCGGACGCAGACACGATTTACGTCCTGAATTTTTGGGCCACCTGGTGCGGCCCCTGTGTGGCAGAATTGCCCGATTTTGAAAAATTGAACCAAAAATACGCCGACCAAAAGGTGAAAGTTGTGCTCATCAGCACCGATTTCAAGCGAAACGTCGAATCGAAGGTCAAATCATTCGTAAAACGGAAAAACTTGCGAAGCCAAGTGATGTTCATGAATGAACCCAACCCCAATACCTGGATCAACCTCATTAGTCCGGAATGGACGGGGTCTATTCCAGCCACGCTCATCCTTCCAAAACACAAAGGCGAGCGTATTTTCTTTGAAAAACAAATGAATTTTGAGGAATTAGAAGCCGTTTTAGGGCCGCTTTTAATTTCTTCCGACAAATAATTTTTCACTTTTTTCACTATATAATTTAGGCAATCATGCAAAAATTACTCGCATTTTTACTGCTTTTGACCGCCACGTTCACCCTCTCGTTCAGTGTTGCAAATACCAACACGGGTTACAAAATCGGGGACACAGCTCAGGATTTTAACCTCAAAAACGTGAACGGCAAATACGTTTCCCTAGCTGGCATCAAAAAAGCCAAGGGTTACATCGTTATTTTCACCTGCAATCACTGTCCTTACTCAAAAGTCTACGAGCAACGAATCATCGAGCTACATAAAAAGTACGCGCCGCTCGGCTTCTCAGTGGTGGCCATCAATCCCAACGACAAGGATGTCCAACCTGCCGACAGTTTTGAGAACATGAAAAAACTGGCTAAAAAGAAAAAGTACCCCTTCCCCTATCTTTACGACGAAACGCAGGAGGTGGTCAAAGCCTTCGGTGCAACGCGTACGCCGCATGTATATGTGTTGGATCAGAATCGGGTGGTGCGCTACATCGGGGCCATTGACGACAACTCGGAAGAGCCAACAATGGTCAAAGAGCAGTACGTTGGCACGGCCGTAGAAGCGATTCTTGCGGGCAAAGAAGTGTCCCAAAAAGAGACCAAAGCCATTGGCTGCAGCATCAAATGGAGAAAATCGTAAAAAATAACGTGCGTTTATACTCAAAACGGCGTAGCCGTGACATTACAGTAGCCCAAAGGGCGTTGTGAAGGAAATGAACGGCGTGGCCGTGGCATTATTCCGGCATAAAAATGTCACGGCTACGCCGTTTTTGAAAAAACTTGACGCTTCGCTACTATAATGTCGCCGCGATGCGGCTGGATTCCAAAATCATATCTTATACACCTATGAACCTTTTCGAGTGGTTCTTCCCTTTTGGTCGCGAGACGAGCGAAGAAGGGCGGTTCACCAACCTGCGCGCGGAAGCGATTTTGAAAACTATTCAGCGGTTGGAACAGCGCATTGGCGAGCGTTTCCCGGAATCGGGCCTATACGGGGTGTGCAAGGAATTTTCCCAGCTTTCCATTAAATCGGAGGTTTTAGCGCGGCGTTTGCAGGCGCCTATTTGGCCCGTTCGAGTGGCTGCTATGGCCGTTTCGGTACTGCTCTTGGGGGTCGTGGTATGGGCCATGGCACAGTTGGTACATCATTTTAAATTTGATGCTGGCGGCGCGTTTGACCTGTTACAGACGACCGAATCGGCCATTAATGAGCTGATTTTTCTGGGTTTGGCCATTTTTTTCCTGGTCAATTTAGAGGCCCGAATCAAACGGCATTCCATTCTTAAAGCGCTGCATCGGCTTCGCAGTATTGCGCATGTGGTGGATATGCACCAATTGACGAAGGATCCCGCCTATTTGTTGGCCAAAACCCCCATCCAAACCACAGAATCTTCCCCGGTACGTACACTCAGTCGGCATCAATTGATGCGTTACCTGGATTATTGTTCCGAACTGTTGGCGCTTAATGCCAAGGTTGCGGCGCTGTTTGCCCAAAATACAGACGATACCGCCGTGCTCAATGCGGTGAACGACCTGGAACAACTCGCTCAGGGGCTTTCAGCCAAAATTTGGCAGAAAATCATGATACTGGACCTTAGTGCTGAGTAAACGGTAGGGTTTTTACATCGAGCTTTTTCGGGCTGCGAATGTTAAAAACGGATATTTGTTTGGAAATGATGCGCTGAGTGTTGTTTGTTTGCCTCCCCGGCGAAAGAAAGCAACATTGTGTAGGCCTAAAACGCGATGCAGCAGCGAATTTTTAGTGCTTTTTGTAGCTTCCAACACTAGGGTTTCCCCCCAAAAACCTAGGAATTATGTAAATTTTTGTTGAAATAGTTTGGAAAACTAAAATGGTTGGCTACTTTTGTGCGCCTCACACCTACTTCAACGAGCCGATTGACGACTCACCGAACCGGGAAATTCAGCCGCGCACGAAAAGCCTTCGACGTTTTAGTTTTAATCTAATCGCTCTCGTACGCTGTAAAGATTCGCAAACCAGAGGCTAAGAATCTTCACTGATTTCCTCGGTAAACACCTACAACATGGGCAGGAAAGAGAAATTTGTTTACAACATTCACACACTTACCTACGAAAAAGTAGTCATACCTTTAAAAACGCGCATTTGGCGAGCCTTCGGATTTTTCTCCGTTGTAATGGTCACCTCCCTCGCAATGCTCTCGGTTTTCTACACGATTTTTCCATCTCCTCGTGAAGAGGATTTGATGCGTGAAATTGCCCAATTGGAAGCAAAATACAAGCAAATGGGCTCGCAAGTGGACATGATGTCCAAAGTCCTCACCAATATTCAAGCGCGCGACGCAAGTGTTCACCGCACTGTTTTCGGTATGGACCCAATTGACCACGATGTGTGGCATTCCGGGGTCGGTGGTCACGAAGCGCACCCAGAATTGGCCGCATTTGACTTTAGCGGCAATGTGGTTGGAGAAGCCATTGATAAAATTGATATCCTCAGCCGCCAACTCGCCTTGCAAAGCAAATCACTGGATACCATTCAAGATCTGGCGCGCAATCAGGAGAAAATGCTCTCCTCTCTTCCGAGTATCAAACCTGTCCGGGAAGATAAACTGCAAAAAAGCATTGGCACCCTCTCCGGCTTCGGCTATCGGATTCACCCGGTGTATAAGTTCAAAAAATTCCACGCAGGTCTTGATTTCCCCGCTCGGGTGGGTACCAGCATCCAAGCTGCCGGCGATGGCGTGGTTACAGAAGTTGGCTGGCACCAGGGCTACGGCAATTGTGTCAAAATCAGCCATGGCTTCGGGTATGAAACCCTCTACGCACACATGAACAAAACCAGTGTGCGCAAAGGCGAACAGGTGAAAAAAGGCAATAAGATTGGTGAAGTAGGCGATACGGGCCTTTCCACTGCCCCACACTTACATTATGAAGTGCATTACAAGGGGAAGCCAATCAACCCGATCAATTTCTGCATGGACAAGCTTACCCCGCAGGAATACCAACAGTTAGTATCCGCTTCTAACGTGGCAAATCAATCACTTGATTAGACTATAATTTTTGCGTCGTTCAAATAGAAACGATAAACAGCAGTATTGAGCGCGGGGTGCATTTGTGCCCCGCGCTTTTTTTGTGCGTCCGGCGCGGGCGCACAAAAAAGCCCGCACACCGAAATACGGTATGCGGGCATGGAATCGGTAGGAATATTGGTTGAAATTTTTTAAGTACCGATGAAATAATAACATCGCGATTTGGAGGTGAGGAATTTGGTGTCAGTTAAGGCGCGAGAAAGGCGCATAGTGGTGCTACGCAACTTTTGAGCAACGCAAAATGGCAGCAAATTAGGCTCTCCAAATCGGGAGGTTATTGTTTCATCGGTACTAAGCAACTGCTGGCTCGCGCACCAAAAGTTGGAAACCGTTGCCGTGAATGTTCACGATTTCGATGGCCGGATCGAGCGCGAGGTATTTCCGAAGTTTGGTAACAAACACGTCCATTGAACGCGCCGTGAAGTAAGTATCCTCATGCCAGATCTTGGTAAGCGCTTCAGAACGAGGGGTCACATCATTGATGTACTTACAGAACATTTTAAGCAAATCGGCCTCCTTTGGGCTGAGTTTCCACTGGTTTTCTTCTCCGGGACGGGGGTCCTGGAACGTTAAGATGCGCAGCGGAAAATTGAAATGATACTTACCGATGATGAACTCCCGCTGATCGTCGCGGGGATCCGGGTTTTTGTTCACCCGCTTGAGCACCGCTTGAATCCGGAGCAGAAGTTCCTCGGAATTAAACGGTTTAGGGATGTAATCATCGGCACCAATTTTGAAACCTTGCAACACATCGTCTTTCATCGTTTTGGCCGTGAGGAAAATGATGGGAACCTCTTTATTCCGCTCTCGGACGTCTTTGGCGAGTGTGAAGCCATCTTTTCTAGGCATCATGACGTCAAAAACGCATAGGTCGAAATGGCTTTTGCGAAAGGCTTCTAGCCCCAGGACACCATCGGTGGCGAGGGTCACATCGTAGTCGTGCATCTCCAGATAGGAGCGCAGCACGTCGCCGAAATTTTGGTCATCTTCGACCAGCAGGATTTTGTAGTGAGCACTTGACATAATTCGGTCTGAGAGTGTTCGTGAGATTAAAAGTTTTGTTCGTGGAAGTGTAAAGAATGCCGACTCGAAAGACGGAGAATGCCTTAACGTTTCCATTTTAATGCGCAGTATGTAAAAAGTCGCTCGTGCTGAAAAAATGTTAAAGTTCTTAGAGTAAGACATCAAGCAAACCGTGTGGAAAACACGCAAGTGGAAGTGCCGCGGCATCGAGATGACCTCGCCCGATATCCGTGCCGGACAGGCCCTGCTCATCGCTGCGCTTTCTGCCAAGGGTAAAAGCGTGATCCACAATGTGAACCAAATTGATCGGGGGTATCAGCACATTGATACCCGGCTGAATGCGATTGGGGCGAAGATTACGCGGATGTGATTGGTACTAATGCCAGTTTCCGACATTTCGTATTAATTTTTTTGCCAGCAGGATAAAAATATACCCTGCCTTCTTATCTTGGTCCCACTTTGGCATTGCTCTATTCGAGTAATATTGTATAATTTGTAACTTAAATGACGTATTTAGCCGTATTTAACGGATAAATCACCACCAAAACCACCGTGCAGAACGGAAATCACACCCTGTGGTTTTCGTCATCCGAACCGACACTTCTAAGCGTTTTTTTGATCTAATCCCGATTTTTTCTGGCAGACTTCTGTTAAAGTTCTAGGTCTGTTTTATCCGGTATGACTTGTTTGCGATAGATGCCGTGTAGCGCGTTCTACACTGCGGGTCTGGCCTATACCCCGAAGCCAAAGTGGGGTATTAGGTTGCAACCCGAGTGCGTAGAAAGGGCGTTAGCGTGTGTTAAATCGTTGTAACAGGTTTATTTTCAACACATTGCAATATTTGTTTCAATGAAAACATTTCTATCATTTTTTAAAATTTCATTACCATGTTCAACCGATTTTTATTTTGCGAAAAATGGGGGGGGGCGAATAAAACCCTACTAACTTCATTTTCTTATCTTCTTTCTTCGATTTTAATCCTGCTTGTAGCTGTATCACAAGCTTCTGGTCAGTCAACTAGCTGCGCAGCCATATCAAATTGTTCTAC
>CAZKBH010000053.1:0-2838 GCA_964550795.1 uncultured Saprospiraceae bacterium
TTTGTAGCGCGGGGGAGACTTGAACTCCCGACCTCGCGATTATGAATCGCGCGCTCTAACCAGCTGAGCTATCGCGCCATGCTTTTTAAAAAGCGGACGCAAAGGTAAATCCTTCAGACATTTTTGCAAACATCCTACCAAAAGTTTTCGGGATGTTTTTCGTGAAAACTAGTAGAGGAAGATTTATAGCATTGGAAATCAATGATTTATGGATTCAACCCGGTACCCCTCCTTCCTTAAAAGAGCCACTACGCCACCGCAAAAAGGGTCGGTTTATCCGCCATCATTCGAGCCATCACGGGAATCCAGTTCTGATTGCGTTTTATCAGGAGAATATCTTCGTACTGACCCATGCCGCTATCCTCGCCAATCATGGATTGCATGGCGCTGATGTCTTGATCGCGGTACATGCGCAACATCTCGTCCAGTTGATCTTCGCCCGTTGATAACGAGTCCATACTCCGCAAGCCCTCCACAAGCATTTGGGCTTGTGCAGTATAGGGGATGCTGTCAAAAACGGACATTTGATAGGCGGCTGTTTCCAAACCGGCAGATTCCAATTTACGGTTTTTGCTCATCTTGAACAGCTCCATCTCCACTGAAGTAACGCTACCGCCACTCATCGGACCACTTTCGTCGGAACTAAAAAGGGTGCTGAGAAACATGGGTTTCATCCGCTCGAACATACCGGCGGGCAGGCCTTTTTCGGCCATTTTAGCCCTCACCAAAGCGTAGTCTTCTTCATTCAGCAAGTCCTTTAAGGTCTTGCCCCCCGCCATGAACGATTTGGTAATCAAGCTCATCTGGCTCCGAAGATTGGTCATTTCTTTCATGTCAATCTCAAAAGCAACGCGGCGCACCTTGTCCAAGCCCTCCCGCACCGGCTCGGGCAGTTCGAACTGATCTTTCGGGATCATGTGGATTGTTCCGTAGAGGAAAGAAGGCTTTTTAAGACCTTTTCCACTGATCTTCCAGACCAATGATTTTTCAGTCGGAACGATGTTTTCCGGGGTGTATGCAACCGCTTTTTCAGCAGGTTTGCAGCCAATGGTTCCCAATAAAAAGGAAACAAATAATATTGATAAGTTTTTCATAGTCAATGTTTTACCGAAGCCGATCAGAAGAGCGCACCAGTTCCTCGTCTTTTTTGATGGCACGGTATGCCAAAAGCAGCAACGGAATCGCCATAATGAAAGGTGCTGCACCGATGGAAATTTGCACCGCCGTTCCTTCGGGCAATCGTTGGGCATAATAGTAGCCCAACACAAACATCAGTACAACCAACAAGCCTGTAAGGATGGACGAAAGCATGGCCAATTGCATCTGCCGTTGGCGGTTCTTAAACAAAAAAATAGCCCAAATGGCTGCCGCAGCGACCATGTAGGAGGTGAAAGCCCCCGGATGTTCCTTGGCCCAAAAAACGCCATCCGCAAAATAATTATCTCCTGAGGAAGCCAAAACGGTGGCGTCGCCCGAAGCAGTGGCCAAGGGAAGCAAGATGGTGCTACCCAAACAGGCCGCAGCCAAAAACAAGTAAATAGACTGAATACGTTGGATCATGCAGTGAAAAAATTTGATTGGCAAAGGTAGCATTTGCAACTTGGACTTGGCCTCAAGTTTAAAGCAAACACATTCCCGGCATTTCGGTTGCGACCTGAAGTTTATCTTCGCCGCTGCCATTGGCACACGACTCAATCACCCGCCCAATTCATGCAATACGAACTTAGCTACTGGGAGCGCGAATCCTTTTTTAAACACATAGACGTGGCGGTCATTGGCAGCGGCATCGTCGGACTGGCTGCGGCGATTCACCTGAAAAAAATTGCCCCAAAACTGCAGGTCGCGATCCTAGAACGAGGCGTGCTGCCCGTAGGTGCCAGCACTCGAAACGCGGGGTTTTCCTGCTTTGGATCTATGACTGAATTGCTGGATGATTGAACCACGCCAGCGAAGATGAGGTCTTATCCGTAGTGGAAAAACGTTGGCGAGGACTGCAACGATTGCGCGAATTGGTGGGCGATGAAAACCTGGATTTTCAAATGCTGGGCGGGTATGAAATGTTCACAGAAGCCGAAGAACAAACCTTCCAAACCTGCTGCGAACGAATGCCCGAGTTGAACGAAAAAATTGGCCGGATTACGGGCTGGAAGGAAGGCTACAAATTGGTGGACGAACGTATCCCAAGATTCGGTTTTCAGGGCGTTCGGCACCTGATTTTGAACCAACCAGAAGCGCAGGTACACACCGGAAAAATGATGTCGGCCCTGCTCCAGCGCGCCCAAAATGTCGGGGTAAAAATATTCAATGGGTTCAATATCAAACACTTGGAAGATGGGCCACAGGGCGTTGAGCTGGAAACCGATTTTGGCTGGAGCATCCGCGTTCCCAAAGTACTGGTCGCCGTAAATGGCTTCGCGAAACAACTGCTGCCCGAGGCCGCCGTGCAACCCGCCCGAAATCAGGTCTTGATTACCCAACCCATTCCAAACCTTCAGGTAGAGGGTTGTTTTCACTATGACCGGGGCTATTTTTATTTCCGAAACATAGACGGCCGCATCCTGCTCGGTGGCGGCAGAAACCTGGATTTAGCACAAGAAAACACGGATGAATTTGGCCCAAATGCACTGATCCGTAGCGCTTTAGTCCAGCTGCTCGAAACGGTAATCTGTCCCGGACAAGCCATTGCCATTGATACTTGGTGGACGGGCATACTCGGCCTCGGACCACAGAAAAAACCTATCGTGGAAAAATGCTCCCCCAACGTAAGCGTGGCGGTACGGCTCAGTGGCATGGGAGTAGCCATCGGGACCCTCGTGGGACAAGAAGGGGCGGAATGTG
>CAZKBH010000053.1:2848-17375 GCA_964550795.1 uncultured Saprospiraceae bacterium
TAATCCCAATACCAAAAAATTTCGCCTAAGCAATCCTAGCGTCCACTCCGATCCACTACCATACTGCTGGCTTGTTGGGTGGCAAAAAGTTGAATGTCCTGAATGTTGACATGCGGCGGGCGGGTGGCCATAAAATAGATGGCATCCGCGACGTCACTCGACTTAAGTGGTTGAAAATCATTGTAAATCCGGGCACGTTCAGCATCTCCATCGAAGCGGGTAATCGCGAATTCCGTCTCTTCTACATGGCCCGGACTGACCTGGCTCACCCGAATATTGTGCGCGTAAAGGTCAAATCGCATGGATTTGGTGAGTGCTTCCACTGCAAATTTGGTCGCGCAGTACACATTCCCGTTCGGGTAGGCCTCCTTGCTGGCGCTACTGCCCACATTGATGACATGCCCTCGTCGGCGACGCACCATGCCGGGCGTAACAATTCTGGAAACGTACAACAAACCCTTCACATTGGTATCAATCATGGTCTCCCAATGCTCGAGATTTCCTTCGTGAATCGGGGCCAGGCCCTTGGCCAAACCAGCGTTGTTGACCAAAATATCAATTTCCTGAAACGCTTCCGGCAAATTCGACAAGGCGGCATCCACCGCACCGGGATCTCGCACATCAAATGGCAACAATAACACGTCCGTGCCGTAAGCCTCCTCAAAGCGGTTTTTGATTTCCACCAAACGCTCCACTCTTCGGCCGGTGAGGATCAATCGGTAGCCATTCTTGGCAAAAATCTCCGCCGTAGCCCGACCAATGCCTGAGGTTGCGCCCGTAATGAGGACTAACGGTGCTACGCTTGTGTTTGGCTGGGGCTGTTCTGTTGACAAGGGATCCGGCTCCGCTATGACAGTGGGTACGGTGGGCTTACGATTGGCTGTTCCACCACCGGCTCAGACACTTGTATGTCCTTTTTACTGGCTGTTTCGTCTTGCCAAGCAGCTTTCAATTCTGGATCATCAGGGGCCGCTTCCAAAGCTTTTCGCAGGTAAATTGCTGCTGTTTCGCGGTAATCCCGGAGGTGCTCGGCTGTCATTAAGCCCAGTTTTCGATAAATATTGGGATAATCTGGATCCATTTCCACCACCCGATCCCAGCAATATTTGGCAAACAGATAATCACCGCGCTCTGCAGCCATATCTCCCATCAATTCGTAGGACTTGGCCTCATCTGTCTGGACCACTGGAGGCGCAGGATTTAGCGCAGGGTCAGATTCGGGAAGCACTTGCAACTCCACTTTAGGGTCTGTTTGTTGCACCGCTCGTTCATATTCTGATTGTAACCAGGCACTGCTCGGATATTGTTCTAAGGTCGTTTGAAAAAGATCGAGTCCGCGTTGCGTATGGCCTTTTTGGATCCAAAACCAGGCATCTTGTACGGAAATTTCCATATCCCCAGTGGGATTTTGGGGCGGCTCCTCTGCTTCCTTTGTTGCCAATGGGGCAGATTCTGCTATGGGCGCTTGAATCGGTTCTGGAGCGGGGGAATGTTCCTGTACGGGTTTTTCTATAAACTCATCTGCCAAGGGTTCTGGCGCTAAAATCCCGCCAAAAATGGGCATTTCCGGCAAATGCGGTGCAGCTACAAGTGCTTCATCTTCAGCCACTTGCGTCACCAATCTTTTGTATTGTCCGTGCCAGTCCTGCAAGTTGATTTTTTGAAAAAACGCCTCATAATCATTGGCCTCGAATTGCTGCAAGGTTTGGTAACCGTTTTCGCGCAGCAAGCCAATGAGATCGCCCATTTGGTTGGCGATGTACCGGGTTGCATCCAATTCAGGCGTCAAACTGGCTTTTTCAGGACCCTCTGTATGTTGATGTATATCGCTTAAGGTCAGCCAGGCATCCTGCCAAAATTTCATGTAATGCAGGGCGTTGGCCATTCGGTCAATATGTGTCTCGACAACTTCGCCCGCTTCGTTGATACCATCGGCGAGCACGACGACCAGTTTTCGCTGGGAAACCAGTTGTTGTAACACCGGAAGCAAACCATCCAGGCCAGCGCCGTTGGTCAAAAAATTATCCGTCACGAGCAACAAAACGGGTTCTCCCGCAGCCTTGAGTTGAGTGGCAATGGCTGCATTTGCATGCTCAAATGGAATTCCGATCCGGCTCAGTGAACGATCAATATTGGCCGCAAGACTGGCATTTTCGGGAGCGTAGGCGAGGATTATTCTGTTCATAAACTATGATTCTTGTGATTTCGATGATTTGCCCCTATTTCAAAGATTGAATGAGGCTGGTAAATTCTGCCTTAAAAGCCGCGTATTTTGACGTTGCAGGGCCATCAAAGCCTGTATGAACGCGCTGAACCCGATTTTGCTTGTCCAAAACCATCATGGTCGGAAAAGCCATCACCTGATCCAGTGCCGGAAAAAACGCTGCCGCGGTTGCTTTGTCGGCATTCCCGGCATACACGATGTCAAAGGGTATGCCCATTTTTCGTTTGTAGGCCAAAAGATGCTGATTGGCCAAGGCGGGGTCCTTGTGTTGTTCGAAAGCAAAACCAACCACTTTAATTTCCTGCGCCAAATCGGGATTTTCTTTCAAAAAATCGCGCAGGAAAACCTGTTCATCGCGGCAATTTGGGCACCAGGTACCCATAACGGTGAATATTTTGATGCGATTGTCGAAGCTCGCAGAAGGGAACACAAGGTCCTGACCTTCAGGCGTTTTTACATCAAATGAAATTTGCGCATTGGGCTTGATTCGGGTAAGCGAATCGGCTGCCGCCAGTGCAAAAGAGGGGTTTTGCCAGGCCGTCCAAAGTGTACGAAAATGGGTGCCGGACCGAAACTCGCCCTGCAAACTATCGCCTTGCACACTCCCTGAAAATAAGTACGCATGGGCGCCATCGAAGGAAGAAAGCCAGAATTTCCGGCCTTGGACGGTGCCCTCTAAATAACCATAATCCCCGGTTTCTGTGCGAAAAGTGCCCTGGAGATGGTTGCCGGTTTGTTTAAATTCTCCAATGGCCTTATCCTGTTTATCGGACTTGTTTTCTACGCCAAACAGCGTAGCCCATTCACCCGTTATATCGCGCAAAGGCTTGACATTCAAGTTAGTAAACCGATAACCGCGACCCGCATGGGCATAAAACGGAATTCGGTAGTTGTTTTTGGTGGTTACCACCCATTCCCCACTCATCACGCCCCCTCGGATCTCTGCGTGCAGGTAAGAAGCATATTCAGGGAACCAGATATTCATGGTGTCTCGGGCTTGCGAACGATCCCGACCATATTGGATACTATCAAGTCGAATGCGCTGGTCTCCATTGATGATTTCAAGGTAAAAACGCTCCTCATCTATGTACGTAACCTCAAAATTGAAGGGTAATTCCCCGGTTTTGAACTGGTCGTACAAAATCATGACGGTATCCTTTTTACTTACTGAAACCTGGTATTTCTCAAGTTCCAATACGCCTCGCCACATCCCGGGTGCGACACGGGTGTATTCGGCAGTAGGACTGATGCATTGACTAAAAACAAGCAGGATGGAAAGGGCTAAAAAATTGGCAGTCAATATTTTGCGCATAGAAAAATCTGATTGTAGAAGGAGGTGGCAAAGGTAACTGGTGTGTCTGACTTTTGGGATTTACAAATTACTGCTGGAAACACCGGATAGGGGTAGTTGTTGCGGAATTGCATCTCCTGTTAGCTTGCAAGGCAATCTTTATATTTGAATGTCCCAAACGACCTCGGAGAGGTTTAACATTTGTCGAATATAATGATGTATGCCTCTCGACCTCGGAGAGGTTTAACATTTGTCGAATATGATGGTGTATGCCTCCCGACCTCGGAGAGGTCCAACGTTTGTAGAAAAAAGGGAACCAAATTCCAAAAAAATTTACCACGTTTGCAGCAATAAACCAATTCGCTGTTAACCCATGCAATACATCCTCGCCATAGATCAGGGCACCACCAGCACCCGCGCCATCGTATTCGACAAACAAGGCAATACCCTTGCGGTAGCCCAACAAGACATCACGCAATATTTCCCAAAGCCCGGCTGGGTGGAACACAACCCCATCGAAATATGGGAAACCGTAGTTTCCACCGTCCGCGAAGTCGTGGAAAAAGTGGGAGCACAAAACATTGCGTCCATTGGAATTACAAACCAACGCGAAACGACCGTTGTATGGGACAAACGAACCGGAAAACCGGTGTACAATGCCATCGTCTGGCAAAGCCGACAAACCGTTGAAATTTGTGAAGCATTGAAAGCCAAGGGTTTAGATTCAGCCGTCCGTTACAAAACCGGACTGCTCATTGACGCTTACTTTTCCGGTACAAAAATCAAATGGATCCTCGACCACGTACCCGGCGCACAAGCGGATGCCTTCGCGGGCAACCTGCATTTTGGCACCATTGACAGCTGGATACTCTGGAATCTCAGCGAAGAACGTATTCACGCCACCGACTATACCAACGCCTCCCGAACGATGCTTTACAACATCCGGGAACTTACTTGGGACGCAGAATTGCTCGCAGCATTTGACGTGCCGGCTTCCATGCTGCCCAAAGTGATGGATTCTTCCGGCGTTTTTGGCCACGCAAAAGCTGAAATTTTAGGGGTAGAAAATATTCCCATTGCAGGAATTGCCGGCGACCAGCAGGCTGCGCTTTTTGGACAAGGTTGTTTCGCCGCAGGCATGGCCAAAAACACCTACGGAACAGGCTGTTTCATGTTGATGAATACTGGTAATGAAGCAGTTGCATCCCAAAATGGACTACTAACCACGATTGCCTGGGGACTTCAGGGAAAGGTGCAATACGCGCTGGAAGGCTCCATTTTTGTGGCCGGAAGTGCGGTGAAATGGATGCGCGACACGGTCGAACTTTTTAGTGATGTTGCTGAAACAGAGCAACACGCCATGAGCCTTAGTTCCTCGGAAGGGGTGTACATGGTGCCTGCATTCGTCGGGCTTGGCACGCCGTATTGGGATTCCGAGGTGCGTGGTGCCATTTTTGGCCTCACCCGAGGCAGCAGCAAAAGCCACCTCATTCGGGCAACCCTGGAAAGCACCGCCTACCAGACCAGAGACGTACTTTCTGTGATGGAACGAGATTCAGGTATTACACTCAAAACCCTGCGCGTAGATGGCGGAATGGTGCGCAACGGTTTCCTGATGCAATTTCAAAGCGATATGCTTGGGGTGAACGTGGAACGCCCCAAGGTTCAGGAAACCACTGCGCTTGGCGCGGCCTATCTCGCAGGCTTGGCAGTCGGCTATTGGAAAGACCAGGCCGATATTGCCCAAAACTGGCAGCTGGACCACGATTTTTCTCCCGAAATGCCCAAAGAAGAGGCAGATCGGCTATATCGTGGCCGGCAACAAGCGGTGGAAGCGGCGAGGCTTTTTAAAAATTAATTTTTTGTAGCAATTACATGGATTTTAGAGAAGTGACACTTTTTAAAAAAGTGTCACTTCTACTCTCGGAATCCCGTTTTGCATTAATACAAAAAATTTGGGTGGGTCATGTTTCGCCAAGCCGGTCGTTATTTCACTACTACCCGCTGCGTAGTCGTGCCACTCACTGACTGAAGGCTTAGAAAGTAAACGCCGCCAGCCGCTACCGGAAGTTCCAAACGCTGATTACCGCGTTCAAAATTGGCACTGTGTGTCGCCACGGTCCGGCCATTTACATCGCGGAGTATCAGGGTAGCCGCTCCGGCTTCTGGTAGGAAAAACGAGGCTGCTACCGGGCCGGACGTTGGATTTGGCCATACTTGCAGCGTTGCCGCCTGCGGAAGCCCAATCTCCCCTACCCTTTCCGAGGCAAGGTCAAACTGCAAAACTGCGACTCCTGTTTGCAATTCAAGGTTGTAAGCCTCAGCCTGAACCATTGAGCCGTTCATTTGAAGTGCTTGCGCCACTGTTCCAGACGCTAATGCATTGAATTTCAATATCATAACGGTTTGTGCGGATTCCATTCCCGAAGTGGAATGCCAGGCTGCAGCCACACGATTTTGGGCCAAATCCAAGTTCATTCGAGGTGTGATGGTGCCAGGCGCTACACTTTGCAAGTTGAGGAGATTGGAATTTGCTTCCAGAGTGAATTGAAAACCCCGCACATCGTCAGCAGGGCTTAAAATGGCGACCTCCACCTGATCGCCCGCACGGAACCGCTTTCGTTCGGCATAAAACGCAACCTGTGCCTGCTTGCTGCTGGAATTCACCTCAAAAGAACCATCCACATCGCCCGTTTTGATGGCCGTAAAGTGTTGGTTCATGCCTGTGGAAACGGGGCAGGTAGTGCTGATTTTTTCCGGAAAAGCACTCGAAAGCGGCTGCGCCGGGTTGGGGAAAACAAATGCACTTGGTACAAATCGCCATGCAGTGTTGTTAGGGAATGTACTAGCGTTCCCGAGAATCAAATCGCTCATGGCGTCCAAATCTGCAGCGTTCAATTGGCCATCGCGGTTCACATCCGCAGCGATGATTTGGTGTGGGCTGCCCAGCGGTGCCTGCCCAGATAGGTGTAAATCGGTTATTAAGACGTCCAGTGTACTGAGTCCGGCTTTGTGTAGGGTGTCTAGAGATGGAATAATGGAATAATTGCAGGTGCCGGGTGCCGAGGCGAAAACAAATGCTCCTTGCGCATCGGTGCTGCTGCTCGACTGGTTCGGTATGGCGGCCAAATTACTTTTGAGCAAAATTTTCGTGCCCATGAGGGGTTGGTTTTGCAAAGTAGAAACGGTTCCGGTGACCGGCCCGGCTGGCGAGCAAGCCCCCATATTATCCTGAACAATGACGTAAGTGGTGCAGTAGTCTGCATTTCCGTACGCATCTTCGGCCCAGATTTCCACAAATTGTTTCCCGATTTCGTTGCAATCAAAGGTCACTTCGTGGCTGTTTACGGGAAAACCAGTGCCTGTCCCAGCCTTGCGAATGCCAATTTTGATTTGAGAGGCAGGCGTACAGTTGTCGTTGGTGTAAAGCAGGAAGTCTGTATCCCAAAGGCTTATCATGCCCGTTTGCATGATGTTGATACTCAAGCCATTGATACAAACAACAGTGGGTGGTTTACAATCGCGCACCTCGAATTCGTATTTGCAAAGTGCATCATTTCCGCAGCCGTCATTGGTAATCCACTCGATTTTATGTTTGCCGTAGGGCAGTCCCACGCCAGGTGGAAGCACGACGCGAGCCGAAACCGTATCGCCCGAAATCGTTTTTTCAATGGGCCAGGCACCTGGGGCGCTGCTGCTGCGGAAGGTTTCCATGGAACCATTGCCATCCAAATCCAGGTAAAGTCGGTAGGTGATGGTCAAATCAGCGCCAGAGCAATCGTCAGTAACCTTCATTTTCAGATCCACCGGGCCTTCGCAGCGGCTGCCGTACTGGGCAGGATCGTTGTTGGTATAATCGCAAAAAAGAACCGGGCCAGTCGGGCATTCCACATAAACAGGTGCCACATTGTCCACTATTTTGATAATTTGCGTGTATTGCAGGTATCCATGGTTGATGCTGTTGCCAATCACGGTGGGACCGACATCGGTATGACCAGGATTCGCAATAAAGCTTGGGCCGGGCCAATTGGGATTATAATCGCACCAATAAAGCAGTTTCCAGGTGCGGAGTATTTTTTTGCAGCCGCCGCTGGAGTTGAGGTTAAACACCTGATCCTTGACCGATATGCCGACATTAAAATTGCAGTGGCTGAGGTAGGTGATTATTGGCATATCGCTGGTATCAGCGGTGCCACCACAGCTGATGATGGTGCGGTCGTCGGGAAATTTGACGGAATAGTAGTTTTGTTGCGCCGAACTTGACGTTGGGAACCAGAGTCCCGAACCTAACAAAAAGAGCAGGAAAGTACCAAAGACTGTAGCGGGGGTATTATTAGTAGGCATATAAAACTATGATTTGTGTGATTAAAGTGATTTGAATGACAAAACGCCTGATTTTAAAATGATTAAAATCCGCTGGCTCAAAATCACGCTGCTTTGGCGATAAAATCGTTTTTTTTGTTCGGCGAAAGTAACGCACCTATCACTTGGCAAAGAAACAGAATGTGCCGCATTGGCGACATTTGGGAGGATTTAACGCTTATTCAACCCAACTAATCCACCAACATCGCCTCCCGATCCAGCACCTGCTGGGCCATTCCGGTCGGTAATTCCCTGAATTCGTATTGTTGATTGCGCAATTGAGGCACAAAACCCGCCTCACGGATTGCAGATTGAATGCCATCGGCTGTGAACCGGAACCGCGCACCGGCAGCCGAGACCACATTTTCTTCAATCATGATGCTGCCAAAATCATTCGCGCCAGCATGCAGGCAGACTTGTGCTACCTGTTTGCCCACCGTTAACCAGGAAGCCTGGATATTTTTCACATTTGGCAACATGATTCGGCTCATGGCAATCATGCGCACGTACTCATCGCCCGTGACTGCATTTCGGGCGCGTTTGATTTTCCGCAAAATCGTGTCTTCATCCTGAAACGGCCACGGGATAAATGCCAAGAATCCATTCGCATCGGCAGGTTTTTCGGACTGGACCTGTCTCAAATCAGCAAAATGCTGCATGCGTTCCAGATTGGTTTCGATATGGCCAAACATCATAGTAGCCGAGGTAGTCAGGTGCAATTTGTGGGCGGCCCGCATCACATCCAGCCATTCTTGACCGCCACATTTCCCCTTGGAAATCAGGCGTCTAACCCGATCGTCCAAAATTTCGGCACCAGCGCCGGGCAGGGAATCCAGGCCGGCATTTTTCAGGGCTGCCAGCACATCGTAATGGCTCATGCCCTCCAATTTGGAGATGTGCGCAATTTCGGGCGGCCCCAGTGCGTGCAATTTCAGATTGGGGTATTCCGACTTCAACTGGCTAAAAATATCTGTGTAGAATTTCAACCCCAAATCCGGGTGATGCCCTCCTTGCAGCAGTAATTGTTCCCCACCGAGCTGAAAGGTTTCTTCAATTTTAACCCGATATTCCTCTATCGTGGTGATGTACGCTTCTGCGTGTCCGGGCCTGCGGTAAAAGTTGCAGAACTTGCAGTTTGCAATGCAAACGTTGGTCGTGTTGGAGTTGCGGTCAATGATCCAAGTGACGGTATTGCCCGGCACATGATGCTGGCGCATGGCATTGCCCACGTACATCAGTTCGGTGGTGGGCGCATTTTCAAAAAGAAAAACGCCTTCTTCGGGGCTGAGCCATTCGAGTCGGAGGGCGCGCTGGAGGAGGTCGGAAATGTTCATATAGTAGTGCGTCGGGTGTGTTCCCGGCTATGAGTCAAGGTGCCGAAATCAAGTTCCGGCGTACGTTTTTTGGGAAACAAAAAAGCGAAGGTAAGGTTGGGTATAATGAATCTGAAGTGCGGATGAAATAATCTGTTTCCGATTTGGGAGGCTTCTTTTGTGAAACTTATGATTGTCCATTCAAGTTTAACCCCATACTTTTGTAAAAAAATTATCAAACATGACCGCTCCAGCGCAAAAACTAATCCTTACGGTTCCTGCCTCCAAAATGGAGGCTTTTTTAGAAATACTTCGCAAACTAGAGTTTGTGAAAGTGGAATCGCTGGAAGATATCATCCGGCGCTATATTCAAAGCGCACCCAAACAACCCAAAATAACGGATGAGGAAATTTCAAATATTCTCACGGAAATGCGCTATCACTCCTCAAAAGGATGAAAGTCGTATTTGACAACAACATCTGGCTGAGCTATGCAATCGGGAATCACTTGGATGATCTTCCTCATATCTTGCTGCGAAATGATATAGAATTGTTCGCGTGTTCGGAACTTTTGGATGAGTTTGAACGTATTTAGTCCCATTTTTTCCCGAACCCTCCCATGCCAACCAGCCCACTTAAAGAATCCCTTTTACACCGCAGCATCCGCATATTCCGAGAATCGCTCAACGGCGAAGAACAGGAATATACCAAGGGTAATATTGACCGGGCCATTGTGTTGCTGTCCATTCCAATGATATTGGAAATGGCCATGGAATCCCTTTTTGCCGTGGTGGACATCTTTTTTGTGTCCAAAATTGGCCCGGAAGCCATTGCAACGGTTGGCATCACGGAGTCTGTTTTAACTCTGGTATACGCCATTGCGATTGGCCTGAGTGCCGCCGCCACCGCCATGGTCGCCCGGCGAATTGGAGAAGGCGACCGGGAAGCTGCCGCCAAAGCGGGCGCTCAAGTCATTCTAATTGCCGTCGTTTTGTCGGTTTTGATTGCGATTCCCGGCTATTTTTATGCCGAAGATATCCTGCGCGTGATGGCGCACGATCAAAGTGTTTCGTCTACGGGACACCAGTTTACCCGCTTATTATTAACCTGCAATTTGCCCATTTTACTCCTCTGGATGCTTAACGGCATATTTAGGGGCGCCGGGGATGCCGCCACTGCCATGCGGGCACTTTGGATCGCTAATGGGGTAAACATTGTGCTTTGCCCCATTTTTATTTTTGGTTTTGGCCCAATTCCGGCCATGGGCGTACTAGGCAGTGGAGTGGCGACTACCATCGGACGCTCGGCGGGTGTGGTGTACCAACTCTGGAATCTGTTTGAAGTTGGCAAAATCGTTCGCTTGCGCTGGGCCATGTTGCGCCCGAAATGGGATGTCATCGGCACCTTACTCCGGGTGGCCTCTGGGAGTACTGGGCAGTATATGATTGCTTCGGCCAGCTGGATTTTTATGGTCTTCATTTTAGGCCAGATCAGCAAGGAAGTGGTGGCTGGTTACACTATTGCCATTCGGGTAGTCATTTTCTGCATTTTACCATCCTGGGGAATGGCCAACGCGGCTGCAACGCTGGTGGGGCAGAATTTGGGGGCGGGATTTCCAGACCGAGCCGAAAAATCTGCCATGCGCGCTGGCCATTTCAACATGCTTTTCCTGGCAGTAATTGCCCTGGTATGCCTGATTGCGGCGCCACAACTGATTGGATTTTTTACGGAAACTCCAGAGGTAGTGAAAGCGGGATCACTCGCTTTGCGCATCATTGCAGGGGGGTACGTTTTTTACGGCTGGGGCATGGTTTTGACCCAGGCTATCAACGGCGCGGGCGACACCTTCACCCCTACCCTGCTCAATTTTATCTTTTTTTGGGTCATTGAAACGCCTCTGGCATGGCTGCTGGCGCTGGAGTGGAATTGGGGGCAGGAAGGCGTTTACTGGAGCATTGTCATTGCCGAATCGGGGATGGCCCTTGCGGCAGTTTGGCTATTTAAGCGGGGTGGCTGGAAGCTGGCCAAAGTGTGAGGAGCTTAGTCTGACGCTGGCTTTTTAGACATATTTTTTGGCACAATTATTGGCCAAGTGCTCTCGTGTATTACCTTTACCGCGATTACTCCCCCGTCTCATGGACTGACTGATGCGCATTATACCATTATTTTTTGTGCTATTTTGTCCATTCCTTCGTATTAATGATTCAACTGAGCCTTTTTAGGTTCCAGCGGTCAATGATTCGTCATTAGAACGATTTTTGCCGTATTGCTGACAAATTAAGCCCCTCAAAAACAAAGTGTAGGCATCAATTTTGCTCCTGCAAACCATTAGTCCGATTGTTAAATAGCATGCTTGTGAATACTACTAAGCCACTTTCTCTATTGCGCCGGATATTTACGTTCGCGCTTTTGCTATCGGGGCTCAGCCTGACGGCCCAAGACATCCACTTCTCTCAATTTGGCAACTCCCCGCTCAACTTAAATCCCGGATTAGCCGGCGTTTTTGGCGGAGACCTGCGTTTTGTGGGCAATTATCGCAACCAATGGAGTCGTGTACCCGTACCGTACACCACTTTTTCCGCCTCAGTAGAAAATAAGGTTTACCTTGAAAGAGGCCGCTACAATAAATTCGTCACTGCCTCCCTGTTGGTTAACTACGACAAACAAGGGGACATCGCCCTGAAATCGCTTCAAATTGGGGTCCCACTGGCCATTACCTTGCCTGTTGGAAGAAGCAATTTTATCACCGTGGGTGCAACGCCCATGTTCGGTCAACGTGCATTTTCGGCCAATGAAATCACCCTGGGCGAGCAGTACATTGATGGCATGTTCGACCCCAACTCAGCCATTTCGGAAGATTTGAGCGTCACCGGACTGAAGTATTTTGATTTCAGTGCCGGAGCCAACTTCCGAATGCAGTCGCCCACAAAACGCACCCGTTTGGACCTTGGCGGCGCCATGCACCACATCAACCGCCCTTCGCACGATTTTTGGGCTTCTTCGGTGACTGGTGGTGAGGATGTTCGATTGTACAACAAATTGAGCTTGTACGCTTTGGGAATGTTTCAAATTTCCGAAAAGTTCGATTTCCTTGCGCAGGGACTTTACCAAAAACAAGGCAGCTTCGAAGAAATCGTGTACGGCGGAGGGGTAAGGATGCACCTTCAAAAAAGCCTTTACAAGGAATTTGCCGTGCAAATTGGTGTGGATTGGCGGCATCGGTACAACAACGCACTCGTGCCACGTCTGGAAGTACTCTACGGTACCTGGACTTTCGGCGTCACTTTCGACTGGGATGGCTTTTCCCGGGCTGGTGAGTTGATTACAGATCGCCGCGGCGGCCCTGAACTCGCTGTTATTTATCGGCTTTACAAAATTAAGCCTATGCAGAAATTTAAATCCTGCCCGATTATTTAGTGCCTAAGGATCCAATTGGGGATTCTCCTGTTTACGCTTTAAATCGCATCAATTCACCCCCCCAATACAGAACCTTTTAATTTTCAATCCATCAAGATGAAGCATTTCGGCTCGATTTTATTTGCCCTGACTTTGCTCTTTGCCACTCAAGTGGCATGGGGACAGACACCCGATAGTACCAAGCAAAAAAGCGTCTCCGATTCTTTACGATTCAGGACGATTGTAAGTGACCGTATCAACGAGCCTGATGAAATGGAACGTGCACCTTCTCTCAGTAAAATGATGAAAAGGGCCGACGAGAACTACGGGAAGCAAAACTATTTCGCAGCCATGAAATATTATGGCTTTGTGTTAGTCGCAGAGCCTTTGAAAGTGGAAGCGCTTATGGGTTATGGAGAATCTGCCATGGCCATCGCATCCCTTGACAGTGCAGAATCTGCCTTCCAACGCATGGTAGATTATGGTCTAAGTCCTTCCCCGAACTATTTCCCCAAAATGCGTTTAGCAGAGGTGAAATTCCGCAAAGGCAACTATGTGGAAGCTGCTGAATTGTACAACGAAGTGGCAACCTTGCCACAAACACCCGCTATACCAAACGATTTGAAACGCAAAGCCGCGGATCAATATGAGCTTTGTTTGTGGGCGCAGGGAGCTGGCCTGGATCCACCCTACACCATTAAAGGGGATGCTGTGATGCTTGATACCGCCAACATCAACACCAAAGAGTTGTATTCAGAGTACGTTGCAACGGTACAGGATGGGCAATTGTACTTTTCCGCGTATCGCTTTGACTTAAAAAAAGACAAATCCAAGCCCAAACGGAACACCATCAAACTGCTGACGGCAGATGGTGCAGACGGGCCTGTTGGTCCAGATCAGGCCATGGTAATCAAAGAATCGGTGTTTAATGATTTGAAAAGACAACATACGGCGCACCTCAGTTATAACCAAGCCGGCGATGCTGCCTATTACGCTTTGGGCGATTATGTCGGCGATTCCGCACATATCCGTTTTGATCTTTACCGACGCAAAAAACAAACAGACGGCAGCTGGGGGGAACCCGTAAAATTGGATGTCGTGAATTTGAACGGATACACCACAACTGAACCGAATGTAGGCACTATTCTAGGCGACCAACACGAGACCCTGTTTTTTGTGAGCGATCGCCCTGGCGGGAAAGGGAAACGGGATATTTGGTACAGTGCCATTTTGGGCGATAGCCTCACTAAACCCAAATCATTGGTCAACGTAAATACGCCTGGAGATGATGTTACGCCATTTTACCATTCCGGCTCAAATACCTTGTTTTTCAGTACCGACAGTTTAAAATCGCTCGGCGGTTTTGATATTTATAAAACAAAACCCCTGAAAAACGGTCGCTGGGATGTTCCCGTACACCTGGGTGCGCCAATCAACGGTTCCGCTAACGATGTGTTTTTTATCCTGGACAAAGACAGTCGGCGTGGATTTTTCAGCAGTAATAGAATTGGAGGTACCAATTATTCCGAAGAAGGCTGTTGCTATGATATTTTTGCGGCAGATTTTGTGACCCGTTACAGGGCCATTGCACTACATGATCTCACCAAAAAGTCCCTGCCTTACACGCGGCTTTCTTGCTACGAACGAGGTCCAAAAGGTGAACTCACGCTGATTGCCAGCCCTCCGGCGGATAGTCTTAGCTCCTTTACATTTGATTTACGGGTGAATAAGGAATACGTGATAATCGGTGAAAAAGAAGGTTTTACACCTGATACAATCCTAAGGAAAACTCCATCGGAGCTTTGGACCAATGAAATTGTAGACACCTTATACCTGCGTCCAATTGTCAAACTAATCGCCTCGGTGTATAATGCAGAAACCGGAGCGCCGATTTACGGAGCAACGGCTACATTTTTCGACCTCGGCGAACTGGATAATAAAG
>CAZKBH010000053.1:17385-33638 GCA_964550795.1 uncultured Saprospiraceae bacterium
AGCCTATGTTCCAAGCTACAAGCCTGGAAAATCGGAAGTGCTGCCAAGTAGTTCAAATACAAAGACTTATACCATTGATTTTGGCCATAAGTATCGGGTTTTGGCAGCCAAAGAGGGCTACGTTTCTACAATTTCCATTGCAGATTCCTCTGAAATCGTTTCCACCCTAGGCCGTGTAGATGGCGGGGTAATTGAGGTTAAACTATACTTGCACATCCCCTCTGTGCTGGAAGAATACCTGCCGATTACTTTGTATTTTGACAATGATTATCCGAAAAGAATTCGCTCCACAGACTCACAGTTGGCAAACGTAAGCGACCCTTACCTGAAGGAAATGCGAGATGCATTGTCTGTCAATTTCAGAGATCCGACCTATCACGATACAATCCTGATTGACTATCAAAAAACTTTTGTAGGGTACATGCGTGCGAAAGACGAGCATATCAAAGGATTTTCGGCGGGGTTGTCAGGCGAAGCAAGGCAAGCGGCTATTGATACGATTGACAATTTCTTTGAAAATGAAGTTCGTCATAACTGGAACCAGTTTTTCGAACTATCTGACTTAATTGATGCGATGTTGCAGAACGGTGACACGATTATACTTACCTTGAAAGGATATGCGTCGCCACTTTCCAATCCGGATTACAACAAGCATTTGACTAACCGCAGGATTGCCTCCGTCTACAATCACTTTATGATTTTTGACGGTGGTATCTTTACCAAATACCGGGAGATCGTTGGCACTGGCCAATTGAGATTTATACGAGAAGCCAATGGCGACACAGAAGCTATTAAACTAGGCATTAGCGGGAATCCAAAAGACCGCAAGGCCTCTGTTTATGATGTGCAAGCATCTCGTTCACGAAGGGTTCAAATCATCGGAGCTAGAGTGAGTAAGGGCGGTAGCCTTCGGAAAAAAATCTAAGGCTATCCCAACCCCAAACCATGTAAAGTAAAATAAAGACAATGAAAAAAAGCCTATTCTCGGCCATTTTCCTGACGCTTTTGGCCGCAGCCAATGTCGCGACAGCGCAAATTCAGATGACTTTCACCGTTGTACAGCCCTCCTGTAACGGCTTTACCAACGGGTCTGCTACCGTCTTTGCCGTAGGTGGGTCAGGTGCCTACACCTATCTCTGGAGTACCAGCGAAACGACCCAAACCAGCTTTGGAATCGGGGCTGGCCTGTACAGCGTTACGGTTACCGACGCAGCTCAAAATACGGCTTCCGGAAGCATCACTGTCACGGAACCGGGAGCGGTCACGGCGGCCATTACGGCCAACGGCGTTAATTGTCAAGGCAACAGCGGAATCCTCACCGCTGCCGGATTTGGCGGAACGCCCCCCTATACCTATACCTGGGATGGCCCGAATTCCAGTGCTTCTGAATCTGTAGATGTAACTGCTCCTGGAAACTATTTCATTACCATCTCCGATGCCAATAATTGCAGCGGCGTTGCCAGTTATACCGTGGCAGAGCCCTTGAACATCAGTGTTACCGCGACGGATATTCCCTGTTCCTATTACCCAGAAGGCGGAGCTGTAAATGCAATAGTTTTAGGCGGCACGACCCCTTATTCCTACTACTGGAGCAATGGAAGCACCGGTCAATCTTTGATAGAAGTTGGTGCTGATACATATTCCTTGACTGTTACTGCGGCCAATGGTTGTACTGCGAGTGGTTCTGATGTAGTGGACATTCCCAGCCCACTGGAAGTCGAAATTACCTGGTTGACACCCGCTTGTGGAGGTGTCAATAACGGGGCTGCTACAGTGCAAGCTTCTGGAGGTACCCCGCCTTATACACATTCCTGGACGCCCGGCGGTTTTACTGGAGCTTCACAAACTGGTTTGGCACCGGGCCAATACTACGTATGCACTTTTGATGCCAACCAATGCCAAAATGATATCTGGATTAACATTCCCGCCACTACAGGCCTTGATGTGACTTTGGTCGTAACCAGCGCCACCTGTGTAGGGATCAACAACGCAACGGCCACTGCGATTGTCAGTCCACTCGGCAGTGGTTATCAGTATCAATGGAATATTCTCCCCGCTGATTCTAATGTAACTCAAATTACCGGATTAGCCGCCGGAACCGTCATTTCGGTTACAGTTACGGACCCCGTTTCAGGTTGCAGCGGTACAGCCACCGGGACCGTTGGCGCACACGATGACGTAGATGTGTTCGTGACGGATGTTGATATTTTGTGTGCGGGCGGATTTGGCAGTGCAAATGCCATTGCGTCTGGCGGAACACCACAATACACCTATACTTGGTTAACTGGCAGCGGGGTTGTCATCGGAAACGATGCCAGCATTAGCGGATTAAGCCCGGGTGCCTACCTGGTCACAGTGGTGGATTCGGTGGGTTGTATTGGCCAAGGCGTAGCAGATATTTCTATTTTGTCTGATCCTCATGCCCTTATTCATGGAGATTCTGTGCTGATTTGTGGCGACAGTTTGAGCCTGGTTCAATTTACCAACCTCTCCTTCGACACATACAATCAAATTACAACGCTGGTTTGGATTGTGACTGGTCCCAGTGTGGATACGGTCATTAACCAACAGAGCCAAGTCGTCTTTTACCTCCCTGTGGATGAGACCATTATTGTACAATTAATTGCCACCTCTGGTTTGGGTTGTTCCGACACGGCAACACTGATATACAATGTACCCGGCTTCCCGGACATTACATTGAGCCTTGATTCAAGCAGCATCAATTGTGTGGGCGCGCCCGTGGCGATTGACGTCATTGGTGGAGATTCCAGCTACACCTACGTCTGGACCCCCGCGGTTACCTTTAACCCCAACCCACTACACGTACTGGTGAGTCCTACTGAAACCACCACGTATGTGCTGACGGCCACGGATGGTAATGCCTGCACGGCGACGGACAGCATTACTGTTAACGCGCTGGATAGCCTCTTACAATTGTTTGTGTCTGACACCCTCATCCAATCCTGCGAATCCACAGCGATTCTTTCTGCAACCAGTTCAATTCCAGCAACGATTGTTTGGACGGATCCAAACGGTACGGTTTTGCCCGGCAACCCCATCACGGTGCCTGCCACGCCTACCACAACGGTTTACACCGTCACTGCGGTCACCGCCGACAGTTGTATATCGACGGAGCAGGTTTCAGTGACTGGCTATGGATTTGAAGTGACCATTGATCCGAACGGAGGCACCAGCGGCTGCGAAGGCGACTCTCTGCCGCTATCGGTTATTGTTTCTCCAATGACCGACAGCCTGACGTACCAGTGGTCAGTGACCGATTCTGCGATGATCCTTAACCCGAGCAGCGCCAATCCGTTTTTGGTTGGCCCTGCGGGCACTTATACTGTAACGGTGATCGTTAGCAATCTTTATTGTGCGGACACCCTGAGCTTTACGGTTGAAATCCTTCCTGGTTTTAACCTGGATGGTTTGATTTCCGCCGATCTCTGCGAAGGTTTGCTGGTCAGCTTTACCAATCTCAGTGGATTGAGTGGACAGTGGAGTTTTGGAGATAATATGGTGAGTGATTCGATCAATCCGGTACATGAATATAGCCTGGAAGGGAACTACATGGTCATCTTCACCCCTACCCTGCTGGAATGCACCGCGGCTTGGGATTCAATGATTTATGTGAATCAAGACACCCTTTTTGCCGACATTAGCCATCAATATGAGGATTGTGCCATTGAGGCTAAAATTCGCTTTAACGGAAGCACCAACGCACCCGAAGTTTCTACCTGGAGCTGGACATTTTCAAACGGCACACCAATGGTGGCTACGGAGCAAAACCCCACGGTTACGTACACCGATGAAGGGATGTATATTGCGACTTTGGTCGTAACCGACATGAATCAATGTACTGCAACCGCAACGGATTCTGTGCAGGTGGATATTGTGAACGACGAAATAATGGATGAGATCAGTATCTGTCTGAAAGATACCATTGAACTAAATGCGGTGGGAATAGACCCAGATGCCACTTACACCTGGACCGCAACACCCGCCGACCCAACCTTAGACCCGAACAACCCAAATCCACTGGTTTCGCCGCTGGTTCCGACCGTGTATTCGGTTGAAATCACTCAGGGTTTTTGTACAGAAGAATTCAATTTATCAGTTCTACTCAAGGCAGGCAGCGATGTATCATTGCCTGAAGACACCGTGGTTTGTAATACCAGCGCCATACCGATTACGGCACAAAGCAATGGTCCGGCAAGTTATGAATGGTCCACTTCACCAAGCTTCAGCGATATTTTTGCAACGACGCAAACGGTTGATTTGCAACCCACTGGCACGTATTATGTCCGCACAACGAGTATTGAGGAGTGTTTGGATGTTGACTCGATTCGCATTACGGTTGAAATGGTGGAAGTGCAGGTAGAACCCATTGACGACGATATTTGTCTGGGCGAGCAAACCGTGTTATTTGTGACCAACCTAGACCCTGCGCAAAACCTCACCTACACCTGGTCGCCAACGCTGCCCAATATGTCCACTCCGATTGTTTCGCCAACGGAAAACACGACCTACGCCGTAACGGTAACGAACCAGTTTGGATGTACTTCTACCCTGGAATTCGCCGTCAATGTGACTAACACTTCGGTGGTTGCCACGGCTGATCCAACCGAGATTTCGTTTGCCGACCCAAGCACTACCCTGGATGCAACAACTGGCGGAAATGGCAATGTGATCAGCTACGAATGGACCCCGGCGGGTACGCTCAGCAATCCAAATTCGCCTCAAACGGAAGCCAATCCAACGGAGACCACCCTTTACACCATCACGACTAAAACCGACGATGGCTGTATTGCAACGGACACGGTGCGGGTGGTCTTCCGATTCAGCGAGTGCGTGTCTCCGTTTGTATTCATTCCGAACACGTTCACGCCCAACAACGACCAGAAAAACGACTTTTTCCGCGTGTATGCCGATGGCATGACTGAGTTGAAAATGATTATCTGGAATCGCTGGGGTGAAATCATCTACGAAACCAACGACCCCAATACCCTGGGTTGGGATGGTACCTACCGCGGCAGAGAACTTAGTGCCGACTCCTATGCCTGGTATGTGGTGCTGACTTGTGGAAATGGCGACATATTTGAATCAAAAGGCAATGTGACCTTAATGAAATAATAAAAAATACCATCAAAAGGCCCGTTCACGCAGTGTTGTGGGCGGGCCTTTTTTTGTGGATCCCCCCCGTCTTCGCTAAAGCTTCGACGGGTAAACCTTCGCTAAAGCTTCGACGGGTAAACTTCTCAACATTCTCCCTCATCTTTAAACCCTAAACTCTAAACACCCCACCATGAAACCCTCCGAACTCATCCTAAACCCCGATGGCAGTGTGTATCACCTGCATTTACGCCCGGAACAGGTAGCTCCGCTCCTCATCACTGTGGGCGACCAGGACCGCGTGGCGCGTGTGAGCCAATATTTTGACCGCATAGAATTCAAAGTTCGCAAGCGGGAGTTCAGCACCCATACCGGTTGGCTGGGTAATACCCGGATATCGGTCATCAGTACAGGCATAGGGCCAGATAACATAGATATTGTGTTGAACGAACTGGATGCCTTGTTCAACATTGATTTGGACACCCGGCTAGTCAAACCCAAACTGACCCAAATGACCCTCATCCGGCTCGGCACTGCGGGTAGTTTACAACGCGAAGTGCCCGTAGATTCGCTGGTGGCCTCCTCTGGCGCCATCGGGATGGATGGGCTGATGCAATATTATGAGGCCCCCGCCCAACAGAATCATCCCTTGTTGCAGCATCTGCGTAAGCACTGCCAGGGAGCATGGGCATTCCCGCTTGCGCCATATTTTGTAGAAGGAGACAAGGGGCTGCTCCAACATTTTTCCGAATCTTTCCATCAGGGAATTACCGCCACAAACCCAGGCTTTTATGGTCCACAAGGCCGACAACTTCGTGCGCCGGTTCGACAGCCCGGGTATTTGGATCTTTTGCAAAGCTTTGATTATCAAGGGCGTAGAATCATCAATCTTGAAATGGAAACGGCTGCGATTTATGGACTTTCGAGCTTGTTGGGGCATCGGGCCATCTCGCTAAGTACTATATTGGCCAATCGTGCTGCGGGCGAATTCAGTAAAAACCCCGCTAGAAGCGTACGCCGATTGTTGGAAATCGCGCTCGAAAAAATTTCCACAGGGTTAACATTGTAGCTAATAACTTGCGGGGCTTTTCAGCCAGTCGCACGGTTCGGCTATGCGCTGGGGCTTTAATTCAACTTCCCCCGAGGGGTACAAAACACAACGAAATCTATGCGCAACTCCCTACATGCACTATTGCTTGGACTGCTACTACTTGGCACGACTGGCACTCTACAATCTTGCACCAAATTTGACAAAATCGGCCTTGACAATGCGACCAATCTCGCAACTTCACTTACTGAGCTTATGGGAAAGGCCACCGGAAAATACACAGCCCACACCGACGCCATTCAGCAAGTGAGCACCGCAGTTTCCAACGCTGTGAAACACGCCGAAAGCCGCAAAAGGAACCTCGAAATCGCCGAAGCCTGGAAAACCCTGCAAAATGACCTCGTCGCGCCATTTCTCGCCCGTTGGAAAGAAAAAGGTTCGCTGGACAAGGATTTTGTGAAAGAAGCCACCACACAGGTTAGCAAAAGCCTTGAAGCCATCAAAAAAGCCGAATTAGCGCGGAAAAAATAGGGCCGGCAAATCGTCGCTGTGATGCGGCTTCGATTAAAACCAAAGCGCTATAAAACTCATTTTTAAATCGTTGGTTTTCAAAACTTTATAATAAAATCTACCATGCCAGACAAACAAAAAAACGTGGACAAGGGTCTCGACAATTTGGATGATCAAATCGTCGGGCTTGTAGGTAACCATGTAAAACGCAACAAGGCGCGTTACGAAAAAGTAGCCCAAGCGCTTCAGGCCGCGCTCAAAAAAGACACGAAACGGTACGCCAAACTGCTGGCCGACGAGAAAATAGATGCTGCGGATTTTGAATTGCTGGTGAAAGGACGTTGGGCACAAATCAAAATTGAGCTTTTGGCCGAGGCTTCTATTTCCAAAAGCAAGTTTGAGGGGATTGCCAAAGATGTGTTGGCACTTACCCTTAATACGGTTTTTGATGCCGTGTAAGCTGACGCACCTGTTTCGAGCGTTCAAAAAGCATGGCACAACCTCAGCATTTGGAAGGTAGGTCTGCCCCGCCTCGTACCAATCAGGCACGCTTTCTATAATTTTTAGCCATTCCAACACCGATGCGCACACTCTTTTATCTCTTCCTGCTCCTTTGCCCAAGTCTGGCTTTTTCTCAAAAAATCATCAAAACGCATGAGTTTTGCGGCAAAAAGCACAGCCTTTTTAGTCCACACACCCTCAACCTGACAGACGGACGAAGCGATTCGATTGATATCCTCCGCACAGATATCCGACTCAATCTGCTGAGTCTCCCCCAAGTCAGCGCGTCCTGCAGTCTTAGTCTGGTCGCTAAACTGGCCGGTATCAGCACGCTACGGGTGGATCTGGAGGGTCTGATGGTAGATTCCGTGCAGACGGAGGCCGGGACCGACCTGCCGTTTTCGCATATTGGCTCGGCTTTGTATATTGATTTTCCGCAAGCCCTTTCTACTACTGACACCAGCAAGGTCCATATTTACTACCGCGGCATTCCGCCGACCGATCAAAGCGGCTGGGGTGGATATTACAACAGCGGCAATTACACCTTCAATCTCGGCGTCGGTTTTGATGCCGATCCGCATTCCTTTGGCCGGGCTTGGTTCCCCTGTTTTGATAATTTTGTGGAACGCTCTGCCTTTGGCGTCACAATTTTAAGCCAAACTGGCCGGAGAGGTTACAGCAACGGAGCCTTGGTTGCAGACATGGACATTCCCGGCGGCGTTTTGCAATCTTGGGAAATTGAAGAGCCCATTCCTTCATATCTGGCCTGTTTTGCGTCCGGCCCTTACACCTCTTTCAAACGAAATTACCCTGCACTTAATGGGCCAATTCCCGTTGAAATCGCGGCTGCCGTGGCCGATACCAACCGGGTGCGCAACACTTTTCAAAACCTGCCACAAGCTATTGAGGTGTTTGAAGATTGGTTTGGGCCGTACCAATGGAATAAAATCGGGTACTCGCTGGTGCCTTTCAATATGGGCGCTATGGAACACGCCACCAATGTGGCCATTGGCCGAAGTTTTATTGATGGCAGCTTAAATTTTGAAACGCTTTGGGCGCACGAACTGGGCCACATGTGGTGGGGCGATTTGGCCACCTGCTCAACCGCAGAAGACATGTGGCTCAACGAAGGTTGGGCGAGTTTTTGCGAGCATTTGTTTACAGAGAAAGTATACGGCCAAACGGCTTATCGAAACGCCGTTCGGGCCAACCATTTGTCCATTTTGCAGGAAGCCCATATTCAGGAATCCGGCTACCGGGCGGTTTCGGGCTTGCCACATAGCCTGACCTACGGCCTGCACGTGTATAATAAAGGCGCATCGGTGGCGCACAACCTGCGTGGATATTTGGGTGATTCTTTGTTTCGGGTGGGCTGCAAGCAGGCGCTGAACAACACCCAATTTACCCACTGGAGCAGTGCCGATTTGCGCGACAAAATGGAAGCCGCGACGGGCCAGGACCTGCAAGATTTTTTCAACGATTGGGTGTTTTCGGGCGGTTATCCTGATTTTTCGATTGACTCGACCCAGTATTTTTTCTCCCCGGTGGATGGCCCTTTACTTGTACGCGTTTTTGTAAAACAGAAATTGCGGGGAGCGCCACATTTCCACCAGAATGTACCCTTGGAATTTTCATTTTTGATGTCTAACGGGCAATATCAATATCGAAGCGGTATTGTTTCGGGTGAAAACACGACCCTGGAATTTTTCTTTTCTCCCTGGGGCCAAGTGCCACGGCAGATCTTTGTGAATACCAATGTAAAAATCCTGCAAGCCCGTTCGGAGGGAGAAAAGATGCTGAAAGCTGCGGGTACCACCAATTTTGCAGACGCGAAATTCAATCTGACGGTGAACAATCTCGGTGCCGACTCGGTCTTTTTCCGCGTGGAGCACCACTTTGCAAGCCCGGATAATGCCGGGGCAAATCCCAATAATTATCTGCTTAGCAATCGCTATTGGTCCGTTTATTACCAACCCTATTTTTCACAAGGGTTTGATGCTCAGGCTATTGTGTTTTATGATGGACGAGGCCAGGGCGATCAGTTGGATAAGGAATTGTTCGCGGCTACCAGCAATTCGGAAGACAGTCTGCTGCTACTTTACCGCCCGGGTGCGGGGCATCCCTGGCAGGAATGGCCAACTTACACGAAGATCACCATCGGCTCGGCGAATGATGCTTACGGACAACTCAGGCCCACCCAACTACTGCCCGGCGAATACACCATTGGAAAAGGCGTTTCTACGCTTGCGACCAAAACGCCCAATCCTTTGGGCAAAATCCGCGTTTCGCCCAACCCCAGCCGCAGCCAGGTGCGGGTTTTGGCCGATGAACTTTTTGAGTCCGCTACCCTCATCAGCACGGACGGCAAAACAGAAAAAGTCTGGTCCTTTGCCCCTTCCCACGAAGCCGTACTGGATTTGAGCGGGTATCCAGGTGGACAATACTGGATCTTGCTGAGCGGTAAAAAAGGCTCGGCAGTTTGCCCGGTAGCCAAGCAGTAGCCTTGGTCTAGAAAGGTTGCGCTAACGCTGGATTTGCCCGTTCTCAAAAAAACAACTCCTGGGCGACCCGAAATGTATTCGCATGGGCCTCCACGATGTCGGCAATTCGGGGAGAATAGCCGCCGCCCATACTGGCCACCACGGGCAGGCGATTGGTTTTACAGAAGGAGAAAACGATGCGGTCGCGCTCGCGGCAACCTTCTCGGCTGATATTCAGACGGCCCAGTTTGTCGGTGGCAAGGATGTCCACCCCGCTTTGGAAAAACACAAAATCGGGTTGAAATTCATCGGCCAAACGGGGTAAAGTTTCCCGCAGAATTTTCAGGTAGGCTTCGTCTTCCGTGCCATCGGGCAAGCCAATATCGAGGTTCGATTGTTCTTTTCGGATGGGGTAATTTCGGGCTCCGTGCATGGAAAACGTAAAGACTCGAGGCTCGTGTTCAAAGATTTTAGCGGTGCCGTTGCCCTGGTGCACATCCAAATCCACGATGAGAATTTTTTGAGCCAATCCCCTGTCTAACAACCAGTTAGCGGCCACTGCCTGGTCGTTAAAACAACAAAAACCTTCTCCCCGATCTGCAAAAGCGTGGTGGGTTCCGCCCGCGATATTCATGGCGCAACCGTGTTGCATGGCCCAAAGAGTGCATTCCAGGGTGCCATTGGAAATATGCCGCCCACGCCGCACAAAATGCTCGTTGACTGGAAAACCAATGGCCCGGATTTCGCGCTCCGAAAGTTGGAGTTCATTCATTTTGGCCCACCATTCCGGGGTGTGGGTGAGCAGCGCAACTTTTTCAGTTAATAATTCCGGATGAAAAAAATGGTTGTCCGTGACAGTGCCTTCCCACAACAATTGTTCGGGCAAAAGTTCGTACTTGGCCATCGGAAAGCGATGACCTTCGGGCAATTCGTACCGATAAATGGGTGAAAAGGCGATTTTCAACATGCGGGCCACAAATGTAGTAAACTAGCCCAGAAACAAGAAGAGCCGTCCCGGGAAGTGGACGGCTCAGACTTTTCTTACCGATTAGAAGAGATAACGTTCAAGAGATTATAAGCCAGCGTGAGCTGAGCAAGAATACGTTTCTAACAGAAAGAATCGTGCCAAACTCGATTTTGGGGGAGGGATTTTCTGAGATTAATGAGAAATTTCCGTTGTTGGCTTCCTCGTCCTTGCCATGTAGGGTTGTGTCAAAAATCGGAGCAGGACACACGTTGCTCTCCAGCGAAAAATTTAATTTCTTGCAATGTTAACTTCCCGAAAGTTTTAAACTTTCGGGAAGTTAAATTTCGCGAAAAACAGAACAAAATTTTGCGTAAAAATCTAACATTTACATCTTTCGACTTTTGACACAACCTGATACGCTTACCCTTCCACTTTCAAAACCCAAACGTGCCGACCCGAAGCACTCAGACCGGTGGGAAAACTGATTTCCACCCCGGCCTTGGTGGCTTTCCAGGGCAGTTTCCCCGACTTGCCCAGAAGCCTTACTTGGGTGTTTTCCGAAAAAGGCATTTTGGTTAGCAAAACCTTGCCTTCGGGAGCGTCCAAGAGGAAAACATACCGGGATTTACCATCTTTAGACTGCGTAAATCGAATGCGCTCGCCCTCGCCGAAGGTGTCGAACTTACGGGTGGCGTAAATGGCCTCGCCGTTGGTTTTCATCCAGGCACCAATTTCCTTCAGTCGTTCATAGGCCGCATCGTGCCATTCGCCTTCCGGGCTTGGGCCGATATTGAGTAAATAATTGCCGCCCTTGCTCACGATATCCACCAGTTTTTCGATGATTTCATCAGCAGGTTTGTATTGATCCTCAGGCACATAGCTCCAACTGCTAGCCATGGTCATGCACGTTTCCCAAGGGTAAGGCAGGCCCGTTTCGGGGATGTGCTGCTCCGGGGTGAGGTAGTTTTGATGAATGCCCGGCACGGCGCGATCCACCACGATGAGTCCGGGTTGTTTGGCGCGGGCGGCGCGGACCATACTGGCCATGTCAATGTCCTGGCTCTGTGGATTTCGGGTCCAGCGACTGCCTTCGTATTGCTCCAACAGTTCGGTTTTGATTTCTGCTTCGGATTTGTTGCGCACCCAGCCGCCATCGAGCCAGAGGATGTCCATTTTGCCGTAGTCGCTCATCAGCTCGTCTATCTGGTTGTGGGTAAATTGCACAAAACTGGCCCATTTTTCGGGGTATTTTGCAATGGAATAATTGCAATTCCGGTCGCTGGGCGGGAATTTTTTCCACCAATAATCGTCTGAATGCCAGTCTGGTTTGGAAAAATAGGCCCCGGTCCAGAAGCCTTGATTTCGGAAGGCGGAGAAAATTTCCCGGGCCACATTGCTTTTGGGATTTGAGGCAAAGGGGCTATTTGCGCCTGTGATTTTATAGTCCGTGTATTTGCTGTCGAACATACAAAAGCCGTCGTGGTGCTTGGTGGTGAACACGACGTATTTCATGCCCGCCTCCCGGGCAGCTGCCGCCCAGCGTTCGGGATCGAAGCGGGTGGGATTAAAGGTTTTGGGAAGGTTTTCATAGGCGCTCAGGTAGTCATGGTAATCGTCGGCCACTCCGGCTTTCCGACCGCCGGTGGCCCAGGACAGGTCTTCCGGGCAGATGCTCCAACTTTCTACGATGCCCCATTGGCTGTACGCGCCCCAGTGCATGAGCAGGCCAAATTTCAGATCTTGCCAGTCTTCGAGGCGGCGTTGGATGGAGGTATCTGGGTCAGGGAAATAGGCTTGGTGCTGAGCGGAAAGGCTGGTGATGCAGTGCAGCAGGATGCTAAAGCAGAGGAAAAGACGCATGGGAAAAGGGTGATTGGCAGGGTTTAAGTGGGCGAAATATACGGGTGCAGTCCGTTTTCCCCACCACCCTACCCCCAATTTGCTTTTACCGATAAAAATGCCGTAATTTATATCCTATGATTCACTTGAAGTTGTGTTGCCAGGATCCGTAACATCTAACGGCGTTTGCGCATTTGTTGTGTCCGGCGAACTGCCATCGTGCAATTTCTCCATGTGGGGAATATTGGCCACAAAATCAGCCACGTGTGCAGGACAGTCGGGCCCATAAGCTGTAATCAAAAGGCCTTTTTCCCCGTCAGAAGTTTCAATGAGATATAAAATACTGTTGTCGCCTGGATCAGACATGCCTTCAAAACGGAAATGGTCCATAATGGTGGCATCCGTTGGCCGATATTCCTTCCCCGTGTCATGATTTACCATAACGCTGGCAGCCGTGATCTCTAAATTTTCAATAAACCCTTTTTCCATGGCCGCGTCCATTCTGGTGGTAAGCGGGGACATAAAGGGCATGTTTTTAATAATATCGTTCTTTCCCATGGCACGTTAAATTTAGAATTTTGAGGTAAAAAGTTCGTGCCAACATCAGTTTGGCATCTCTTCCGGAGGTGGCTGAATGTGTTCTTCCTCCGGAATTATATCCGGAATCTCTACCGGGACAATGGTTGGAGGCGCTTCCGGCTCAATCATTGGTATAATTTCTTGCTGCTTATCTGGTGGCGGAAATTCAATAGGGATTTCCGGTTTTTTTATCTTTCCCATAATGCTTTATTAAATTGAATACCGATGAAATAACAATTGTGAAGTTGTTATTTCATCGGTACAAATCGGTTAAACTAAGATCCTCAATTACCCCTTCCTTTTGGAATGTTCTTGGTGGGTGGTTGAATTCGCTTCGCAGGGGCAGTTCTTGGGGCGGGCGAAGTGCTGGGCCGCATTTGTGGGGTCGGCCTGGTCGCAGGTCTTTGCTCTTCCCATTTTTGACGGTGGTAATCTTTCGCCTCTTCGGGCTGCGTCCGGGGTTGTCTGGCTGGTTCGCGAGTCGCCGGCTGATCTGTTCTGGTAGGCTCTTGTCTGACGGGTTGCTCCGTTCTGGGTTGTTTTTGAGCCGGAGTTGGCACTGTTCGGGAAGGGCGCTGTGGCCTCGGCGCTGGATCTGGCTCTGGTCTTGAGGTCGCTTTTTGCGGTGCCCAATCGGAACGTTTTTCGCGCGTCGCTTGGTTGTCTCGCTGGATTTCAGCTTGTGCCGTCTCTTTGGAACGTTTTACCTCGGGAAATTTCCGGGCATTTTTGTCCAGGTATTCCGTTTGGGTGAGCGCTTTTCTAGGATTTTTGGCATTAAACTCCTGACGGCTGGTTTCAAAACGGCCATATTCTTTCAATCGATCTGGCAATCTCGTTTTATCAGCCAAAAAATCGTTTGAAATAACATTTCTATTGCGGTTCTGCCAATCACGCACTCCCATGGTAATGGTCGTTCCAGAATTTCGGTGGCCATAATAATGGTTTACAAAATGCGTGGAAAGATGGTTGTAGCGGTAGTGGTGGTGTGGGTGATAAAAATACCAGTCCATAAAATGGTACGAGGGCAAATAAACCACTACAAAACCCTGCGGACGATAATAGCCACCCAAATCCCACCACCATGGATAGGGCCGCCAACGTGGATACGGCTCCCAATATGGATATCCATACCAATAAGGGTATGGATTGTAGTGATGTTGCGCAAATCGGGGCGCTTCACGCTCGTAATACTCGCCTTCGTAATACAGATCATCACCGGAGTAATCGTCTGTGAGGTAGCCATTTTCGGTGGCATATTCGTTGGCGGCTTCTTGCAACTCGGCTTTGGCAACAGGATCGTTCTCGAGGGTAGTTTTCCAGTCCTCCAGTTCCTTCGCATGCGTACGGGCCACTGCCAGATTGAGCGAATCCATGTTATGTATCACCCAAGCCGGGTTTTCCTGGTATGTTTCGCCGACCAGGATGGTAAAGCGCAGGTCTTCATTCAACAAATCAATGACCTCCGGCAGACCCAGCAAATGTTCAAATGCAGCCCGTGCCTGGGGGGAATACGTTGCACCAAGCTGGTCAAACGCCGCCTGGGTCGTTTGATCCAGTTCCTTAATTTTACGAACCGTGGGCATTTGCCGCGTGACGACTCCGTAAAACGATTCGCGTTCTTCTTCAGGTAGCACCTCCAGTGATTTTCGGATCGCGGAGGGGTCGTTCTGTTGCGCCACAAGCGACTCCGTCAAACCCGGATAACGGCTCAAATCGTAAAAAACGAGCTGTGTGGATTGTGGGAAATCCTCAATCAGGGTACGGAAAGCTGCGCTGGTTCTTTCACGGATGCTTTGCATTTTGATGAGCACTTCGGGATGCTTGGTAGCCTCCAAAATGGCTAATCTGGTCACAGAAGGATACAAGGCGAGTGCCTCGACGGTTTTTCTGTTCTCCTCCGCCAGGTCGCGCAGGAGGGCTGCATCGGTTTGTGTAAAGGCAATGGTTTGGGTAAATACCAAACCAATTGCGATCAGGGAGGAGAGCTTTGGGAAATGTTTCATAAGCTTTAATTGTCTGAACTATGATTCTTTTGATTTTTGTGAGTTTGTCTGAACTGTGATTCTTTTGATTTTTGTGATTCTTGTGATTTTGTCTGAACTGTGATTCTTTTGATTTTTGTGATTCTTGTGATTTTGTCTGAACTGTGATTCTTTTGATTTTTGTGATTCTTGTGAGTGACACGTTTACTAAACTTTAAAAGTTTAGTAAACGTATTTGATTAAGACATAACCATAAATTGAAACCCGGTGAGGCCCAAAAGGTTGTGGGGCGGGAAATCGGGTATTTGTGGATCAAGTCACCTTAATCTGTTGCATAATACGCTCGAACGCCGGGAATTAAACAGCATAAAACAATCGCCGCGCCCCAGCTTAACATCAGTGGTTGTAGAAAAAAATAGGGCACCATAGTCATCTGCACGAGTATCCAAGTCATTAAACTGAGGCCACTACATAAGGCCAAAGTCCAGGCCCAATGTCTTTTGGGGAAAGGATTGATTCGAGTTAAAAAAGGATGATTCGGCTTTTTCCATAGTGAAAACCATGCTGCCAGCGAAAGCAACCCTACAAAAATGGTCAACAATATCCCCGGGATCAAATAATCCGGGAAAGGCGAACCTTCAAGTGCTCCTTCGGGGAATTGGACAAGTTTCCCGGAAGGGTCAATGATCAATTCAATGCCCGGGATAAGTGCGGAAACGCCTAATACGAATAGCAGCGCTTTCAATAGCCATAGCGCAATGGGATGGTGCGAGGTATTGGGCATGGGGTTGGTCTTCATTTTTATATAACTATTCAGGTGAAAGTGCCACAAATACCTGATTATAAGGCATTTAGAGCACTATCTGATGTCATAGTTTATCTTTTTCTTTACTGCAAAATTGGGCGACATGTAGTACCGCCGCAATGATGTGAGTCAGCAGCTTTGGTGATTTTTAAACTTTGTATATCTAACGTAGTCAGGCATTTTTACATATTACTGGACATTTTTTGATTTGCTACCAGACCTATAAGGTTTTTGGTAACCCAGTGCATAAGTCGTTTCACCACTTGGAAGGTTATTGATAGCCAAACAGAATTCAAGGTCACGCATCAAAATGGTTAGATTTTCGACAGCCAGCAGGAAGTAAATTTGAACCAATCGAAGGTCTGTTCCTTTCTGCCCGGGCTGGTCACTTTAGCCCGGCATCTGTACTTTCTTTTGCTTGCCCAAA
>CAZKBH010000054.1:0-33500 GCA_964550795.1 uncultured Saprospiraceae bacterium
AATTGAGATCCCAAACGCGGAGACGGGGGCTACCGCGCAGCGGTTTTGTTCAACTGTGGCTTTACGCAACTCCCCCTATAGACGCTATTGCGTGAAAACCCGCTTTGTCACCACCTGATTGGCAAGGCCGCGTTGCGTGAATCCAGCCAACTTGGTTGGATTTGCGCAACAGGTGAACTTGAAAAATCATGGGAGGAGGTAGATTCATTCGACGGACATTCGCAAGGGGGCGTTGCGTGAATCCAGCCAACACGGCTGGATTCACGAAACGTATGGAGTGATAAATGGTAGGGAAAAATTTGATTCATCCATTGGTTGTTTCAGGCTGTAAATGTAAGTGCAAACTTCAAATCTCCAAATCATCTAAGGGACTTTTTATTTTATCCCAACTTTTTTTAGTAATGTGGGTGTAAATCTCTGTGGTTTTGCTGCTCTCGTGCCCTAAAAGGTCTTGGATATAGCGCAAATCAACGCCTTTCTCTAACAAGTGTGTGGCAAACGAGTGCCGCAGCGTATGCACAGTCGCCAAAGGATTGATCTTGGAGCGCTCTTTTGCCTTTGTAAAAATAGCTTGTACACTACGGTCGCTGTAGGCGCCTCCGTCAGCGCCCTCAAACAACCAGTGTACCGGGCGATAACAAGCCAGGTAGCTGCGCAACAGCGTTTCGGTTTTGCCGGCCAATATCGTACAGCGGTCCTTTTTCCCTTTTCCGTCGCGCACAAAGATTCGATGTTCGTCTGCTTGAATATCCGTCAAGCGCAATTTGGTCAATTCCCCAAGCCGCAATCCTGCAGAATAAATGAGCATCAAAATGCAGCGGTGTTTGAGATTTTCAACGGACTTTAGCAAACGCGTAACTTCTGCCTCAGTCAACACTTGCGGTATTTTCTGCGGCTTTTTGGCCTGTACCAGTCCTTCAACTTTCTCTGGCTGATTCGCTACTTCACAATAGAAAATCTTAATTGCGCAGGCTATCTGATTTTGATAAGACTCCGTGATATGCTTGTCTTGGATGAGTTTTAAGATGTAACTGTTGATCTGCTTGCGCGTGATCTGACTCGGCTTGATGTCATTATAGTGCATAATGAACAGTCGAAGCGAGTTTTTATAAGATTTGATCGTGCGCCAACTATATCTTTTTAGCGTGAGCATTTGTTCCAGCGCGACCACAGCCGCTTCATAACGAGCCGGGACCACTGTCGGCTGCGGCCTTCGCTCGGGCATCGGCGCATCCAGGCGTTCGGGGATGTCGTCTGAAGGGGTAAATCCCCATTGCAAAATTTGTGCGTCAAAATATTTTTGCAAAAACCGAAACGTCAGCTTTGTATAGGGCACCGTCCATACTTTCCACTGCGGTTCCCATCTGCGACCGTGTATGCTTTTAACCACAGAAAGATGCTCAGGCACTAAATCGGGGGGCACATACAGACAAAGCAGGGCCTTGTCCAAAGGGAAACGGTTGCGTATCTGATCACAAACGATTAATTTTGAATACTCACTAAAATCCAGCCAAATGAAAAACGAATGTCAACAATGCGGAAAAACCCTTCGCGGGCGAACCGACAAAAAAATTTGCGACGCAACCTGCAAAAACGCTTTTAACTTCACAAAGCGACGCAACACCCGAAATGAGGTAAAGGAAATAGACAGCTACCTCCTCCGAAACCGGGAAATTTTAGCCACACTAATGGGAGAAAGCAAAAAGGAAATGTTCGACCGCACAGTGCTCAGTCGGGCAAAGTTTCGCTGGGAATACATGACGGGTATTTATAAAAACAAGCAAGGCAAATGGTATCACCTCGTGTACGATTACGCTTGGATGGAATTTACAGATCAACAGATTTTGATTGTCCGCAAAGCTTGAGAAATTCTAGAAATTTCTACCGCGCCACCCTCCCAAGCATTACAGCAGATATATTGCATTCCCCCAAATCCCTCCCTACTTCTTCGCTCGAAAAGCAATAAAATCCAGCTGTTTTTTAATCGCGTCCAACTGTTCGTGCAACTCGGCTATATCGTCTTCCAGGTGATGGTTGTCGGCGTTTTTGCGGGTAAGCCGGTCTTCGGACTCGTGTTCTTTGCGCACCTCGTCCATGGCATTCATGATGACCCCGATGAACAGGTTGAGCACAATCATGGTCCCAAACAACACGAAGGAGACAAAATACGCCACCGCCGCCCCGCCATGTCCCTCCGGGCTGTTACAACCCGACTCGGGTCCGTAGCCCCATTTGGGATCATCGCAGCCAAACATGTTGACATACATGATTTCTGACCAGCCTTCCAGGGTGCTGATTCGGAACAAGGAAAGCATGGCCGTGCCCAGGGAGCCAAAGTGAAGCGGGTCGTTTTGGCCAAACACAAACACGCCCATGGCCCCGTAAATGTAATACAACAACAGCAGCAAAACGCCCACATAACCCATGCTTGGGATACTTTTCAGCATCGCGTTGATGAGCATTTTGAGTTGTGGAAGTGCCTGCACCAGCCGCATGACCCGCAGCACCCGCGCCAGTCGGATCACGGCCACAAAACCGGCATTGATGTCCGGCAGGATATGGGCCAGCCAACATACCGCGACAATCAGGAAGTCAAAAACATTCCAGGGATCGCGGAAATAATTCCAGGGTTTGTTGCCCTCGGCCAGGATTTTCAGCCCAAATTCTGCGGTGAAAATCAGCAGGATCAGCAGGTCGGCGCGTTCCAGCAGCGCGCGCCAGGGCGTACCCGCAGGGTGAGAGGTCTCTATGCCGACCAGCACCCCGGCGGCTAAAATGACTCCAAGAATGAGGTTGTTGAACCAGCGGCTTTCAGTAATCTGACGGAAATGGCTACTTAACATTGTTCTTCGTAAGGATTCGGCGGTTTTAGGCTCGCCAGATTGTTTTAGGTTTAAATTTTTTTGGATCCTCCTTGTTCAAGACCGCCCCAAACCAATTTGCATAATTTTCCCAAAACCTGTTACTTTTTTCCCATCTCACGTTTCAATTTCAAATTTGGGAAACAAACAAACACTTGCCCAGCACCGATTTAATCCCCCCTCCGTTCCGAGACTGATTTACACACAGAACCAAAGTATAGAAGCCGCTTCCCCCAGAGGCGGCTTTTTTTATGGATTGAACATTGGGTTCTAATCATTTGAAATCAGGAATGCTCACTCAAATCATCAAAATCACATAAATCATAGTCTTATCGCATAATTGTCACATCCCCATACACCACCTCCACTTCCCCATCATTGTATTCCACTTCCGCGGCCCAGACAAACACCCCCGGAGTCAAACGCGAACCCCGGAACGTACCATCCCAGCCCAGCGATTCATCATTGGGCTGGAAATTTTTCTGCTGAAAAACCTCCTCCCCCCAACGGTCAAAAATCATCAATCGGCGGATTTCCCGCACGCCCCTCGTGTATAGCGTGAATCGGTCGTTTTCCCCATCGTCGTTGGGTGAGAAAATATTGGGCGGATAAATATCCCGGATCCGTATGACCTGTACCAGCGTCCGCGCTTCCGCAATACATCCGTTTTCGTCTTCCACGACAATATTGTAATATTGACTGGACAGCGGTTTGGCCCAAGGCTCGGCACAATCGGTGCAGGAAAGCCCGTTTGCAGGCGACCATTCCCAAAAAGCAATTTGTGCACCCGGAATATTAGTCTGCGGGGAAAGTTGAATAGAATCGCCCCATTCAATCCGCTGCACCCCTTCAATTTCCAACACGGGCAAAAACGGCGCGTTGATCGTCACGGTCTCAGCAGCCGTGCAGCCGTTTTCATCGCTGACCACCAGCGTGTATGCCGAAGGTGCAAGTCCAAGCGCCAATGCTTCGGCTCCAAAGCTCAAGCCGCCATCCAGAGAATATTGGAACGGCGCCACACCACCCGTCACAAGGCCAAAATTCACCGCACCCGTCGGCGTAAAACAGTTGGGCTGACTAAGCGTCGGGTTAAACGTCGGATCCGGTACCGCCGTTACGGCCAACGTCGCGGAGGAACTACAACCCGTGCTGCTGTTGGTTACGAGCAAGGTGTAAATGCCGGGTTCGTCAATGAGCGGAGTGGGGGTATTCGCGCCACTCAGGATGTTTCCGCCCGCCCCGGTGGTCCACGAATAGGTCATTGCCCCGATGGTCGGGCTGGAACCCAGCAGGGTGGTTTGTGGGGTGTTGCAATCCAGGGGTTCAATGGGAATAATAAGTGCACCGGGCGTATTGATATTGGCTTGCACCAACATCTGCGCAGTGGCGGTGCAGCCATTTTCGGCGTTTTGAACGGTCAAAAGATAGTTGCCCGCCTGATTCACGGTGGCGCTAAACGTTCCCTGCCCGGAAAGGATGTTGCCGCCTGAAGTGGCCCAATTTGCAGTAAAATTGGGTCCCTGACTGGAGCTGGTTCCATCCAGCATGACCTCATTTTCCAGGCAGGTCAACACTCCCGGCACGGCGATCACGGCCAGTGGCGGCAGCGTGTCGGCAGCCACGGTAGTGGTGGCAGAGGACGTGCAGCCGTTGTTGGTATTGGTTACCCAGAGCGTGTAAATCCCGGCATTTCCGATGCTGGGACTGAGGGTATTTACACCGCCCAAAATGATTCCGCCCGCGCTGGCCGTCCATTCGTATGAAAATCCACTGCCCGCCGCGGAACCGGTCCCATCCAGGTTAAGTGTTTGAATCGCACAAGTAATCTCGGCCCCCGGTGCAGCGACTGCAGTCGGCGCGAGGGTGTCCAGATCCACCGTTACCTGCAATTGCGCATCGCAGCCGTTGAGGGTGTTGAGGATGCTCAGCACGTACGTTCCAGAAGCATAGGCGCTGGCGTTCAGGGTGTTTTGCCCCGAAATCAAATTCCCGTCCAGAGTGCTCCAGGTGGCTGAATAATTGCCAACACTCGGTTGTTGCACGCTGCCGATCAGCTCGGTGCTTACTTCCGAACAAGTGAGGGGAAGTGGCGGTGCAATTTGGAAACCGGGGGCGAGGGTATCTATATTCACGAACACCAAATCGCTGGCAGTACACCCGTTGCTGCCGAGCGTGGCGGTCAGGGTGTAGGTGCCCGTTTGATTTACCGTAGGCGTCAGGCTGTTTTGCCCCGAAACGATGTTGCCATTGGCGGTGCTCCAGCTGTAGGTGGCTGCTCCGCCCGTGGAATTGCCCGAGAGCGAGAGGCTGGTAATATTGCAGGTTAAGGTGGCAGTCGCACCGGCTTCTACACTCGGCGGAATGAGGTTTTCAGGAACGGTCACGCTGCTGGTGGCCACGCAGCCGTTGTCGGCATTGGTGACGGCGAGGGTGTATACGCCGGGTTCATTCACGGTTGGGCTGAGGGTATTTTGTCCCGAAACGAGGTTCCCGCCCGCCGAGGCGGTCCAGTTGTACGAGATGTTGCTGCCCGTGCTGGCGGTTGCGTTGAGGTTGGTTTGGAGTAAAACGCAGGTCAGCGTGGCAGCCGTTCCGGCGTTGGCAGAAGGCGCGTTGAGGTCGTTGGAAATTTGCACCACATCACTTGCAGTGCAGCCATTGGCGGGGTTTTCTACGGTGAGTGTGTAGGTGCCCGGCTGGTTAACCAATGGGGTAGGGGTGTTGGAACCCGAAAGTATGTTGCCGCCATTGGAGGCTTGCCAATTGAAGCTTAAATTGCCCGCGCCTGTGCCGGAACCATTGATAGTCAAGGAATTAGTCAGGCAACTTAAAGTGTCGTTTGGACCAGCATTGGCCAGCGGAGGCGTGGTATTTTGGATAATGTTGACCGAAACTACCGAGGAACAGCCATTCGCCAGGTTCAGGGTGGTAAACGTTACAACTCCGCCTGCGTCCACCGTTGGACTGAGGGAATTGGCCCCTGAAACGATGTTTGCCCCGCCAGAAGCTACCCAGTTGTAGTCAAAATTCCCGGGTAAAGATTGGTTGATTCCTTCCAACATAATGCTGGGTAAATCGCAGGTAATGCTTGCAGGCGCCGCCACGGAAATGTCGGGCGACAAGGTGTCTTGCGCGACCAAGGCGTTTCCGGTAACACTGCATCCATTGGCCAAATCCGTGACGAGCAAGGCGTAATTGCCTGCTGCATTGACGCTCGGGCTGGCGGTGTTTTGTCCCGAAAGAATGTTCCCGTTGACCGTTTGCCAGTCGAACTGGAGATTCTGCCCGCTGGCATTGGCGTTCAACGATATACTAATTACAGCGCAAGTGAGGGTTGCCGCGGGTGCTACGCTGAGCGTCGGAATCAGTACATTTTCAAAAATTTGAACGGAATCCTGGGCCGTGCATCCATTGTTCGGATCGGTAGTGGTGAACAGGTATTGCCCAGGGGCATCAATTTGTGCCACAAAACCGCTGGTAAACAGGATGTTGCCGTTCGCGGTCGTCCAAACGCCGTTCCCGGTGCCGTTGCCGATGAGTTCGAGCTGGGTGCTCAGGCAATTCAGGGTGTCTGCCCCGGTTAACACCACCGCAGCGGGAGCCAGGGTATCTTGCAAAACCACCACGCTGGCGCTGGAACTGCATCCATTGGCGGTATTGGTCACTTGCAGCAGGTAAGTTCCGGGCGCATTGACCGTCGGGTTTGGGGTGTTGCCGCCTGCGCTGATATTGCCATCGCTGGTGCTCCAGTTGTATTCAAAATTTGGTCCGCTGGAGGAGCCATTTGAGGTCAAAATCTGCGAGAGACTCAGGCAGGTGAGGGGCCCGGGAGCCGCCGTCGCCACGGTCGGGAATCCCGCTTCCAGCGCCACAGTAACGGAGGCTGAAGCCGTGCAACCAGTATTGAGATTGGTGGCCATAAGCGTGTACATCCCCGCCTGGTTTATGGTTGGCTGTAGCGTAGTGTCGCCCGCAGAGATGTTCCCGCCATTGCTGGCCGTCCACTGAAAACTGAAATTTCCGGAGCTATTGATTTGAGCTTCAATGATTTGGGAAGAAACCGCGCAGGTAAGGGTGTCGGGTGGACTGATCGAAATGGGCGGCGGGGCAATGTTTTGTGCCACCACCGCAAGGTCTGTCGCTGCGCAGCCGTTGGCAGTATTCGTGATGAGTACCTGGTAGGTTCCGGGTGCATTGGCCGTGGGCGTTGGGGTGCCTTGTCCGCCCGAAATATTGCCATCGTTGGTGCTCCAGAAGTAGGTCAAACTGCTTCCGCTGCTGGAACCGTTGGTGTTCAGACTAACATCGTTGACTGCGCAATTTAGGGTGTCGGGCGCGTTTGCAATGGCGATCACAATATTGGTATCGGCCTGGACGCTCACCATAGCGGTGTCGGCGCAGAAGCTTACACTGTCGCGCAGGATGAGGAAGTAATCGCCGGGCGCATTGACCGTCGGGTTGAGGGTGTTGCCGCCTGAAACGATGTTTCCACCATTGCTGGCGGTCCAATCAACGGAAAAATTTGCCCCCATGCTTGAGCCAATGCCTTGGAGGACAACACTTGGAAATTGGCAGGTAATGGTATCAGTGGGCAAGATATCTGCATTGGGAATGGTAAAATTCGCGATGATCTGTGAGGTGTCGAAGTTGTAACAACCATTGGCCGGGTCAAATACCGAAACGGTGTAGGTGCCCGGCAAATCTACTTGAGGGCCGGGGGTGAATTCACCTGAAACAATGTGTCCGTTTGCGGTCGTCCATTCGATTAAAACAATGGGCGGCGGCCCCACTTGAATAACAATTTGAATGGTATCCTGGTCTGGATTGCAGGAGATTTCGGGCGGCAGGGTTCCGATGACTGTGGGCGGGGTCAGGTTCGCGGGCACGACCACGGTGTCAAAAGCGGTGCAGTTGTTGGAGGTATTGGTCACGCCCAAAATATACGTTCCGCCGGCGCCGGCACTGGTGTTTTGAATATTGGTTGGGCCAGTAATTTGGCCAGAAATGGTGGTCCAGCTATAGGTAATATTGGGTCCTCCGCTGCTTCCTGCGCCCAAAAGAGGCACGGAGTCAATGGCACAAGTGATGAGGCCGTTAGAGGTAGCAATGGACGTTGGAACGTCGTTGGTGACCGTTACGGTTACTTCGGTGGTGGCGGTGCAACCCGTCATGGAGTTGGTTACCAAAAGGGTGTACGTGCCGACCTGATTTACGGTGCAGTTTTTCAGGTTTGCTCCGCTCACGATGTTTCCATCGATGGTGCTCCATTCGTACACCGAAAAAGCGCCCTGATTGCTGTTGCCGATGAGTAGGGTAGTGGGCGAGCCGCAGCCCAAGGGTTGTGGCGGGGTAATCCATGCGGAAAGTTGGTTCGGGTTCAGGATGACATTGACAGTGGCCGTTCTGAAACAAATTACATCTCCATTCACAACATACGAAACCTCTAAAATATATTCTCCGGGAGCATCCACACTGGGGGTGAGGGTGTTTTCGCCGGATACGATGTTGCCATTTCCGGTGCTCCATTGGTAAACGATGTTGGGGCCGGTACTGGAACCAACGCCCGAAAGTTGCACGATTGCGCCCTCACAAGGGAGGGTAACCAGTCCGGGAGACGCAACTGCGTTTGCATTTACAAGGTTCACCGTTACAGTATCGGTCACAGCGCAGGTGGCGTTGAAGAATAGGTCGTCCAGCGCAAAGTCATTGCCGCCCAGGTTGGTGTTTTGATTGACGATGCAAATGGTTGCGCTGGTGTTTCCGCCGCTGTTCCAGACCTGGAAATAGTTTTGCCAAACACAGGTTTGGCCGGGTGCGCTAAAAATTGGGCCAAGCGGCGTGCCATTGATATTAAACTGCAAAAGCGCAGGAGATGCCGCGACGACAGAGGTTACCCAGGCAGAAAAAACGTACTGCGTGTTGGGTAGGACGTTTACCGTTTGGCACCAGACGTTTTGATTCGGGGTGCCCGCTCCATTGACCACCATCATGTTCCCATCGCCGGAGGTATGGTCTTCGCAGGGCGAGAAGCCGGGGTGGGAATTTTGTGGGTTGTCAATCACATCGTACAAACCTTCGGGCACCAAATCGCCGGGACTGTAACCGTAATCGCTGGTAAAGTCCGAGTTCCCGCTTTCAAAATTGCCATTGACAATCAAGTTGTTGGAAAAATCTGCAGCCACGCCAGTGAGTACGTAACTGGTTGTTTGGCTTACCGTCACCGTGGGGGTAAGGGTGTTTCCGCCCACCATCCCGACCGTTGGGGTCCAGGTAAAACTCAGAAAATCGCCTGAGATATCGCCGTTGAGTTGGGTGGGGGTTGGGGGCGGACAAAAATAGACATCCGGACCAGCATCCACCGTAATCGGACATTGCGCGGAAATTTGAGAAACAGCAGAAAAAATGAGCAGGCAAACAAGGGTAACGCGAGAGTTAAGCATAGCAGTGGCTGGTTTGATCGAAACGAATCTACAGATGCAGGCGAGCAAATGTACGATGCTTCTCAACCTTACAGTACCCTATCTCAATTTCTGAAAAAGAGCCCGGATTATCCGGATTGCCTGAATTTATTTCCATGGTGACAATCTGATGTTCTACTGCTAATTTTGCCCCCATACATGACCAACGACGATTTTAAAGCCTTTGCGCCCAGCATCCCCACTGAACCGGGCATCTACAAATATGTGGATGTTGAGGGCACTATCCTGTACGTCGGCAAAGCCAAAAACCTCCGCAACCGCCTCTCTTCTTACTTCGGCGAAAAAAAATACCAACTCGCCAAAACGAAGGTGCTGGTTCGCCATGCGCATCACATCGAATTTATGATTGTGGAAACGGAGCACGATGCGTTGCTGCTCGAAAACACACTCATTAAAAAGCTCCAGCCGCGCTACAATGTGATGTTGAAGGACGAGAAATCGCCCCTGATTTACATCTGCATCAAGCACGAACGTTTCCCGAGGGTGTTTCTCACGCGCAAAACTTTTAAGGATGGTTCCATTTATTTTGGGCCGTATTTGCAGAAATTCCGGGTGGAACAAATTGCCGAATTGATCCGAAAACTATTTCAATTGCGCACCTGCTCACTGAACCTTTCGGTGGAAAATATTGATAAAAACAAGTTCAAACCCTGTCTGGAATACCACATTAAAAACTGTCAGGCGCCTTGTATCGCGCTGGAAACGGAGGAGTCGTACAACCTAAAAATTGAACAGATCAAAAACATCCTGAAGGGTAATTTCTCGGCGGTCAAAACCCATTTGAAGGAAGAAATGGCGCGTTTTGCTGAAAATATGCAGTTTGAGTATGCCCAGCAAATGAAGGAAAAACTCGCACTTTTTGAGGATTACCAAGGCAAAAGCACCGTTGTTAACCCCAATATCCGTGATGTGGACGTGTTCGCCATCGCCGATGATGAAAAGGAAGCTTTTGTCAATTACCTGAAAGTGGTGAATGGTGCCATCATCCACACCTACACGCTTACCCTGACCAAAAACCTGGACGAAGACCGCGAAATCATGCTGGTGCTGGCCATCCAGCATTTGCGGGAACGTTTTTCCAGCATTACGCAGGAAATCATTGTGCCTTTTGAAATCACGCTTCCGCTTGGGAAGGCCTGGGGCGGGTTGATTACCGTTCCAAAAATCGGGGATAAAAAGAAGCTGCTCGAACTTTCGGAAAAAAACGTGCAATACCACCTGCTTCAAAAGAAGAAGCAGGCCATGAACGCCACGGGCAAACAGACCAGTGCCGAGCGTATTCTCCGCACCCTGCAGGCCGACCTGCACATGGAAGCCGTGCCGCTCTGGATCGAGTGTTTCGACAACTCAAATTTACAGGGCACCAACCCGGTTTCAAGCTGCGTGGTGTTCAAAAACGCCAAACCTTCCAAACGCGATTACCGCCATTTCAATGTAAAAACCGTGGAAGGCCCCAATGATTTTGCCAGTATGGAGGAAGTGGTGCTGCGGCGCTACCAACGGCTCATCGGGGAAGGTGCGGGACTGCCGCAGCTTGTGATTATTGACGGAGGAAAAGGCCAACTCAGTGCGGCCATGAAAAGTATTCGCGCCCTCGGGCTGGAAGACCAGATGACCGTGGTGGGCATCGCTAAGCGACTGGAGGAAATTTATTTCCCTGATGATCCGGTGGCGGCGCACATCAATAAAAAATCGGAATCCCTCAAACTCATCCAGCAGGCCCGCGACGAGGCGCACCGTTTTGGCATCACGTTCCACCGCAACCAGCGCAGCAAAAATTTCATCAAAACGGCCCTGACTGAAATCCCCGGCATTGGCACCAAAACGTCCGAAAAACTACTCCAGCATTTTGGCTCCCTAACCCGCGTCAAAGAGGCCGATAAAGCGGAAGTGGAAAAGTTGATTGGGAAGTCGGCAGCGGGGAAGGTTTGGGGGTATTTTGCGGAAATGGAGGGTTCTGGTGAACAGAGTTAAGAACTTGGAACCCGCCCCGCTAGCGCAAGGCTCTGCCTTGTGCTCACTATTCCGTCGGCTCAGCCGACAAGGAATCGGCAGAGCCGATTAGATAGTGAACACAATGCAGAGCCTTGCGCCAGCAGGGGAAAACAATTTTCACAAACATCCGTATAAAAACACCAAATCCAATTATGGAAGGAATAAACCATCAATCCTTGTATATCAAAATCGCCAATGCTGGTCGGTGGTTGTTTTGGGCATTGCTGATTCACTTCATTTACGACGCAATGGTGAGCCTTGCATTGAGCGGTATACCGATGAATCCGCATGCCAGAAGCAGTGCTTGGGGGCGATTCAAGTGGTACTTTCCAGTAATGTTTGATTTAATTTGTATGGTAATTGCCCTATGCGGACTTTACTTTTTTCAATCAGCTTTGCGGAAGGGGATAGCGAACGCTAACGAACGGTTGATTAAAACTGGCCTACAAAAGCTGGCTGTTTGGCTGATGCTATTGGCGGGAATGATCGCGGTTAGGGTTGTATTTGAGGCCGTTATACAGCCAAATTGGTAATATTCGAGTGTGTGTCCTTGTAAAAAGGAAGTTTCCGCTTACTTTTGTATACAAAATCAAAGTCACCATGAGCACTTTAGCATTGTATTCTAAAATCGAGGGATTGCCCGAATCACTGAAAAAACAGGTGCTGGATTATATTGAATTTCTGTTAAGCCGGGGGTCGAGATTTGTGGTGAAAAGGTGTACTTTTGTAAATAAATTGAAACTACTATGCTCTATCAAGTAGAAGTATTGAACCCGGAAGCTCAAGCAATGCTTGAAAGTTTGGTTCGCTTGCGGCTGATTCGACTTCATCAGCTAAACCCCAGTGGTGCTGGCTTTTGGGATTTACTGGAAGGTCTGCGTAACCAGGATGCCGAAAAAGAGCTGACAGAAGCAGACATCTTGCAAGAAGTTGAAACAGCAAGGTCTTCGCGCTATGAAAGAGCCGCTCAAAGTCATCATTGACACTAATCTTTGGATCAACTACCTGATTACGAATCGTTTGGTAGATTTGGACAGCATCCTGCGGAATGGCCATATTCGCTTGATGTTTAGTGCAGAACTCATTACCGAATTTGTTGATGTAGCCCGCCGCCCTCGCTTAAGGCGATATTTCTCTGAATCAGCCATCGAAGCCCTCCTGTTGCGTTTTGAATCCTACGGCATCTTTTCCCCAGTAGTTTCAGAAGTGAATATTTGTCGAGACCCTAAGGATAATTTTTTGCTCGCCTTGGCGCAAGATGCAAATGCCGATTTTTTAGTTACGAAGGATGAGGATTTGCTTGTCCTCGGCACTTTTGGGAAAACTCAAATTTTGGATTATTTCGGCTTTCTTGAGGCTATAAAATCTTGATTTTCACCTCCCCCGCCCCGCTAGCGCCTCCGCCTTGTGGCTATTATTCCGTCAGCTCCGCCGACACGGAATAGGCAGAGCCGAAACAGCAGAGCTGACTTAGAATGCGATAGTGTGTGAAGTTGTTTGGTTGCTTGTAATGAAAACAGTATCCCGGGCGGTACTAAATAATATGGTAGATGGAGAAAAACTCCAATATATAATGACTGACTCATTTGAAGCAAGCTTAATATCTTTAATATGAGGCGCGCCAAAAGGGATTGTAAAAGCCTCAATACTAACTATTCCATTTGAAAAACCAGTTTCGTAATCTAAAGATGGGCTATAAATGCCGACATAGATCGTATCAAATTGAGCATTTAAATTCTCCAAAGTTAAACGTAATTCCCCATCAGTCGGAACCATAGGTATGGTTACATTATTTATCTTATTTGCTTCAAAATCAACAAATGTCCCATAGATCCCTTTATTTTTTCTCAGATACCCGGCGCACCTGAGTTCCCTAATGATAAATTTAGGAGTGAATTCATCACCAAATGTAAATTTTCCTTCCCCATCTGTCTTAATGGTTGTAAAATAGAAGAACCCTCGTTGGTCCTCCATCCATTTTTCAATCTCTATTGAAACATTTGAAAGCGGTTTTTGTGTATATTTATCAACCACCGTACCGTTCACTATTGTGGGAGATTCCTTCTTGCAAGAAAGCAATAAGGTGATACTTACTAAAATCAAACCTAAAATTGAAAGTTTGGGTTTCATGAAAATTACATTTTAGACAGATAATTTACTTATGAAAAGTAGTTGGTTTTTTACTCACCAAACCACCTTGCAATAGACTTAATATAGATTTAATACTGAATGCTAGCTCACATTCCCCCGCAAGTGGAATTCCTTTGCCTACCTGAAAAATCCGCTAGCGCAAGGCTCTGCCTTGTGCTTACTATCTAGTCGGCTCCGCCGACAATGAATCGGCAGAGCCGATTAGATAGTGAACACAAGGCAGAGCCTTGCGCTAGCAGGGCAGGGTAATGGTTTAAAACTCCTCCTGTTTTCGCAATTGGCTAAAAACCTGCTGATCAAAAGCGTAATTCCCGACAACATAGCCCTTAGGCTCGGGGTCAAGATGCGATGCCTCTGCGGGAAGCTCTTGATCGTAAAAAGGAAACCCGTAGCGAATGGAAGGCTCTTCTGTTTCCGATATATCATATTTATAAGGGCGATTGGATGGCATGAAATATGGCTTCGGCAGGTTTTGCTCTGCCCAATCCAGTGCCTGCTGCCGGGATAATTCCGTGTATGCTTTGCTGCGTTTTGACACTGGGTTGAGTTCCCATCGGCGCATTAAATAGGGTAATTTCAGGGTATTACTCCATTCAAAATGAAGTACCATAATTTTATGCTCCTCTTGCCAAATCTTGCCCGTTTTCCAGTGCCCATGCGGAATGATGTCCTTAAATTCGGAATGGTAACTTGCCTCCTCCATGAGTTCGAGGAAGATCCTGGTTTGGGGCTGTTCGGAACGTGCATCCAGGACAGCTTTGACTATCTCAAGTGTTTGCTTCCGGGCGGCAGGGGTTGGATCCAAGAATACCTGAATGTAAGCTGCTTGGTCAAGCACACCGACCGAAAATTTTTCTAACTGTTTGTTTTTTAATAATTTGTACAAAGAACGAGCATTGGTTACATTGTTTATAGCGACTTCATGCGCCGCTTTTACTTGCTCCGGCAACAATCCCAAATCTTCCGTATTCTTTTGCCAGTTCAATAAAAACTGCACCTCAGGGGCGGAATTGTCGGCCAACAAAGCTTGCTTTTCACCCTTTAACTGCGCCATCACATCGAGCATTTTCAAGTTGGAATCCAATACTTGAAACTGTCCCGGGAATTGTAGTTCCAACCAGGATTCAATATTATTCGGTGGTGACTTTTTGCGGAAGCAGCTAAAAATGGAGAGCATTAACAGGGTGCAAAGGGTAATTTTTTTCATTTTTTCGAAGACAAATGCGGGCTTGTATCATCAATTTATTGAATTATTAAGCTCGGTAAATTTCTTCAAATATACTATTTTTATGAATACTGAACATGCTTGGATGTAAAGTATTGGAACCAGAGGATGATTCTGGCCCCGGTAGCGCAAGGTTCTGCCTTGTTCATACTATGCCGCTAGCGCAAGGCTCTGCCTTGTGCATACTATTCCGTCGGCTCCGCCGACAGTGAATCGGCAGAGCCGATTAGATAAGAAACACAAGGCAGAGCCTTGCGCTAGCAGGGGAGGATTCACCCCACCTGAAACGTCCGCATGCTCAGCCCGCCGTATTCCACCGATTCGTACACCTGCTTGATTGCTTCTTTCCCATCGGCCAGACCTAAGGTATAGAGCATTGGGATATAGTGGTCGGTAGTGGGCACGGCGAGTTTACCTGCTGTGCCAATTTGCTCGTAGTTGGCCAGTGCAGCGTAATCGCCCGCGTTGATTTTTTCGGCTACCCAGGTATCAAATTCAGTGGCCCAATCATAAGGGGAAACATCGCCTTGTTGGAGTTTGGGGATGCTCATGCGCAGGTTGTGTACGATGTTGCCGGAGCCGATTACCAACACGCCTTTTTCGCGCAACGAACGCAGTTGCGCCGCCAAATCTAGGTGGTATTGCATCGGCTGGTAGAAGTCAATGCTCATCTGGAACACCGGAATATTGGCTTCGGGAAACAGGTGCACCAGGATGGTCCAGGCACCGTGATCCAGTCCCCACTCATTGGTTTCGTGCAAAAGATGGCTGAGCAGGGCCGTTTCTTTCGCTTTTTCGGGCGCACCGGGCGCGGGATATTGCATATCAAACAAAGCTTGTGGGAAACCACCAAAGTCGTGGATGGTCTTGGGGTTTTCGCTGATGTGCACAAAACTGCCCCGTGTGAGCCAGTGGGCAGACACGACCAAAATGGCCGATGGCTTTTTGCCGTCTTTTTGGAATTCCGCGCCGAGTTTGCGCAGGCTGCGCGTGAACGTGTTGTCTTCCAAAGCATTCATCGGGCTGCCATGGCCAACAAACAAAGCTGGCATTTTATCGGAATTGGGCGCCTGACCCATTAATTTTGGAAAATCCTGAAGTTTCATGTTGCAGGTAGCTAGTGGCAACATCGCCATGGTTTTGAGAAAATCTTTTCGATTCATCGCTGAAATTTCATTTTGATGTCGCAAATTTAGGTGTTAAAACATTTAAGTATGCAAGGAGTTAAAAAAAACTATGCTCCAACCCAATTAGTATTAAAAGTCTTCCCCAAACGTTAAAATTCTCCCCACTACGACATTTGTCGTAAATAAATTTGTTTGTACGACAAATGTCGTACACCTTTGCTGCTATTAGATTAACTCACTGTCCACATTCCCCACATTCCCCACATTAACCACATTGTCCACATTAACCACATTCCCCACATTCCCCACATTCCCCACATTCCCCACATTCCCCACATTCCCCACATTAACCACATTCCCCACATTAACCACATTCCCCACATTCAAAAAAATGGCTTCCGAAGCAGAACTCGAAATTCTCCAAATCCTCTGGGAAATAGAACCCGCCAGTGTGCGCAGCATCCACGAACGGATCACTGCGGCTGGAAAAGAGGTGGGTTACACCACCGTACTAAAGCAGATCCAGCGACTCACCGAGAAAGGCCTGCTCGAAAAAGAAATTGTAGATGGAACCCATCTTTACCGCGCCCTTGTGCACGAAAAGGATGTAAAACAACAACTTGCGGGCAAGATCATGCGAACCGCATTTGGCGGCTCAGCGCTCCAAATGGTTATGCACGCGCTTGGCAATGAAAAGGCAAGTCCGGAAGAATTGCAGGAACTCAAACAATGGCTTGATAACCAACTTTCCGACCAATGAACCCGTTCACAAACTTCGCTGCCCTTGCGCAGGCATTTGGTTTAACCGTCGCGCACTCAATCTGGCAAATCACACTCATTTGGTTGATTTTCAAACTTTTGGAATGGAAATTAACCCGAAATCACCAGGCCGTTTACCTGTTGGCACTTGCAGCCATGTCGTTAAGCGTTTTGTGGGCGGGTGTAACATTTGCCACGGAATGGATGCGGATTAATGCCAGCGCAGTTTCGGTTACGAGTAGCAACGTTTTCGAGACCGTTGCGGATGCTACGCCCGAGGCAGGCTTGATGATTGAAGACATCTCGATTTGGGAAACCGCCCAATTGTGGCTCGATAACTACGCGACCCAAATAGGCTGGGGATGGTTTATCTGTGCCGCATTGCTGTGGCTTCGGCTCATCGGCGGGTGGTGGCTGGCACAAAGACTGCGAAAGCGAGATACTTCCCCAACCAGTGAAAGGTTCCAAAAGCTGTGTACAAACTGGGCCAAACGCCTGAAAATAAGTTCAACAGTTCAATTGCTTGAATCACCCCACATTTCAGAACCGCTTACCCTCGGTTTTTGGAAACCCGTGGTGCTGTTCCCCGCGGGGATGTTGTTGCAACTTTCGCCCGCACAGGTGGAAGCCCTGCTCCTGCACGAACTGGCGCACATCCGTCGCCACGATTACCTACTGAACCTCTTCCAATTGGTCCTGGAAGTCTGCTTTTTTTACCATCCCTTGTTCTGGATGCTTTCCCGGGAAGCGCGCTCCCGACGCGAGTTTTGCTGTGACGAGGTGGTACTGCGGCACACCTCCAACCCGCTTTTGTACGCCAAAACCCTGACAGACCTTCAACTCAATTTTCTTCAACTTTCAACACCTTTTACCATGAATGCTACCGGAAAAAGTCGTTTTACTGAACGTATTTTGCATATCGTGGGCATTTCGCCCAAACGCTCCGCAAAGCCCAATTATCTGATTGCTTTGTTGTTGCCCCTGGCCCTTGGGTTATCGTCCTGGTGGCCATCAAGCCCAGCTTTGCTTCCAATGGAAACCATGGATCTGCCAACGATCCCGGTTTTGGACACCACTCCACCCCGCAATGCGGCACTTGACCCCAGCATTGCCAGGCCCAAGCCGGATGCGGTCGTGACGCAAAAAAATGCCTTGAATCAATTAGCCGACAATTTGGGGAACAACGCTCCAAAAAACCGGATCAGCGTCAGCATCGAACCGGAATTGCCGACCAACGTTGCCATTGAAGTGGTCAAAATGAATGTATTTTTCATTGGCGTGGACAATCCCCTGCGGATTGCTGCGGCGGGTATTCCTGCCAGCGAATTACAGGTAGAACTGATCGGAGATGGTTCCATCAGCGGCAGCGAAGGCGATTATACCGTGCGCGTCGAAAATCCGGGAGAGGTAAAAATCCGGGTCATGCACAAGGTCGGTGATGAAATTAAGATGGTAACGGATCAAAAATACCGGGTCAAACGTATCCCGGATCCTATCCCATTGTTGGACGGGAAATACAACAGTAGCAGTATCAACGCCGAAAAAATGCAGCAGTCAAAAGGACTTTTCATCGCAATGAAAAACTTTGATTTTGATGCGGAATGCACGATAGTTGGCTTTGAGCTTACTTATTTGCCAACAGGTGAAGATCCCTATTCAAGAATGAACCAAGGTGGAATTTGGACGAGTGGTGTGCAGGATATGATAAAATTAGCCAAGTCTGGGGATACTTATTTCTTCGATGACATTCGAGTCAAGTGCCCAGGCGACGCTGAGCCACGCAACATGGGTGGTTTAGCGTTTAAGATCAGATAAGCAAGGTGGAGTTCACTCAAAATTTTGTATCACTGCAAAAACGGGATTCCGTGCGCAGAAGTGACACTTTTTTAAAAAGTGTCACTTCTCTAAAATCGTTATAATCGCTACAGGATGAGATTTTTTGTAGCAGGCTGGTTCCCCTTCAATCCGCTTTTGTACCCGCTTTTTTTGACCCTAATTGCACGGAAAGCACCACCGCTGCATTCAAGCGGACAAAATCCCAATCTGCTGTTTCGGGAAAAATGGAGGTCAGGCTAATCCCTACCCTGAAAGGTTTAAAAAACAATCCTCCCTGTAGCCCAAGTTCGGGTAGAAATAAAGGCCCGTCTTTTTCGATGTTCAGGATATGGCGCAAGAACGTTTCGTCGAGGTTATAATTCACCTCAGCACTTCTGTAGCGCAGGTACGCACATCGGATGGCTACTCCGCTATAAAAACGATTGTCTTGATAGCTGAAGCCTGATTGTATAAACAAGCGTTGTAGTTTGAAAGATGCGGTGTGGTCTTCAACCCCGTAATAACTGTATAAATCGCCCCCTCCGTAACCCACAAAAAGGCTGGCGGTCCCCTTTTTGTATTTTTCGTAAGCACCAATGCCGGCTTCTACAAGGAAGAAATTGGTACCGGTCCGCTCAAGATTCCTGACCGACTGCTTTGGTGCCCCGAAATAATTCACCATAATACCCAAGTGCCGTACTGGGCTATAAACCGCCTGAAGTTCCAGCGCACGAAAATTTTCTCCGATACCCGTCATGACGCTAAAGGAAGCGTCTCCAGCTTTTCTAATCAATGGGATATTGATTGAGTTAGGCGCGTAATTGTATTGTCCAAATTGACTATGCACACTGGAGGGCAAAATCCAGGCAACGAAACAAAGTGCCAGGCCGATTTTATACATGATTGAAGGGGCGGTTTACGCTGCGTTGGCTATTTTTTTTTGGCTTTTGGTTTTTTTCTAAAGATGTCTTGCAATTCGACAGTTATCCCGACCGCAATATTGGAATTGTCTAATCCGGTTTCGTAAGTGGCACGCGAAGTAGATAGCACCAGACTGGCAAAAAAAGTGAAGGGTTTGAAATGAACACCCATGTTGCCGCCAAATTCTGGGATCCAAAAAGGCGACTCTTGCTCTAGGCGTTGAATGATTCGGATGTCGTCGGATTCAATTCGGAAATCAACTTCACCGGATGGGAAACTAAGTCGCACGAGGCGCATACCCATGCCTATTCTGAACCAATCATTTTGGAAAGTGTATGTTGGCTGTATGAAATAACGGTGTACTTTCAGCACGGAAATTCTTTCGAGGCCAAAATCATTGCGTGTAGAGCCTCTTCCCCAACCAAGATACACGGATCCGGTACCAAAACCCATAGGCTTATAGACGCCCGCGGCGGCTTCCATGAATTGGCCATTGGTTGATTCTTCATAGACCGGTCCGCCAAAAAAATTGGAATTTTCAAAGCGGTTGCCAAAGCGGTAATAGTTGAGCATCACGGTAGTATGCTTTATCGGACTGTAAGCCAGTCGAAAATCCATGTTTTTCGCAGGGGAGCCGCCAAGCACTGCTGCGGAAATCTCGAGATCATCTTTTTGATCTATATAAGGGGTTTGAATAAGGTTGGGAGAGTAGTGGTATTGCACGCAACTTACGAGCGTGAATAAATATGCCGCAAACAGTAGAAAGATTGGACGCATAAGGGTTGGAATTTGTCAGTAAAAGTAGGCGTCAAAGTTGATTTGGGAGGGGGCAAAAAAAATCCGCCCGAAAGCACATCAAATGAATGGCTTCCGGGCGGAAGAATCTGGGGGGGGCGTTCGTGTTTACTGTTTGAAAGGATCCGAAAATTTCGCGTCCTTCAGCAGATGCTGGTCCGTCAGGGTATTCAGGAAGGCAATTAGATTAGCCTTTTGCGTAGGAGTGAAATTAAATTTTTTGGGTTGGCCACCGCTTTTCAGGTCTGCATGCAAGTTTGGATGGGCTTGAATGCCGGTATTGTAAAAATCTATAACATCTTCCAGGGTGGCAAAACGGCCATCGTGCATGTAAGGGCCAGTCAAGGCAACATTGCGCAAAGTAGGGACTTTGAAAGTGCCTTTTTGGTTGTTCACTCCGGTGATACCTCCTACGCCAAGATCAGTTGGGCTAAGATCCAAACCATTGTTGGCCAATTGAAGTACGGGGCGCCCCATGTTACCACTGTGGCAAGAGGAACAATTGGTATTATAAAGGGTTTTGCCATCATTTTCAGCAGCAGTAAATCCGGAAAAATCGTCGTTGAAAACAACGTTACCAAAACCTCCAGTGAACTGCATGGTGTATTTATCGGCTTCTTTATCAAATTTACTAGAGAAAGAACCCATTGCATTCACAAAGTTCGCAACAGCTTCCAAAACACGCTCTTCGGTTACCGTTTCGGTTCCGAATGCTTTTTTGAACAAGGGCGCATAATAGGCCTGATTCTGAACCACAGCCGTGATTTCATGCATTTTCATGTTCATTTCATTCTCATCGGTCATGGAGCTTTTGCTTTGATCTGCTGCGGTTTCCGAACGGTTGTCCCAGAAGAAACGAATCGCATTGCTACCATTAAGGTCAGTGCCATAGTAAGCGGAAAAGTTTGCTACGGAACCCAAGGCAAATGAATTGCGCACTGTAGCACGGTCAGAAACGCCTTCGCTGAATGCTTTGTCGTCCGAAAATGCAATGTCTTGTTTGTGGCAGCTGGCGCAAGAAACGGTGCCGTCGCTGGATAGCTTTTCGTCATAAAAAAGCACTCGTCCTAAAACGGCTTTGTCGCGTTCTACTGGACGTGCGAATAAGCCAGCACTGCGAAGGTGGGTAGGCATATTTACGGTATAATCATCCGGTAGCTCAGGAAGGTTGAGCGCGGTCGAGATGGCCGCAGATTCATCTGGCGTGTAGTAATAGTAGTTGAAGTCTGATTTGCAAGCCCCTACCAATAGAAGCAGGGAAAACAATGCAAAAACGGTTGAGAGTTTTTTCATGAATCAAATGTTTAAGGCGTGAAAGATAGCAATTTATAGCTTAGATACACTGGATGTGTGCGTTCCAAATATTTGAAGGGGTCGCAAAAAGTTCTCAAAGTTAAGGTTAAATTCTTTGTCAATTTTATGTCATGGATTGCTTTACGAAAGATTTAACATCAGCCTAGACGCAGTCATGCCAAATTTGGTTGGGTCAGATGCCAAAAAAAAACCCGTTTTCGCAAACTTGCTGCGAAAACGGGGTAATTCTCTGTAAAATGGAAAGCATTTTGGTGCGATCCAAATGTTTATTTAAAAATTACTCTTTAGCTTTTTTTGGATTGTTCCGGTCAAGTACTTCGTCTACCAGACCATATTCCTTGGCTTCGAGGCTGCTCATCCAGTTGTCGCGGTCGCAATCATCCTGGATTTTCTCGTAGGTTTGTCCGGTATGGTGCGCTAGAATATCGTACAAAGACTTTTGCATCTTTTTGATGAGTTTGTACGAGATTTCAATGTCCGAAACCTGTCCTTGTGCACCACCCATTGGCTGGTGGATCATCACATGACTGTGGTACAGGGCACTTCTTTTTCCCTTTGCGCCGGCAGCCAACAATACAGCGCCCATAGACGCGGCCAAACCCGTACAAATGGTAGCCACATCGGGTGCTACATATTGCATAGTGTCATAAATCCCAAGACCGTCAATGACAGAACCACCGGGACTGTTGATGAACATCTGCACATCGCGTTTTGGGTCGGTACTTTCCAGAAACAGCAACTGCGCCTGAATAACGTTGGAAACATATTCCGTTACGGGAACACCCATAAAAATAATACGATCCATCATCAATCGGCTGAACACGTCCAATGCGGCGGCGTTCATTTGCCGTTCTTCGATGACATAAGGCGTGAAAGCCTTGATGCCAGGCACCGTCGTTTCCATATATTTTTCGAGGTGCATACTGCTCATGCCAAGATGTTTCGTGGCATACTTCTGAAATTCATTTTTGTCGAACATGTTGAATATCAATTTTTAAGCATCCCGGCTAAAACCATTTGGGCTGGAAGCAAAGACGCTTGTTTTTCCTGAGACAAAGGAAACAACGATTTCGCCTCAAGGTTAACACCTGGAAAAATGGAACTGAAATAACCGATGAACACAAGGCTTTAAACTATGAAAGGAGCACAAAACCCGATGAAAGAAATTAAGCTTCTTCCTCCAAAGTTGTGTTCATCGAAACATCTTGTTCCTGTTCCGCTTTTGCTTTGGCGGTCATTTCTTCCATAATTTTATGAAACTCATCCGAGCTCACGGACTTGTCCACCAAAGTCAATTGACCTCGAACAGCCTCCAGTATTTTGTCAGATTCCAGTTCGCGGCGGGTTCCTTCCACGTCTTTTTCGTCTTTCATCAAACGCTCGATGCTGCTTTCTAAAATATGATCCGGCAGATCAGTTTGGAAATAGTTGCGCACACGATTGGCGTACTCGGCTTTCAAATCGGCATCTGTCACTTCAATGCCAAAGGCCGCCATGAGGTCTTCCCGAAGGATAGACCAACGCAGATTGTCGGAAAAAGCAGGGTATTCTGCTTCAATCTGTTCGGGGCTGAGTCTGCCCTCATTGGTAATGCCCAACCAGCGTTTGAGGAATTTGTCCGGGAGTTCCATTTTGTTCAATTCCAACAAACGTTCCTGAAGCGTGCGGAAAAGCAGGGCATTCGACCGCACATCGTAAAACTGAAGGATGCCCGTTTTTAATTTCTCAATGGCTTCTTCCTTGGTGCTTACGCCTGGGCCGAAATACTCGTTGAAAAAGGCCTCGTCCAGCGGTGCGTCTGCCACGCGGCTTACCTCTTCAATCGGGCCTTCAAACCAGTCGCCCACTTCGCGTTGGTCGTCGTCTGGAAGGGAAAGGATGTATTTACGGTGCATCTCCTCTTTCTCATGCGCTTCCACCGACCGCGCGTTGAAGCGCACCACATCGCCTGTTTTCAGGCCGAGCAATTTTGCTTTGAAGTCTTCGTCTTTGATGTTTTTAACCAGGAAGCTCATATTGGTTTCCCAGCCATCCGTTTTGGGAGCTCCTTCGGCAGATTCAAGTTCTTTAACAGCGATGCGCAGGATGTCATTTTCTTCAATGCCATCGGTTGGGTTGGTTCTTTTGCCCATGCGTTTTTGGGCATATTGCAGGTCTTCTTCCGCAAGTTCGTCGAGATTGCTCACCGCGAGGCGCTCGAGGGTGTTGGTTTTATCAATGCCCTGAATTTCAAATTTGGGCACAAAACCTACTTCATAATCAATGCTATAGGTTTCTTCCAGCTTATTGATGTTGGCAGAAAACTTGGCGGACTGTTCCTCGGCTGGAAGGGGTTGTCCCAGAATATTCAAGCCAGACTCACGCAGGTAAGTGATGAGCGTTTCGCTGAAAAGTTCGTTGAGTGTATCGGTAAAGATAGACGCACCGTACATTTTTTTAAGGTAGTCCATGGGGACTTGACCGGGGCGGAAGCCTTTGATGGGCATTCTTTGGCGAACTTTTTTTAGTTCGGTATCCAATTTCGGTTTTAGAACCTCGCGCGTGATGGTGACGGTGAGGACTGCGCTACAATTATCTGTGTCTGTGCGAACGACCATGGTAAAAATTTACTGAGTTATACCGCTATTGCTAAGCTATGGCGGGTAAAAAAACACTATCGTTAAGATAATGGCGGGTAAAATTCCACCATCATTAAGATAATGGCGGGTGAAATCCCTCCTTCGCTAAAGCTACGGCGGGTAAAAAAGAACCAGTTATTAGGAAAAATTTCGACAAAAAAAAGATTTGGCAAATTGTAAAATTTGCCAAATCTAAAGAATTGAATCGCTAAATTGTCCCATAACTGGGTTACCAAAAGATGTGCGGGCGGAGGGACTCGAACCCCCATGCCTCGCGGCGCCAGATCCTAAGTCTGGTACGTCTACCAATTTCGCCACGCCCGCTTTACCCGCCATAGCCCCCAAATGGGGCGAAGGCGGGTTTGTTCACTTTCACCAACACCCCCAAAAAGAGCGAAAGTAAATTTGTGCATTTCAATATTTCAATTCCCCGTTTCAACCTAAAATCCAGAAGGATTTAACCGTTTTGAGGGAAGCTTGGTTACCCGCCTTCGCTCCTTTGGGGGCTATGGCGGGTAAAAAGGGCTGCAAAAGTAGCGCGTTCTATCAGAAAACAAAGCGAAGCCTTTTGAAAAACTTGAAAAAAAACAAAAACACGCATTATTCCACCATACGACACACTACACGGCGGTTTTGTTGGCGACCTACTTCGGTTTCATTGGTCGTTAGGGGTTTGGTTTTGCCATAACCTTTCCAACTAAGTTGCTCGGGGGCTACTTTACGGGCAATCAATTCCTGGTAAACATGCTGTGCACGAGATTCGGATAACCTTTGGTTGCTGTTTTCGTCCCCGACGTTGTCGGTATGTCCACCAATTTCAAATCGAAGGGTGGTGTTTTTTTGCAATACCGCCGCCAGTTGGTCCAGCGAGGTGCTAGCCTCCGGTCGCAGTTCTGCCTTGCCAAAATCAAACAACAGCGCGTCCTGCATGGTGTAATTTTTGTCCACTAATAATGCTTGTTCTATACTTGCGTTCGGATCAGCGGTGATGACAAAATCATCGAACAGATAATAGCCGATGCGTTTGGTGGTTTTCCAAAAGTCGGGCGTCTGGTTTTTTTCCTCCAGCAGCATCCGTTCCTCGTCGTCCATGTTGATGCGGGTTACGGCATCAGAAAAGAAATTGCCGAACAGGAAATACTTGTATCCGCTGCGTTCGGGCTTGTAGGCAAAACTAATCTTGCGCCATTGCCCCTTGGTTTCTAGGATGGGCTCCATGTTTACCTGCGGCCTGACGGCAAAATCGAGTTGGCTCACCATGAAATTTTCCCTTGAATTGATCGGTGCATCTGAAAAGTAGAAGCCAAAATTTCCACAAACAACGGGGCGAATCCCGGTTGCCCGGCCGTAAATCCCCCTCAAGTGTTGTGCCCCCAGCGAGTCATTGGTATAGACCCAAAAACTAATTCGGTAGGTTTTGCCTTTCTCGAGCGGTTTCGCCAGAGTGCCTTGTATAAGTTCATGATAATCAAAGGAAAACTGACCATCCTGGAAGGGGTGGTACATGATGAGTCCCATCATGCGTTGCCCTTTGTGGGGCTTTGGAAAACTAGGGCAACCCGAGAGGGTATCCCATTGCAAAAGATCGGGTGTTTGTACCTCAAAGGTTTTCCAGCCCTGTGCGCTGGTGTTTACCACGTCGTGGCTGCCTGCAAAATCGCAGGGCTTAGGCGGTACGTATTTTGTCCCTGCAACACGTGGGGTTTGTCGCTCAAAACCGCCATTGATGACCAAATTTTGGGCTGCGCCAATGGGGATGAAAAGACTACAAAAAAGACAAAAGAAAAGGATAAAATGGTTCATGATACGAAGATAAAGGTAATTTATAGTCGAATAATTCGATTTTTGATGATTAGGCCGATTGATTCGATTGACAACCAGCGCATTACAAGACCATATCGTGTCACACCTTCCGACACAACAACACTACCTTTTTCCCTTCAATATCCGTAGCCGCAAAAAGATAGACGTCCCCCCCATCGGCGAGGGCGAGTTTGCGACGCACCTGATCGGGATTGTCGGGGAAATTACGACAGGTAATGTTGGCTTTCCCACTCGTAACATGGGCTTGAACCGCTTTTCGGTCGTACTTGCAAACTTGTTCAATAACAAAACTCCGGGCGGGCAAACCGGGCTGAAACTCGGCGGAAGTGTACAAATGGGTGTTGGCGTGTAGTTTGGACAAACCAAATCTATTGCCAAAAGAGCGAAACGCCCCGGCTTTTAAGATGGCCGGATTGGGTTCGTAGAGGAAGTTTTGAGGTGTGGAGAAATTTGTTTCCGTCTCTTGTTCTTCTGCAAGGGAAAAAGCGAAGATTTGTGGTTCCGATGAAGACCTATAAGGTTTCTCAAACCTTATAGGTCTGGATTCCAACGAAACCGCTTCAACGGGAATCTCATTGATTGCCGGAGCTTCCCGTTCAAGCAGGTACAACACCTCCCGGCAGTCGCCATCGGAAGCCACCACCCAAATTTTGCTGACTTGTACCAATTGCGATGCGGCTAATTTCAAATCGAGCAGTGGTGCCGTTTTTAGCAACACACGCGCCGATTTTTTCAGCATTAAATCCCTGATTGTCAATACATCCGGCGAACAATCAGTCAGTTGAAACACCTTGCCTTTGCGTTCATCACGGCGGGCTGGGTCGAGGTAAATGAGGTCGAAAGTTTCAGTCGTTCTTTCCAGAAAATCTTCTGCGGAGCTTTGTTCGAAATGGACGTTCGTTACGCCTAATTGGGCAAAGTTGTGCTGCGCCGCCGCCAGCAATTCCGCGTTTTGCTCCACATAGGTTAAGGATTCAAATTGTTGGGCAAAGAAGCAGGAATCCACCCCCAAGCCGCCCGTAAGATCGGCTATTTTTTTGCCTGAAAACAAACCTGCTTTAAAGCGGGCCGTGGTTTCAGAGGACGCCTGTTCCAACGAAATCGCCAAGGGAAAATCCATGCCGGGCTGATACCAACTTGGGATTTTCTGCTGGATTTTCTGCAAGGCTTGTACTTGCGCAGATGCCGCAGAAATTTGAACATCAGGATATTTATGGGCGGAAAGCGCCAATTGGCGAGGGTCGTCTTCGCGGTGTTGCCAGATAAATGCTTGAAAAGTGGATAGTGGCATAAATGTTTTCTGAACACGCGCTAAAATGATTTCGGTCGTCGGCATAACGCATGCCGACGACCGAATCTTATACACTCAGAATTTCTGCGGTGCATGATTCCGCAGTAAACGGTCTAATGAATTACCACTTTTTTCACCCCGCGTACGGCCTCGTTTTCAATAGAGACGGCGTAAATCCCTTCGGGCAAATCGCCGATTTGCAGGGTTTGGAACGTGTTTCCAGCAGATAATGTCCAAGTACGAATGCGTTGTCCGGCAGTATTGTACAAGGAAACAAGCGCATCGGAAGTCAGCGCTTCAGGAAGGGTGAGGCGCAACACATCATCCGCAGGGTTGGGCGCAAGCACAAAGGAAAGTCCACTGAGGGGATCTTTGGTGCTTACATTCGGCGAAATGGTGAAAGTACCAGTGTCCATGCCACCTTCTCCGTCTGAAACTACAAAACGGAACTCGTCAGAACCTTGGTTCCAGCCGTAGTCATAGTAACGAACCCCGCCATTGTTAATATCGAATTGCGAAAACCTTCCACCGACTTGCAACACAGTCCCATTGCTTTCCAGCAGGCCCTTCTGCGGCGCAGTGACGAGGGTGAAGATCAATAGTGGCGAGGAAGTGTTGGCATCTTCTGCTTTTAGGAAACTGGCATCAATGGCCTGGTTGGTTCCGGATATTGGATTTAATACGTTGTTTACAGTAATCATCGGTGGGCTGGTTGCTTCATTGGAACAAATTTCGAGTTCAAAAGCAGAGAGCGTTCCCCCTGAGCTGACGGTATTGTCTTTTACCCGCAAGGTCCAGACCCCGGAGGCATCTTCGCCGTTGAAAGTACTAAGCAAGCCGCTTGATTTGGACAGGCCTCCGTTGGTAGGAGGCGGGCATGAGAATAAAGCTGCGGCTCCATCGTCGAAACCGATGTTGAAAGGACCGTTAAAACTCCCACAACGGTCTTTCCAGAGCAGTACATCGGTACCTGCAGGACTGATAAGCCGCACTTCCAGATCACGGAAATATTCGTGGAAACCTTGCACTTTGGTGACGTTCAAATCGCTGATTTGCCCCCCGGAAGGCAGGTTGATTTTTGACTCAACCGTTGGAGTTCCGTTGGCGGAAATATTCGCGGGTACATCATTGGCTGAAAGTTGGACGCAGTTGAAAATACTGACCACAAAAGCCTGTGGCTCCGTCCAAATCGCACCACCACAGTCGTTTTTGGCCCGCACACGCCAGTAGTAAACATCACCTTCCGAAAGGGAATTCGTAATTTGAAAACTACTTAGCGCTGTGTTTTGTATGGTTGCGACAATGGTGCCCGGCTCGAAAGATGGATTGGTTGCCAACTGTACATCGTAAGCATTGGCATCAATGGAAGGATTCCACTGAAGCAATGGGTTTGGGTTCACCCCAGTAGAGCCATGCAGCGGTGCCAGGGGCGCAAACGTGACAAAATCATTGTTTACAGTAGTCAGGCTAATTACCTGAGACACTTCAGCGGCTCCAGCGTTGCCGAGTATGGTGAGGTCGTAAATTGCTTCCGGTGAGCCACTGGGGAATGCAATGGTCAGCGCTGATATTTCCCCAGCGGCCACGGGATTGGGGCTAAAGGTAGCCGTTGCACCAGCCGGGAGGCCCGAAACCGAAAGTGTGATGGAGTCGCTAAAGGATGCGGAAGCGGCGGTGTTAATCAGCGTCGTATAGTCAGCAGGCAAACAAGCGAAGTCTTCCAATTTTGCCGGGCACATGGAAAAACTCCCGGTGCTGGGTTGTTGAATGGTAAAATTAGTATTTGAAATATCGAAGAAGACATTGTCCACCGCATCAATCCGCACCCGGGCGGAAGTGCTGGTATTGTTGGGTACCTGAATGCAGGCACGCCCAATGTTTGGCTGGCCCTCTGCCAATAGGATGGGGTATGTCTGGCCACCATCGAGGCTAAGTCGTAGATTTACTTTTTGGCAATTTACAGGTGCTGCATCGGTGTTGGCCACATTCCAGGTGATCGTTTGGTATTCACCGACGTTCCAAACGGCCACATTGTTGTTCGGATAAGTTACCCGGAACGGACCTGCCCCCGCTGCAGAGCGCAAGCGAACCGAGGCAATGGCGACGCCACCTGCACCCGGGGCGTTGTCGCGGACGGTCAGCTTGAACCTGAGGTCACGTCCGTAAGTAGGCAGCACTTCTACATTCTCAGATACATTTCCGATTACACTGGGCATGCGTGGGAACGTACGCGTAGGAGAGTTCGTGGGTGGGAACGAGCGGAATGAAGGCGAGTTGCCAATGGGCTGACCCAGCGGTGCACTTGGGCCAAGGTCAAATTGCTCCCAGCAGTAGCTCAACTCATCATCGTTTTCATCCGTAACATTCCCGGTCAATTCAAAAGGAGTACTGATCGGAATAAAAAGATCATTCGAGTATTCCAGGGTAATTTCTGGCTGAATGTTATCGGTAAGGATATTCTCAGCACAGGTGCTTCCGCCTTCTACATTGACAAAATTCGCTACCTGCTCCAGATTGGCCACGTGAAAATAGGAATCCGTATTGTCCACAATATCGGGATCGCAGGTGGTGGAGTAGCTCATGATGGTGGAGCCACCACCGGGTTCGTACGCGGTGCCAGGGCTGGTTGCATCTTCTGAAGGGAGGCAACGGTTGAAGGTATGCGTGGCAGAAAATTGGTGCCCTATCTCATGGGCAATAATGAGGTAAAACCCCTCGCCGTCTGGATTTGGCAGGGAGGAACCTGCAACAGCCTTCTGGATTTGGGTACAAACGCCGCTTAAAGCTGCCTGGCCGGCCACATAAATACCGCCTGGATTAGCTACCCGGGCAAAAAGGTGGCCAAGATCGTAGCTGTTGATGTCAACACGGCTGTTGATGGCTGCAGGATTGCTACCAATCCAGTTGGGGATAAGCGGGCCTGAAAACGGGTCAGTAGCTGGGTCAAGGAAAATGAGGGTATCGTTGTTCGGGATTAGCTCAAGCCGAATCGCCCAGTCGCGCTCCTTGAGGGCCACCAGGTAGTTCAAGGCTTCCACAATTGCGCTCATGACCAGTGGTTTGGTACCGCCATGGTAAAGTGAATATTCCCCCTGGGCTGTGATGGCGATGCTATATTTTTTTAAAGTAACGCGTTCTGCGCTATTCCGCTGGCTGCTTACAGGGCCATTTTGCGGGTCAACAGGCAACATGCTTTGAAGGTCGTCTTCCACCCCGCAAACATGTTTCCCGGTACTTTCTTCGGTTGTTTTCAGATCCTTTTGGAAGTAAGACATATAATATTGGTCTGATCCGTAGGCGTATGGGCGCACCGATTGAACCTGTCCGTTTTGGCTAAAGATAAAAGCGTGAAAGCCTTTGTGACCATAGTCTAAACGCACAGTAAGGCCTAAACCCTCAGCATCCTTGCCGGCGAAAGTGCGGATGCCGGGAAATTTGGCCATCAACTCGGCAGCCATGATGGGAGATTCCCAGACATGGAAATTATGCAAAGAGCCATCTCCAAGTGGCAGGGTAATGTTAAGCGGTTGTTGTTTGGCAGCGGCGGTAAACTCCATGGGGGCGTTTGCCAGCGTTGCCTGAAGCCGCGGAAAGTCAAGCTGAAAAGTTTGAATTTTGCTCGGCTGAATTCGTCGTTCTGCCCCTTCTGGCAATACAATGGCATCAGCACTAATGGGTGTCCAAAAGTTGTTTTGGGCAAAAAGATTGGAAAATAGCCCGAAAACGAGCAGAAAAGAACATAGTTGGCGCATTGTGAATAGTTTTTTAAAAAATTTCTGGTGGTTTTTTAAACCGTTCAAACGATGGTTCAAACAGTTGTGAATCTTACTGGGTTCTACCAGCAAAAACAAAAGTCTGGAGTTTCGCTTTCCCAAAAGTTAGTATTTAAGGAAATGCTTAAAAATGACGTTCATCAATAAAAGTTTTGACAACCAAAACCAGCCCAAAAACAATCATGAGCACCCCGATGACGCGCTGAATCTTGCGACTGTGCGCAGGTGTAAGAAAGCGACGAACCTTTTTTGCAGCCCAAGCCTTCAACGTATCCATGAGCATTAAAGTGGCGAGCATACCCCCAAAAAATACCAACATCTCGTGCCTGCTCCAGCCGCTGGGCACCACTACCGCACTGACAATCCCTAGCCAAAAAAAAACGGTGCCCGGATTAATCGTATTGAGCAAAAAGCCGCGCATCCACCACCAGAGGTAGTTTTTTTGCTGCACCCTAAAGGCATCGCCTCCTGGGATTTGGGAAAGTTTTTCAGAAAGCTGACCGGCACTTCGCGCTTTTAAGATGCTTCCGATGCCAAACAAGAACAACATCAAGCCGCCTATAATACCCGCCCATGTTTTGAAATGGGGCATCGCGACCAAAGCTTCCATCGCTTCAATGCCATAAAAAGCCAGCAGTACGTACAGAAAGTCGCTGGTCCAGATGCCAGAAGCTACTGAAACACCCGCCCTAAAACCCTGACCAATGCCTGCTTCTACAATGGCGAACATCAATGGGCCGACTAAAAAACTGAGCGAAATGCCAAGCAGAACTCCTTGTAATAACATTCTGGGTGGGGGGTATGAGCGGTTTGTTAAAGCCAACACGGTGCAAAGTTAGCACTGCCGGGCAAAAGTTCAGTCTTGAAATCCGAGGCATCGCCCAAACATGGGCCTTATTCTACCAACTCTACCTCATCTACGATGTAGTCCGTTTCGCCTTGCCAGAAGAATACCTGATACCGTTGGAGATAGTGTACGCGGACGAGTTTGCCCTCCATGCGCTCTAATTTGTCGGAAACCTCTGCGTTTTTCACCGAAAACTCCCAGGCGGTCATGATGCCGTTCGGCGAAATATTGAGGGTGCCTTCATGGGTTTTGAAGAGTACACCACGCCGGGAAATTTTGACCAATTGTCCGGAACGATAGCCGTCTGAGTAGGTAAGTTGGCTGTAAGCAAAGTAGCCGAGGCCAATCAAGAGTGTTATACCGAGAACGATCCAGAGGAATCGGCGGCCCATTTTTTTGGCGGTATGTTTGGCTTGATCCAATTGAAATGACATGGTTGATATTGAGCTAAAAAAGTGATTTTAGGCTGTAAAGATACGACTCAAGCCTAGGCTTACACGCCCTTTTTTGCACCCCAAATTTGCACATGCAAGCGATCGGAATATCGAAACCCATGTTGCTTGCAGATTTCCACAAGCCATTTGCGGCGCCGGGCAAGCACCTGGGCCGAGGTGCCTTCAGGCATGAGCCAAACCTTTTCTGGCGCGACGGCATACGTTTTTACCAGCGCAAGTACTTCATGAAGGTCGCTCGTTTCTGCCACCACAAATTTAAAATTGGCCTTTGGCGATGCCGCAAAAAAGCGCATCACAGCAGGTTTTTCACGTAAACGACGCGGGTTCGCGCTGTTTTCAAGTTTCGGCGACACATTGTATTGATCTACGGCCAAATCAAATTCCGGGGTAGGGGAGAGGGTGCCATTGGTTTCTACTTCAAACCGGTAATCACTTGATTTTGAACGTAATGTATCTATCAAGGCAAGGAGTTGAGTTTGCTGGAGCATGGGTTCTCCTCCCGTGAGGATGATATTTTTACAAGGCAACCCAGCCACAGTTTCAGCGACCTCGGCCACAGAACACTCCGCAATCCAGTCTTTTTTGGAAAATTTTTGATAGCCCGGCGTGGCATCGTTTACGTGCGCAAAACGGGTCCCCACCCAATTCCAGGTATAATCGGTGTCGCACCAGATGCAGTGCAGGTTGCAGAGGGAGGTGCGCACAAAAATTGAGGGCAGCCCCACACTTTTGCCTTCGCCTTGAATGGAATAGAAGATTTCGGGCTGATTATGCAGCCGGGCGAGTTTTAAAACCTGAGATGTATTTGCTGGGAGACTTGAGTCTTGCAAGGCCGATTTTTTCGGCAAAAGTAGTGGCTGTTTGAAATCCATCCCCTGTCTTTTCAAAAGACAGGGATTTCCAACAGCCAAATTTCTACGGTTGGGATTAATTCATGTTAACTGCTGCACAATGGAGGAGGGAATTGTTGGGCACTTTGGATGCCCAAAATAGCCCAACAATTCCGCTCCCCTGCGTCAGAATCAGGCGTTGAGAATATCAAGCCCGATAACCGACACCGAAAGTGTAGCAGTTAGCACCATGTGAAAACGGGAAAGAACTTTTAAGGTGGAGTAATAGATTAAAATAACAAGCCATGATTAGGCCGCACAAATGTAGAATTTAACCCAAGTATTTTTCAGCATTTGTTATATTTTTTTTCTGCCCCGTCCCCCGTCCCCCGTCCCCCGTCCCCCGTCCCCCGTCCACCG
>CAZKBH010000055.1:0-3928 GCA_964550795.1 uncultured Saprospiraceae bacterium
GACGCGGATTTTTAAAACGCGGATTGTGACATGGGAACGCGGATGACGCAGATTTTTAAACGCGGATTTACGCGGATTTTGAACTGTGATAGGGACGTGGATGACGCGGATTTTTAAAACGCGGATTGTGACATGGGAACGCGGATGACGCAGATTTTTAAACGCGGATTTACGCGGATTTTGAACTGTGATAGGGACGTGGATGACGCGGATTTTTAAAACGCGGATTGTGACATGGGAACGCGGATGACGCAGATTTTTAAACGCGGATTTACGCGGATTTTGAACTGTGATAGGGACGTGGATGACGCGGATTTTTAAAACGCGGATTGTGACATGGGAACGCGGATGACGCAGATTTAAAACGCGGATTTACGCGGATTTTGAACTGTGATGGGGACGCGGATGACGCGGATGGCGCTGCATAAAAAACGCAGATATCATCAGCAGAGGTTGTTTAACAAAATCCGCGTAAATCCGCGTTTTAAAAATCCGCGTCATCCGCGTTCCATCGTTCCCCTACAGCCCCGCACTCGCCAGCGTCCCAATCAACAGCCCTTTCATTCCCAAAGTAACCATAATCAACAAGGCCGCCACAGTGGTCCAAATAGCCAGTTTTTTGTGTTTCAGTTCATCGGTCATTGCCTTTTTGGAAGTCGTTCTGCCAACTTGGATAAACACAACTGCCAATATCATCGTGAATGCGTGTTCAACTGTAAAGTAACGCAGCCACTCATTTTTCATCGCGGCACCCATGTCAGCCATGCCCGCACGGGTGTAAGCACTGGTCACGAAATACTGGATAAGCCCCAAAAGCAACTGCAAATGCGCTAGTCCGAGCAGGGCCACAGAGGCCGTGTTGTCGGCTTTTTCGAAACGTTTTTTACTCATCCAACCCGACCAGGCGCGGAAAAGCACATAAACAAGTGCAAGGAGGATAAGGTAACGATTGTAAGAGTGCAGGGTGTTGATAATTGAGTGCATACCGAAAAGATTGAATGTTTGACTGGTTATTGTTCAAAATCAAGTGCGAAGGTAATAAACAGTTTTAGAACCTCGGCTGGAGCTGAAAATGCCTGGTTTTTCGTGCAGACCGTTTCTATTCCTTCCTGGCTTTTATTTCCAACCAATACACCAGCCCTCCAAAAACCGCCATAAATACTACACGCACCGCCCAAAGCGCCACCAAAGGAAGCATTGGCGCGAGCAAAATATGCGCCCCCCAAAGCGTGAGTGCAAGCACCGGATACAGCGCCATTCGCCCAAGTTGGTAAGGCACCGGGTAGTGTTTCCGACCCGTAAACCAGGTGGCCCAACTCATAAAGGTATAACAAGCCAAGGTCACCCAGGCCGCCCCGTAATAGCCGAAACTGGGGATCAGCAAAAGATTGAGCACAATGGTAATCACTGCCCCGCCTACCGAAATCCAGGCCCCCAAGCCCGTGCGGTCTTTCAAGCGATACCAGACCGAAAAGTTGTAATACACACCCAATAAGAGGTTGGCAACCAACAAGATAGGAACCACAGGCAGTCCGCTGTGAAACTTTTCGCCGATGAAATATTTGACTACATCCAGAAAAAGTAAAATGCCCAACATCCCCGCTGCCGCTGCAATGGTGAACCATTTGGTCACCTCTGCCTGGGTGCGCATCGCATCTTTGTCGTTGGCATGCCGGAAGAAAAACGGTTCGGCTGCGTATCGGTATGCCTGGGTGAAAAGGGTAATCAAGGCCGCAAGTTTATAATTGGCTCCAAAAATACCCACCTGGCCAAGATTTTCCTTTGGTGTGCCAGGAAGCAGGTATTTCAACATGGCACGGCTGAACATTTCATCCACGATACCCGCCAGACCAACTATAATGAGTGGTCCAGCGTACACCAACATTTTTTTCCATAAAATCTTGTCAAAACCCGCTCTAATGGCCCGAAATTGCGGAGATAACAGCAAAAGCGCCGTTGCACTGGCGAGTAAATTAGACAGAAAAATATAGGCAACACCCTGGCCCGGCTGCCAAACGGCGTGTACCCAATCAATTCCGTTTTCAGCGGCCCAGGGACAAAATACCAGCCAAAAAAGGTTCATCACAATATTCACCGCAATGTTGCTGAGGCGAATAAAAACGAAACGTTTGGGCCTTTGCTCCAGGCGCAAACGCGCAAACGGCAACTCCGCCAAACAATCAAATGCCAGGATCAACGTGAACCAGCGCACATATTCCGGGTGCTGTGGATAATGCAGCGCGTCCGCAATGGGCTGGGCGAAAAAAAGCAACAAGGCCGCAATGACGGCGGTGCTCCCGAACAACGAAAGCATCCCCGTGGAATAGGTTTTGTCACGATCTTCCACCGGGGTTCCGAAGCGGAAAAACGCCGACTCCATGCGGTAAGAAAAAAACACCATCAGGAAGGCCGAGGTGGCGTACAAATCGGTCACAGCACCGTAATCGCTGGTGTCTTTCAGCAAACGTGTGTGCAGTGGCACGAGCAGCATCATGTTCAGCAATCGCCCCACGATGCTGCTTAAACCATACAATGCGGTTTCTCCGGCAAGTTTTTTGATCAATGACATTGCCGCAAAGTTAGACTATGATTTTTGTGATTTGGATGATTTGAGTGAAGTGCCTGATTTTGAAATGATTAAAAAAAACGGTGTTCAAAACCACTTTGCATTGACTAAAGATCGGAGCGCAGCCCTTTTTTTATCAAAAAATTTCCCCCGCCAGCTCATCGCCGACGGGGGAAATTAAAATACTCCTGCATAAGGGAGAATTGGGGGAAATTATTCCATTTCCTGCACCACTTCCTCAACTTCTGGAATCATGCGTTTGAGCATTCCTTCGATGCCAGCCTTGAGCGTGACGGAGGAAGAAGGGCATCCACTGCAAGAACCCTGCATCGTGACATATACTTTTCCGGCTTCAAAAGCCTTAAATTCGATGTTGCCGCCGTCCATTTCCACCGCGGGTTTTACGTAGGTGTCAATGAGTTCTTTGACCCTTTTGGCAATTTCGCCGCCTTCTCCGGTGAATTGCACGGCATTGCTTTCAGCCAGCACCTTTTCCATATATTCGGCAAAACCCTCGCGGATAATGGTGCCATCCTGCTCGATGTAATCTTTGATGAACTCCTTGATTTTCAGCATGATATCTGCCCATTCGTAGTTCATCTCCTTCGTAACCGTCACATAATTATTGTTGAAATAGACGGTTTTGATGTAGGGCAATTCCATCAAACTGTACGCCATCGGGCTCCATTCGGTAGCCATTTCCGGATCTTTAAATTCAGCGATTCCGCGGAAAAGCATCCGGTTGGTGACGTATTTGAGCGCTTCTGGGTTGGGCGTTTGTTCCGTGTAAAGCATCACGGGACTTTTAGTGATCGTATCCATGGAGAAAATTTCTTAGTTGTAACCCGGCATGTTGTTCCGGGTGGATTTTATTTTTCCGGAACAGCGTTCCGGAATACGGCGGCAAAATAACAAAACAAGACCTGAATGGTTTTGAAAAACAGAGACCACGCAATTGGAAAAATAAATTTCCGTTTTGCAGCATTCATTTCAAACACTTCTTACACATGAGAAACTACAGCCTGCTCCTTTTGTTCGCCGCACTTTTAGCTTTTTCCAACTGTAAAAAGGAAAGCTCCGAGGGCGACCCAAACCTTCAATTCAAATTTCGTTTCGACGCTAACCAAACCCGCCTCAACAACATTGGGCAACCAGCCAGCATTCCTGCCGGAAACGCCGCGCAAACCCCGGAATTTCAGGAAATGAGCGTCCATTACATCGAATTAGCGCCCTCTGCATTCACCTTGCTGGGCGCGGGTGCCATTGTGTATCAAGGGGAAGAAACCAACAAAGGGGGCGACGATGCCGTTGATTTTGACAAATTGGCCAAAGCGGGCGATGGAGAAATTTTTACAAAAATTA
>CAZKBH010000055.1:3938-16265 GCA_964550795.1 uncultured Saprospiraceae bacterium
CTCAAAAACGTCCCCCCGGGCACCTACGAATGGGTGCGTGCCAGTGTTACCTACCAAAAGTACGACGTGCGCTTCAACATCAACAATGTCCCAATCGTGGGAAATTTGTCGCAGCAAAAAGGTCGCGTGGCATCTTTTCTGGGCTTCAACACTTACATCAGTAGCATTACTCCGAATACGCAGACGCTGATCGTAAATGATGATAAAAAACAGGGCTTTTGGGCGTTTGAGACCAATTTGACTGCGCCGTACAACACCTACAACCAGCTCTATTCCGGCGAAGCTCCGGCAGGCGCTACCACCGTGGTCAACCCACTTTTTGGCAGCAGCCCTGTGCCTGCTGGCTCCTGCGTCGTAACCGGAAAATTCGCAGTGCCCCTCGTGGTCACCGGCGCTGAAACCCAAGATTTGACCGTCACGCTCTCTTTTTCCATCAACCAAAGTTTTGAATGGATTGACAGCAACGGAAATGGTCAAATGGACATTTACGCCGATGGCGTCACCCCCGCAGAAAAAATTGTGGACATGGGCTTGCGGGGATTATTGCCAAGCTGGGAGTAGGCAATTGGTTCGATTTGGACGATTGATTCGATTGGTTCGATTGCCGTTAAAAGCAAAATTTGCCCATTCCGCTCGAATCGTTCCCCCACGCAACAAGTCCAAGTATATTGAACTGGAACAAAAAGAATTTTTGAGGGGTTTTTCGAGCATTTGCCTCGAAAAACCTCTCATCTTTGCGCCCCTAAACATTCTCAACCGTCAACCGTCAACCGTCAACCGTCAACCGTCAACCGTCCACCATCAACCGTCAACCGTCAACCGTAACCCGTCGCTCAAAACATCCATGGCAAAAGAAATAACACCTCGCTCAGAAGATTACTCACAGTGGTACCTCGATATCGTGCAAAAAGCCCGTTTGGCGGATAATTCGCCGGTGCGCGGCTGCATGGTCATCAAGCCCCACGGTTACGGAATTTGGGAAAAAATGCGCGATCAATTGGACGCGATGTTTAAAGAAACAGGACACGTGAATGCCTATTTCCCTCTTTTTGTGCCAAAAAGCCTATTTGAAGCAGAGGAAAAAAATGCGGAGGGTTTTGCCAAAGAATGTGCCGTGGTGACGCACTATCGCCTCAAAAACGATCCCAACCGGCCCGGGAAACTTATGGTTGACCCAGAAGCGAAACTGGAGGAAGAACTCGTGGTTCGCCCTACATCCGAAGCCATTATCTGGAATACTTACCGCGACTGGATCCAGAGTTACCGCGATCTGCCGATCCTTATCAACCAATGGGCCAACGTGGTGCGCTGGGAAATGCGTACCCGCCCTTTTTTGCGTACTGCAGAATTTTTGTGGCAGGAAGGCCATACCGCCCACGCCACCGCCGAAGAAGCCGTGGCCGAAACGGTGCAAATGCTGGATGTGTACGCCAAATTTGCAGAAGAATGGATGGCGATGCCCGTGATCAAAGGCGTAAAAACACCCAACGAACGTTTCGCTGGCGCCGACGATACCTACACCATCGAGGCTTTGATGCAGGACGGAAAAGCATTGCAGGCTGGCACCTCGCACTTCCTGGGCCAGAATTTTGCGAAGGCCTTCAACGTGCAGTTTTTGACCAAAGAAAACCAACAAGAATACGTGTGGGCGACCTCCTGGGGGGTTTCCACGCGCCTCATCGGAGGCCTAATCATGACCCATTCCGACGACGACGGACTGGTGTTGCCGCCCCGACTTGCGCCAATCCAGGTAGTCATCGTGCCCATCCCGAAACCTTCAGATGAGCTGACCGTGGTGGCCGAAAAAATTGCCGCTGAACTCAAGGCAAAAGGAATCCGCGTCAAAATTGACAACGACGACCAAAATCGGCCTGGTTTCAAATTTGCCGAATATGAAATGATTGGCATCCCGGTGCGTCTCGGTCTCGGCCAGCGCGACCTCGCTGCGGGTCAGGTGGAAGTTGCCCGCCGTGATACCAAAGAAAAAGCCAATGTGCCGCTCGATACCATCGCCGAACACGTGGCAAACCTGCTGGAGGAAATTCAGGCAAACCTCTTCAACCGCGCCAAAGCTTACCGCGACGAGCACATCACGAAAGTGGATACCTGGGAAGAACTGGTAGAGGTGGTCGAAAACAAAGGCGGTTTTGCCTACGCGCACTGGGACGGTACCACCGAAACCGAGGAAGAAATCAAAGCCCAAACCAAGGCGACCATCCGTTGCATTCCATTGGGCTGGCCGGACGAGGCAGGTAACTGTATTCGCACCGGGAAACCCAGCGAGCGACGGGTTTTGTTTGCTAAGGCGTATTGATTATACTGTGATTCGTCACATTTTATGCATGGGTTGATAAGGTTTATTTGGTTGATAATCAACCAAATAAACCTTATCAACCGCATCAACTCTGCACAAAACTTGGCGGCGTGAGGTATAGCATGGGTGCTTGGGCACTACATCGGGATCAAAATCTGAACTCTCGCCCCGATTGGTGTTCCATCCTCATCCAAAACGGTTTCCCGGACAACATGCTCTGAGCCAAGTTTTTCAGTGCCCCTCAGCAAGTCCAAACGTTTTTGGGTCAACATCATACCCACGGATTTGTGCGCCGGTTGTTCGAGCGTATTTTTTTCCAAAAAGCCCTGTCCGTTGTCGGATACGGAGACTTGCAGCCAATTGCCCTTGGATGCAAAAACAACGTCCACAAATCCGCCTGATTCCCGGTTTTGTAAGCCGTGAATCAGTGCGTTCTCTACAAATGGCTGCACCAATAGGGGCGGGAGATTGATTTCTGATACCTCAAGCCCTTCCTCTGCTCGAACCGAAAACTCAAATTTCCCTCGGAAGCGCAGTTGCTCCAGATGTAGATAGTTATCCAACATTGAAATCTCTTCGGCCAGGGTGTGAAGCCCATCCACGGAACCGTGCAGGGCGAGCCGTACCAACTTTGCAAACCGGGCCAGGTAAGTTGCTGCTGCATCGCGGTCATTTTGGGCAATGAATGATTGGATAGCTTGCAGGCAATTGAATATGAAGTGCGGATTCATTTGGGCCCGCAAGGCAGCGTTTTCGAGATTGCGTATCTTTTCCCGCTCGGTGGCTTCGCGGCGGATAGCTTGGAGGCGATTTTGGTATAGTAGATACATTGCTGCGGCTAAAGCCGCCGCTACAAGCATGCGAAACCACCAGGTAGCCCACCAAGGTGGGTTAATTGTAAAAGCCCAACGCGAGGATTCACTCCATTCGCCTTCCTCGTTTTGGGCTTGGACTTCGAATTGATATTGACCATAAGCAAGATTGGCAAAATTGACCTCGCGTGTATGGGTGTACACGAAAGCAGTATCGGCACCGAGCAGGCGGTAGCGGTATGGGATGTCGCCACTGGAGCGGAAATGCAGGGAGAAAAAACGCAGGGAGAGGTTGTTTTGATCGTGGGGAAGTTGGAGGTTTTTGAAAAAGGTCAGACTGCGGTTGTTGACTACAAATTTTTCCAGGATGGGAGCAGGCATGGGGGCAGGGGCTGATTTTCCCTGAAACCGGACAAGGCCGCCATCCGTCGCAATCCAGACCTCATCGCCAAGCAGGGTTACGTCATTTACCTGATTGGAGGGCAGGCCGTGTTTTATGCTCAAGGTTTCAATGCTCCATTGTCCATCGCTTTGTTTGCGCAAAATGTTTAATCCTGCATTAGAGCAGCCATAAATAACCCCTTCAGTGCTGATTTCAAGTTCAGTGATTAAATCCGCTGTAAGGCCCTCTTTGGTAGTTAAATGGGTGAATTGGCCTTTTTGATCCCGAATTAATAACCCATTACTGACAACGGCCATAACTTGGCCTCCTCCGACAACTGGGGGCAAAAATTCAGCATTATGTACCTTAAAACGTAAGGCTGGGTGCTTGAAAGAAGGTGTGGTCAATTGTCCATTTTGCCACAGGCGTAAACCCTCCAAGGTGGTGATCCAAAGGGTGTTATCAGGATCTGAGTTAACGGAATAAGTACGGATTCCTGATAACCCGTTTAGTGGATTGGCATTGGCCGAAAGGTTCTTTGGGTCAATCAAAATAATGCCTCTACTGGAACTTGCCCACCAGTGGTTACCGGAAATATCTGGCGAAATTTTCTTAATTGAAATTTGCTGATCTGTTGTTTCGGCCTGGTCCTCCCGTTTGGGAACAACCCAATGGTTGTTTTCAAAAACGCAAAGATTGTTGGCTGCCCAAAGCCGCCCGTTCAGGGTATCGAAACGCAAGGTTTGCAATTCAACAAGGGGAGCTTTTGGAAGCAGCAGAGGTGGTCCTCCATTGCGCTCGAACACGGCAATATCCAGTTGCTGCATTCCGGCAAATATGCGGTTTTGACCATCTGAACACAGGGTATGGACCGCCGTGGAAGGAAGCCCATTACTTTGGTCGAAGACTGCAATTTTAGGATTTTTGCAATAATAAATTCCTGCGCTACTGGTGGACACCCACCACCCTCCTTCTACGTCGCAAACGACCTGTGTCACAGGCTTTCCGGGCAGTAGGTTTTCAAACTCATTCCGTTTGAAATGTTCAAGCGAACGGAATCTTAACAGGCCAGTGTTCGGGCCATCAGGCATAGCCATCAGGATGGCCCCATCTTTATCTTCTATGATTGCTTTGGTTGAGCCAGCCTTTTGACCATACCAATGGATTTGATTGCCAATGAGTAGATAATATGTTTCTAAACAATTGATTACGCGACCCTGGCTCAAAGACCAAATGGAGAACCCATGTCTGTTGCTTTTTATATTGTAATTTATGGGGAATCGGCCTAATGCGACTTCATTCCCTTCCGCCCAATGAAATACTTCATTTGTTTGGCCAGTTCTGATTCTATCCTGGAAATCATCCAACTGATCCGGAACAACTTCACTTGCGCAAAGAAACTGTCCGTCTATTTCTGTAAACAGGAGTGCATTTCTATCCTGACCTGAAACAATTCGGTGGCTGCCATTGGGTTGCACGATTAAAATGCCATTGTTCCAGGATGACAACCAAACGGTACCATCTTTACCCACCGCAAAACGATAGGTGGTGAGGTTTTTAAAAAAGTTTTTTAGTAAATGATTGTACGGCCAAGCCCGCACAGAATCGTTTTCAATGATCCAAAGATGGCCATCGAGCCGATTAAACCATATCCGCCCACGCGCATCTTCCACAATGTAGAGTGCCTCGCTATTGGCCATTGCACTGGAGTCAACGGGGCGTGTGAATTGGTAGCCATTGTAGCGGCAAATTCCCTGTTTGGTTCCAAGCCATAGATAACCTCTACGATCTTGCATCATTGCATAAACATCCTTGCTTGGCAGACCTTCCTGGATACCAAAGTGCTGCCAAACCGGGTGCTGGGCGCGTATTTCGCTCCCAAAAAGAGCAAAAAAAAGCAAGGTTAACAGGTTGGTTGTCGTGCAGAAACCGCTCATGAGCCGGGCATTTGAAAGAAATCTTTGCCCGGTAAAAGTAGAATAGCCAACACAAACGAAGCCGATTAAAAAAGTCTTCGCAATTTACCTAAAATAGTACGGGGTGGAACCGAGTCATCCGGCACTTGCTCCATCAACTCAAACAAAGCATCGTTGATCTTGCTTTTAGTCGCTTCATAGTATTCAGATTCGATCAGACCTTTTCCGCGTTGATGCGCTGCAATGGATAGTTGGGCTTGAAGCATCAGGTATTGATCGCCAAAACTTTCGCAAAATTCGAGGGCTTCTGCTGTTTTGTTTGCCTGGAGCAACTGGAGCATTTTAGTCTTAATTTCTGTGGACGGTCTTTCCGGTATTTCGGTTTCTGATATCCCATTTGTTCCTAAAATGCGCTGGCAGATTTGTGTTTGAACCTTCCCCCATTCATTTATGCCGATGTGATTTAGTTCGTACAATTGTTGAACCTCTGAGTATTTTTCAAACAAGGCGGTGGATGCTGTTTCACCTGTTTGAAAAAACAAATTGACCGCAGCTCCAATATTCCCTGCGCGGATGGCTTGGCGGATTTGAGGGGCGGCTTCGGATAGGGTAATTTGCTGGAAGCTTGCAGGCATGATAGGATACCGTTTCGTGATCCATAGGAGGTCAAAGAGGATAAAGCGTGGCAGAAAAAAGCTATTAAAAATCCCCTCCCTGCCCCGAAAATTCGGGGAGAGAGGGGGGGTGCTGGTTTTTTTGGGGTATGTTCAGATTACTACTGCTTAATAAACTTTTCTGTCGCCAGTACTTTGCCTTCTGAGCGTACCTCTAGGAAGTACAATCCTGCAGGTAAATCACCCGCTTGTACGGTTTGTTGGGTGTTGCCAATTTGCGTGTACTGTTCTCTTAGCAATTGGCCAGTCAGGTTTATGATTCGGAAGGATAGGCCGGGTTTGGCTGGCTCGGGTAATTGGACGGTGAAAGTGCCGGGGTTGGGGTTGGGGAAGATGCGGAGTCGTTTATTTCGCGGTAGATCGTCGAGTCCGACGAGGTCAGCGTTGAAGCAGAGGTGGTCAAGATCAAACTCTGCCCTTGTTTCTTCGCCACCCTGATTGTTGCCCAGGAAGCTGGTCGCGTACACGATGGGCTTTACCAAAACCCCATGCGGCGCATCTCCACAGGAATCTAAAGCCGCCCAGGAACTTAGATCGTACGGAATCTCTAAATCGAACCAGGAGGAGTCATATTGGGCTAGATCCAACGTTGCGATCCTGAAACAACTTGCAGGATTGAATTCATTGAATTCATAGTTGTCGCCCGTATTGAAAAAGATGGCAATATTTTTGATGTTGCTTCTGGCCTTATTAATAGTTCCTCGAAGTGTAACCATACCAGGGCCTTTTTCAAAGCACATGGCTGTTTCGGTACTCAATACATCTGCTGTATCCAGATTGCCCGTGAGTCGAATTTTCCATTTTCCGTCATCGATTACTACGTGCGGGTCACCCCAGGGAGCCAGCCAGCCTGAGGACGCGCCACCAGAATTTAAACCACCTGCCACAGCTCCTTCCTCGAAGCCAGGGTTCTCAAAAACAGCGTTATCACAGACGGGAGCTGGCAAACAAGTAATTTGCACCGTTTTTGTAAAAGTAAAGGTCTCACAGGGGCTACCATTCGCCTGAAAGCGACTGACGATCATATCAATCGTGTAAGAACCCGGACTGGAGAACATGCGGCAAAACGATTGGATACCATTAGTCATCCCGACGGATGTGTTATTTACTTTCCATTCCACCTTTTCGCAATCATTTAGCGCGATGGGCGAAAAACAAGCATTGCAGGAGTTGTTCCACAGCGCCGTGGCAAAACCTTTCTCCACTTCCATCTGGAACTGGGGCACATCGCAGGGGCAAGGATCGGTACAGCTTACATTGAATTTGATAACACAAGGTGTACAATCCGTGCCGCCACAATTTCCTTGTAGCGTAAGGGTGTAAGTCCCCGCTGACGCATAACTGAGCGGTGAAACAGTCAGGTAGAAATATGGCCCGGCCTGAACTGTGCCATTCGTGATTGCACCACCTGGACCTTGAAGGCTCCAGTTTATCTGTGCGCTTTGCGGGCAATTGTTTCCCACACATTCAAACTTGCCCGTGATAGGGATGCTTTGGCCTGGATCCGGGCAACCAAAATCGTAGGTTCCACCGCAAGACAGGGCAATGCTGGGTGCGCCTGTGCTGGGTCTGGCGTATAATTGGAAAGCCTGTTCATCTTTACAACATTCGTCACATTCCACCGTAACAATTTGAGTACAAACCGTTTGATTGCCACAATCGTCCGTAGCCGTCCAGGTAATGGTGTTTGGGCCTTGTTGCAACACCGCCGGAGCATTATTCGTGACAGTTACTGACGGGTCGCAATTATCGATTGCCACTGGTGTTGTGGGGCTAAAGATCGCTGTGCAAAGCCCATTTGGATCGTATGTCCCAATGACTGACGTATTTGCGGGGCAATTCATAATGGGTGGGTCGGATTCAATGGTCTGTATCCCCATCGTACAAGTACTCGTGTTCCCGCAGTGATCCGTCACTGTAAGCGTTACTAGGGTATTGGTACAAGCTGCCAGCGTACTCGGGCTCACCGTCATGGAAAATATGCCGCAGTTGTCGGTAGAACCTCCATCCACAAAGGAAGGATTGACCTGGTAATTACATGCCGAGCCAAGGTCAACCCCCTCACCCGGTTTGCATACTGCTACAGGAGGCGTAATATCCGTTCCCGTGAATGTGCCATTAGCGGTGGAAGTGGTACCATCTGCACAGGTAGCCGTTACACAATAACTGCTGGATACGCAGGGCAATTGTGCCGCGGTAAAGCAAGCATCCGTACGCCCATCGCACCACTGGTAGCTCACCGGTTGCGGGCCGGTCGTGACGGCACAAACAGTGACGGTGCAATCGGGGTTTTGGGTAAATTGGATGCTGGTCTGACAAGGTGGAGGCGGGATGCATGCCCGGAAACTGATATCATCTATCGCCACGTCATTGCCAATATCAGTAGTAGCCAGCATCCTGATTGAAAGCACCACCGTACCGGAGGCCATTGCAGTCCAGGTTCCGCAGATTCGAACCCATTGATCAGGACTTTCAGGCAGGTTGAGTGGCCCGGCTATTTGTGTGTTGCCAACAAAAAGTGCCATTTGTGGGTCATCATGGTTTTTTGTGGGAATGACCAAATTGTTGAACCAGGCATAAAACGAATAATTCGTGCCTGCCGTTACGGTCACCGTTTGTTGCCACGCAATGGGACCTCCGTAGCCATCCACGATGAGCATTTGCCCAGCGGAACCAAAACTGGTGTGGTCAAGACAAGCCCATTGGCTGTTGGCGGCAAACACCTGAGTTTGATTTAAAACGGAATAAGCGCCGATTGTCGTAGGGCTGCCTGGATTGAAATAAGTGTAGTCGTTTGTAAAGTCCTGATTACCCAATTCAAAATCTCCGTTTTTCGTCAATTCCGGCCCAAATTGGCTGCCTGCAGGACAGCAAGGCGGAGGTGACATGGGGGGCGGACAAACAAAAGAAAAGGCACGGGAACAACTCACGTTACCAGAACCTATATTGTAAAAAGTGCTCACCGTGATTTCATAGGCCGAAGCCCCGGCAGTTCTAATTTTCACGTATGGAACTTGGCCGCCAGCTATCAGGAGTGCACCACTTAGAGTAACATGCTGAGAATCAACAATAGTAACATTAAGGCCATTGCCATCTATCTCCACAAAACTCCCGGTTGCAAGACTCAGGTTAAGCTCACTGAAACAATATGCTCCACTATTACTCATATTCAGACCAAAATCACAAGTATCCGACACTCCCGGTACCTGTACCACATCCATATATATCGAATCACAAGAACACCCCGGGCAATTCCCAAAATTCCGAACCTCATTCTCAGAAGGGTCAAGCACTACGGTTGATTGACCGCTGGCAGGCACCTTTGGTGTCCAACCAGATTGCTGAGTTTCTTTTATTACATAGGAGCCCGCTTTTAGGTCATAAAAAGCATAGGCTCCGTCAACATCCGTCACTTGCTCGGCAATTACATTGCTATCTGCATCAAGCAATTGGATAGTCCAATCCGAGAGGACGGGCTGATTCGTATAAGTTAAACTTCCGCATTCCCGGTATTTCACCCCCGTAATACTGGCGTCCCCCGGATCTAAACAGCCATTCACATCAAAAGTAGCCGCACATCCTTCCAAAACACACAAATCATCCCACAACAGGGTAAGGGTAGCAGAAGTGGTGCCGTCTATGCAAAATTCAGCAAGCGAACTTGACCCGGGCGGGATAAATCCAATGAATGGCCGTATGGTGTACTCCGCCGGTCCGCCAGTGTTGTATTGCCATCCAGGCAGGGCAGCAAAATTGGCAAACGCACCCATATCCAGGTTAAGCGCAACATTGATGAAACAATTATCAGGGGTTGAATTGTCGGCCTTCAGCCGATAACAGCAACCAGAGCCATTGTTGATGACCTGCAAGGAGAAAACAAGGTCGCCACAATTGAGTGTTTTTGATTGCAACAATACCTCCTGAGAAACGCCCTTTTGAGCGTGTGGCGCCATGGGTTGTGCAAATACCAAAGCAGGAAACATAGCCAAGAACAACCAGAGGATATGTGGAGAGAAAGTATTTTGCATAATAGGGAGTGGTTATGAACTGAACCATCAATCCCCAAAACTACTTTCACGTACAATCTCCTTCCTCCAACTTATGACCATCGGTATCCCTCCAAGGATACGCGGTAAGAAAAAAATGAAATTCGGCAGGGGTGGGTTATTTTTGAGCCGCATTTGTATACAACCCTCCGCCCTATGTCCGCCCCGATCCGTATCTTGCTTATTGACGACGAAGCGCCTTGCCGAGAAACGCTTCGGATCTTCCTCACAGCAGCTTGTCCTGAAGCTCACATTATTGGGGAAGCGACTTCGCTTGCTGAAGCCTGCGCATTATTGCCCGCGCTTTCGCCCGATCTGATTTTACTGGACGTAGACTTAGGCGACGGCACGGGATTCGACTTGCTCGACCACTTTCCCAAACCGAACTTTAAGGTCATTTTTACTACCGCACACGATTCGTTTGCGCTTCGAGCTTTCCGGTATAGCGTCTTGGATTATTTGCTAAAACCTGTTGATCCTGAAGAACTTATCGCCGCGGTTCGAAAAGCATCCGTCCCTGGCGAATCCTTGGTGTATCAGCGGCAAATTGAGCAGCTCCGGCACAATGCCCGTACCCAACATTTCGATCGGATCACGCTGAACACCGGTGATGGGCTACTTTTTATCGGCACAGAAGAAATCACCCGCATCGAAGCCCAGGGGAATTACTGTTTTGTATTTTTGGAAAATGGCGAGCGACACCTCGCGGCGCAATCCCTGTCTGGATTCGAAGAAATGTTGCCCGCACCGCCTTTTTTTCGGGCGCACCAGTCTCACCTGGTCAATACCAAGTTTGTTCGAAGACTCTCCAAAGACGAGGGGGATAGCCTGATGATGACAGACAAATCCATCATCCCGCTTGCACGAAGGCGGAAGGAAGCTTTTATTGGGATGATGAAGGATGGGGTAAGGGAATAAAAAAAGCCCCGGCGTTATGCCAGAGCTTTGCTGTGATCTCGATGGGATTCGAACCCATGACTCCTTGATTAAAAGTCAAGTGAACACCTTTTCCGATAGATTTTTTATGTTTTCTTTTCGTGCCTTAAATCATTGATTTTGAGCCACTAAGCCTTATTTTCTTATCCCTTCTTTTCCTTTCGCTGAAAAATATTTGCCGCAAGTGTATGCAAACTGTATGCAAACGAACATACCTTTGGGCATACAATAAGCGAAAGAATGGCTCAAAGAATTACCATTAAGATCATCCTCGACACCCGCCGCGCCAAATTAACAGGCCTCTACCCTGTTAAAATCCGCGTTACCTTCCAACGTGAGCAAAAGTATTTTCCTATTTATGCGCTTGGCAAATTAGACCCGCTCGACCTTTCGAGCGAAGACTTCGCCCGTGTGTACGGTGACAAGCCGAGGGGCGATTTTAAAGCCATACGGGATTATTTAGACGGGATTGACCGCAAGGCAAAAAATGCCGCCGATAGTTTGCCCATGTTCACCTTCCATGCTTTTGAGGCGGCAATGTTCGGCGTACAGCCCACAAAAAAAAGCGGTGATCTGGCAGAGGCCTTTGAATCTAAGGTCAGCAACTTCACCCAGCAAGGCCGCATAAGTTCAGCCGAACTTTACCGCCACACATGGACTTCACTCGAAAATTTCAAGAAAGGGTTAAGGTTTGCGGATGTTACTCCAAAGATGTTGGAAGCCTACCGTCTGCACATGGATATGAGCGGCCATAGCCTTGCCACTACCGGGATATATTTGCGCAACCTTCGCGCAATCGTAAACGAGGCGATTGAGGCAGGGCACTTTCCACGCGAAGCCTACCCTTTCGGCAAAGGTAAACGCCGCTACAAAATCCCCAAAAAAGGCAACAAGGCCGAACCATTGAAGCAATCAGACATTGCGGCCATTTACAACTATCAACCAAAAAACGGTTCTGAATCTTACGCCCGTGATTTGTGGGTTTTTGCCTTTTTGCTCAATGGGGCAAATATGATGGACGTATGCTCTTTAAGGTATAAGGACATTGATTTTCACGGCGAACGGATTACCTTTTATCGTTCCAAAACAAGCAAGACGGCCAATGAGCCAAAACCTATTGAGGTGAGCCTTTCAGGTGCGATGCGGGCAATCATTGAAAAATGGGGCAATTTCCAAGCAAGCCCGGACACCTATGTTTTCCCAATCTTTGAACGCTCGATGGATGCCGCGCAGAAATACAAGGCCAA
>CAZKBH010000055.1:16275-17099 GCA_964550795.1 uncultured Saprospiraceae bacterium
AAAGATGGTGAGCAAGTACATGGAGCGAATTGCCGAAAGCCTGGGCATTGAAAAAACAACCATACACAACTACACAGGCCGCGATTCTTACGCAGCCGCGCAAAGGTTGGCGGGTGAATCGGGCGACACCATAGGCGACGCGCTCGGACACGAAAACAGGTCAACTACTGACACCTACCTGGACAAGTTTGGAAAGGAAGTGCAAGACCGCATGGCCGGGAATGCGCTGCGGTTCATTGGCGAATCTGATACCGACAAAAAATAAACTGTTTTTAGCGTTTCACTTTTTTCACTTTTTTCACCATGCCACGACCACCACCACGACCCTACCCTTCCAACTGAAACAAGACACAAAAAAACCCGCTCCAACTTTCGAGGGACAGAGCGGGCAAAAGTTCACAATTTAAAACACTTAAAAAATGAATCCTTTCGAGGCAAAATTCAGGACTTTTTCTGAAAATCTCACAAAAAAGAACGCAGACGGCAACGCTCAGGATATTGGGGCGAGGTCGGGCGAAATTTTCAAAGACAAGCCATTTAGCGAGGAGTACCACGGCGTGTATAAAATCGCGCAGTGGGGGCAATCGTTGGCCCAGGTCGTAACGTTCGCAACGACCGCCGCGCTTGGAGTGTTCGCCCTGACGCACATTGTACCGACGGCATGGGGCATTTACATTGCTATTCCGCTTGGAGTGCTGTTTGCGTTCGGAGTTGAAAAAGCCAAACGTGCCACGCTGGCAATTTCGAGCAAGCACCTACTCAAATACAAACAGTTTGGTTTCATTGGGTTTGTTGCCCTGCTCACGCTTTTGGTTTCCATTGGG
>CAZKBH010000055.1:17109-19369 GCA_964550795.1 uncultured Saprospiraceae bacterium
AAGGAATTGCCGGGTGTGGTGTACCCTATGCCCGACCGCGAAGTTGACGCATCCACCGCCGCCGCGCTCACCGCCGATATTGGCCGGGTGCAAAAAGATATTGACCGCATCCAAAGCGACCTGAAAGGCGAAAAAGATTGGATAGCCCAAAACCGCACTTTGCCCAAACTGCAAAAAGAACGGGCCGCGCTGGTAGAACGCCGGGACGCTGCCACCGGGGCGGCATTGGGCCGGGGTGATGCGCTCCACGCCGAAGCCCTGGCAGATCGGGCGGCGAAGGTTGACAAGATGCAAACCTATTCGATAGGGGCCGCCATTGTTGCAGAATTGATTTTCCTGCTATGCACCATTTTCATTTTCTACTTTCTTTTTAGGCACTTTGCCGAAACGGAAGCAGAGGCCGCCGAAAGTAGCGAGGCCGCAACCGTTGGCCAATCCGCAACCGTTGGCGCAACCATAGCGCAACCTTTTAGCAGTAACGGCCACCAGGTCGGCACAGCCAACGGTGCTGCGATCCAGAACGAGGCAAGGCCCATTGGCTACGCTTACGCGAAACGCGCCCGCGCGCGATGACGCAATGAGTAACGACGCAATGAGTAACACGGTCGTAATTGACAGCAGTATGAAGCCGTGCGCATGGTGTTCCAAACTTTACAAGCCAAAGACCACATGGCAGAAATTTTGCTCGACCGACTGCAAACTTTCCGAAAATGAACACCGTGTCGGCACTAGGTTTGACCCTTCCAAAGCGAAGTTCAAAAAGAAAACAGCCACCTAAAATTTATCTGATATGACCGTTCAACATTTGCGCTCAATAGTCATAAGCCACCAAGCAAGCCCTAAGTTTTTGACCAACTTAGAGGGTGATGCCCTTAGAGAAATTTGGGGTGCGATCGATGGCTTTTTGTCTCCAATCGGTTTAATCTCGCTCACAATCCCAGAGGCTTTTAATCCGGGAACGACTAACGATTTTAGAGAATTGAAGATGGCTATTGAGCGCGAATTTGAAAAGCGGGCAGATACGGAAGATACAGAGGTGGTTCTACTTCCTGACTTCCTTAACTTATTCCAAGATGAGACCAAAGCGCGAAGGGCATTAGATGCCGCAATGGGCGCAGGAATCATTGACGGGAAAAGCCGGACGGCGTTAGGTGAAACAAAGATCGTTCCTGCAATTATTCAGTTTTGGGATGCGGTTAGCGACCATAAGTTTGACCTTACTCACATACGCGCCACAAAGGAAGCCATTGCAGATACTTGTCGGCCACAATGCGAAGCCATTGCAGAGCAGTTTGGTGTAAGTATTGGAAAGTCAGCGATTTACGACCACGCCGGACAACGGAAGGGGCATTACTTCACAACCGTTTCCCGAATTTTAGGCGGAAAGTAGGCGGAAATTTCACGGAATATGCGGAAAAAGCGGGTTGCTACTTTTCCTATGCCCTGACATTTGTGGCATGGAAAAAATTATCGTAACCACGCCGGAAGAATTGTCGGCCATGCTCGATGAGCGCATCCGACTTGCCTTCAAACATTATGCTCCACAGAGCCAAGCCACGCCCGTGCATGGCCGTGCAATGACTTTGAGCGATGCCGTGACTTTTACGGGTATTTCAAAATCCACGCTCTACAAATTGACATCCGCCGGGGAAATTCCACATGGCAAGCGAGGGAAGAAACTCTATTTCGACCGTGAAAAACTCGACGCTTGGCTTTTGGAACGCCCAGCACACACGAAAAGCGACACAGAAAAAGAGGTGAATCAATTTTTGGCAAACGCAGGCAGCCGTCGGCGGGTAGCCTAACAACAAAAAAGCCCGAACGCCGGGACAAGGGGCGCAAGGGCAAAAAATCTTAAAACAATGGACAAAAGTAACGATAATTTGACAAACGCAAGCGGTGCAATCGCTCCTACATTCGACCTGGAAGTATTGGCCGATGGTGGTGGCGTTACGTCGGAAAAAATAATTGAACACCTGGCCGACCTCAATAAAACATTTGAGCCGATCCCGCATGAGCGCATTTTGAAGGAACTGATAAAGTGCATTGATGTTGTAGATTTTCGAGAATTGGCAGACATTGGAGAAGATGAAAAGATCACTCAAAAGCATCAAATCGTTCACATTATTGAACAAGTCTTGGAGATTTCCAAAGTAAAAAATTGGGGGATTTGCTTACAAAACGGCTTTGTTTATCTTTACAACGGTGCGTTTTGGAAGCAGTTAGATGACGCGGTTATTCAGGCATTTTTGGGCGAAGC
>CAZKBH010000055.1:19379-33037 GCA_964550795.1 uncultured Saprospiraceae bacterium
AAAAGATGGGCATTGACAAACATGACGCTCGTTTTTATCAGTTCAGGGAAAAACTATACAAGCAATTCCTTGCCGTCGCCAATCTGCCCAATCCAGAGCCGCTTGCCGATACTGTTTTTGTGAATCTATTGAACGGTACTTTTGAAATTAGCCCAAAAAAGCAACATCTAAGACCGCCGCGCCGCGAAGATTTTTTAAGGTATCAGCTTCCCTTCCAACACGAACCCAAAGCCACCGCGCCAAAGTTTCAAGCGTTCCTGGACACGGTTTTACCTGACAAGTCTTGCCAAGACGTGCTGGCCGAATTTCTGGCCTACGTTTTCATCCCTCATGAGTATTTGAGATTGGAGAAAGCCCTTTTGCTTTACGGCACAGGGGCCAACGGCAAAAGCGTATTCTTTGCCATTGCCACAGCCTTGCTTGGAGAAACCAATGTGAGCAGCTACAGCCTTGCATCATTGACAAATGAGGACGGTTATTCCCGTGCATCATTGGCAAATAAGTTGGTCAACTATGCAAGTGAGATCAACGGAAAAATTGAAACATCATATTTTAAACAGTTGGTGAGCGGTGAACCCGTCGAATGCCGTCTTCCATACGGGAAGCCTTTTATGCTCACCAATCCCGCCAAACTTATTTTCAACTGTAATGATCTGCCAAGGGACGTTGAACACAGCCACGCCTATTTCCGTCGGTTTATAATTATCCCGTTCGGCGTAACGATTTCAGAGGAAAAGCAAGACAAGCAGCTGGCGCAAAAAATTATTCAATCAGAGTTGGCCGGGGTTTTCAACTGGGTGATGCTTGGGCTAAAAAGGATTTTGACAAGTCAGAGGTTCACCGACAGCGAGGCCGTGAAAAAGCAAGTGGAATCTTATCGGGTATCCAGCGACAGCGTGAAAATGTTTATTCAGGAAGTCGGGTATGCGCCCTCCGTTGATGCCTATGTTTTGATGGTTGACATTTACAAAGAGTACAAGTCTTTTTGCATGGATGACGGCTATCATCCCGTAGGAAAATCAAAGTTTATCCAGAGGCTAAAAAATGATGGGGTAATCGTTGACCGTATCAATGTCGGAAATGTAGCCCGACTGAAAAAGTGAAAAAAGTGAAAAAAGTGAAACGCTGAAAACAGTTTATTTTTACAATGATACCACAAGCCACAGAGCAAACGATCAAAGCCGCCGCCAAAATTTACGATGTGGTGAGCGATGCCGTGACCCTGAAAAGGTCGGGTAGTGGGTATGTAGGTCTTTGTCCGTTCCACGATGAAAAGACACCGTCTTTCAATGTATCGCCCGCTAAAAATATGTGCAAGTGTTTTGGATGCGGTGCAAGTGGCGACGCGGTTTGGTTTGTAATGAAGCATTTGAGCAAGACCTACCCTGAAGCCTTGGAATACCTGGCACAGCTTTACAAAATCCAGATTGACAGCACAGGCAGCAAGCCCAAAAAAGACTTCACACCACCGCCTAGACCCGCTCCACCACCGACACCGCCGCCGTCCTACATTCCAAAGAAAGACATGGTGGCAAGCCTGAAACTATATGAGCGAAACAACTTCGCAAAATTCCTAAATAGTCGGTTTGGAGCTGCCATTGCAAGCGAGTTAATCGGGGCTTATTTTGTCGGCACAGCGGAAAAGTGGACAGGGGCAAATGTATTCTGGCAAATTGATTTTGAAGGCCGTGTAAGGTCGGGTAAGGTCATGGTTTACCATGTATCCACAGGAAGGCGTGACCGCTCAAAATTACCCAACGGGCGGGAAAGAACAACATGGGCGCACACATCTCTAAAACTCAAAGACTTTGTTTTATCTCAATGCCTGTTCGGTGAACACTTACTTACAAAGCGACCAACTGCACCCGTCTGTATTGTTGAATCTGAAAAAACCGCAATCCTTGCAAGCGCATATTTGCCCGAAAGTATTTGGCTTGCATCGGGCGGCAAAGACGGTTTGAAGCCTGACAAGTTCGCAGCCCTCAAAGGTAGGAATGTGACTTTGTGGCCTGACGCTGGACTACCTGACGCGAACGGAAAAACAGCGTTTCAACTTTGGAGCGACAAGGCCGCCGAACTAAATAAGGCCGGGTATTTAGTAACCGTTTCCAATCTGATAGAATCGGCGGCTACTGATGACGAACGCGCCAACGGTTTCGATTTAGCGGATTATCTTCCGCGGTTTGACCTGGCAGAATTTAAGGCCGCGCAGGACGTACCAGAAAGCCCTACACCGCCCGATGTCACAGAGGACGAACGCGGCTACCCAGCGACATGGGACGAACCTACACCGCCACAGCCGTCACGCTTGGAAGCCGCCGCCGCTATCATGGCAGCGCATGGATGGACGGCGGGCCGGGTGCAAGCATACACGGCACAGGACGAACAGGACAGGCCAAGGCAGAAAGCAAATGCCCAACGACTTGCAGATTGGACAGATTACAAAGCGGGCATTGGTCCGAATCCATACGCATCACAATCAAACTAATAAGCTATGAATAAGTACTTCCAATCACATTGGCGCAAACACTTCTACCACCGCTTGTGGATGCGCCGCAAGTATCATGCGTTCACTTGCTTGCATCGGGTAAACGTAACACGCTGATAACCAAGCAGATAGGCAGGGGGAGGTCAATTATCGTCTATCCCCCCCTCTACGTCGCTTAGCCCACGGTAGAGAGATACGGAGGGTTTTTAAAATAGGGTGTACCCCCCAACAAGCCCGACCCAAAAAAGCAAGCATTTTTAACACTAAAAAAAGCTATTGAAATGAGTCACAAAAAGAGCGAATTTGAAAAAAAGGCCGCCGGGACATATCGCGCCGGGGACAAAAAGCATTTAGGCGAACCGCTTACGACGCTGCCTAAAGAACCGTTTCCTTTAAACGACGAGGCGCATAAAATCTTTGTTCAGGAAGCCGTCGCGCTAATTGAATTGGGTATCCTGAAACAGTCAGACGTCCGTCTCCTGGCGACCTATGCCAACGAACTTAGCATCTATATTGCCCAATCCGCAAAAGCGGAGGACGGTGGCGTAATTATCACAATGCCCAACGGTATCGCCTGCACTTCGCCGCACCGGAAAGCGGCTACGGAGGCCTTCAAACTAGCGTCTGCAATGGCCGACAAGCTTGGGATTTCTGCGATCTCTCGTTCTCGAATGGGGCTAAAAAGCGACCCACCACCAAAGCCTGACCCGTTCGCAGAGTTTCTATCCTCAAACTAATTTTTCACCGCCTATCAGGCAAATAACACAAAAAAAGCTATGACACAGAAAATTGACAGACAGCCAAAAATTGATAAATTCAATTTTGAAGCAAACAAAGAGGTTTACACGTTCGAGGTAAAAGGCGACCTTTTGCACCTCGACTTTTACACCGCGTTAGGCAGCGGCTACCCTGATTTAATCAAGGTTACAATGCCGATACCACGCGGCATGGGCAAACCGACAGCCCGCCCGCTAATGTGGGCGCACAGGGCAATTTTTGAGGTTAACAGCAAACAGTTTTTCGGGATAGTTTGCCACTTTAATTGGCCCATTTTGGAAGGAGCCGACAATATTCCATGTATCGGATGGGGGCTCGACGTGACCACATTGCAAAGCGTCTGCCGTCTTGATAGTGTCGGGCAGCGCGAACCGTCCGAAATTTTGGGCGCACTTGGGGCAAAAATCCTGCTAACAAAAGCGGGCAAACCACTCGGAGCGGGCAGCCTAAAAACCAAAGTAGCCGACATTGACCCGATCGCAATGACGCAAACATGGACGGCTACGATTGACGCAAGCGGCGTACCTAATTACACCGTGACGGGCGAAGCGAAAGACCTTCGCATCTCAGGTATAAAAGACCTTTCGACCTTCAAATTTTTCACAGAGGGAACAACATTTTCAGATGCAAGCTCCGGCCTAAATCACATGGTCATCAAGGATTGGACGGGACTTTTTCACGTTGTTTCTTTCGCAGATGGAAAAATCATTCAGGCCACAAAAGCCAAAACCAGCGACGCGGCTTTTTTGGTAATTGATGGCCTTACAAAATCCACACAAAACCCATGGAAGTAGAATACAGATTAACACCACCACAGGCAGATGGCCCGCCGATTTTCACGCAAACGAAAAGAGGTTTTTTGAGAGGTTACGCCCTGTTATTTTCAAAGGTCTATCCCTTCGGATGGTTTGATGAGAGGATAAGCCCTAACGCGCTGGACGGCTGCGATCTTGAAGACGTTGTTGCACTTTTCAACCACGACTTAAATTTCGTTCTCGGTCGTACAGTCTCAAAAACGCTCAAAGTTGGGGTTGACCAATACGGCTTATGGTACGAGGCAAAATTGCCAAATACGACCGCAGGAAATGACATTCACGAACTACTAACCAGGGGTGATGTTTTCCAAAGCTCATTTTCTTTTATCCTGGGCGAAGATTCATGGGAACAACTACCCGACAAAAGGCCGACCAGGACTATTGAAAAACTAAAGCGAATTCAAGACGTAAGTGCAGTTGTTTTTCCAGCGTCCCCCCAAACGTCTGCCTACGCTGAAAGCCTTGGTTCTTCTGCGCGCGCATCTTATGACGAATGGGCGAAGGTTAACCAGCCCGACGATGAATGGGAACGCATCTACAAACACCGGGAACTGATTATGGCGAGAGATGCCGACCGTTTGGCTGCCTTACCTGCTAAAGCCTGGACACAAAAAACAACGTTGACAGATGCGGATTTTGCCCGCATGGAATCAATTATGAAATGGGATGCGGAAATGCAACTTTTGAAGATGCGATCCCAACGGGCGACGGATGCGCACATTGATGCCACGCTGGAAAAAATGGAGGCCACAATAAATGCCGATTCTTTGCGCATGGCGAGGCGGCAAAACATTCACCGTTAAAATTTCGACACTATGCAAGATAATTTAGAGTACAAAACCACGACCTCGGAACTTGAAAAAGCGATACCAGGAAAGCTATCCGGTCGGGGATCAATCAAAGTGCCTGGCCATATTCGCAGGACTGAACCGGAAGCACCAAAAGACCAAGCGTCTGCTTCTTATGAAGCCTGGAAGGACGCGCGCGAAAAAGAGCTGCAAAAGCGTCTGGAAGAGTTGGACGCGCAAATATTGACGTTCAAAAAGTAGTTTGGTTTGTTGTTGTTTTAATTGATTGCGGCCTGGGCGAAAGTCTGGGCCGCTTTTTTGTTGCCATAAAAACAATATTTGGAGGGCATTTGTATGCAAAACGTATGCAAAACAAAAGCGAGTTACACGGGACAAACCGCATAACTCGCTGAAAATCAATGTGATCTCGATGGGATTCGAACCCATGACTCCTTGATTAAAAGTCAAGTGCTCTACCGACTGAGCTACGAGATCATCGCTCCTAAAAAAGGGCTTTTTTCAAAAACGGCTGCAAAGATAGCGCTACACTTTGCATAAAAACAAACCTAGAATAAAATTTTTCCAACGATTATTTGGAAATACCCCGAAAGAGGCCGCCTTCGCCAAAAAACATACGGTTTTGAAGTTATTTTGCCTTCAACAACACCGCCTCTGCAGCTTCTCTGCCACTTTGCGCCGCACCGTTCATAAAACCCGAAAAATCACCCCCGCAATGCTCCCCAGCGAAAAAAACGTTGCCCAATGGAATTTGTTCCGCGCCAACAATCCTCGTGTATTGACCAACCGTCGGACAAACGTAGGATCCCAGCGCGTGGGGATACGTTGGCCAGTCCATTCGAGCTGTTTTCCCGTTGAAGGCTGCCGTCGCACCGGGGAAAACCTGTTCCCAAAGTTTTAAATACTTGTCTTTTTGCTGTTCCTGACTGCCAAAGCCAATGTTTTTGCCATCCTGTCCACCGAATAAGATGGAAAGCCCGGCAGACTGATTATCAGGCGTTTGAAGTTGGGCATTGTCCCAGCCATTCGGAATTCCATTGTCGGAGTACATCAGTCCCGTATAGCCCTGATCACGCCAAAAATGTTGCTTCATGCCAATCATCAGTTTTGCATTGCTGCCATAGCCCAATTCTTGAATACACTTTCGCTTGACCTTGGGCATGTCCAATTTCACCTCCAAATTCCGCAATACCGTAAAAGGAATGGCCAAAATGACAAAATCAGCCACCACCGGCTCCTGCCTCCCTTGAAAATAGAGGGCATACGCAGATCCTTTTTTCCGAATCGCCTCCAGCCCAAGCCCCTTTTCAAGATGGCTGCTGTGTCGTTCTGTCAGCGCATGGGTAATACTCTGATTTCCGTTGCGCAGCTTGTACCGCTCATCACTTTCGCCAAAAATTTCCCATTGACCGTTGGGCGTTTCGGTGGAAATGAGCAGCAGCAGGTTGAGGCTCGACTGCACTTGAGGCGAAAGGCCGTACTCAGATTCGTAGGCCACTTCTATGAGTTTTTTGACCCAACCAGAAGCCCCTATCTGCTCCAGGTATTGCGATAAAGAAATTTTATCAAATCTTTTTACAAAACGGTTTTTCGCTTTGTAGGAAATTTCATCGTCCAGCTTATCAATATCGGCCTGCATTCGGGGCGCAAAACCCCGGAATTCCTCCACTACCTGCGCCAAAGTGTAATGTTGACCATTAAAAAAGAAGGCCTCTTTGGTCAGTTTTGCTTCGGATGCCTGTGCATAATCCATGCGTTCGAGGCCAAATTCATCCACCAAACGCCACATATCGGCGTGGTTGGTATCAATAAATTCTCCACCAAACTCCGTCCAGGTTCCCGGACCCATTGCTTCAGGAACACTAAAAATCCGCCCGCCCGTGCGGTTGGAAGATTCGTAAACGGTTGCGTCCAGCCCGCCTTTTTTCAAGGTGTGCAAAGCCGTCAGCCCGGCAATGCCTCCCCCAACGATGGCAATGCGCGGCGCAATGGCGCGACTGAAGCGTGGCAACATCAGTTGTGGCAGCAGGCTCCCGACCAGAGCCGTTTTGCCCGCGTTTTCCAAGAATTTACGACGTGAAAGGCGATACGCTTCACTGCGCTGCACGATTTCAGCGGCGCTGGTTTTACGGCGTTCGGCAGCAATTGCCATTTGAAACGCCTTGCGGATGGTGCCAAAAAGCGGCGTTTTGAATTGTTTTTTCATTGGACAAAATTTAAGGTGCGAATCTATGGTTTTGCACAAACAAACAAGGGGCAAAAACTCAAAAATGCAGCACAACGTTGTCAATCAAACGCACATCCCCCGCAAATACGGCGGTACAAATCACGATTGGACTACCTATCTCTACCGATTGTTTGAGCCGAAGGGGTTCGAGGGTAATGCCGTCCACCATTTCAAAATATTCGGGTCGGAGACCAACTTGTGCAAGTCTCGACATCGCTTCGGCCTGGATCGCGTGTACCGCTTGATCTTGCTCCAGGGCAGTTTTGGCCCAACTCAAGGTTTGGTAAATGGCTGGAGCCGCCGCGCGCATTTCGGGGGTTAAACGAACATTTCGACTGCTCATGGCCAAGCCATCCTGCTCGCGCACGGTGGGGCACATGACGAGCTCAACCGGCAGTTCCAGTTGGCGAATCATGTCGCGCACAATGCTGAGTTGCTGGAAATCTTTTTGCCCCATGTACAGTTTTTGAGGCCGCACAATGTCGAGCAGGCGATTCACCACCGTGGCCATGCCTTTGAAATGCCCGGGACGAAACTCGCCCTCCATCACTTTGTCCAGTTGTTTAAAATCAAGATCAATGGTCAGTTGCTGTCCAGCCGGGTACACTTCCTCCACAGGGGGGATAAAAAGCGCATCACAATCGGCCGATATCAACATCACCGCGTCCTTTTCTGCGGTTCGAGGATATTTTTCGAGGTCTTTGAGATCGTTGAACTGGGTTGGATTGACAAATATGCTGGCCACCGTGAGGCATCCCTCGCGTTTGGACATACGAATTAGTTCGAGGTGCCCCTCATGGAGCGCTCCCATGGTTGGAGCAAAGCCGATTGGATGCGTCTGGCACTCCAGCCATTGACGCAAATCAGCTACTTTTTTAAAAATGAGCATGGTGTGTACCGTCGTTTTCGCGGGCAAATGTAGCCGTGTCACACATTCTACCGATTATTGCGGGCAGAAAACTGATATTTTCTATGCCGCATTCACAAAATGTCCAGCTCGTATTGCCCCAAAAAGGCACAAAATTGTGGTCTGTATCGCTCTGGTTAATGATTTTTGGGGGATGCCTGTTTTTCTGGCCTTCCTGCCTCGACCGATACCTCGCACCCAGATTTTTTTTCCTCTCGGCAGCTTTGTTGGTTGCGGGCATCCTGGTTTGGCGCGATTTGCGCAAACAAGCTGACCAACGTTGGCACTTTTTCGATTTGCTTTTACTGGGCTGGTATGGGGTAAATTTGTTGTCTATCACTTGGGCGCACAGCTGGTCTGAAGGCATTTTTTACGCCCAAAAAACCCTGCTGCTTTTTGGGGTGTATTGGTTTTTCCGCCAGGCGCTTTTGCACAACGAATTGGAGGTCCGAAAAACAATGGGCCAAATCACCCTGTGGCTAACGGGGGTTACTTGCCTGATTCTGCTTGTCCAAATCGGGATGGCCATCGCCCGGGAGGGGCTTGACAATAACACTTTGTACGACTACACTTCCGGGGTATTTGGGAATAAAAGCCTTGCCGCAGAATTCCTGTTTTTACTGATGGTGTTGAATTTAATATTTGTCGTCTCATCGAGTACAATTGCTTATAAATCAATTATTTGTAGTGGTATTTTCGCGCTCTTGCTGGCACTAATGGTACTGCTTCAAGTGCGCACCGCCCTGCTGGCAACCGTCGTTGGTGGAGCTGCGTATGGTTTGCTTCGAGCGTTGCTGGATACCCGTTTCAGAACGGTATTTGTACGCCGAATTATTCCTGCGGGATTGCTCTTGGCCGGACTCTTCGCGGTCCTGCTGGTTATGAAAATAGTGCCCGAAGCAATGGCTGAACGCCTCAACCCCTTTAACTATCTGGAAAGCACCTCTGCAAACGAGCGCCGGTTTGTCTGGTACAAAACCGATTTGCTCAACGCAGACCACTATTGGTTAGGGGTCGGAAATGGATCCTGGAAATTCTGGCTGCCCTCAAAAAGCATTGAAGGCGGTTACCGCCTGACCGAGTCCAATATCGTGTTCACCCGGGCGCACAACGACTACCTTGAAATCAGGGCCGAAATGGGCATTTTAGGTGCAATTTTGTTTTGCAGCTTGTTCGTTATGGCGTTTTTATGGGCAGCAAGGGGGATTTATCAAAAAACACAGGAGTCAAAAACGCCTTTGAACCCCGACTCCGCCGTACTGGATTTGCTCGGGGCTTCCTGCGGATTGCTGGGTTATGGTGTGATTCAATATTTTGATTTTCCGAGGGAGCGAATTGAATTTCAGATTGTTTTGGCGGTGCTTTTTGCCTTAATTATACACCAAACGAGGTTTTGGGGAACGTTTCGCGTACTAAAGCTGGATATTTTCGTAAAATTCGTGTTGCTGGCGGGACTGTTGTTCAACCTCATCGTCGGCTGGGAACGGATGCGGGGCGAGCAACACAACGTCCGCATGATGGAAGCTCAAAGCCGGGGGAATTGGCGCAAATTAACCCAGACCGCCGCACTGGCCGAAAACCGTTTTTACGAATACACCGATGCTGCAATGCCGCTCTGCTGGCACGAGGGGGTTGGGTGGTTCCAATTGGGGCAGTTTGAAAAGGCAGTTGTTGCCTTCGAGCGAGCTTATCATTTGAACCCCTGGAACTTTCAGGTAATACACAACTATGCTTCCACGCTGGTGCAATTGAAGCGTTATTCCGAAGCTATTCCACTGTTTGAAAAGGCTTTGAGCATTAATCCGCGCTACGATGAGAGCAAATTCAACCTCTCTTTTTTGCATTTTCAACTAAATGACCTAGCCCGTGCTGAAGCCTGGCTGAGCCGCGTGGACACCATCCAAAATCCCGGCAACGATGCGGCCCGCGAAAAAAACCGGTTCACGCTGAAACGTTTGCAAGATTTCAGGAAGGTTTTGGACGAAACGAAAAAGTGAACCGCTTTCTGCTGAACTTTGCAGCGCACTCGAGTGTGTTCAAAGTGTGGCACACCTTCGAGGTGTGCCACACTTTTTGAACAGGCACCCACACCCATTGTTTATCTTGTCCAACTTCCAGTCAAATGCGTTTTTCCAATTTGATCCTTCTTATGCTGGCCATGCTCTTGGGGGCCTGGCTGAGTTGGCGGTATTTCAGTTCAGGCCCAAAAGGGGTGGAAGATTCCAGTGTTTTGCTTGAAAAAATACAGGCCGTTGCAAAACTCAGCACGGTAGAAGGGACTTTTTCTGAAATCTATAATTACTCTGAATATCAAGGGTATTTCACGTTTTTTTGGGATAAAAAAATATTGGTACGCGTGCGTGCCACGGTTTCAGCAGGCTATGATTTGAATCGTTTGCAAATCCAGGCAGATCCGGCCACCAAAACGGTGTACATGAATGGTATTCCCAAGCCAGAAATCCTGAGTATTGATCATTCCTTGGATTATTACGACATTTCAGAGGGGCTTTTCAGTTCCTTTTCGCCCGAAGATTACACCCGCATCAACCAGCGGGCCAAAGAGCTGATTCGAACCAATGCCTTAAAAAGTAGTCTTTTATCGGAAGCCGATGTGCAGGGCGCTAAAATGCTTGATCTCATGCGTTTTATGGTGGAAGGGGCCGGTTGGAAGCTGAAAATCAGCGGTGTTCAGGATGAAATTTTGGAACTCCGGGAGTGATTCCGTCTGCCATGAGCATATTTTATGCTCTTGCTGCCCGCAAATCTGAAGATTGCCTACTTTTGAACTTGTTTTTACCTCCCCACCAATAGACACTTTGATTTTATGATGAATAATGCTCTTTTTTCGCTTCTTTTCCTGCTTTTCAGCTTCGCTGGGAATGCCCAACAGACCCCGGTAACCACGCCTACTCCTGTGGACGATTCGTCCATTCGGAAAACCACCGAAATCTTGACCGAAAAATATACGCTCAGTGCCGATCAGGCCAAGCAGATGTACAAGATACAAGCACGCAAAGCGCAAAATCTGGCCGAAATCGCGGAGCTTCAAAACTCCGATCCAGCCCTTTACACTGCCAAAGTGCAGAACGTGCAAAAAAGCACCCTCGCCAACATTCGCCGTATCCTGCAGAGCAAAGAACAGGTAGAAATTTACCAAAAAACACAAAGTGAGCAGCGGTATTTGCGCAATCAAAAACAAAAAACAATGGTCGCCCAAAAAGCGACTAAAGCAGCCATAGACGCGGCCTTACTGGCAATCTATGCCGAATAATTACAGTCATAACTCCTTGATTTTTAATCGCTAAAGTTTTTAGCCCCGTCCTATGCTCATATTCGCCGTGCGGCTCGTTCTTGAAGAAAACGGAAAACTACTCTTCCTTCGGCAAACCAAACGAAATGGTGGGCGATACACGCTTATAGGCGGGAATGTGGAGGAGCAAGAATTTGCCCGCGAAGCACTTGCCCGCGAAGCAAAAGAGGAAGCATCCATTCATGTGGAACCCGAAGACCTGGCGCTGGTCCACACCCTACACCGTCATAAGCTTCAGAAAAACGAAACGCTGATCGTGCTCTATTTCAAGGCCAGCCGTTTTTCAGGCGAGCCGGAGTCTATGGAAACCAAAAAATTCAAAGACGTTGCCTGGTTTTCGCCCGCAGAACTCCCGGAAGAAGTATCCAAGCCAACCCGACATGTGCTCCAATGTATCAACGAGGGCACGATCTATTCTGAATTCCCTGCCAGAAGTAAAGTAGTGGCTTTTTGGGAAGAATTTGGCCGGAAATGGGGTGGTTTTTACACTTTATAGCGCGTTCCCAACCGTTAAAAATGACAAGCTTGCGACATTAGGCCTAAAAGGTTCAACCGGGTGTCGTTTAAATGCTGGATCTGGTTATTTTTGCACTGCTTTTAATCCGATTAATACTGAAGCATAGGGCACAAAGTACCGATTACTTTACCCAACCGATTATCCCATGAGAAGGTCCCAACCGCTTGGCTTGGTGCGCAACGCGCCGATTCCGCCCTTTTTTCGGGCTAGCATTTCCATCCAGAATTGTTTATTGCTGCTTGACACGAACCTGCGCCTTGCGCGTTTCGTCCCTGCTGTGCCTTTTTAGAGCACTATCGGGCAGTTACCGCTTGCGCGTATGCACGCTAGCCTCTCCCTTAAACCGGCTGAAACTTCCAGATACCCCCAAGAAGCCCATTCCCTCGGTTCAGATGTCTTATGCTTCATAGGCGAGAACCCCGGTCCTGAAAAGTCAGGGCCGGGTTTTTTTTGTGGGGGGGAGATGAATGTTGGGGTGAAAAAGTAAGTAGGAGGATAAGCCTAGATAAACCCGTATTTCCTTTTTAGCTTAGGTGTAATGGTGGTAGCACTTGATATTTTTTCCCGAATATTCTCAAAATCTGAAGGACCTACATTTCCAATATGCACACCCGGAGAATCTTTTAATATTTCTTTTACCTGCTCAATATCTTGTTCAAAAATTTGCGAACAATCTACATGTGATAAATGATTTAAGTATGGGCGGCCCGTTTCCTCCAATTGTAAATGGAGATCCCTTAATTCTTGCGTATTAAAAATTCTAGGGTTAACCGCGGTATTGATAAGAACTAGAGCAAAAAGTACTTTTTCAGCATCAAATCCAACTATTATTGCTCTTTTTTCCTTCGGTGGATTCGTAAAGGGCATGTGATATTTTAAAACTGCGCCCACCTTAAAATTATCGTCAGCAAGATCACTCCTATTTTCTTCAGGAAAAAAATCACCAAGACTTTGCATAATTAGTAAAAATGAATTGGTTTTCGAGATTGGTTTCAATATACTTTACCATTTCTTCTGAAGCACCACCTTCAAGTGCAATATCTACGATATCCATATCATCGTTTTGTGCTGCGTCCCATGCTGCTTTATGGGATTTTTCCTTTAGTGCTCCAAAACCAAGATTTTTGTTTTCCTCTATGGATTCAATTAAACAATTTATATTACTTTGAGACAACTCTTCCAAATCTGGTTGTTGTTTCGCGACTGCTGTATATCTCCCATGAATCTCAAACAAATCATGACAATGTGGAGCGATTACATACCAAGTATTCCCTTCTCTTAAATATTGAAAAATACCATATAGGGCGGATGGCACAGGGCCATCTTTCATCGCTTTGTAATAATCGCCAGAAATGGGAAGGCCGTATTTTGCCAAATGTTTTTGATCGGCAAAATACATAATTTTAAACAATTTGTGAAAATCAGCAGCCCCGCCAAGCCTTTGTAAAATAAAAAGTGCTGAGTTCAGGGTCTTTTCTTTGCTTATTACAAAATTCTTAGCCATTTATCAGTATTTAATTTTACAAAAGTAATAACTTTTTTCTGATCTGCCAAAACATTTAAACACAAATAGTTTTTAAATCAATCCTGCACTTAAATCAATATTGTTTTATGCTTTCTATTATTGCAAATACCTTGAATCAAAAGCTAACTTATGTTGGTTCACCAAATCTAACTACTCTACCTAAATCCAAACCAAAAATAAAAAAAGGCTAACACTCTGATACCAGAGAATTAGCCTTCGTACTCGCGGACTGGACGGGACTCGAACCCGCGACCTCCGCCGTGACAGGGCGGCATTCTAACCAACT
>CAZKBH010000056.1:0-21748 GCA_964550795.1 uncultured Saprospiraceae bacterium
TTGCAATGTTAACTTCCCGAAAGTTTTAAACTTTCGGGAAGTTAAATTTCGCGAACAACAGAACAAAATTTTGCGCAAAAATCTAGCATTTAAATCTTTCGACTTTTGACACACCCCGAATAATCTCTTCGCAAGATATTTTGAACAAAGCATGGGCCGCTCCGTTTAGGTGTAGTCCATGTAATTTTTTACAGGAAAGAAAAAACACTTGGCGGTCTCCAAAAATCACCGCTACTTTTGCCGCCATGAAATTGCTCAGCGCTACTTGTTTGCACCATCACCACCATCTCCTGCCATCGGCAAGCGATCGGGTGTAGGCGCGTTCCAGCGTTTTTTAATTTCCACACCGAACCCGGCTTGTCGTTGCACACGACAAGCCGGGTTTCTTTTTGCACCAATCTCAACCCCTCAACAATCTCAACATCCTCAACTCTAAACCCTCCCATGCTCAGAATCGCCATTCAAAAATCCGGTCGTTTATTCGAAGATTCCGTCGCGCTCTTACGCGATGCGGGAATCCTTTTTGGCAGTAGTCCCAATCGTTTGCTGCGTGCACAGGCATCAAATTTCCCCCTAGAAATCATTTTTCTCCGCGACGACGACATCCCGGAATACGTGGAAGGAAATGTGGTAGATGCCGGCATCGTGGGCGAAAACGTCATTTTAGAAAAAGAAAAAACCGTTCAAACCATCGAGCGTTTGGGTTTTGGAAACTGCCGCATGAGCATTGCCTTGCCGAGAAATGTAGCCTACAACGGTACCGAATCCTTGCAAAATCTGCGCATTGCGACGAGTTATCCCCGCATTTTGGAGGTTTTTTTGAAGCGGCAAAACCTGCAGGCCGAAATCCACGAAATCAGCGGTGCGGTAGAAATTGCCCCTTCGTTGGGCCTCGCCGATGCGATTTTTGACATCGTTGGCACGGGTAGTACCTTGCTAGCCAATGGGCTCCGAGAAGTTGAAACGGTGCTAGAATCAGAGGCTTTGTTGATTGCGAACCCAAATCTTTCGCCTGAAAAACAGGAAATTCTCGACCGACTTCTTTTTCGGCTACACGCCAACCGAAACGCCAAAAATCACCGCTACATCCTGATGAATATTCCCAACGACCGGCTCCCGGAAGTGGTGGCCATCATTCCCGGTATGAAAAGTCCCACTATTTTGCCTTTGGCCGAGCCGGGTTGGAGCAGCCTGCACAGTGTGGTGCCAGAAGCTATTTTCTGGGATGTATTGGAAAAGCTCAAAGCTGCCGGCGCAGAAGGGATTTTAGTGGTGCCGATTGAACGAATGATTCTTTAAATACTTGAAAATGAACCTTTTAAAATATCCGAACTTCGTAGAAGACGCCCCGTTTTTGGCTCGCCCGGATGATCTGGGTGCTTCTGCGCGGCGTGAAAAAGTGGCTGCAATACTGGAGGACGTACGTAGAGACGGGGATGAATCCCTGCGCCGTTTTTCTGCCCAATGGGATGGTTTCGTGCCGGAAGCTTTCGAGGTTTCCCTGGCGGAAATGGCGAATGCAGCAGAAGCACTGCCCCCCGAATTAAAAGCTGCGATCCGGCAGGCATACGCCAACATCCGTAAATTCCACGCCCAGCAATGGGAGCCGGAAAAACGCGTCGAAACCATGCCCGGGGTAAAGTGCTGGCGCAAAAGCGTGGCGATTGGCAGGGTAGGGCTGTACATTCCGGGCGGAACAGCTCCGCTTTTTTCCAGTGTTTTGATGCTGGGAATTCCGGCTCAATTGGCTGAATGTCAGGAAATTGTGCTTTGTACCCCGCCTCAAAAAGATGGAAATGCCCACCCGGCAGTACTTTTTGCGGCAGGTTTGTGTGGCATTCACCGTATTTTTAAAATTGGAGGCGCGCAGGCCATTGCCGCGATGGCTTATGGCACGGAATCGGTGCCGAAAGTTTGGAAAATATTTGGTCCGGGAAATCCCTGGGTTACCACCGCCAAACAACTCGTGAGCCTCGATGGTGTAGCGATTGACATGCCCGCGGGACCATCCGAAGTTTGTGTGGTTGCGGATGCAAAGGCTAATCCGGCCTTTGTGGCCGCTGATTTGCTCAGTCAGGCTGAACACGGACCGGATAGTCAGGTGCTGTTGATTTCAGATTCAGCAACGTTGATCGAAGCAGTGGAACACGAATTGGAATCTCAATTAAAATCTTTGCCCCGGCTCGATTTTGCTCAACAATCCTTGCAAAACAGCCATGCCATTTTGGTCAAAAATCTGGAAGAAGCCATGCGTTGGTCCAACGAATATGCCCCCGAGCACTTGATTTTAGCCGTCGAAGAACCCGAACGCTGGGCCGAAAAGGTGACCGATGCAGGCTCCGTTTTCCTCGGGCATTTTAGCCCTGAAAGTGCGGGCGACTACGCTTCCGGAACCAACCACACCTTGCCAACCAGTGGCTATGCCCGGGCATATTCGGGCGTCTCGTTGGACAGTTTTTTGAAAAAAATCACCTTCCAAAATATATCATCTGAAGGGCTTCAACTGCTTGGGCCGAGCATTGTAACGATGGCCAAAGCGGAAGGGCTGGAAGCACATGCAAGGGCCGTTGAACTTCGTATAAACAATTGATTATGAGCGATTATTCTAAAAAATTAGAGGCGCTAATCCGGCCAAATATTCGGGAGTTGAAACCGTATTCTTCGGCGCGGGACGAGGCACCTGAAGCCGCAGCTATTTCAATCCACCTGGATGCCAACGAAAACAGTTTTGGTGGGCCACTCCACGCGGATTTTTCCCGGTACCCCGATCCAAACCTGCGCGCGCTGAAGCAAACATTGGCCGAGTTGCGCGGTGTATCGGCCACTCAGATTTTTGTAGGAAACGGCTCCGATGAGGCCATTGATCTGCTGTTTCGGGCGTTTGTAGAGCCAGGTTTGGACAATGTGGTCATCCTGCCGCCCACGTATGGGATGTACGCTGTGCAGGCCAATATCCACGGCGCTGAAATTCGCCAAGCTCCGCTCAACGAACATTTCGAAGCCGACGCGCAGGCCGTCCGGGATGTCATGGATGCGCGGTCGAAATTGTTGTTCATTTGTTCGCCCAACAATCCGACGGGCCAGTGTTTGTCCGAAGATTTTGTGCGGAGCATGTTGACAGAATTTCCAGGAATTGTGGTGATTGATGAGGCGTATATAGATTACGCAGAAGGAAATTCCTGGGTGCCCATGTTGGAACAATTCCCAAACCTGGTGGTGCTGCAAACCCTTTCCAAAGCCTGGGGTTTGGCGGGATTGCGTATTGGGATGGCTTATTCCAATAGTTTGATAATCAATGTGTTGAATAAAATTAAATATCCGTACAACCTCAATGTTGTGACTACGGAACTAGCCTTCCAAGCACTTTCCATGCCCGAAAAAGTGGCCGAAAACATTGCCAAAACCCTATCGGAGCGACGACGTTTGGAGTCTGAGCTGCCGCGCTTTAGCTACGTAGAAAAAGTCTTCCCAAGCGACGCTAATTTTCTGCTGGTTCGGGTGCAAGATGCGGATCGTTTGTACGCGTATTTGTCCAGCCACTGTATCCTCGTGCGCAATCGGAGTCGCGAACTGCACTGTGAAAATTGTCTGCGTATCACGGTTGGTACCGGCGCGGAGAACAGTCGCCTATTGGAAGTAATGGGCAATTATTGACGATGATTCATGTGATTTTGATGATTTGAGTGCGGCAAATGCCTGATTTTAACTGATTATGATACCTCGTGTTCAAAACCAATTCGCTTTGACTCTGTAAGATTTCGACTTTTCTTATGCAAAAAATACTTTTCCTCGACCGAGACGGCTGCATCATTCAGGAGCCACAACCAGACCAGCAGGTGGATTCACTGGAAAAACTTTCGTTCCTGCCCGGTTCCATTTTTGCGCTCGCCCGGATGGCCCGTGAATTGGATTACCTGTTCGTGATGGTGACCAACCAGGACGGACTAGGGACGGCGTCCTTTCCCGAAGATACCTTTTGGCCAGCGCACCTGAAAATGATGGAAACCCTTGAAAATGAAGGGGTTGTGTTTCATGCGGTCCACATCGACCGATCTTTTAAACACGAAAATTTACCGACCCGAAAACCGGGGATCGCCATGCTCACGGACTATTTGAACGGCGATTTTGACCTTCAAAACTCCTTTGTGGTTGGTGATCGTTTGACCGACATGCAATTGGCCCAAAATCTGGGCGCGAAGGGCATTTTACTTCAAAATCTAACAGCTATTGAAGCGACTAAACAGCCGGGTATGGTGCTGCAACACGCCGTTGGAATGGAATACAGTCCAGAAGGCCAAACGATTGATATTGAATTGATTGCAGATCATTGGGAGCAAATTTATCAGTTTCTGAAATTACCGCCCCGGAGGGTTCAGCATCGCAGAAAAACCCACGAGACCGATATTTTGATCGAGCTTAATCTGGACGGAACCGGGCAGAGCGAAATCCACACCGGACTTGGTTTTTTTGATCACATGCTCGATCAATTGGCCAAGCACGGCGGATTTGACCTGAACATTGAAACCCGCGGCGATCTCCACATTGACGAACATCACAGCATCGAAGACACCGCGCTTGCGTTGGGCGAGGCATTTGCCCAGGCCCTTGGCGATAAACGTGGCATCGAACGCTACGGATTTACCCTGCCCATGGACGATGCACTGGCGCAGGTGGCGCTCGATTTTGGGGGTCGGCCCTGGCTGGTTTGGGAGGCTACCTTTCAACGAGAGCGAATTGGCGAAATGCCAACCGAGATGTTTCTGCACTTTTTTAAGTCGTTTTCCGACGCAGCCCGTTGTAATTTGAACATTCGCGCAGAGGGCCAAAACGAGCACCACAAAATTGAAGCGATTTTTAAAGCCTTCGCTAAAGCCTTGAAAATCAGCGTGAAACGTGATCCAAATAACCGGGAACTACCCACTACCAAAGGTGTTTTATGAGCGAAATAGCGATTGTGAAATACAATGCGGGCAATGTACAGTCCGTGCTTTACGCCCTCGAACGGCTGGGCAAAACAGCCGTCTGGACCGATGATCCCGACACCATCCGCAACGCAACGCGGGTCATTTTCCCGGGTGTGGGCGAGGCTTCTTCCGCTATGTTGCACTTGCGTGAACGAGGTTTGGATGCTGTGATTCGAGACTTAAAACAGCCCGTTTTGGGCATTTGCCTGGGCTTGCAACTGTTTTGCAGCCATTCCGAAGAGAATGACACGGATTGTATGGGCATATTTGACGTGGAAGTTAAAAAGTTCAGCAGCGATCAAGCGCTTAATTTAGGTGTGCCACACCTCCAACTTAAAGTGCCACACATGGGCTGGAACACCCTGCAAGATTTGCGCGGGCCGCTTTTTGAGGGTATTTCGCCGGGCGAATATGTCTATTTCGTACACAGTTTTTTTGCAGAAAACAACAAGGCCGCTGTGGCTACCACGGAATACGGTGTGCCATTTGCGTCCGCCTTGCAACGGGATAATTTCTATGCAGTGCAATTTCACCCGGAAAAATCTGGGGAAACCGGGCAGCGGATACTGCATAACTTTTTGAATATCAAGGCTATTTGAAACCAATGATAAAATATGTTAGCTAAACGCATCATACCCTGTCTTGACATCAAAGACGGACAAACCGTAAAAGGGGTCCAATTTGAAAACCTGCGCCATGCAGGCGATCCGGTAGAACTCGCTGCCGCGTATGCTCGCCAAGGCGCGGATGAGCTGGTTTTGCTCGATATCACTGCAACGCAGGAGGGGCGTGGTACTTTGCTGGAATTGGTGCGCCGAACTGCGCAGGTGCTCGACATTCCGTTCACCGTGGGCGGCGGCATCCGGTCGGTGGCCGAAGTAGAGGCATTGCTTCAAGCCGGAGCAGATAAAGTCAGCGTCAATTCAGCAGCGCTTCGGCGACCAGAACTCCTGGACGAATTGGCAAAATCCTTTGGCAATCAATGTATTGTACTAGCCGTAGATGCTCGGGCCAATGAAAAAGGCGAATGGCTTGCCTACCTGAACGGAGGCCGAATTCCCACAGAATACCGTTTGCTCGACTGGGTCAAAGAAGCTGTTGACCGGGGCGCGGGCGAGATTTTGTTTACCTCCATGGATCACGATGGCACAAAAGCCGGCTTTGCGCTGGAGTGCACCAGAGCGGTCTCCGAAGCAGTTTCAGTTCCGGTTATTGCATCGGGTGGGGCAGGGGAGGAGCGTCACTTTTTGGAGGTTTTTCAAGCTGGAAAAGCCGATGCAGCCCTGGCCGCAAGTGTGTTTCATTTTGGCGAAATCCCCATTCCTTCACTCAAAAACTACCTTTCAAGCCATGGCATTCCCGTTAGAAAATAAACAGCCCAATTTTGAAAAAATGCAGGACGGTCTCCTTCCGGCAGTCGTGCAAGATGCGCGTACCCACCAAGTGCTGATGCTGGGTTACATGAACGCCGAGGCACTTGAAGTCACCCGTTCCTCCGGCTTGGTCACGTTTTTTAGTCGCTCGAAACAACGGCTTTGGACCAAGGGCGAAACTTCGGGCAACAAGCTCCAGGTTCGACAAATTTTGCTCGATTGTGATCAGGATGCCCTCTTGATCAAAGCAATCCCAACAGGCCCAGTGTGTCATACTGGAGAGCAGACCTGTTGGGCCGAAAAGAACCATGCACCCGATTTTTTACATCGTTTAGAATCCATCGTTTGGCAGCGAAAAGCGGAAATGCCGGAAGGCTCGTACACGACGCAGTTATTTGCCGCTGGAATTCCAAAAATGGCGCAAAAAGTAGGGGAGGAGGCGGTGGAAACGGTCATTGAGGCCCTGGGCCATGATCCAAAATTGTTTTTGAATGAAACTGCGGATTTGATGTATCACTTGTTGGTGTTACTGGCGGCCAAAGAGGTCAAGTTGGAAGCGGTAGAGGCCGTGCTAGAGGCTCGCCACAACCCATAGGACAAGTTTTTTTACCCTTCCGGAACAAGAACCAGCCCTTTTATCTAAAATTCTGAAAAAAGGCTGGGTTCGCCCCTGCTTTTTGCAGTTTTGCGCACTAAAATTTCTTTCGATGCACATAAAATCACACCTCCCATTTCCCCCATACCACTTGCTATTTTTGTTGTTTTTAACCACAATTTGGCAAGTAAACGCCCAAAATCGCCCGGCATTTAGCTCAGAAGTACTCAAATCCATGCACATCCGCAACATTGGTCCGGGTGCTATGTCTGGTCGTATCACAGCCATTGCGGTGGACCCCACACACCCTGAAGTCATTTATGCGGGTGCTGCCTCGGGCGGCGTTTGGCGCAGTAAAAGTGGCGGCACAGCCTGGGAACCTATTTTCGATAAGGCACCGACACAAGGCATTGGCAGCATCGCCATCAATCCACGCAACCCCGACGAAATTTGGGTCGGCACGGGGGAGGGCAACCCCCGCAACTCTCAAAATTTCGGGATAGGCATTTTCAAAACCATCAACGGTGGCAAAGATTGGACCTGCATGGGTTTGGAAAATACCCGCACCATCCACCGGGTCCTGCTACATCGCGACAACCCGGATGTGGTTTTTGCCGCATCGCTCGGCTCTACGTATGGACCTACCGATGAACGCGGTGTTTTTAAAAGTACGGATGGCGGTAAAACCTGGAAGAAAACGCTGTTTGTCAACAACTTAACGGGCTGCGCAGAACTTGTAGCCGACCCGCAAAACCCAAATAAACTTTTCGCCGCCATGTGGGAATACCAGCGTTGGCCCTGGTTTTTTAAAAGTGGCGGAAAAGGCTCCGGGCTGTACGTCAGCTACGACGCCGGCGAAACCTGGGAAAAAAGAACCAGCAAGGACGGTTTACCAGAGGGCGATTTAGGCCGTTTGGGCCTGGCGGTGGCCAAAAGTAATCCAGACATCGTGTATGCTTTGGTAGAAGCCAAGGAAAATGCACTCTACAAAAGCACCGATGGCGGCCTAAAATGGCAAAAAATGGCCGAAAAAGGCCAGGGAGACCGCCCGTTTTATTACTCAGAAATTTACGTGGACCCTAAAAACGAAAACCGGGTCTATTCCATTTACACCTATATTTCCAAAAGTGAAGATGGCGGAAAAACCTTCTCCACCTGGGCTGGTTGGACTATTCACCCGGACCACCACGCGTTTTGGATTAGTCCCGAAAACCCGAACTACATCATTAATGGCAACGATGGCGGATTGAACATCACGATGGACGGCGGGAAAACCTGGCGATACGCGGAAAATATTCCCGTCGGGCAGTTCTACCACGTGGAAACCGACAACGAGTGGCCCTACAATGTGTATGGCGGTTTGCAGGACAATGGTTCCTGGGTAGGTCCTTCGGCCGTGTGGAAATCGGGCGGGATTCGGAATTCCGATTGGCAGGAGGTTTATTTTGGGGACGGGTTCGAGACCATGCCACGCAAAGACGATCCACGCTACGTTTTTGCGCAATCGCAGGGCGGTGAATTAGGCTTAATTGACCGAAAGACCGGGGAAAATAAGTACCTTAAACCCTTGCACCCGGACGGAGAAACGTACCTGCGTTTTAACTGGAATTCGGCCTTGGCGCAAGATCCGCATCGGGCGCATGGCATTTATTTTGGCTCGCAATTCGTGCATTATTCCAGCGATTTGGGTCAAAACTGGCAAATTATCAGTCCAGATCTGACCACCAATGACACTTCGAAAATGCACCAGGATATTTCGGGCGGCCTGACTTTTGATGCTACCAACGCCGAAAACCACTGCACGATCATCGCCATCAACCCAAGCCCAGTACAAGAAGGTGTGGTATGGGTCGGCACAGATGATGGCAATGTGCAACTCACGCAGGATGGCGGCAAAACCTGGGCAAATTTTGGCGACAAGCTGCCCGAGGCGCCCAAAAATGCCTGGATTCCAGCGATAGAGGCTTCGCCAATCAATGCCGGCGAGGCTTTTGTCGTATTAAACAATTACCGACTGAACGATTGGCAGCCTTACCTCTATCACACCAAAGATTTTGGAATAAAATGGAAACGTTTGGCTTCGCCTAAAAACCTTCCGGTACCCAATGGGGCCAATGGCGGCAACTATTGTTTGTCGGTGGTGCAGGATTCGGAGGTGGAGAATTTGATTTTTCTGGGCACGGAACACGGCCTATTTGTGTCCATCAATTACGGTGAAAACTGGGTGCAGTTCCCTAGCGAAACCTTGCCCGCGGTGCCTATTTTTGATATGAAAATCCAACAACGCGATGGAGATTTGGTGCTCGGCACCTTTGGTCGCGGAATTTGGATTTTGGATAATTTGGCCCCACTGCGCGAATTGGCGCGTTCGGGTGTGGCGATACTTGATCAGCCGTTCAAACTTTTTCCCGCTCAGTCGGGGGTTTTGGCTGAATTTCGATCGTTTGACGGGCCACGTTTTGCCGTGGATGCAACTTATGAGGGGGAAAACAAGGGCACCGCGGTGCGTATTCCTGTTTGGGTAAAGCCCGGGATTAAAAAAGCCGGGAAGGGGAAAGGGGAGGAGGCGTCTGAGGAGAAGGATCCGGCGGGGAAATCTGGTTCTGACAAGGCTACAACTGATAAACCCGCCTCCGACAAGGCTACGGCGGGTAAAGATAAATCTGCTGATAAGGCTACACCCTCCTCCGCCAAGGCTACGGCGGGTAAAGATGCGGCTGGTAAAGATAAACCTGCCTCCGCCAATGCGAAGGCGGATAAAAAAGCTACGATCATGGTGCTGAGTTTGGAGGGTGACACCCTTAGACGTTTTAAGACCGAACTTGACACCGCTTTTTCCAGCCGAATCTGGTGGAATATGGATACCAAGGGCGCGCGATTCCCATCCAAAAATGAACCAGGTCCGGATCAGCTCGAGCCTTGGGGTGGCCCGCAGGTTTTGCCCGGTGAATATTGGGTAAAGGCGGAGTATATGGGTTATTTTGACTCCGTGAAAGTGAAAGTAATGGACGATCCGAGGCTCAACATTGCGCGCGCAGACCGCGAGGCGCAGATTGCGGCGATTCGTGATATGCACCAGATTGTTGAGCGCAGTACCAAGGCTTACGATCGTTTAAAAGAAGCAGAAAAGACCATTGGTTTGGTGGAAAGTCAAATGGTGAACGTTCCTGACAGCCTCAAAAAAGAATTAAACAAAATGGGCAGTGCCTTGAAGGACTCTATCAGCGCCTTGAAGGAACAATTTTTTCAACACAAGGAGGTGAAAGGAATCCAGCGGAATCCCGATGTATTGGTTGCCAAGATGCGTAAAGCGCTGGGTTACATCCAAGGGGGGCAGGGTGCTCCCAACGCAAACGCTCAAATTGCGATTCGCACCGCAAAACAAGAGGCTGGTACACTCATTGATTCCGTGAATCAATTGATTGATATACAATGGAAAGCATACCGCGAACAAGTGGAAGCGGTTCGATTTACCCTGTTTAAGGATTTTGAGCGAATTTAGTGGGTGTTGAAAAGTGTGGCACACTTTAGAAGTCTGCCACACTTTCAATTTTTTACAAGAGGCCTCTGCTTAACTGCAGGGGCCTTTTTTTATGCACGCAAAATTTTTTAAAAAATTATTCAACTCTTGAAAACCTAGAGCAGACAATCTTGTTTAACTTTCTCATCTCAGATGTTAAACAAAAAATTCTCTAATTCAAATCTAATTTTCAACATGATTCGTCTCTCTAAACTCGTATTATTCTCCTTTGCGCTTGCAATTGGTTTCTCTGCATGCCAGAAAGAATCCCTGACGGAAGTTCAACCAATTGGCTCCGACGCAGTAGTTGGCGACCGAATGAACAACACGATCGTAGATATTGCCTTGGCAAATCCCGATTTCAGCATTTTGGTAGCTGCTGTGGTCAAAACCAACACCGTTGGTTTCTTTGGCAAAGCGACGCTTAACGGAACCGTTTTTGCGCCCACCAATGCTGCATTTGCTCAATTGCCAGCTCCATTCAACAGTGCGAATGGAATCAATAGCATTACTGACCCAAAGGACATCAAGTTTCTTACGCAGGTACTCCGTTACCACGTTGTGCTTGGCCGTAAAAACGCAGCCCAACTTCCTAATGGAGGCTACCCAACCTACAAAACGGCTACAACGCCCAATGACAACCAAGTTTTTGTAAGCAGAAGCATTGCCAACGATGTGATCATTAACGGTAACACCAAGGTGGTTGCTGCTGATATTCAAGCCGACAATGGAGTCATTCACGTGATTGACAAAGTGCTTTTCTTTCCAACTCGCGACATTGCACAGATTGCTATCGCTAACGGTGGTTTCACCGCTTTGGTAGCAGCACTTCAAAAAACAGGGCTTACCAACACGCTCATGTCGCCGACCACGAATGTGACCGTCTTTGCACCGACTGACGCGGCCTTTGCACAGTTGCCCGCACCGCTGAACAATGCTGCTAACATCAAAGGAATCACAGACGCCGCTACCATCAACACGCTCAAAACTGTACTTCTTTACCACTTGGTGGGTGGACGTGTTTTTTCCGCTGATCTTCGCGAGGGCATTTCAGTGCCAATGGTTGCTGCCGGAAATACTTTCATTACCCTTGCAGGTGGTCCGAAAGTAAAAGGAAATGGCAATGCTGCAGGATCTAATATCGTTGCTACAGACCTATTGGCACGCAATGGCGTGGTACACGTGATTGACAGTGTATTGCTCCCATAAATCAAATACATAAGATTTTTCTTTCAAGTCACTGGTTTCTTTGAGACCAGTGACTTTTTTTTTAAAAGAATTCCATTTTTTCGCTCAAAAAGCCTGTCCTTTGCAGCTACATCAAGACCAGACGCGTACATTTATTATTTTTTATTAAGCCTTGACCGCGTGAAGACGGATCCGAAAAGAAGAAGAAAACAGTTCACCTAGAATCGAGTGTTTACACAAATGTTACCGGATTAGTTTAACTTAGTTCATCATTTTTTAACGCAAATGTCTGATAGTCAAAAGAAGTTGACCCGTATTGGGGTCTTTTACGACGGCAATTATTTTCTCCACGTTTCCAATTACTACGCTTACCACCACGAACGCCGCGGGCGAATCAGCATCGCGGGATTACACGACTTCATTCGTCATAAGGTTGCCGAGGAAGAACAAAAAGATATGCACCTCTGCCAAATCGTGGATGCGCACTATTTTCGGGGGCGCTTATCTGCTCAGGAAGCCAGTACGGAAGGCAATCGTCTTTTTTACGACCGGCTTTTTGATGACATCTTGATGATGGAAGGGGTTACCACGCATTATCTGCCTGTCCGCACCACGTTTCATGGTCAACGACAAGAGCGTGGCATTGATGTTTGGATGGCGCTGGAGGCTTTCGAACTTGCTTTGCACAAACAATTCGATGTGTTGGTGCTCATCGCATCCGATAGCGATTTTGTGCCATTGGTGCGCAAGCTTCATACCCTGGGCGTACGGGTGATGCTTTTTGCATGGGACTATGACTTCTACGACGAAGAAGGTCGTCGGAGAAGCACCGTTACCTCGCAGGCACTGTGGGAAGAAGTGACTTACCCCTTGGCGATGCAAGAAGTTATCTCAGATGATAATGATCCGCAATTCTCGGTGAACCGCCTGTTTGTAGAGCGAAAACGCAATGTCCTGGCTCCGGCAACTGATGCCGAGGAACAACCCATTGTGGAAGTGGTAGAAGATGGAGAGGTGAAGCGTAGCACCATTTTTAGCTTAAAAGATGGCTATGGTTTTGTCAATTTTCCACAAACCAACAACCTGTTCTTTCACTTCTCTTTCTTGGTTGATACAGATTTCAACGATCTGCGTGAGGGAGATATGGTGGAATTTACGCTCAGTAAAAACGACCGCGGCGAGCCAATCGCGCGCAACGTTCGGTTGATCAAATAGATCCTCAATCTATGATATGTGCTAACTGGGCCACTTGATACCGTGTTTGCTGCAGCGTTTTGCGCACAGCTTTGGCGGTTTCACGTGGCCCGGTATCAGCCGTCATTTTTACCAGCCAGTCGGGCATACTTTGGGCTGAATCGGTAGAAAGTTGTTGCTCCACCTTAACCCACCCGTTTTCTTCTGGGGTAAATATCCATCGTGTAGTGCTGTTTTTGATGCGCGTAACCCCTTTGATTTCAGGCAAATAGGTAGGGTAGGGGGTATTTGTAATGGTCATTCTGCGGGACATGGGGTCTTGTTCCAATTTGCTGTGCAGGATGATATCCCGGTCTTCCAAAGGCCAGGGAAAATCGTATTTGGCGTAGTACCATAGTTCGTGAGAGGAGGCCCGGCGCAAAAGACGAGATTCACTCATTTTAAATCCCCATACCCGATAATTATCCGCGTCTGCGAAAAGCTCTGCAATACCAGACAGGGGGGCTTTCACGCGCATCACCAATTTGATGTGGAGCAAGCCAGGCGTTTTTTGATGGTAAATTTTTATGCCGTCTTGCTCTCCTTTGTACTCCCAATTGGAATGATTTTGGGCCATAACAGCCTCGGAAGCCAACATCGCGAGTAACAGCAGGTAGCGGTAAATATGCATCGTATCGGTTTTTGTACCCTTAGTGGCCCTAAAATTAGGCTTAAATTGCCACAAAACACCTTTATACGTCGAGGTTGTCATTTCATTGGCACTTTAAAGTTTGGAAAGCCAATCCTCCACAAGCTTGGAACAGACTTCATCGTTCAGGGCAAAGCCCAGCGAATCCAGGTGCGATCCTCCCGGAATTGGGTGCAAAATTTTTGGGCCGGAATATTGTGCGTAAAAACTTTCGGAGCTGGCAAAAGGCACAATGGCGTCGTCGGTGCCGTGAACCAATAAGATGGGCAAATGCTCGTAATCGGTTAACCAGGTGATCGGGTTGGCGGTTTTGAATGCCTCGCTGCCAAATTTCCCGTCCGCAAAACTGCGCAACTGCTTTAAATTGGGCATTCGGTTCAAATCTAGTGGACCGCCAAAGGAAAGAAACCCTGAAAAATAATTGGAGGTCATGCAAAAATCGGCCAGTTCATTGCGGTTGAAAGCCAGATGTGCCGCCAAGGTTGCACCGGCTGACATGCCTCCCAACAGCAACCTTTTAGATTGCAACCCCTTTTCCTCCATCAGCGAAATAATTTTCCCCAATGCAAGATTCAAGTCCTCCCGCATGGCCGGGTATCTGTATTTGGGCAATAGCCGGTAAGCAGGCATCACTACCGTATAACCTCTTTGCAAAAACCAGTCTGCAACCGTGGGAAATTGATCCGGCCATCCCAACCGCCAACCGCCTCCATGATAAAAAACGACCACGCTGTGCTGAAGCGGGACTGACTCAGGAGGCATCCAAAATAGTAAATATTGCCGCCGATGTGGTCCAAATGGGTGCTTTTCTGGCGAACTCACGGACATTCCCTTCCATTGATGTTTGACAAAATGGAGCGGAATGGCCGTGAGTTGCTTGGCCAGCGCAATGGGGCGAATTCGAGTTTTCATACTATCGAAGGAGCGTCACATCTCCACTTCTGTCCTCTTCTTCTCCATTGCCGAAACGGACCACCATGTGGTAAACATACACATCACTTGGCGCCTCTTTTCCGTCCACTCGTCCATCCCAAGCCATCCGATCTGCGCTGCCTTCAAATACCTTTTGTCCCCAACGACTGTAAATGCTGAATTCTATAATGGTAGCCGTGCCACCCAAGAGTACCGGGCCAAATGTATCGTTTGCGCCGTCTCCATTGGGGGTAAACGCATTCGGCACTTCAAAACAACGTTTGGTATTGTAAATCACTGGATTAGATACAACAGAACAGCCATTTACATCGGTTGCGATGACGGTATATTCAACGCTGTTGCCTTGTGGAACGACCTCAATGGAGTCTAGATTGACCCCTGGAATCGGGACCCCATTGGCCAACCATTGAAAGGATTCTACCATTCCTCCCTGGGCTTCGATGGAGAGTTTTACAGACACGCCCTCACAAATCGTATCCGCCTCAGGAGAAGAAACAATATCTAACAGGGTAACCGGAAGCGAAACATTGACCGTAACAGCATCGGCATCGCTACAATTCGGACCGTAGTAGGCCGTGGCCGTGTAGGTACTCGTGAGCACGGGCGAAACAAGGATACTGCTCGCGTTTTGCCCACCCGGCATCCAAACGATACTGTCGGCAGGTGTTCCGGTCACAGTAGCTGTGAGGGTTATTAACTCTCCAAAACACAGGTTCAGATCGGGCCCAACACTCACATTTGCATCGGCGACGATGACGGTTATTGTGCCTTGCTCAGGCGGGCAGTTTTGATTTACCGCCGTAACGGTGTAGGTCGTCGTTTGTGTTGGCGTGGCAATGGGATTGGGAATATTCGGGTTGTTCAGCCCGGTTGCAGGCGACCATTGAAAGGTTCCAGGCCCGTTGAGGGGCAGGGTAAGTGCAATGGATTCACCCAAACAAACCATGTTGTTCGGATTGAGGTTTAGCTCGGGTTTTGGCGTAACATTTACGATGACCACATCCACAGCGGCACAGGCTTCTCCATAGAAATAGGTTACGCCAAAAGTTTGGGTCGTATCTGGACTAACCGAAATGCTGCTGGTGGTTTCTCCCGTTGGGTTCCAGACAAAGGTTCCGGGGTCGCCCGTAGCAGTGGCGGTCAGGGTTACGCTGGCTCCTTCACAAATATTCTGATCCGCTCCCGTATTCACGGATGCATTGTAATAGGTAACGGTCACCTCGCCGGTGGTGCTACAATTAGGCCCTTGGGCCAGTACTTGATAGGTAATGGTTTGGGTGGGCGTCGCAACCGGATTGGCTGAATTCGGGTTGTTCAAAAAGGTGCTTGGGGTCCAGGTATAAGTGACATCGAGCTGGTTGCTTGTGTTCAGGACCACAGAGCCAATCGAGCAAATCACTGGATTGTCAGCCAATTGCAATGCAGGCAAGGGCTCAACAAATACCGCCACGCTGGTGCCCGCAGGACACGGAAGGTCTTTGACGCTAATTTGATAGACGGTTGTCTGAGAAGGCGTGGCAATTGGATCCAGGCAGTCGGTGCAAGAAAGGGTACCAGCAGTCATTTGTGCCCATTCATATTCGTATTCTGGGTCATTGGGCGTGACGGAGACATTTATCTGCGCAGAACTTCCGGGACAAATAAGGGCCGGGTCTGCTTCCGCAACCAAGGTTGGAGGCATGAACACGGGTACAAATATTTCAGCGGTATCCAGGCAACCACCAATGCTGGTAATGCGCTGGTAGGTGAAGGAATCTATGGCCAAAATGACCAAATTCCACAGGTCATCCGGGGTCAAAAACTGACCATGTGGTAACCATTCGTGTTGAATCCCAGGGAAATTGGCGGGTTCGTAAATATTGGAAAGCAGGTAAATGGTATCACCGATGCAATACACCTCTTTGTCCAATACCCGTCGGATGGCCGATTCGGGCAATGAATCCACTTTTATCCGCACCGAATCAAATACGGTACAGGTTCGATTACCGCTGACGATATTGTAGGTGGCTGTATAAGTAATTGATTCTGTTGGGTTTGTAATTACTGTAGGTCCCGTTGAGGTGTTTAGGAAAAAGGAGGGCGTCCAGGTAACTGTTGAGCCAGGCGGGTTTGTGACTGCGACCAAGGTATCGGATTCACCCAGGCAGAGCAGGCGAAGATCCTCGCCTTGAATATCGATGTCTGACAGAATAATCGTGATGGTAACACTCCCGGTTTGGGTGCAAGCACCACTTTGGCTGGTGGCTACGAGGGTGTAGGTGGTTGTTTGGTCGGGCAAGGCAATCGGCGCTGCACTATTTGGATTATCCAGACCATCCGCGGGGCTCCATTCATATTGTGTCGTGGAACTAAACGGAGCCGCCAACTGCACGGGGTAATTTTGACACAACACCGTGTCTGAAATCAGGGTCGGGAATCGCAGGGTATCTACAATGATGATCACAAAATCATTTGCTGTACAACCATCAAGCGTAACAGATGCAGTATAAGTAATTGGAAATGTGGGGGTTGCGATTGGAGTCAAGCTGTTTGGATTATCCAGTCCAACGGCGGGAAACCAGGTCACGATTGCATCGGCAGGCTCTACAATGGCTTGAAGGGGCACGCTTCCGCCCAAACAAATGTTGGTTGGTCCAAGCGCGGTTACCGCTACTCCAGGTGCAATGACGCGAATAAAAACGGAGTCAATGTCTTCGCAGCCACCCACTGCGCCTGTGACGCTCAGCCACAAACTTTCAGTAGGTTCAATCACCGGATTGGCGATGTAGGCATTACTGACTTCATCAATTGGTTGCCAAAAATAAGTGCTCGCTCCACTGGCTTGCAATTGTAAAAAATCGCCTTTACAAACCGTCAGGGTATCGCCACCCGAAACGACTACTTCTATGTTGTCCCGGATTTCTGCGAACAAGGTTTTTAGCACCACTTCCCCACATCCGTAATTGCGGGAAATATTGATAAGAATGGTTTCGGTGCCTTCCACGAGGGCATCAGCCAATGGAATAATTGGAAATGCGAGGGTGGTTTGACCCGGCAAAAAAGTGATGCTGGGTGGAATATCCAGTATATAATCGAGGCCTTGTATGGCCGTTCCGCCCAGCGTGATATTAAACGTGGTGGCAACTGTCGGAACCGCTGAAAGATTAATAAACAAGGTATCCTCAATGCCTGAGCAATTTTCCACAAAATAGTCAATGCCACTGGCAAACTGTATCGCGATATCTGGCGATCCCGCTTTGATTTCAGACACAAAAACACCGGAATCAAAAGATTCATCGCCGCGGTCGGCAATGGCGAGTTTGAGGTGGTACGTGTTGCAGGGAATAACCGGAACACGGGCGGTCAGGCTCTTTTTTACCCCCAAAAAGTCGGAGGTTAAGCCATCGTATTGAATGGATTGCCCAAGCTCGTTGTTGCGATAATACTGCCAATTGACCTGATTGTTCACACTGTCTATCTGCATCGGAGTGCCACTATTGGGTAAAACCGCAATATTTAAAGCGCTGTTATTCAGATTAGGATCGCCATTGATGCCAGGACCGGAGACCAAAAATGCAAAAATGTCATTAAATCCACCCTCGCTGAAGATGTATTCAGGGTATTCTTCCGAGCCGAACACATATTCAAAAACCACTTCATTGGTCTGCGCAAACACATCCAGCTCAATGATGCAAGCATCATGCGAAGTACTGCCACTTCCATAAAGATTGGAGAGGTAGTTTAAGTCTGGGTCGCCCGGGTCGTTGAAAGGTGGGATGATGGCACCGATACCGCCAAAAGTATTAGGTCCCTGGGCATTGGTTGCATAGCCGGAAGTCATCAGCAGCCCTTTACCCATGTTCAAATCGTTGCTTTCGGTCGCAAACTTGAACACGCCATATTGAAGCGGATTACAATTGATATCGGTCACAGTTACAACTGCACCGCCGGTAGAAATCGCTGCCACGATGCTGTCGGCATTGATGTTCAAGGTATCCACGGAGAGTACTTCGATGGGTTCGCAGGGATTGCTGCTGCACAACCAGGTGCCTTTCCAGCCGGATTCCTGCACAGAAGCATCCGAATCAAACCGCACCGTGAGGCATCCGCTGGTCGCTTGCACCTGAAAACAAACCCCGCCTCCACCGGCAATATTCTGTGGGGAAAATCCATTCCCATCCAAAGCGGCGAGCAAAGGCGCATTCGTGGAATTACCGTCGTAAAAGTAAAGTTGGTCGCCCATCCCGGATGCAAAAGGGTCGAGTGTAGGCTCCAGATTGTAGTATTCCAGGGTGAATGAAATGCAAGTGGCCGGTTGGTCGGGACAAATCACAAAGGTGTGATCTTCGTTCGGGAGATAATCCCCGAACTCACCGCCGGAATCGTACAGTGTTCCTGAACAAAGTGAAGAACTGCCCTGCGTAATATTCAAAATAGGCGGAATACTGTCCACACAAAGCGTAAAATCTCCTGAGTTTGCCGAAGCCGTTGCGGACCAATCAGATACCCGAATGTAATAATCCAGGCCGGGCGTCAGCCCAAAAAGGTCAAGCAAAACACTCGTTTGTCCCTGGCTTGCACGGATACAGTCCAGCTCTGCCAATCCGTCAAAGAAACAATCGCCGCGATAAACGGCAAATTCTGGATTGGTGATTGGGTCTCCCCCAGCACCTGTGACGGTTATCCGCAGATCCAGTAAGGAAATGGGGCATTGAAAACGGAACCAGACGTCCCGCTGGGCCATTCCGCTTTGGAAACACGAGACCGTGTCAACCGTGGCGATATTGCTGGGCGTGGCATTGGTGTTGGTGTACACCGTGGGCTGACAAGCCGGCACTTCGCCGAGATTGACCATGGTAGCGCAATCGAAATCATCGTTTGATGGGGCTTGCGCGTGGAGCGAAAAGGCCGTTAAGAGCACGGCGAGGAGCGTAAGGGCTTGCTTCATTTTTGTGTTGGTAAAATCCTTGCTTGAAATTAATCAGGCCAAAAGTAACGAGACATTTGCGAAAGCCCAATTGGAAGGCGGGAATTGTGACGGTTTCGTCTTTCCCGGGCAAATTGGACGCACTGAGTTTTACTGCTTACAACGCTCCAAAGAGGTTTTTACCTCCTCAAAAGTGAGCGGTGGCACTTGGTTGCCCCAACTTTGGAGCACATAATTGAGCACATTGGTGATTTGGATTTCCGTGAGTTTGTCATTCCCAGGCATTTTTTCTGCGTAGGTTTTGCCATTCACAACGATGGTATCCTGCAAACCATACCTTAGAATACAAGCGAGCTGATCTCGGTTTTCTGTCAAATAATCCGCCGCTACCAAAGATGGAATCAGCGCGCCAAGCCCTTCTCCCTCATCCATGTGGCAATTGGCGCAATGTACTTTGTACAACCGTTCTCCGATTTGGTAAGGCTGTTGCTCACAAGAAGTCAGGAGCGAAAGAAAGAGTAAAAAAAGGACGGTTTTTGTCATGATTTTGCTTGAGGTAAGTGTGGCACACCTTTGAGGTGTGCCACACTTGTGCCACTTGTGCCTACTCCTCATTCTTTAAAAGATGTGGCGGCAGGTTTTTGTTCAAATGCAGGGCCTCCAGCACCGCTTTTGAATCCCCGTCCAGATAATCTCCAAATTTTTTAGATCGGTTGGAATAGCTGATGTAAAGCAGTAAAAAAATTGGAGCGAGCGCAAGCCATTGTTTGCAGTCTGTAACCTGCCATTTCCATAGGCAAAGCCAAATCGCAACCATTGAAAAGCCCGCTAAATTCCGGGAAAACGCCTTCAGCGCCTGCCAACGATCCAACAAAGGCAGGTGTTTATCCCCGTGTTCGCGGAGTTGGGCCCAGTAGTGGGAAACATAATCCGCACGTTTTTCAGCTTTTTTGGGCGGTGTGCCAGAAATCATGTTTTTAACCCTCAGGTACACAAAAACGAATAATAATGACCCAAACAAATGCAGGGTAAAACCCATCACATAAGCAACTACAATGCCGGAAAGCAATATATTGGAATTGATTTTGCCCACAAAAACATACAAATCCGCCAAGGACACCACCGTTGTGTCAGCGGTGACCCAGAGCGAGAGTAGGAGGGCTGTCCCTGGAACTAAATACCCCAGGATGTCAAAAAAATCGAGCCTGATTTTGTCCATAACGCAACGTGAATTTGGTGTTTAGCGCGCAAATGGGGCCGCATCCTGCCCGCAAAATTCACCAGCCAAAAATTTGTAGTACCCCGCTACGCCAATCATCCCCGCATTGTCTGTGCAATATTGAAACGCCGGGACGTAGGTATTCCAGTTTTCTTCTTGACCCCAGCTTTCCAAAGCCGCTCGCAGACCCGAGTTGGCACTCACCCCGCCAGCAATGGCTATTTCGCGTATGCCCGTTTCCCGGGCTGCTTTGCGCAGTTTTTTCAGCAAAATGGTCACAATGGTGGTTTGAATGGAGGCGCAGATATCGTTCAGGTTTTCTGCTACAAATGCCGGATTGGCAGCTGTTTCCTTTTTTAAAAAGTATAAGATGCTCGTTTTCAAGCCACTAAAGCTGAAATCAAGGCCAGGCATGGAAGGTTCCGGGAACGGAAACCGGGCCTGGCCCTCACGGGCATGTCGGTCAACGAGCGGTCCGGCGGGATAACCCAGCCCGAGGAGTTTACCCGATTTATCGAAGGCTTCGCCGGCGGCATCGTCCTGGGTTTGGCCCAAAATTTCCATGTCGAGAAAATCGCGGACGAGCACAATTTGCGTGTGTCCACCACTCACGGTGAGGCACAAAAAAGGAAATTGAGGCTTCGGATCTTCGGCAAAATTGGCCAAAACGTGCGCCTGCATGTGGTTCACCTCAATCAGCGGCAGTTGATAACTCAACGCAAATGCTTTGGCAAAAGAAGTACCTACGAGCAAGGATCCCAATAATCCCGGTCCGCGGGTGAATGCAACAGCCTGAATGTCGGTTTTGAGCACCCCTGCTTTTTTTAAAGCGAGGTCCACAACCGGAATCATATTGGCCTGATGTGCTCGTGAAGCCACTTCTGGCACTACACCGCCGTACTGTTGGTGCGCAGCCTGGTTGGCCACGCAATTCGACAAAACCTGGCCGTCGCGGATTACGGCTGCGGAGGTATCGTCGCAAGAAGATTCAATGGCAAGGATAGTTGTCATAATTAGGCTGCAAAAGTATTGTATTGCGGTGGCTGTAAATCCAATTTTGGCACGATTCTTTGTAACAAGAGATTTGACAAGGCATAATTGAAACTTTGCTTGTATCATAGGTTTCGCACCCATTATCTTTGTCCGCTATTTGTCAATCAGCTAAGTA
>CAZKBH010000056.1:21758-30855 GCA_964550795.1 uncultured Saprospiraceae bacterium
GGCCTCCACCGCGCTTAATGAAAAAGACAGCGCAGCGACCACCGTCATTGCCAAAGGCACGACCATTGAGGGGAAATTTGCCTGCGGTGAAAATGTTCGCCTGGATGGCACCATTCACGGGGAGGTAAAAGTGGAAAAACGTTTTGTCATGGGCGATGGCAGCTATGTTCAGGGTAATATCGTTGCGCTCAATGCAGCCATTAAAGGAAAAATTAAAGGCGATATCCACGTCAAAGAAGCGCTACATTTGATGGATACTGCCATCATTGAAGGCAATATCACCGCCAAAACCATGGTCGTGGACGAAGGTGCGCGCTACAACGGAGCTTGCCGCATCGGTGCGGCTGCCGCAGCGTCTACTCCGGTTACTACTGTTGCGGTAAAAAGCCAGGAAAAAATTTAAAAGCAAGGCTCAACAGCTTCGAATAGAGCACCCCACAAACAAAAAACACGATTTCATCGGCAATTAGGGCCGGAAATATGGAGCATCTGCGCATCTTTGCCGTCTGTTTCACATTTCCGGCCTTCTTGTTTGATGCCAGTTTTTTCCTTCCAGTCCGAATCCCTAAATGCTTCAACGGCGACCCAAAGTGCCTTGCGCTTGCTGGTTGGCGTGAATGGCGTTTCATTGCTGGCAAAAACCAATGCTCATATACTGGCCCTCAAATCCTGGAATCTTGCCTCAAGCGAGTCGGGATTCCAATCCGTTGAGTCCGATTTGCGGAATATTTTTGGTTCGGAACGCCTGTTGGATCTGGCATTTGAGTCCAAATCCTGTTGCCTCGCCTCTGCTGCTAGTACCCTGGTACCGCGGCGTCTGTTTGCGCCCGATCATCTGGATCAATATTTCAAGTTGTTGTTGCGCGAAAGTGGCTCGCGGAGTTATGGTTTTGAAAAGTTGGAAGCTTTCGATTGCTACCTGGTTTGGGCTGCCGAAACAGGACTTTTGCGCCTCTGCGAACAATACTTTTCGCCCCAAAACATTGGGCATGTGGGCAGTTCGTTGCTGCGCAGTTACCACGAAATGTCGCCGACAGACGGGTACGCCGTGTTTGCGAATCTTCGGGGTCAAAAAGTACAGGTGGCGGTTTTTGAGCGACGTAATTTGTTGTATTTCAACACGTACGACTTCTCGAAGCCCAGCGATTTGCTGTATTTCATCCTGTTGGCTTACAAACAATTCGAGCTAAGTCCGCTCGAAATTCCACTGACCCTGAGCGGGACCTTACTGGAGGACTCAGAGATTTTCAGGTTGTTGATGCGCTATGTTCGGCCCATGCGTTTTCCAGCTTTGCCCGCCGGATTTAGGTTGCCGGAGCCGGCCAAAACCTTGCCGGAACATTATTGGTTTGATCTTTTAACTTGTTGATTATGAGGATTATTGCGGGAAAATTTAAGGGGCGGAAATTCGATCCCCCAGCAGATAAATGGCCAACACGCCCCACGACCGACTACGCGAAAGAGGGACTGTTCAACATCCTGAGCAACATTTTGGATTTTGAAACGCTGCGGGTACTCGACCTTTTTGGCGGAACCGGCAGCCATACCTATGAGTTTATTTCCCGAGGCTGCGAGGACGTTACCTATGTGGATAAATTCCCGGACGCGGTTCGATTTGTGCGTCAAACGGTGCAAAAACTGGGCATCGAAGCGGAGGTGAAAATTTTCCAGATGGACGTGTTCAAATTTGCCCAAAACGCCACGGGGCAATGGGGCTATATCTTCGCCGGGCCGCCGTACATGCTGCCCACGATTGACACTTTGCCCGATCTGATTTTAGAAAAAAATCTCTTGTTGCCGGATGGAATTTTTGTGCTGGAGCACAATCCACACCACGATTTTTTAAACCATCCCAACCTCGTGGATGTGCGGAACTACGGCAAAACCATCTTCAGTTTTTTCAAACCAAGCCCGGCTACTGACACCGAAGCGTGATGATTTCCGTGCGGATTTCATTGCTTTCGTGCCCGGCCCGGTCCCGGATTTTTATGTAGTAAAAAAAGGTGTCGAATTGAAAGAAATTTGGCACGTCATCACAGGCTAGTGGGATGTTGTTATTCGGATTGAAATAAATGCAGCAAACGGTAGGCAGTTTGACCATAATTTCACCGGAAATTCCATTGCCAGCACCGAGTGGTTCAACATAGGGCAACTGAAGCGGTGGTTTGGGGAACGAATCGCGGGAATCGCGCACAAAAACACTGGGCGTGGGGTCGTTGGCGGGAAAACCCAGGTCGCCGTCGCCATCGGTATAGGTAAACGTGACAAAAAGTGAATCAGCAAAGTTTTGCCCTTGCTGCATCGTGTTTTTAGACAGCCCAACGTACTCGATCACGGGTTCTATCGGGTAATCTGGCGGTTGCACACAGTATTGAAAGAGTAGAAAGGCGGCGAGTGCGGCTAATGGGAATCGTTTTTTCATACAGCGTTAATTTTGCCCCCAAAGTTGGGCTTTTTTTTTGGATATGCAAACTCCTGGTCGGGCGGATTTATTGCCAATGCTGGCAAACCTGCAAGAAGCCAATTTTGAGGCCACTGCGCAGGCGGTATATGCGTATCAGGCAGCCCACAACCCGCTGCTGGCGCAGTACCTGAAATTGCTTGGATATCCAACAAATACCCAATTCAGCCGGCCGGAACAGCGTCGCTTTCTCCCCATTTCGTTTTTTAAATCCCATGCCGTGCAAACTGGCTCCTGGGTGCCGGAAACCACCTTCAGCAGCAGCGGCACCACAGGACAAAAAACATCCCAACACCTCGTTCGCGAACTTGATTTTTACCTTCAAAATACCCGCCGCGGATTCACTCATTTTTACGGCGATCCCAGCGAATGGGCGGTTTTGGCCTTGTTGCCATCCTATCTGGAGCGCTCGGGTTCTTCACTGGTAGCGATGGCGGAACACTTCATTCAGTTGTCCAAATACACAGAAAGTGGCTTCTTTTTGCATGATTTTGAGCAATTGAAGCAGGCGCTAATTCATTGTAAATCAAAGGCTTGTAAAACCATTTTACTCGGGGTTAGTTTTGCATTGCTCGATTTTGCCGAGCAATATCCAATGGCGCTGGACGGTGTAACCATCATGGAAACGGGCGGCATGAAAGGCCGACGACGCGAACTGACCCGCACGGAGTTGCACGAAACTTTGCAGAATGCTTTTGGCCTCGAAAACATCCATTCGGAGTACGGCATGACGGAGTTGTTTTCTCAGGCATACGCGCTGGGCGGAACGCGGTTTCAACCAGCACCCACCATGCGGGTCTCGGCCACAGAATTGAACGACCCGTTTTGTGCCGTGCCTGTAGGGCGAACCGGCGTGTTGAATATCACGGATTTAGCCAATCTGGACACCTGTAGTTTTATCCAAACCGAGGATTTGGGCCGGGTGTATCCCGACGGCAGTTTTGAAGTGCTCGGCCGGGCGGATACGGCGGAAATGCGGGGTTGTAATTTGATGACAGAATAAAGATTGATTCGATTTTTTGATTGATTCGATTGATTCGATTGGTTCGATTGATACCGAAGCTTGAGAAGCCAGATGGTTTAAAGCATACACTTGGACATTTTGCCTAAACGTGGTTGGAACACAGATGACTAGAAGCTATTTCGTGGTATCGATCATAAATTCAAAACTAAGACTTTAGAATGAAAATTGGACTGCTTTCAGACACCCATTCCTTTCTGGATGAAAAGGTGTTTGATTATTTTTCCGAGTGTGACGAAATCTGGCACGCAGGTGATTTTGGGAATGAAGCCGTGCTGGATAAACTCCAGGCATTCAAGCCTTTGCGTGGCGTGTACGGCAATATTGACGGGGCGAAAATCCGTGCAGCCATGCCGCTGGACCTGCGTTTTGAGTGTGAGGGCGTGCCGGTTTTTATGACCCATATTGGCGGCTATCCCGGGCGTTATGAACCTCGGGTGGGACAAATTTTAAAAGCAGATCCGCCCAGCAACGGCCTGTTTATCAGCGGACATTCCCATATTTTGAAGGTCATGCCCGACAAAAAGCTCGGTTTTTTGCACATCAACCCGGGAGCCTGTGGAAATGAAGGTTGGCACAAGGTGAAAACCCTCGTGCGTTTCAGCATTGAAAAAGGCCGAATCTTCGATCTTCAAGTGATCGAACTGGGCAGCCGGGGGATTAAAAAAACAAAGAAAGAGGACGCATAAACGATCATCCCTAATGCTCAAAACCAATATCTTTGCACCCCATCCACCATCCACCATCCACCGTCCACCGTCAACCGTCCACCGTCCACCATCCACCGTCCACCGTCCACCGTCCACCGTCCACCGTCCACCATCCACCATCCACCATCCACCGTCCACCATCCACCATCCAAAGGTCTCATAGTTCAACGGATAGAATAGAAGTTTCCTAAACTTTAGATGTGGGTTCGATTCCCGCTGAGACCACTACGTAAGCGTTGCTTGTTTCCTTAAAAATCATAGTTCAGACAAAAATCACAGGCAAATGTAAAAACAAAAACTCTTCAGGAAGCTTCAAGTCCAATGGCCTCTAACTATCACAGCGCCCACTCAATCATTTGACAATTCCATGAATATCGCTGTTTTTAACCGTGGTACGTTTGTGCCCGATTTGGAGGAGTAAAAAACAAACCTCCTACGGGTTCAAATTTTCCATACCATGTCTATCGTAAACACAAAAAAAGTATTCCATTTTCTCAGCATCGCGGCGCTCGCGGTGTTTGTTTCGCTCACGGCCTGCAGGGACGAAGACGACGACAAAACCACCAAGGTGTTCGGCACCATCACCATCGAAAACCCGGAAACCTGGGCTACCTGGAAAGACAGCGGCGAAGTACAACTCACCCTGTTCCCCGCCTTCAGTCTCGATCCTTTGGCTGGTTGGGGTGCGGTTCCCGACAATTTCTTCGGCCCCAATGTATTGGGCGGAACATTCGCAGTTGGTGCTCCCTACAATTCTCAGAACCCGCTGATCCTCAATTACGAGGCGGGCAAAACCCAGTACAATTACGAACTAGAACTCGAACCAGGCACCTATTCTGCACTGGCACTCGGTTTCCGCCACGATCTGGTGAACGACCCGAGCAAAAAAACAGCTACCCTTGGTGTGCACTGGGGCAACCCGGACCAAACCAGCCACGGCATCGTGATCCGTATCCGTGCGGGCATGGCCATCATTCCGGTGTACACTTTCCCGGCTCCACTCACGTTTGAAATCGCCGACGGCGAACAAAAAGAAATCAATTTTAAAGCGGACTTCGCATTTGTAAACCAATGGTATTAATGCCGCTGATCGGTCGCACACTCGCGCCCAATCTTTGGTATCTGAACCCAAAAATGGCGTTGACATGGTTTGTTTGTCTCTTGTGCGTCTCCGCACATGGACAGCAGACCATGTCTGCCGCTGTTTCGGTTCCTCCCCAACACTTTGGCCTGATTGAAGGCTCGATACGAGATTCGGAAACCGGGGAAGCGCTGCCCCTGGCATCCGTTCAATTGAAAAACATGTCGTTCAGCGTTATAGCGGATCTCAACGGAGATTTTCGCCTCAGCGATGTGCCCGCAGGTAAGTACACCTTGAGGGCTTCTTATCTGGGTTATCAGGATTTGTTGTTAGAGAACCTCGACGTCCAGGCTGGAGAGCGTCGTTGGCTAAACTTGGAAATGCAAGCCCTGTCCATTCCAGTCGCCGAAGTCGTGGTGAGGGCTAAGTTGCGTTCCCAAGCCATCAAATTAGCGCCCGCGAGTATCGGGGTCATTACCCAACAACAACTCCAGGAACGTCAAATCACCACTTTCGATCAAGCTTTTGATGATATGCCCGGGGTGGTCGTGACCCGTTCCGGCGGGGCCAATGTGCAGGCCTTTTCCATTCGTGGCGCTTCGGAAGTAGCTGGCGGCGGCGTCGGGAATCGGGTACTGTTGTTGATAGACGGTCGCCCTGCCCTCAGTCCTGAAACTGGGGGCGCACTGTGGAACCTTGTTCCGGTTAGTTCCATCGAACGTATTGAAGTGCTGCGGGGCGCATATTCTTCGCTTTATGGCTCCAGTGCAATGGGTGGGGTGGTCAATGTCATTACCCGAAAACCAGCTGACGAAACCCAAACGCGCTTAAATCTTTCTTACGGAGCCTACGGCGCAGCGCCAAAATCTACTGGTTATCAACGCTTTAATGATTTTCATGCGCTGGATTTTAGCCACAGTCGCCAAATGGGTAAATTCGGATACTTACTGGATGGCAGTTGGAAATCGGATGACGGACACAAGGAAAAAACAGGCTTTGATCTCTATAATTTTTTCGGAAAAACAACCTGGACGTTCAATCCCCAACATCAAATCCAGTTCTCGGTCAATGCCAACCGAATGTACAGCGATGCACCCGCGACTTGGTTGAGCAGAAAATTGGCCTACAGTGCCGCGGCGCACAAACAAGATGATTATCAGGATCGCCGCGAATTCAACGCGGATCTGTTTTACAGCGCCACACCCACCGATCGGATCAAATACAGCACCCGTTTCTATCATTATCGGAACAATTCCGTTTTTTCTTTCGATGATGATCCGGGTAATGATAGCACCAATGTCAATTTCGGCAAACAAATCGTCGAGGAATACAGCGTCATCACGCGCCGCTTGGGCAATGTGTCGCAAATCGAACTATTTGCGGGCGAGAACCACTACCTCATCGCAGGGCTGGATGTTAAAGGCGATTACGTACTGGGCACACCCGATACCTTTTTGTACGGAGAACACCGGGCTTTGGGTACGGGCGTGTACGCGCAAGACGAGCTATCCTTGACCGAAAAACTCACACTCACCGCCGGGATTCGGTATGATTATTACCGGATTTTTGGCCAAGTGGAGGAGTCTAATTTTAGCCCGAAACTAGCGCTACAATATCAGATAAAGCCTGATTTTTCCTTGCGGATATTGCTCGCGCAGGCATTCCGGGATCCTCCGATTGCGGAGCGTTTTATCAAATTTGAACAGGGTGGGGGACTGCGTTTTCAACCAAATCCCGGTTTGCTACCCGAACGTTTGACCCTTTCGGCGGAAATTGGAGCCAAATTGAGTCCCATCGCTGGCGGCACTTTTGATGTCTCCTTTTTTTACAATCGCTACAACAACCTGATTTCCTTCCAACAGCTTTCCAATCCTCTGGAGCCGCTGTTGTATAAGGTTGTGAACCTCAAAGAAGCCCTCATGCAAGGGGTGGAACTGTCGTATAGTCAGCATTGGAAGCAGTATTTAAGCGTACAATTGTCGTACACATTTTTGGATGCCCGTGATATTTCCGCCGGACGGATCAACGACGCGCTGGCATATAAGGTGCGACACACTTTTGGAGCCTCGGCCACGGCCCGCCACAAAGGTTGGGTGCTTAATCTGAACGCTCGTTATCGCAGCAAAATCGAGGAAGTATTCATTTACCCGGGCAGTGAACCCGATGCGGTGTTTTTGGCCAACGCGAAAATTGCGCGGACTTTTGTAGGTGGATACACGGGTTATTTTGCAATTAACAACCTGAACAACGCCCAATACGAAGAACTGGAGCGTTATCGGATGCCGGGCAGGAGTTTCACCGCCGGGGTGGAAATGCGGTTTTAAACGAGTTCCACAGCCATATTTATAGGTTATTTTCCGGATGCGGTAATAGGCATTAAACCCTCCAAACTTTTGTGGTCTAAAGGCGTTTGAACTAAAATTCAACTTCCTGATTATGACTGCTTTTCGGACTTATTTCCCTTTTATCGTATTGATTTTCAGTGCATTGCCGCTTTTTGCGCAAACACCTGCGCTTTATTTTCCACCCAAAGTTGGCAACACCTGGCAAACGACATCGCCCTCAAGTCTTGGGTTTTGTCAGGAGCGGATTGACAGCCTGTATCAGTTTTTGGGAGATAAAAACACGAAGTCCTTCCTGCTTTTAAAAGACGGTAAAATTGTGCTGGAAAAATACTTCGGCACCTATGTTCAGGATTCAATTTGGTACTGGGCTTCGGCGGGTAAATCGCTTTCGGCGTTTTTGGTCGGCCAGGCGCAAGACGAGGGTTTGTTGGATATTCAGGATCCTACCAGCGAGTATCTTGGCCAAGGATGGACTTCTGCCACGCCGGAAAAAGAAGCCCTTATTACCATCCGGAATCAACTGAACATGACGACCGGTTTAAACGATGCAGTTCCTGACGCCAATTGTACGGATCCCGTCTGCTTAACTTATAAAGCGGATGCTGGAACCCGATGGTCCTATTACAATGCTCCCTACCACCTCGTGCATGATGTTTTGGAAGCAGCGAGTGGCACCACGCTCAATCTCTTTACCAAAACACGGCTTTTGGACCAAACAGGTATGAAGGGCTTGTGGTTAAACCACGTTTTTTACAGCAAAGCCCGCGACATGGCGCGCTACGGTCTGCTTGCACTCGCTGGTGGAATCTGGGACAGCGACACACTCTTATATAATCAACAGTATGTGTACGACATGTCGCACAGCACGCAAAGCCTAAATAAAAGTTACGGTTATCTTTGGTGGTTGAATGGACAGGAGAGTTTTATGTTACCTAGTCTGCAAATCACCTTTCCGGGCAAAATGATTCCCAATGCGCCCGATGATATGTACGCTGCCTTGGGTAAAAATGATCAAAAAATTCATGTGGTGCCTTCAAAAGGCTGGGTAGTGGTTCGCCAGGGAAATGATGCGGGCTTCGTTGGCCCAGGCGGTGGTGCTGTGCCGATTGCATTTGACAACCAATTGTGGGATTATCTCAATAAACTGGATTGCGCATCTGTTGCTACCCAAGAAGTGCTTGATAATGAACCAATTGTAGTAGTTTTTCCCAATCCAACACAGGAACAATGGCAACTTAAAACGGCGTCCACTCCAGAACGGATTGAACTGTATGATGCATTCGGTACCCGGCTTCGTATCTTCCAAAATACTGCCATGGTGGATGCAACTTCGCTTACTCCCGGTACATACTGGTTAAAAATTTGGCAGAACGGAGGTTCGGTTTTGAAGTCGGTGGTGAAGCAGTGACACCTGCCTCTCCTTCCCTCCCCCGGCCTGCGGCCACCCCCTCGAGCGGGGGACAGGCTCCGCGCCTGGTA
>CAZKBH010000057.1:0-17443 GCA_964550795.1 uncultured Saprospiraceae bacterium
GACCATCCCCTTCGGTCGGGCGCGCCTCGCAGACCGCGTGCCAGAGCCAAGGGTGGATTTGTGGGATGGCTTGGGAATCGTGTCTTTATTCACAGGGTGAATTTCAGCTACGGGTCAAACGGAACACCAGGCCGCGTGCAAATGGCCTTAGAAAAATCTCCATTTTGACGCCTCCCGAGGCGGGTTAAGCAAAAAACTGTTTGAGCCTCGGGAATCATTGGGGCCGCAGGCCCGAACAGATGAACCAAATCAAAAATCTCAACCATTCTGACTACTTTTGCGCCCGTTTTGGGACAATCGCCCGAACAACCAGCCCGCCCATCCCGTCATGTCCAACTACCTATCCGAACTCCACCGCCGTCGCACTTTTGCCATCGTAGCGCACCCTGATGCCGGCAAAACCACCCTGACAGAAAAACTGCTGCTCTTCGGCGGCGCGATTCAGACTGCGGGCGCTGTAAAAAGCAACAAAATTAAAAAAAGCACCGTCTCCGATTTCATGGAAATTGAGCGGCAACGCGGTATCTCGGTGAGCACTTCCGTAATGGGTTTTGAATATAGAAACCTGCAAATCAACATCTTAGATACACCCGGTCACGAAGATTTCCAGGAAGATACCTACCGAACCCTTACTGCCGTAGACTCCGCCATCGTGGTCGTGGACGTGGCAAACGGCGTAGAAAAACAAACCGAAAAACTCACCAAAGTCTGCCGGATGCGGGCCACGCCCATCATCTTTTTTGTAAACAAACTCGACCGTGAGGGTAAAGATGCCTTCGAGTTGCTCGACGAAATCGAACAAAAGTTGAACCTCAAACTTTGTCCACTTTCCTGGCCAATCGGCATGGGACAACGTTTTAAGGGCGTGTATAATTTATACGAGAAAAAGCTCGTGTTGTACAATCCACACGGTAAACAGGAAGACGAGGAAATCATTGTTTTTGAAGACCTCAGTCACCCGGATCTGGAAAAACACATCGGTGAACGTGCAGCCGACGAACTCCGAAGCGAAGTAGAAGTGCTCGAAACCGTGTACCCTACGTTCAACAAAGCGGATTATTTGTCGGGGAAAGTTTGCCCCATTTTCTTCGGTTCTGCGGTGAATAATTTTGGCGTTAAAGAACTTCTGGACTGTTTTGTCGAGATCGCCCCTACCCCACTCTCGCGGCATGCGGAAGAACGAGAGGTGAAGCCCGAGGAGGAAAAAATGAGCGGTTTTGTGTTCAAAATTTTCGCCAACATGGATCCCCGGCACCGCGACCGCATCGCGTTTTTGCGGATTTGTTCGGGTAAATTCGAGCGCAATAAAAACTACCGACACATCCGGTTGCAACGGGAGTTCAAATTCCCCAACCCAACCATGTTTATGGCCTCCAAAAAAACACTGCTGGAGGAAGCCTACCCCGGCGATGTGGTGGGTCTGTACGATTCTGGCAATTTCAAAATCGGCGACACCCTGACTGAGGGTGAATTGCTGCATTTCAAAGGCATTCCTTCTTTCTCGCCAGAGCAGTTCCGGTACGTGGAAAACGCCGATCCGATGAAGCAAAAACAATTTGCCAAAGGCCTGGATCAACTCATGGACGAGGGCGTTGCGCAGATGTTCACCCGCCAAAGCGATGGCCGACGCATCATTGGAACCGTGGGGCAGTTACAATTTGAAGTCATTCAACACCGACTGGAAAGCGAGTACAATGCCAAATGCCGCTACGAACCGGTGAATTTATACAAGGCCTGCTGGGTCAGTTCGGAAGACCCAAAAGCGATGGCCGAGTTCCTTGACCGCCGCAAACGCGATATCGCAAAGGACAGCGAGGGCCAGCTGGTTTTCCTCGCTGAAACGCAGTGGATCTTACAAACTGCGCAGGAAAACTTCCCAAAAATCAAATTTTCGTTCACTAGCGAGGGCTAATCCTTTTTCACCCATATAGACTTTCCAAGTTTTTAAAACTTGGAAAGTCTGGGTACTCGATAAAAAATTACCCGCCAGCGAGGGCTAATCCCGAATTTTTTGGCAGTTTGACAAGTATCCGACACTTTTTGGCATCATTTTCGAGCATTGTAAAGAAGCACAATGGCGGGTAGTGGTATCTTACCCCACGAAATTACCCGTCACATCCCAGTATTCAACAATAGTTTTTTTTAATCCTTGCAGCGCCCATTATTCCAAGATGGCGACAACCGGTTTTCATCTTTTTTTATTCATCTAACCATCCCACCCTATGCGTGTAGCATCCTTACTGCCGATGCTTCTGCTATGGCTGAGCACCCTCGGCGCGCAGAACAATTGCGACATTTTTAACCTCACGGCTACCCCGGTTCAGGTTAATCCCGTCAACTGCCAATTTTTCATTTCCCTTGATTTTGAACACGTTGGAACCACCAACCAATTCAGTGTAAGTGGAAACGGCAACCTCTACGGCCTGTTTCAGTACGGCCAATTGCCCATTATTTTAGGGCCATTTAATGGCGATCCGAATGCCCCGACTCCGCTTGAGTTTGTGGTAACGGATGCTGCTTTCCCCATTTGCAACGAGATTATTAACCTCAATGTGCCGCCCTGCAACAACGGGGCAATCTGCAACATTTCCAACCTGATTGTGGCTCCCGGCGCCTGTGATCCCCTGGGCGCCACCTATGAATTGTTGATTAACTTCCAGACTCAGGGCGCTGTCAATGGCTTTTTTGAAGTGTTTGCCGGGGGAGGCGTTTCGCTGGGCATTTTCCCGCTGGCAGCCTTACCGCTCCAACTCCCGGCCTTCCCGTCCAGTGGCAATCTCAAAGACGTGATTAAAGTTTGTATTGACGGCCAGCCAAACTGCTGTGAAACCCTCGAATTTGACCCGCCAGCCTGCGCAAATGGACCTTGCAATATTAATGACCTGACCGTTCAAACCGGCATTTGCATCACCGATAGTACTTACGAATTAAAAATTGACTTTGAGGTGATCGCGCCGATTACCGCAGACTCGTTTGTGATGTGGGCCAATGGGCAATTGATAGGCATTTTTGGCTTGAACCAACTGCCTTTAACCCAGATTGTCACCTGGGATGGTGGCCCCTTGGACGAGCTGAAGGTTTGTGTCGCTGATGGCGCTATCGTTTGTTGTAAAACCCGGCTTTATCCGGTGCCCGCTTGTATCAATATGCCCCCTTGTGGCATTCGAAATTTAACCGTTCAAGTAGATTCCTGCACCTCTGATAGTACATTCCTGGCCATTTTAGATTTTGGAGTAAATGACCCTACCGCCGTTGATTCTTTCCAACTCTGGGCCAACGGTAATGATTGGGGGCAATATGGCATGGACCAACTTCCCTTAAAAATTGACAGCTTTCCTTGGAATGGCTTGATTTTCAATCAAATACGTGTTTGCACCGGGAATGACCCCGGCTGCTGCAAAGAATTCCGGTTCCTTGCCCCCAGCTGTCTGCCTTTTGGGCCTTGCGAACTGAAGGATATTGTGGTGGAAACCGATTCCTGTACCTCGGACAGTACCTATAACATTACACTCAATTTCAACGCAACCAACCCCGGAAACGGCACGTTTACCGTTTCGATTCACAACCAACTGCTCGATACGTTTAATCTCCTCGACGTTCCACTCTCGCTTGAAGTGCCCTGGAACGGCCAGCAGGGCGATTTTGTCACCATCTGTATTTTAGGCCCGGATTCGCTTCCGCCCGGTGCCAATGCCTGTTGCGGTATCCGGCAGTTTCAGGTGCCCGATTGTTTGCTCTCCTGTGAAATTTTCGACGTAACCCTCGATCCCGGCGCTTGCAACCCGGGCAGCAACACCTACAAACTGTTGCTCGATTTTGAGGTCCACAACCCGGCCAGCGATTCCTTCGAAGTGTGGGCCAATGGAAGCTACCTCGGCGTATTTGCGCTCAATGCACTGCCACTGCAAATTCTAAATTTCCCCGCCAACGGCAATGCCATTGATGTGATCAAAATTTGCATCCAGGGCAATGCCGACTGCTGCAAAACCATTGAATTCCAAGGCCCGGATTGCGTGGTTCCTTGTGAGATTTTCGACGTGGTGCTCGATCCCGGAGCCTGCAATCCAAACGATCCTACGTACAACCTGGTCCTCGATTTTGAGGTCCACAACCCTTCCAGCGATTCGTTTGAAGTGTGGGCCAATGGCAGCTACCTCGGCGTGTTTGCGCTCAATGCACTGCCTTTGCAAATTTCAAATTTCCCCACGAACGGCAACGCCATTGACGTGATCAAAATTTGCATCCAGGGCAATGCCGACTGCTGCAAAACCATTGAATTCAATGGCCCAGACTGCCTGTTGCCCTGTAAAATCTTCAACGTTACGGTGGATCCAGGCGCCTGCAATCCCAATGACGACTCCTATTCCCTGGTGTTGAATTTTGAGGTAACCAACCCCGGCAACGCACTCTTTGAAGTCTGGGCCAATGGCAATTACCTCGGTTTGTTCCCGCTGGCCGGACTCCCGCTCACCATTCCCAACTTCCCTTCCAACGGGAACGCGATTGATGTGATCAAAATCTGTATCAATGACCATCCGGACTGCTGCGAAACGATTGAATTCCAGGGGCCAAACTGTGGCTTACCCTGTGATATTTTCGACCTCAGCGTGCAAACCGGGGCCTGCAATCCAGCCGACAGCACCTACGAGGTGACCGTGAATTTTCAGGTTCAAAACCCAAATAGCAACCTGTTCAGTCTTTGGGCAAACGGCCAGTTTTTTGGCACCTACGATCTCAGCCAACTGCCGCTGTTCATCCCGAATTTTCCATGGGATGGCAATGGTCCGGAGGACGTTATCAAAGTTTGTATGACCGATAACAACGGCGCGCTTTCCTGCTGCCGCACAATTGAATTCCCTACCCCCAACTGCTTCGGCAACTGTGCGGTGAACGATCTGCATGTAGATACCGGAATTTGCAACAACGACAGCACCTACCAGCTCACGATCAACTTCAACGTGAACAACCCGCCTGGGAACACCTTCTCGTTGTGGGCCAACGGCCAGTTTTTTGGTATTTTTAATATCAATGACCTGCCATTGACCATCCAGCAATTCCCATGGGATGGTGGACTTAAAGACGAGATCAAGGTTTGTTTCAACAATGTACCCGGCGGACCAGGGGCCTGCTGCGCCGAATTGGAATTCCCGGTACCAGCTTGTCTGTTCCCCGCGCCCTGCGATATTTATGATCTGACGGTAATGCCGGGGGCTTGCAACCCGAATGCACCAACCTATCCACTGACCTTCGATTTTGAAGTGGACCACCCTGGCAATGACTCTTTTGAAGTTTGGGTCAATGGAGTTTATTACGGTTTACACCCACTGGCGTCGCTTCCACTTACCCTTCAGAATGTGCCTTCAAACGGCATTGCATTGGACGAAATCAAAGTATGCATCAATGGCCAACCTAACTGCTGCAAAAGCCTGATCTTCAACGGCCCGGATTGTAACGGCGGTGGCGGTAATTGCGACATCCTAAATGTGGTCGTAATCCCCGGCCCTTGCGATCCAGCCACAACGAACTACAACCTGTTACTCAATTTCTTAGTAGTCAATCCAAGTGCCGACTTCTTTGATGTTTGGGGGAATGGCATTTACCTCGGCAATTTCCCCCTCGCTGCATTGCCCTTGAATATCCCGAACTTCCCATCCAATGGTCCGGCCATCGATGAGATCAAAATTTGCATCACGGGTGTTGCAAACTGTTGCGAAACGATTCAATTCCAAGGCCCGGATTGTAGCGGTGGCGGCAACTGTGACATTGTTGACTTTGCAATCGAAACCGGCGCTTGTACCGGCGACAGCACTTACAATGTCAAAATCAATTTCCAGGTGCTTAACCCTACCAGCAACCTCTTCCGGGTTTGGGCCAACGGCCAGGTATTGGGCGATTTCAACCTCAACCAGTTGCCACTGATTATCCAGGATTTCCCCTGGGACGGCGGAAATACCGATGTGATCAAGGTGTGCATATTGTCAAACATCCCCAACACGCCTCCTTGTTGTATTGAAAGGCAGTTTCCGGTGCCCAACTGTGTGGGCGGTGGCGACTGTGAAATTTGGGATTTGCAAGTGCTGCGTACACCTTGTTTGTGCGGACAGTTTTTCGCGGTTATCACGTTCAACCATGAAAATGGCGGCGCTGGCGGATTCGATATCGTGGGCAATGGCAACAACTACGGCAACTTCCCGTACGATACCACCCAACCCATCATCCTTGGCCCATTCGACGGAGATGGCAGCACAATGTATGAGTTTGCCGTAATTGACCACGATCACCCGGACTGCGGCGACGATTTCAACCTCGGAAAAGTGGACTGCACCAGTCCTGTGGTAGATCCAAGCGGTGGCTCGGCCATGCTCTCGCTCTCGCCCAACCCGACGGCCAACTGGCTGAATGTGACGGCTTTGCTTGAGAACGGAGCGGCCATTGGCCAAGCAGACGTAGAGATTTATGCCGCAGATGGCCGATTGGTGAAAACCAACACGGTAGCCAACGGCGCAAATTTCCAATTGGATGTTTCTAACCTGCCAAGCGGGGTTTACCGCCTCACGCTTCGGACAGATTCGGGACGTTTGGAAGGCTCGTTTGTGAAAGAGTAGGGTTTTGATAACCCATATTTACCTAAAGGCCCCTCGCAGGAAACTGCGAGGGGCGTTTTTTGTATACCGGAACGCTGTTCCGGTAACAAATCCGATAAACCCTTGAATACCCCCCCTACCCGCCCACCGCGTACGCCCGCATCAAATTGCTGCAGGTACTGTTTGGGTTGTTTCGGTAATAAAGATAGGTTTTCAAATCCACTTTTTTTACCCGGTATTTCTGGGAAACAAGCGCATAAAAATGGGCATCTGCTGCATATCTGTTCTGAAACTTCACGCTTTCAAACACCTCTTTTCGCCCAAACAAGGTGGCAAATAAAATGCAGTCGTCCACATGAATTAACTGACTGTTGTCCTCCTTATCCGGCACATAATATTCCCGCTCGTAATCCACAATGGTATGGGTAATGGAAGCAATTAAATCCGCCTCCTTGATAGCATCCAAACACGCCTGCAAATGATTCGGTTTGTAAGCGTCGTCGGCATCAATGATCGCAATGAATTCACCACTACTGAGCAGGATACCCCGATTGATGGATTCGGATTGCCCCCTGTTTTTATGCCGCAGATACGTGATCCGATCCTGGTGTTCTCTGGCATAATGCAGAATTTGATCGGCATCGTCGTGATTACTTCCGTCATCAATGACGATTAGCTCAAAATTCTGGAAATGTTGAAGCAGCACAGAATCTATGGCTCGTTTTACTAAGGAGATTTCGGTATTAAAAACCGACATCAGTACGGAAATTGTTGGTCTATTTTGCATGGTTAGTTCTTCAACCGACCATTGCGTACTTTGTTCACGAAGTTGTTGGCGCTGCTGGGATCAACCAGGGCAATTTCCAAAGTTTTGCCATTTTCCATTTTGATCATCGTTTCCTTGGCTTTCATACTGGCCAGCAGATCGTTGAAACGGGTGCTGCTGGAAGTGATGTTGAGCAAGGCCCCCTTTTCATCGCTTTGATAGCCGAAGCAATACCACAAATCGGCGGAAGGTTTGATGTAGATGCTGAGTCCGTCGTCGCCGTTTTTGGGCATTTTGTACTGCACCATGATGTTCAGGCTTTTGTTGATGGGCTGCCCACCGATGCTGATGAGTGGAATACGATCCTCTAGGGTGAAAAACGAGGCGTATTCATTGTTCCAGGTAAGCGTTTGCCGACCCAGGACGAAGGCAAATTTATCGTCCTTTTTCGGCAGCAAAATGGCGTTGAGCCGGGCGTTGGAAAGCGTTTCCTCCAGGTCCTTTGCGTCACTCACAAACTCGTGCAAAGCCGGTTGGTAAAAAGCCATATTGGTATTATATACCGAAGGTATTGCATCAAAAGTGGCCGCTTTGATCTCGTTGATCATCAATTCCATCAATCTGGCAGGAATTGCCATTTCCAGCGCTGAAATAATTTCGGCCGTCACATCAAAAGAAGTAGAGTCTGTGACCGTGTTGTAGTCAGATTTGATTCGTCCGGCTGCCTTGACGCCCATCAATTCCAACCCAGAGCAAAGATTGATCGGCCCTTCTGCCAGCACCGTGCCTACGCGGTTGTCAAAAATCAGCTTTGCGCCGCGCTCTGATTTACCCAACACCCTAAGGGAATCCCCAAAAATAAAGCGGTCGTTGGCTGGTTCGTATTTGTACACCTGTTTGCAGTCCATGATTGCCCGATCCACACGTTGGTACGCGGGAAGCATGATACGCGGGTACATTTCGCCGGATTCACGGGAGATATAAAAACCCGTAACCATTGGATTGTCTTCCGGGTCTTTCGCCAGTTTAACCCGAATCAGTGGATCTTTTCGGTCAATTTCCGTTTGAAGCGTAAACCAGTTGGTTTTGGGCAATTTGCTGGCATCTAATTGAGCCATTCCCCTGAACGTCATGTTTTGCGAGCTGGAATTCAGGATCATATCGCCCTTGAAGAGGGTTTTTACGTCCACCCGGAAGCTGTCTTTTTCGGGTATTTCCGCCGTGGCATACGTTTGCACCCGGCGATTGGCCGCTTCAATGGTCTGGTACTTGCCCTGGATATCATTGAAGAAAACTTCCTGGTTGTAACCCGGAATGTTATAGGCGTAAAAACCTGTGGCTTTGTACAGATTTTTACCCCCAATATCCACCGTTGCCTTGTTGATGGTGTGGTATTGGCTGACCGTATCCGCCACAATTTGGGCGTTGTAAATCGTACGCATTCGCCCGCCGGGCTGGATGAAAATATCGCTGGTATCGGGGATATTCACGTAAGCATCCGCCGATTTAATTTGTTTCACACCGCCGATCCGGAGCAGATCCGTTTTCATGTCGTACAGCGCCGTTTTTCCTTCAAACGCCAAGGTGTCTTGTTTGGGATCGGTGGATACGAAACGCCCCGGCTTTTTAGGATCGGCCTTAAATTCGATGGTTTTGGCTTTCATATCCCAGGTAAATTCGTTCATCGAAGTGCGATATTGGTCCAAGGGCAGCGAGGTATTGGCCGTGAGCAAATTCGCTTTGAATTGCCCCTTTTGTTTGTCAAAATCCAGATCGCCGTCCACATTTCTGGAGTCCAGGGCAATCCCATTTTGGTCGAGCGACTTGATTTCGAGGTTACCCGTATCGGCACTGGCCTGGAATGGGCCATAGGAAATGATTTTGGAGGTTAATTTACCTTCTACCCACTCAAATTCACCTTCCCCTTTCAGACCAGAAGGCGTGAGGATCAATACGCCTTTGTGGGTGTAGCCGGGTGATTTGAACAGTTCAAATGCCTTCGCCTTGCTCGTCACGTACATCGAATCCTTAAACGGCAACCAGTTCACGGATACGTCTTCGCCCTTCGCCTGTGGTACTTTAACCGCACTGGCGCGATCTTCTTCCATGAAGAATTTTTTGGCTGTTCCGGTGGTCTGTTTGGGCCTGAAAACCAAATCCTCCGATTCAATATCGGCGGTTAAGTATTCAAGTTTCCCTTTACCCACCAGGCCCTTGTTGCTCAAGTCAAGCGAACCGGTGTAGTTCCCCTTTTTCGTGTAGGTAGAATAGCCCGCAGCGGGCGTTTTGTGGATAAAACCGAACGATTTATCCTCATCGCGTACGAGGATGGTTTCTTTAAACGGCGGGAAAATCGTGGCCGGAAACAGCTCCCCTTTGAAGCGCAGTTGTTCCTTGGTATAGGAATCTAATCCGTTGAAACTGAATGGATCCAGCCGGAAATAGAACGAATCCCGAGTGTACACGCCCCTTTGGGTGCTGGGTTGATCGTAAAAAACGTAAGAGAATTTTTTGGATTGCAGGGAGGGGAAGATGTTCATTTCCTCCTTACCAGATTTATTGTTCGGGGCATCCACCAGCAACGCACCGCTCAAGTGTTCGATGTTGGAACTCATGGCGTTGGCAATGGGTTGCCCGTTTTTGTCTTCCACTCCTGTTGGAACGTAAAAATCCAGGTGTTGCACGGAGTCAAAATTCACCTCGAATTTATCGTAAACGAAACTCATATCGCGCCCCTGAAACAGCGCCATTCCGGCATACAACCGTCCTCCGAAGCGCATATCGCGGTTTTTCAGGAGCGTAAGTTCGTTTTCGTTGGGGATCAGGGCGACTTTTTGACGCTTGCTGAGTTCCAGTTTTTTCACCTCAAAAATTTCAGTTTCCTTCGTTTTGAGGTTCAAGCGGGCGTTTGACTGGGTACTTTCAGAAATGATGTTAATCGCATCATAGTCCTTTTTTCCCTGGCTGGCCAGCGCGTAGTGAACGAGCTTGTCGCGCAATTCAATTTCGTGGCGGTCAAAATAATAGTTGATAAAACCCTCCTGTACCATCTGCGCCAACAAGCTTTGGATGCTCGAATAATCGAACTTTGGGTTGATTTCCATCGCAAACGCGTTGTCCGTCACGATGCGCCCATTATCTTCCTTATCCTGGTCAGATTTGAGCCAGAGCGCGTAGAGCGTATTGATCGAGTTGTGACTGGCTAGGCCCTGCATTTGCAGATATACCGAGGGGTCGTAAAAGTTGCTGCTCTCAAATTCCACTTTTTTAGCAACCCCTTTGATGCCCGTGCTGCCGCCGATTTCGAGCGAATCGGAGTTCAAGTGCCACGAAATTTTATCCGTGTTGAGGTTCATGTTGTAAAACGAGGAATAAAACGGGTTCTGTGAAGACCCTTTTACCCCTCGCATCAGCGTGATAACCTGTTTGGGAATATCAATCCGGAAATCCGCAGCCGGGTGGAAAAGGCTATCGTTGTCCATATACAATTTGGCATCCACACTTTCTGAAACCACACTCACCCCCCGGCGGATTACAAACAACTGCGACTGGCCTTGGAAAACCCGCTCGCGCTTTTTGTTGTACACCGTCATTTTCGCGGGTTCGTTGCCCGAACCATATCCGTAGAGCGAATTACCCGAAAGCCGGAAGCCGCCCATGTATTCAATATTGTCGCCGATACGGTTGATTTTCAATACTTTATCAAAGGATTGAAATCGAGGATATTGCACATCGCGCAGCGAATCAGCTTTGGCTGTAGCCGTTCGGTTTCGCACCACGATGTTGTTTTCAAAACTGCCTTTTATGCCTTCTTTGAAATAAAGTGGATAAAATAAGGTAGCCGTATCACACTTAAACAAGGGCTTTTGAGCTTCCACTCGATAGTTGGTGAGCAAGGCATAAATGCTGGAATCCATACCCGCCTCGGCCCAGGAAACGGTGCCGCCCTGGCCCACCCAAATCTGATCAAAGGGTTTGTACACGCCGGAGGTTTTGCGCACCATCACGGAATCCACCTTGCGTTGGCCGATCAGGTCCACATCGGTGCAAACCAGCGTCGGAATGCGGTCGCTGTAGGCAAAATCATATTTCCCGCCCCTTACTTTCCAGGTAACTGAGCCGCCTTCGCCCGATTTCAGGGCGCGTTGTTCCAGAAAATCCACGGAGAATTCCAGCAATAAGCTCACCGATTTGGTGCGGCCTTTTTCCAAACTGGCCATGGCTTCTTCTGCAAAATTGTGCCACCGGCGAAAAAGGGTGGTATCCGGGTCGTTTTTAGCCGCTACCACGGCATTCACATAGTTTTTAAAGTGTGGGAAAGCGGGCAAATTTTGATTGCGCATCAGATTGGCAAACGAAATGATGCGCTGCGATTCCCATTCTGGAAATCCACCCGCTTTGTGCATTTTTTTAAACACCGCGTAGGATTCCTCCATGTCCGGCCGCTTGGAAAGAGTCATGAACTTGCCTAACTCTTCCACAAATTCGTTGGTGTTCTCCGGGAATTTTTGGGCAAAAATGGTGTTACCAAAGGAGGAAACAAAGCACAAAAGGAGGAGGCTAAGGCGGGGTATTAATCGGGAAACTGTGGTGAAATGAACTGACTGCATGGGAAGATTTGAACAATAAACGATGAAGGATGAACCTGCGGGCAGGAGGGAAAATTTCTAACGCAATAAATGCAAAACTTGGTGTGAAGATACGGGCCTGAATGAAAAGTGATTCGAGGAATTGCGTTCCTCTAAAATCTAAACCCGAAGTGGACGTTTTGGGTCAACCATAGAAACCGCAGAATATCGAACCGCAGAATATCGAACACCGAATATCGAATATCGAATATCGAACCGCAGAACACCGAATTTTGAAGGGGTAAACCCATTAACCGGCGTTGATAGAACAGTTGGATTTAATATCCATTCACCTTCAAACTACTTCGTCATTCGATATTCGGTGTTCTGCGGTTCGATATTCGGTGTTCTGCGGTTCGGTGTTCGGTGTTCTGCGGTTCGATATTCGGTGTTCGGTGTTCTGCGGTTCGATATTCGATATTCGGTGTTCTGCGGTTCGATATTCGGTGTTCGGTGTTCGGTGTTCTGCGGTTCGATATTCTTTTTGCCAATATGCGGATAGTCAGTAAAGTTTATATGGTTGATGTTAATTGCTCGAAAAAATGTGAGCATTTCGCCTTTTTGAGCCCAATTCATCAACCTTTTTTATCAACCTTCATCAACCTTTTTTATCAACCTTCATCAACCTTCATCAACCTTTTTCATCAACCTTTTTTATCAACCTTCATCAACTATTACCATGAAAATCGCTGCGTCTCTGCTTATTCTATTGCTCTCCGCTGCTGCTGTCAGCGCCCAAAACGGATTTGATCGCGTGGATGCATTGGCCCGAAGTATCAAAAAAAGTACTTATCCAGATCCTGAAGTGCTTGCCAAAGCCCTCTGCAAGGATTTAAAAACGGAACGCGAAAAAGCCCGCGCCCTTTTTACCTGGGTGGCGGTCAACATCCGCTACGACCCAAACGTACAAAACCGTTCCGGTTTCAGCGCTGATTCTGAAGCAGAATACCACGCCAAACGCGTCAAACAAGCCTACCGAAGCAGCCGAGGCGTATGCATGGATTATGCGCTTATGTACCAACAAATGGCCAAAGCCGTCGGCTTAGACTGTGTTTTTATCTCCGGAAACTCTAAGGACGGCGTCCGGGGCGGCTGGGAAAGCCATGCCTGGAACGCCGTTAAAATAGACGGAAAATGGGCGCTGCTGGATGCCACCTGGGGCGCAGGGCACTACGACGATCAGGGTAAATTCCAACCCGTATTTCAGCCCGGTTATTTCAATACCGAGCCCCGTGTTTTTGCCCTTGATCACTTTCCGGAGGAGGAAAAGTGGCAATTGTTGGAAAATCCGGTCCCCAAAAGTACGTTTAAAGATCAATCCTTGTTCAATTACGGCGACCCGCTCCGCGACATCCAGGATGCCGAGCCCTGGGGCGTGCCCCTCGGCAAAGGCCCAGACGGCAAGATGGAACTCCGGCTTAAAATTCAAAAACCGCCCGGCCTCATTCGACTGGAAATGGGTGGCCGCAATATCCCCTTCGAGCGCCGCGACGAAAGCGGCTGGACCATCCTCCGATTCAGCCCCTCCGGCTCCCGCCCACTGGAAATTTGGGGCGGAGAGAAGACCAAAAAAGTGGCCTACTTTACGCTCATAGGCGTTTTTCTGACACGATAACTTTTTTCGTTTATCCTCAGGCCGCCAAGTTTTATGGTTGATGAGGTTGATAAGGGTTTATTGGGTTGATAGTCAACCCAATAAACCCTTATCAACCTTATGCTCAAAAGGGGTGACTTTTAATTCACCGGGTGACTCGAGTCACCCGGTGAATTAAAAGTCACCCACTGAATTTCAGCCAATTTCATTTAAAACAAGTCCTATTGCATTTCCCCCTGCCCCGTACTCCACACCCGCTTTTCGGTGTCGAATCGAACATTCTCGTCGGGGAATTCAATGTATTCTTCCTTGCCCGAGTTCGCGTTGTAATAAGGAGTCAGATCCTCTTTACGCACCATTTTGGAAAACAGCATAGCGCCTTTTTTAGCCAGTGTTTCCTCCGGCATTTTCCAGGTTCTGAATACCTCATTGTAATAGGTAATACTGTCGCCCGACATACGCAGGTGAATACCGGTACCCACGCGCTTCACGGACATGCTGGGGGCTATTCGGCTCACGAGCAAATAAACATCCGTGGTGCTGGAATCTTGATGATACAAATCAATGCGGTGTTGTTCTACTTGCTTTTGGTAGTGTTCGTCAAACTTGGGATCAAACTTGTTTTCGTGGTTAGCGCCTTTGGGTGGCAACTTAGCCGTAAAGCGGATAATCCCGCCAAGTATCTTTTGCGCCAGCACCTCATCTGGTTTTTGACCGATGTTTGGGCTGATCTTCTCTGTGTTTTGGCAAGCTGAAAACAGGAGCAGCGCCAAGATTGAAATTGTGTACTTCATTGTTGAATGATATTCGTTTCTGCACAAGGTAGCCCATCCCAGCTTAAGGAATGGAGTGCGTACTGTTTTTAAAAAACAGAAGCCACCCCTGGTGTTTCTCCGGGATGGCCTCTGATATTTTTACGTTTGCCAAATTCTAAAAATTTGACAAAGCCGTTTCTTAATACACTTTATCAGTTGGGTCGAACTCGGCCCAGCCGTCCGTCCAGTCAGTGGCACCAAATCCACCACGGAAAGCAACAGTTTTGTTGAAAAATGCAGAGCGATTGGCTTCGTTGAACTTGCCATTGCCAAAAGATGCGCCTGTTGCAGCAGTACCAGAAGTAACCACGAAACTCGGGTTGCTTGGATAATCGTTTGCAACGCGGCTGCCGAAGAACCAGTCTGGGTTGATACCTGCAGTCGTGTGTGTGGCATCAGCAGCAGGACCTGCAATTGTAGTGTTACCTGCAGTCCAGTAGGCTTCTACATCAGCCAAAGTGACACCTGTGCCGAAATTGTATGTAGTAGAGGCATTAGTTGCCAAAAGGATGTTGTTCTCCAAAACACCTGTGCCACCCTGGTACTGTGCAAGCACAGAAGGTTGGTTCATGCGGATACCACGTGGGAAACCAGCGAACACAGAGTTGAAGATAGAAACAGCCGTACGACGACGCAAATCAATGGAGTGTCCAAAGTTTGCATTGCTGGCAGAAGTTCCGGTTTTGATCGGGCCAAGGGCTGTGATGTTAGAAAACACGCCAGTAGTGTAAGGCTGTACGTCGTTGTCGTTCGGGCCATTGTCGCACTCAAAAGAGTTGGACTGCGACTGGTCAGCGAAGCCAGGGTAGCGCACTGCGAGGCCGTACTGAACGTTTCCGCTCCAGCCAAAATCTACGTCAAAGCAGTCGTCCCAGCTTGCAAACGAAACGAAATATTTGCCGTTAACGGTACCGCCAAACCACTCAAAACCATCGTCACCACCGAAAGAAACCATGCAGTATTCCATTACCGTGCCACGGCCTACACCGCCCATAGTGATAGAGTTGGTTTCGTTGTTTGGAGTCAATTCGATACCAGCGAATTCAACCCGCACATACTTGAGCGAGCCAGAGCTTTCGTTGTCGAATTGTGTGTTGTTTAGCGTACCAAACACAACAGAAGGCGTGATACCTTCAATGGCAGGGTTCTCCTGGTTGCAATTAGCGCGGCCCAAGATGACCAAGCCACCCCAGTCACCGCGGTCGCGGACACCTGCATCTTGGTTAGAAGTGAAAATGATTGGCTCGTTCACCGTACCGTTGGCAATAAGTTGGCCACCGATGTCAATGATCAAAGTGCCTTTCGTACGTTTGTCACCCAGGATGACAGTACCTGGCTCAACAGTAAGTGTCTGACCGCTGCGGACGAAAACTTGACCTTCGATGAGGTATTTTTTGTCCTTCGTGAGGGTTTGGGTACTCAGGTTGCCAGTCAGTTTGATGGCCGTGTTGGTGTCAATCGGATCTGGATCGTCGTCTTTTTTGCATGCGCTGAAAGCGACAAGAGCGGCTAGCGCGAGTAAGCTCAATAACTGTTTCATAAACGAAATGGTGTGAAATTGAAAAAATGAGTTATTTGTTCAAATTGTAAGTAAATGAGAGACTAACTAAACGACCACGGCGAAAGGTGAAAATTGGATCGTCTAAATCATCCGTAATTTTTTCATCGCGGTTCGAGTCCTGGAAGAAACGGAACGGCGCGTCCAGGAGGTTTTGCACCCCAAGTTTGTACGACATCCGGTCGCCTACACGCTTGGTGAGGGTCACATCAAGACTGTGTCGTGAACGCTCGTAAATGGTCGGGAACAACACGTCGCCCACCGAGAAGATACGGTCGCCAAACACGTTGTACACCACACTGCCCAACAGGCCGAACTTCTGCTCCTCATAGTACATGCCCAGGTTCACAATGTAAGGCGATTGGCCCTGCAAGGGGCGCACCCGGGTCTGTACACCACCTACCGTTGAACCTAGATCCACCTCGGAACGGATAAGTGAAGCATTGGCATTGAAGGAGAAATTATCCAGGAAAGCATTGTTGGTTACCCCGCGAAGTGATTTGCGAAATTCCACTTCCACCCCGTAGTTCTGTGCGAAATCGGCGTTGATGTAGGTGAAGTTTGGCTGCTCCGTAGAGATAATGGTCTTGTTTTCGATCGGGTCGTTGAAGTATTTATAAAATACACCGATGCTGAACGTCTCACCCACCCGTGGGTAGATTTCGTAGCGCAGATCAAGGTTGTTAATCGAGGCTGGTCTCAGATCCGGATTTCCGATACGACCTGCTTCAAGTCTGTAATCGTAGAAAAGGAAGGGAGCCAATTCCCGAAATTCCGGGCGATTTACGGTACGGCTATACGCGAGGCGCAGGATAGAATTTTCGTTGAGATTGTATCCTGTGTTGAGGAATGGAAGCAACGAGAACACGGAGTTTTCGGCGCGGATTTCGCCTGCATCGTTCTGGCTATTCACCCGTTGGAGATTGTGTTCACCACGTGCGCCAAAGGAAATATCGAAAGATCTCCATGGAATATCAGTGCTCAGGTAGGCTGCTGAGGTAAGGCTGTTGGCATCATACGCGTCAATCGGGCGGGTACCTTCTTCAATGACAAAACCATCTTGCGTTCTGATGTTTTCGTTGCTGAAAATCTTGTCCAAACACAATCTGGACAATTCATTCCCCACCACCGGATCAAAAAAGCCCGGATAGAGGTAAGATACATAGCGGGAAGAAAAGTCGCGGTAGCGATAATCTACATTATAACCACCCTTCAGATTGGTCTTTTTGGTGCCCGTGGTTTTGAGCGTCCAGGTATAATCGAGACCGTGGTTGCCTCCTATTTCAAACATTTGGCCGTAATAGCGTCCTGTTTCAAACAGGTTGGAAGAAGGTGGAAGCTGCATGATGTATTTGTCTTCCGTGCTATTGGCTGGGAGGAACGTACGGAATCGGCGCAAATCCGGTTCCAATTCACGCAGGTAACTGCCGCCAGCTACCCAATGAAGTTTTTTGTTTTCGCTCAATTCGTGCGTACCTTCCAACTGACCGGTGTAAAT
>CAZKBH010000057.1:17453-30302 GCA_964550795.1 uncultured Saprospiraceae bacterium
AACGGCTGCGGTAGCCCAATAGGTAGTTGCGTAACTTATCGCCCGGGCGTTGAAGGAAATCTTCCCCGTTGCGTAAGATCGTTTCGTTTTCGCCAATCTGATTGAACAGGTTTTTAAAGCTGATGGTGCTGCGGTCATTCAGGCGCAGTTTCCAGTTAGACATGATACTGATCCGATTCTGCTTTTCGTACACATCGTCGTCAAACCGGAAGCGGGACAAAATTGGTTGATCGCGGTCCTCCCACTCAAAGTAGCGGTGAAAATCGCGCCGGTAATGCTGGTAACTCGTGGAGTAGTTGATTGCATTGATGGCCATGAGGCGTTTGCCACCCAAGGTCATGTTGCGACCAAAACTGAGGCCCACCGAGTAATCTGGTATGGCCGTTTGGCTGTTGGCCACCCAGTTGTTGGGCAATGTGTGCGCCGCATCCTGACGGATCTGTGCATTCCGCGCCGAACCTTGAAGGGCACGTGAATTAGGAAAATTGCCCGGCAATTGTCTAAAACCATTGTCAAAACCAAGAAAATCCGTCGAAGAACCCTGACTCTGGAAATAAGGCTTGCCCGTGGTATTTTCCCGGTAACCAATACCCAGTGTGAGTTTGGTGAAATTTCTATCCACCTCGTCAATGGTATGGAGTTTAATCACCCCGCCCGCGAAATCTCCGGGCAAATCTGCAGAACCAGATTTGTAAATCAACATCCGATCCAGCACACTGCTGGAAATCAAGTCGAAAGAGAACGTACGCTTGTCAACCTCTGTGCTCGGAGCTACGACGTTGTTGATCATCACGTTGTTGTAACGTTCGCTCAGACCGCGCACCATCACAAAACGATTTTCCACGATGGTTACGCCCGGAACGCGCTGCATCACCTGAGCAGCGTTGTTGTCCTGCGATTTGGCAATTTGTTGGCTCGAAACACCGCTCACCACCTGCTTGGCCTGCTTTACTTCAAGTATCACGGCGTTAACGGTGTTTGTTTTGCGGTATTCTGTAATGGTTACCTCGGCGAGTACAAATTCTGAGGATGACATTACGAGGTCCATTGTGTACTTTTCACCGGCTTTTACAGTGACTTCGCTCAGCACAATGTCTTCATACCCCGTGTAGGAAACGGTTGCAGTGTACGTTCCAGGGGGTACATTTAAAATGTGGAAGAAACCATCCAGGTCGGTGGCAGAACCTGAGGCGTAATCGCCCGCTCCCTTGAGCCTGACCGTAGCCCCAATGAGGACTTCTTTACTTTGTTCGTCGAGGATGATTCCGGCAATGGAACCATTTTGAGCATGGAGGGAGGAAAAGAAACTTAGGAAGAGGATAGGATACAGAAGTGTTCGGAAACTCATACGAGAGATGCAATTAAGAAATTTCCTGCAAAGGAAAAGTCGCAATGTTAATTCCGTATTAAATCCGTATTAAGGAACAGGTACGCCTGTGTTTTTACCCCTCAAAAAACCCTTTAAATGCGTGTTTTAAAGCCATTTATAAGAAAAGTCCAAAATTACGCTACCCTTGCGCCTTGCTGCAAAACGGCTACTTCCGCGCTAAAATCGAGCTGCGGATATTCCTGTTTCAAACCTGTAATGGCCGCCAATTGCGCCCGCACAAATGCCTGATGCGCCGCCGTATCGGGGTGGAATGGCCGGTGCCGGGCCGCGGCCTGAATGCGCTCGATGCGTGCATGGAGGCTGCGGGTCTTTTCGGCAAAAAAAGTATCGGAAAAAAACTGCCAGACATAGTCCACCGCAACGTCGGAGGGATGAACCATATCCTTGGCGTAAAATCGGTAATCCCGCAGGTCGTCGAGTAACAGTTCGTAGGCGGGGAAATATTGGGCAGCAGGACTTTGTCGGCAAATTTCTTCGCAAGCCAGGATGAGCGCCGCTTTGCTGCGTTGGTTTTCTATCAATCCGCTCCGCAAATGCCGAACCGGGCTGACCGTCAAAACAAGCTGAATGTTCGGGTTCACCAACCGGATTAATTGCAATGCCTCCAAAGTCGCCTCCACAATTTCGGCCACGGAAAGTCGGCGCAGGTCAAACAAATTGGCGGGCATTTTGTGGTTGTTGGCCACTACTTTCCCCGTTTCACGCAGTGAAAAAACCTCCGAAGTCCCAAAGGTCAGCAGCAAAAAATTCGTTTTTCTAAGCTGTTCGGCAGCCGCGAAATAAGCCGTATTGATCCCCTGCAAAGCCTGCTCCATATCAGGATGAGAAAACCGCCCATGATGCTGCCAACTGTGCCAAAGTCCCGCGTTTTCAAAAAGATCTGCATCTACAAATGCTTGATTTCCAGCACAAATTCGACTCAAACACGCTGCGATGGAGCTTGGGTTGTACACAATTCCGAAAGGATTGGTAAGGACGTTAAACTTCCCTTCCAGCAGTTTTTGCCCGATGTGCTCGCTGAAGCAGGAACCTATGAGGAGGAGCGGATCGGTGTGGGTGATTTGCCTGGGAGCAGGAGCGGCGCTGAGAGCAGTGCGGAAATCGGGCATGGCGAGGATGTTGAGGAAAATAGGGCGTCTCATAGCGGTGGTATGGCCTTCAGGCCGTCGGGAAACGCGCCATTTATGGCGCTGAAGCATACATGGGGGGGCGTAAACGCCCCTTATCCCGACGGCCTGAAGGCCATACCACCATTATGACCACCACTTTGAACCACAAACATCTTACTTTTTGAGGCATTGGTTACTAATCGAATCAATCGGCTGAATCGTCAAAATCTTCTCAATCGAGTTATCTCCCCTGAACAGCGTTCCGGGATACACTTAATCTTCCTACTTTTGCCCACTTTCCCACTACCCATGGATTTCATCACCCGTCTTTTTGGATTTCAATCAAACCCCGAGCAGCCCGACATTCCGTTTGGCCGTTTTTCCGACGCTTACAAAACGGACGAGCAGCAACAAGCCTTCGATCGCGCGCTAGAGGCCTTTGAACAGGGCAATCACCTCGCTGCTTACCGCGATTTTTTCAAATTTCTGAAAGATGAAACCGCCAAAACACCCAATATCAACTGGGAGGAAAAGGACGACGAAATCCATTTTGAACTCTGGCAAGGCTCCCAACACATTACCGGCATTGCCAACGCCGAAAAAGTCAAGGCCGAAAGCCGCGTCGCCCGCGCCAACGACCTCAATGTCGGTTTCATGCGGCGACTGATGGAAGCCAATTTTAACCTGAAATTCAGCCGCTTCGCCCTGGACGAGGCGAATAACCTCTGCATCGTGTTCGATACCCGAACCCTGGACGGCTCGCCGCTTAAAATCCTGCACGCCCTGCGCGAACTCTCCATCCATGCCGATAAACAGGACGATCTCTTGCTCGGCGAGTTTGCCGCTGCGCTCAGCCCTGCCGTTGACCGGAACTTTGGCGAAATCTCCGAAGCCGAGAAAGAAACCAAATACGCCTACATCTGCCGCTCCATCGAGGCTGTATTCAACGTAATTGACAAGGGCAAACCGGACCCAAATACTTACCCCGGCAGCTACGCTTATTTGCTACTCGCCCTGGCATTCCGGCTCGACTATCTGGTTAAGCCTGAGGGATTTATGATGAATTTGCTGGAAACTGTGTACGCCACTTATTTTGCTAAAAACAACCTGAGTCCGCAGGTGAAAGTGCAACAAATGCGCCGCGAATTTCAAACTTTGCTGGAGCGCCCCAAGGCAGAATTTTTTAAAGAAATGTACCGGACCCGAAGCACATTTGGCACCAATCCGGCCGTACCACACGGTACCGTGGCGAGTTTTATTGAAGGCGAATTGGCCAATATGGAATGGCCGCTGCAACAGGGCCACGATGTCCTCGCGTTTGCAGTGCCGCAATACATTGCAGGTTTTACCTTGTTTCACCAGGCCCCGCCCAAGCCGGATCGGGAGTTTTTGCACTTGTTTTTCCAGATTACGGAGGCCGCTTTTTTCCGCGAACTGGGTTTCCAAATCCCCTTCACAGATGCCGATGGCCGATTGCAAAAACCTGAAATCCTGAAAGCGATCAAACGCATCGTAGAACAAAATCGGACGGAATACACGCGGATACGCCCGGATACGAACGGGCTTAATTTTGCTTCTATGACGCTTTTTAGTAAATCGTATTTGTTGATGGTAAGGGGATTGGATTTAACCAAAGAGTAAATGTGGTCAATGGGGGAATGTGGTCAATGTGGGAATGTGGTCAATGTGATTAATGTGGGGAATGTGGTCAATGTGGTCAATGGGGTCAATGGGGGAATGTGGTCAATGGGGTCAATAAGGGAATGTGGTCAATGGGGGAATGTGGTCAATGGGGTCAATAAGGGAATGGGGTCAATGGGGGAATGTGGTCAATGAATGAACCCGCCTTCGCCAAGGCTATGGCGGGTAAACGGGTAAAAAAAAAGCCGCTCTTGTGGAGCGGCTCTTAGTAAAGACAAATTGGCTTGGAACAATGTGGCCAACTAAGGCGTTGATTGTCAATCGAATCAATTCGGATTAAAGCCGTAGTTCGACATGATTTTTTCTTTCAACTCTTTCCGGGCGAAGAAAATGCGACTTTTCACAGTGCCCAGCGGCAAGTTCAAATCATCGGCAATTTCCTGATACTTGTAGCCTTCGAAGTGCATCGTGAACGGGATGCGGATACTATCGTCGAGGCCCGAAACCATGGTGTTCAATTCTTTGAGCAGGATGCCGCCTTCTGCTGCATTAGCTGCCGAGTGGCTGAACGAGTTGAGGTAATACTGATTCTCGGTATTGTCCAACACCGTATTGGCTTTCACTTTTTTACGGTAGTTGTTGATGAAGATGTTCTTCATGATCGTGAACATCCACGCTTTAAAATTGGTATCTGGCTGGAATTTGTCGCGGTTAAAAAGGGCGCGATATGCCGTTTCCTGATACAAGTCCTTGGCATCCTCCACGTTCTTCGTCAAGTTGTAGGCGAAGGAGTGCAACATGCTGGTCAGAGTACTTAATTTACTGTTGAATTCAATACTTGTCATGGCTATCTCCTGTTGAAGTTTTTTTGATGCCTCAAAGGTAAGGTCTTGTTAAACAAAGAACCAAATAATCTTCAACAAAATTTGGCCAATTTTAGCAAAAAAAGGTGTTGCAACTTCTATTGTTTAGACAAAGCACTGAAAATCAATTAGTTATCTAATTTTTACAAAATCTTGACAATGAAATTGCTTTCAGAAAAAATTGAAGATTGTTTAAGGACACAAATCGAAGATTATATGCCCAAGCGCGAAAAAACAGGCTGAAATATCACTGTTTTAGGTGGTTTGGAAAATTATACCCTGATGCCCCAAACGACCGGAAGTAGCAGATACACAAACACCAGCAAAAGCAAAACCGACAAAATATCCAAAATAAATCCTGCCTTGGCCATATCCCGTGTGCTCATGTGCCCCGATGCATACACAATACTGTTGGGCGCCGTGGCGATGGGCAAACCAAATCCGAACGATGCCGCTAAAGTCGCGCTCAACAACAAACCGAAAGGATGCGCCCCAATGCTCCCCGCCAAAGCCGCCAGCACTGGCATCATCATCGAAGCCGTAGCGATGTTCGACGCAACCTCGCTCAGCACCACTACTGCACTCAACACGACCAACAACACCAGCGCATGTGGCAAATAGCCCAGCCCTTTCATCACCTCCCCAAACCATTCCGCCAGTCCACTTCGGTCAAAACCTTTGGCCAATGCCAATCCACCGCCAAACAAAATCAGGATACCCCAGGGAATCTTGACCGCCGTGGGCCAGTCCAGCAGGGTCGTTTTTTCCTTCCGACTACCGGCTGGCACTACAAAAAACAAAACGGCCCCTATGATAGCAATGACAGTATCCGAGCAGTACGAGGGTACTTTTTCAAAAGATTCCGGCATCGGCAGCCCGGCCATTTCGGTATGTATCCAGGCATTCAAGGGTTGGTACCACAATAGCGAACCACTCACCCAAGCCACAATGACAGCTCCAAAGACCCAAAGGATGCGTCGCTCGGGCATAGAAATTTGTCCCAGGGATGCCAATTGCGCCCGAAGGTGTTCCTGGCTGTCAATTTTTTGGGCGCCGGCACGGCCCACCGGGAACATCCGAACCAACAATTGCCAGCACACCAATAATAAGGTAAGCGCAAAGGGAAACCCAAACAGCAGCCATTTGCCGAAAGAGACCGTTTCGCCCATCTTTTGCTGCACGTAAGAAATAAAAATAGCATTGGTCGGGGTGCCAATCAGGGTTGCCAGGCCACCAATGGAGCAGGCGTAGCCCACGCCGAGCAATAAAGACTTGGAGAAATTTTGTTGCCCTTCCATGCCCTCACTTTGCGCCGCCACGGCAATGGCCACGGGCGTCATCATCACGGCGGTGGCGGTGTTGGAGATCCACATGGAGATAAAGGCCGAAGCAGCCATAAAACCCAGCACAGTGCGCGAGGGGTCGGTGCCAATCCAAAGGACCATGCGTAGGGCAATGCGCCGGTGCAGGTCCCAACGCTCGATGGATTTGCCCATGAAAAAACCCGCCATAAAGAGGAAGATAATCTCGTTGCCGTATTCTGCGGCCACCACTTTGAGCGGTGCAATGCCCGCCAATGGCAACAACACGAGCGGGAGCAATGAGGTAGCGGCCATTTCAATCGGCTCAGTGATCCACCAAACGGCGATCCAAAGCGTGATGGCTGCGGTCACCTGGGCCGGCCAGGGCATCCCCGCCGGTGCAGGGGCGAGTACAACGAACAAAAAAAGCAGCGGTCCGGCGAAAAGGGCAATGCGGCGAAAATCCATGCGAAGTGTTTAAGAATCGCAAAGGACGAAAAGGATTTGCTAAAACGGTAGCAATTGTATAAACTGGGTCACAAACGGGTGGTTATAGCATCCGTTTTTAGCACCGTGCAAATGTTCGCAACTCAACACCTCCTCTCAAGATTTATTCGAGTAAAATGTGTGCCAACCTGGCGGCTCTAAATTCGCTTGGGGCATCCAAATAAACTTTACTGACTTTCCGCATATTGGGTATCAAAAAGAACACCGAATATCGAACACCGAACACCGAATATCCAATATGCGGATAGTCAGTTAAACTTTTTATGTGCACGGCCAACACTAGATCCAAGTGAAAACAAAAAGACATCTCCGTCCCGCCCCAATCTTAAAAAAACTATTTTGACACTTTCCTTTTGCATTTTGGCAAAGAAGTCTACCTTTGCGCTCCGTTTTTCAACTACATATTTTTGTCATGCCTAAAATGAAGACCCACTCCAGCGCCAAGAAGCGTTTTTCGGTGACTGGCAAGGGGAAAATTAAGCGCAGCCGCGCTCGCATGCGTCACTTGATGCGTAAGAAATCAACAAAAGCCAAGCGCCACTTGCGCAGCGGTGTAATCGTTGACAAATCTGAACACGCACGTATCGAGCGTCTGCTTGTTATTTGAGTTGTAGTCGGTTGGACGCTCAACCACTTCGACCACCTCTTTTTCCGCAAAGGCGGAAATTTTTCATTTCATGTTTTTTAACGAGGACATTGGCTGAAAGCATTGGTTATGGGTGATTGGTGATTAGTGCTGGTTTCACAACCAACTAAGCATCAAGCATCTAAGGCAATCAATCCCGGTGTCGCACTAAAAAATCTCTTACATGCCTAGAGCAACAAACAACCCGGCTAGTCGCGCCCGCCGGAAAAAAATCATGCTAGCCGCACGCGGCTTCTTCGGCGCCCGTTCCAAAGTTTACACCGTAGCGAAAAATACGCTCGAAAAAGGTTGGCAGTACGCTTACCGCGACCGTAAATTCAAAAAACGCACTTACCGTCGCCTTTGGATCGCTCGTATAAGCGCTGCCGTACGCCCATTGGGCCTCAACTACAGCCGCTTCATCCACCAACTCAGCGAAAAAGGCATCGGCCTCAACCGCAAAGCCCTGGCGGATCTCGCACTCAATCACCCCGCAACTTTTAAAGCGGTGGTGGATGCATCCAGCGCAAAAGGATAAAAACCGCTTGATGGCCCAGCCATCAAACAATATGGACGGGGAATCGGCAATCTGCCGGTTCCCCGTTTTTCTTGCCTCGGCATTGTGCCACTGATAAACTTACCTCCACTCGAATGGATTCGAATCAATTGCTCCGTACCATCCTCTCCAATCTGGACATCCCGGTTTTAAATGAAATGCAAGAACAAGCATTCCAAACCATTCAGGATGAAAAAGATACGATCCTTTTGGCCCCAACCGGATCCGGGAAAACACTGGCTTTTTTGCTGCCAATCCTGTTCCAAATGAAGGCAGATCAGCCGGGCGTTCAATGTCTGGTCTTGTCGCCCACCCGAGAGCTGGCCATTCAAATTGAGCGGGTTTGGCAGAAAATGTCCACCGGTTTCAAGGTCAATACCTGTTACGGCGGTCACCCGATGCAAACTGAAATTAACAACCTCAGTCAGCCGCCCGCCTTGCTCATTGGCACGCCCGGACGCATCGTGGAGCACCTCAACCGAGGCTCTTTTGAGGCCAAAACGGTCAAAATATTGGTGTTGGACGAATTTGATAAATCGCTCGCAATGGGTTTCCGGGAGCAAATGGCGGAAATTATCCAGGCCCTGAGCGGTCTGGAAAAACGTGTTTTGGCCTCGGCCACCAATAAATTGGCCATTCCCGAGTTTGTCGGGGTCGGTAAGCCCGTGACCTTGAACTACACCGATGCGGCGCAAAAATCTACCGATGGCCTGAGTGTCAAGAGTGTCTTGTCGGCCACACATGATAAGTTCGACGCCTTGCTGGAACTGCTGTGTTATCTGGGCGGCGAACCCACCCTAATTTTCTGCAACCAGCGCGAAACCACCGAGTCCACCCGCGCCCGTTTGGCCGAAAGCGGTATTGCAAGCGCCAGTTTTCACGGAGGCATGGAACAGGTAGAGCGAGAATCCACCCTCGTCCAGTTCCGAAATGGCAGTACGCTGTTTCTGGTAGCCTCTGATTTGGCCGCCCGGGGACTCGATATTCCGGTGGTCAAAAACGTGGTCCACTACGAACTGCCGATGAAACAAAACGATTTCATCCACCGCAATGGCCGCACCGCCCGCATGCACGCCCAAGGAGCCGCGTACCTTATTTTGCCCCCCGACGGTCAGTTGCCAGCTTATATGACCGAGCGCCCGGAAGCGCTTTTATTGCCTGAAAATCAACCATTGCCCCCTGAGTCTCCCTGGGTGACCCTATACATCAGCGGTGGGAAAAAAGACAAGTTGAGCAAAATTGACATCGTTGGGTTTCTGTCCAAAAAAGGCGGCTTAAAACCCGATGATTTGGGCAAAATCGAACTGCTGGATCACATGTCTTTTGTGGCCGTCAAAAAGGACATCCTGAAACATTTGCTGAAAGCCATTGCAAATGAAAAAATGAAAGGACAGAAATATAAGATCACAGTGGCCAAATAAACAGCAACCCACTCACCCCATAAAAAAGGCCACCTCCCAATACTCGGGAAGCAGCCTGAATGCATTCAAGTAGTCTTACTTTCTTACTATTCTTGCACAATCAATCGGGTGATTGATTTGATGGTTTCTGATTGAAAATCAAGTAGATAGATGCCCGGCAAAATGCCTTCAAAACGCACTGGCAAGTAGTTTTGACCGCGCACACCGGTCGCCGCATGACTGTACACAAGCCTGCCAGACAAGTCAAATGCCCGCACGATAAAGGTTTGTTCTCCGGGTAATTCAAATGTCAGGTTGACATCGCCCGTCGTAGGATTTGGGAAAACCGTCAGGTCGAATGGCGTGTTGAGCCGCTTGTCATCGTCCCCATTTTGGAAATCGCTGTTGCCCGCAAAAGGGAAGACCGTGACTACCGACACACAGGTTGCCGCATTGCCACTCCAGTCTTTGACCGCAATGGTCAGATTGTTTGCACCAAGGTTGGCCATGGTGTAAACCCTTGCCGATGGGCTGTGCGACCAAACAGAACAGTTGTCGAAACTATTGAAGGTCAAATCAGCGCCAAATACCACCGCAAATCCGGTAGGCCCAAGTGCCACTTCTATATCTTCACAAATGGCAGTGGGGGCAAGCGCATCTTTCACCGTAACGTAGGAGATACAGGAGGAGGAGTTGCCGTTTACGTCGGTCAGGCTAAGGACAACTGGTTTCGCTCCGCTAATATCCGAACAATCAAAGTCGGTTTTACTGATACTCATGCTCGCCAGTCCACAGGCGTCGCTGCTGCCGTTGTCCACCTGGGCGACAGAAAGGGTGCCGTCGCCCATGTCGTTTAGGAAAATCGTTGGGTTTTTGCAGCGGGCGGTTGGTGCTGTGAGGTCTCTTACTTGTACGATTGCCGTGCAGGTAGCAAAATTGCCTCCAGAATCAGTAGCGCGCAGCACCACGAGGTTGTTACCAAGGTTTGAGCAATTAAACGTGTTGGGGGTCAGGCTGAGTGAGAAGAAACAGTTGTCGCTGGCTCCATTGCTCACCGTTGCAGGTGCTACAGTAATCGTACCATTGATGTTCAGATTTACGGTTACATTTTTACAAGAAACAACGGGAGGCGTCACATCTCGAACGGTCACGAACGCATTGCAGGTGGCGGTATTGCCATTCCCGTCGTTGGCTGTCAGGGTAACAGAGTTCAGGCCGATGTTCCCACAATTAAAGGTGTTGGGGGATACTGAAACGAGGTTCACTGTCCCGCAATTATCAGAACCGGACAGATAAACATCCGCTGGTACAATGTTCGCATTCCCCGAAGTATTGAGGGCAACGACGATGTTTCTGCAGGAAATTGCGGGCGGGCTAACATCTTTCAGGGTTACGGTGAGCGAGCAAGTTCGCGTATTACCTGCACCATCCGTCGCGGTCAGGGTGACGGTGCTCATGGCGTTGTGGCCGTTCAACAAAGTGCCAGCGGCAGGTGCCTGTGTCACCGTTGGACTAGCGGTACAATTATCGCTGAGCGAAACCGGGGAGTAGGCCCCAATGCTTCCGCTGCAACTTGCATTTGCATTCAGGGTAATGTTGGCCGGACAGGTAATATTGGGCTGCGTGACATCTTTGAGTGTAACCGTGAAGGAGCAAGTTTGAGTGTTCCCGGATGCATCCGTGGCAGTGAGCGTTACAAGACGAGAGTCGTTGTGGCCATTCAAAACCGTTCCAGCTGCCGGGCTTTGAGTCACGCTTGGGTTAGCGGTACAGTTGTCGCTGACGGATACAGGACTCCAGGTGCCCACCGTGCCGGAGCAACTTGCGTTGGCGTTTATGTTCTGATTGGCCGGACAGCTAATGCTAGGCTGAATCAGATCCACGAGCGAAACCGTAAAGCTGCAAGTTTGGGTGTTGCCGGCTTCGTCGGTTGCGGTCAGGGTAACCAATTGGATTGGATTGGATCCATTGAACGGCGTGCCACTGGCAGGGCTTTGCACCACATTCGGATTGGCCGTGCAGTTGTCGCTCAAGGAAGTCGGGGAATACGAACCGATGGTACTCGAACAACTTGCATCCGCCGCGACCGTGGTGTTGGCAGGGCAACTGATAATTGGTTTGACCACATCAATATAATCCAGGGTTCTGGAAAGCGTCGCGGTGCAGCCATTGGCATCGGTCACCGTTACGGTGTAAGTTCCTTCCAGCAAATTGAGCAGATCCTCCGGGTCAATGTCTGGGTTGTTGGGTCCATTGTTACTCCAATCATAGGTGTAGCTGGGCGTGCCGCCAGAAACCATTAAATCAATCGAGCCATCTGCGACAAAACAATTGCTAGGCGTTCCCACAACGGCATCTAAAGCCAGAACCGTCGGTTGTGTAATCGTAGCAGAAATGGTCTGCGTGCAATTATTGGCATCTGTCACGGTCACGGTGTAGGTGCCCGCAGCGAGATTCGAGCGGTCTTGGCTCGTTGCACCGCCGGTCCAGGAATAGGTGTAGCCGGGTGTTCCGCCGCTCACACTTAGGTCAATGGAACCAGTGGCGTTGCCATTGCAAAGTACATTCACTTGCGTGGTACTCAGCACGATGGCCGTGGGTTGTGTAATCGTAACGGAAGTCGTTTGAGTACAATTGTTGGCATCGGTGACGGTTACGGTGTAGGTGCCCGCTGCGAGATTGGAACGGTCTTGAGTCGTTGCGCCGCCCGTCCAGTTGTAGGTGTAAGCGGGTGTTCCGCCATTGACGGTCAGGTCAATAGACCCCGTTGCGTTGCCGTTGCAAAGTACATTTACCTGCGTGGTACTCAGCACAATAGCCGTGGGCTGCGTGATGGTCACGGACGTCGTTTGGGTGCAATTATTGGCATCCGTGACGGTCACGGTGTAGGTGCCTGCCACAAGATTGGAGCGGTCTTGAGTCGCAATTCCTCCGCCCCAGTTGTAGGTGTAAGCGGGTGTTCCGCCAGAAACGCTGAGGTCAATGGATCCCGTTGCGTTCCCGTTGCAGAGTACATTTACCTGGGTAGTAGTGAGGGTAATGCCTTCGGATGGCTCCGTGATGGTAGCAGAAATAGTCTTTGTGCAATTGTTGGCATCCGTTACAGTCACGGTATAAGTTCCCGCCGCTAGATTAGAGCGATCTTGGGTCGTTACCCCGCCGGTCCAGGAATAGGTATAGCCGGGTATTCCGCCATTGACCGTCAGGTCAATAGAACCCGAGGCGTTGCCATTGCAAAGTACATTTACTTGCGTGGTACTCAGCACGATGGCCGTGGGTTGTGTAATCGTAACGGAAGTCGTTTGGGTGCAATTGTTGGCATCGGTTACGGTCACGGTGTAGGTGCCCGCTGCGAGATTGGAACGGTCTTGGGTGGTTATGCCGCCCGTCCAGTTATAGGAGTAAGCGGGCGTTCCGCCATTTACCGTCAGGTCAATAGACCCCGTTGCGTTGCCGT
>CAZKBH010000058.1:0-16237 GCA_964550795.1 uncultured Saprospiraceae bacterium
CGATTCGGCGAAAAATTTAACGTAGTATAAAATCAAATTTGCCCATTCCGCTCGAACAGTACCCCATCGCAACAAGTCTATTAAATAATTGATTCCAAGAGCGTCTGCTTGTTCAAAGTAGGCGCTCTTTTCGCAGAAAAGTGTGGCACACCTCGACTATCACGTTGATTATCAGTATTCGAATTTAGGTGTGCCACACATTTCTGGGAAATAAGCTCAGCGAATCACCGTCAAATCACCCTTGAGCCATTCGGATACTCCATTGACATAGAGTACTTTAGCAATGTATATATACACGCCCGGTGCAGCAGCATCCCCACGATTGCGGCCATCCCACCCCAGGGAAGGCTCCGAAGCCTGAAAATCCCGATTTTCAAACACCAGACTGCCCCAACGGTCATAAATCTGCAGCAGTTCAATCCGTTCCACATCCCTGGCCGCAAATACGGTGAAAAAATCATTCTGTTGATCTGAATTGGGTTTTAGCACATTGGGAATGTACACGCTGCCCGGCAAAACACGAACTAGCACCGTGCCCTCACTCACGCACCCAATCGTATCAGTCGTAAACAGGGTATAAGTCGTACTCTGGAGCGGGCTTGCTAGGGTATTCCGGCAAGTATCGCATTCCAGATAAATGGAGGGTTCCCATTGAAAGGAAATTGCCCGCCCGGGATCTGCCAAAATTCCAATGAGTGTAACTGCACTCCCAAGCGCGACGGTTGTATCAGAAAGCACCTGAACGAGATTCGACGGCGGCGCCTGGGACGGGTCAGGTTCTGCGACCAGCACGGTGGCCGTGACCGGACAAATCCCCGGCCCACTCACGGATACCGTATAAGTTCCTGCAACCAAGGAAGTAGCGCTTGCACCAAATTGCTGGGGGACGGTATTCCATTGGTAGCTTGGGGCGGACCAACTTGAGTCCGGCAGCACCGTAGCCGTCCCGTTTGTGCCGCCAATGCAGGTTGGCGCTGTGCTGGCGGTGCTTAGCCCTTGCACCTCGATTGGCAGGCTGAAGGTGCTTGGTCCGCTACAAATACTGGAGGCTTGTAGGGTGATCGTATAAACGCCCGGACCACTGAACGTATGCGATGGACTTGTTGCGCTGCTCGTGTTTGCCGTCCCGGAGGCCGGATCGCCGAAATTCCAGCTCCAGGCGTAGGGACAATTGCTGGAAAAATCGGTAAATTGATAGGTATAATTCCCGACACAGGTACTGCTGAAATCTGCGGCGATGGGCGGCGCATTTTCAATCTGAACGGCATCAAAAGCCACCCCGTCAAAGTCATTGCAAGTAGTGCCCGCCCCGAAGGTGAAACGAAACCGCACGTTTGGTTTGCCCGCCAAAGCAGGCATACAGTGTTTGGCAGTCACCCAGCCATTACTCCCGTTTCCGCCGAGGCAACTGCCCTGCGTTTGTTGGATGTTTCCAGACCATCCATGACGCGGATTGACCAGACCGCTGAGGTTCGTTACGGAGGGCGTGTTAAACCAGTTTTCGTTCAGACAATCGGTCGGATCATTGATGCTTCCGAGATTGATCCAACTGGAACCATTGTCGAGCGAGTATTGGAAATTGGCCCCATCAAATTGATACTCACACTCCCACCAGATTTTAAATTGAATAAACGGGTATGGCAACTGCGTAAAATCGAAACAAGGACTTTCTACAAAGGAACGCTGCCCGGGGTTGTAAGTGGCGTTGTTTAATCCGCCTGTAATCCAGCAATTTACCCCGGATCCTGCGGTGTTGATGTTTGGTTTTACAGGTTGGCCCCAGGTCCAGTCGTTGGCATTCCCACCCGCAGTCCAGCCACCCGGGGAGGCCTCAAAATCCTCGAAGTAAGGAAATGTCGCGATGGTGGTTACACATTGGGCGTTGGCGGCGTTTGGCTGGAGTAGCCAAAAAACGAGGAGGAAACAAGACGGGAAACAGATTTTTTGGAAGTTTAGCCAACGCATATTTTAGGTTCCCGTGAAGTGAAAGAGGGTGTTTATTTACATCCCGCTAAAAATCGCATCCTGTAGCCATTACATTGATCTTAGAGAAGTGACACTTTTTTAAAAAGTGTCACTTCTAACCACGGATGCGGCACTAGCTCTTGGGCTTCGCAGCTTTTTTAGCTGGTTTTTCTACCACAGTTTCAGAAGCCGCTTCCGGTGTTATTTCGGCAGATGCAGCTTTTTTAGCCGGTTTCTTTTTGGTTGGCTCTTCCTCCTTCGCAGAAGATTCGGCGGATAAATCCTCCTTCGCCGAGGCCTCCTCCTTCGCTGAGGCTTCGGCGTTTAAAGCAGCTATTTTCTCGGCTTCTAGTTTGGCGTCTTCAAAAATGCCATGTTCCCGCATGTAATTGTACCATTTGATACATTTCTGGATGTCGCCAATGTGGACGCGGTCGCGGTCGTGGTCGGGCAGGACTGCGGTGAAGTAGGCCCGCAACTCAGGGCTGCTGGATTTGGGATCGACTGGGGGCGTGGTCTCGTGGAGGTCCAGCATTTTCTGGAAAACATCCACGAGCGGCACGGTGCCTTCGCCTTCATCGGTGAACGTGTACACTGCCACGGTAGCCAATGGCGTGATTTGTTGTTGGCGCACCGGCACGAAACGAGTGCGACCTTCTTTGCGGTCGTCAATGATTACACCGTTTGCACGGCTGTTCACGAGTTTGTGGACACCGGGCGCGCCGGGCACAACGAGGTATTTGTCTAAATTCATAATTCTGGTTAAACTGTCAAGATGTCCTTTTCTTTGGCAGAAACCACGGAATCGGTGGTTTCCACATATTTGTTCACGAGATTTTGCAGCTCGGTTTCTTTGCGTTTGCCGGTATCTTCGGGTAGCCCGTCTTTCACGGCCTTTTTGAGGTGTTCCAGGCCTTTGTGGCGGGCATTGCGAATGCCAACTTTACTTTCTTCGCCGGCGTGTTTGGCTTTTTTGACCAGTTCCTTGCGACGCTCTTCGGTGAGCGGCGGCACGGAGAGGCGGATACACTCGCCATCGTTTTGCGGCGTCATACCCAGATTGGCGTTGATGATCACGCGCTCGATCGGGCCGACCATGTTGCGTTCCCAAGGCTGGATCATGATGGTGCGCGCATCACTGATTTGCAGGTTGGCGATCTGGGTGATTGGCACGGGCGAGCCATAATAATCCACCATGAGGTCGGCGACCAAACTGGTGGATGCTTTTCCGGTGCGTACTTTGACGAGTTCGTGATCGAGGTGCTCGAGCGCTTTTTTCATCTGGGCCTCCGCTTCGGCCATAATTGCATTTACGTCTTCCATGTTGTTGAGATAATTGTTCCCGGCATCGATTCAGCTACGCCGGGAGAACCTGTTTTTAGACCGCTGGGCGACATACACCAACGGTTTGAGGGTGCAAATTTCACCAAGTTTTCCTTTTTATGCGAAAAGACCTTGGGAAAATGTGCGCCTGTGTACCTTCGGGCGGTTTTATTGCCATAAAAAAATTGATTACAAGGGTTGAGGTTCCGCAAATCGAGCCATTTCGGGCTTCGTGTACACTAGTTTTTCGTCTGCTGTGCTCGAATCGGATCCATTGATTTCAACCATCAGCCTTGCCATTGCCAAAATACGGTTCATGCCCGAATTGCACGAAATAAAAAGAACCCTGTCGCGCATCGAGAAACTGGAGCGGGATGTCAGCCTCAAACAGTTGCAAATCAACAGTTTGTTGGCCATCACGCAGGCCATTAACGATAATGTAGCCGCTGCCGACTTATTTAACATGTACAACACGTTCTTGCGCTGGGAAATGGAACTCCGCAAGATGTGCCTTTTTTTGCGTGATAGTGGCACCTGGGAGTGTAAAACGTACCTGGGAATTGATGAAAAGCTGCTGGATTGCGATATCAGCACCGAACTCAACCGCTACCGATCCACGCAAGGTCTGGAAAAATCGGAGCACCCCCTGATCCGGGAGTTTGACCTGGTCATCCCGGTCATGCACAAAAACGAGGCCATCGCCTATGCGTTCATCGGGGGGTTCAAGGACGACGACGATGTGTACAACAAGGTGCAGTTTGTAACCACCATCACCAACGTGATCGCGGTGGCCATCGAAAATAAACGGCTTTTTAAAGAACGCATGCGGCAGGAAGTGGTGAACCGTGAGGTTGAAGTGGCCGCCGAAATCCAACGCACCCTCGTTCCCTGGCGATTGCCTTCGGGCAAAAACTACCAGTTTTCGAGTATTTACAAGCCTCACTTTGCGGTGGGCGGCGATTATTACGATGTGGTGGAATTTCCCGACGATCAAATTGCTTTTTGCATTGCCGACATCACCGGTAAGGGTGTGGCTGCGGCCTTGCTGATGGCCAATTTTCAGGCCAATTTCCGGGCGCTCATCACGCTGCGTCCGACCCTGGAAGAGATTGTCAATGAACTCAATACAGCGGTTTTTAACGTGACGCAGGGCGATAAATTCATTACACTTTTTATCGCGAAATACGACGCGATTACCCGCACGCTTCACTACGTGAATGCCGGCCATACACCGCCCGTGCTGCTTTCGAAGGGCGAGACTGTTTTGCTTAAAAATGGCTGTACCTCGCTGGGCTGGATGCCTGAATTGCCTTTCCTCGAAATAGGAGGCCTGTGTCTCACGGATGAGGCAATCATTTTTTGCTATACCGACGGCCTCACGGAAGTCCGAAATGCCGCAGGGGAGGAATTTGGGGAAGATAAACTGCTGGATTTTTTGCGCCTGCACGGCAATGAAGGCGCCAAGGACTTGAATTCCAAACTACTCAATCACCTGGAACAATTCCGTGGGCGTGAGCCTTGGCCGGATGATATTACGGTGTTGACTTGTAAGGTGTTTGGGTGAGAGGGGGTATGTCTTACGATCATAAAGAAATGAAAGAAATTATCGAACTTTCAACAAAGGAAATCACCCTTGAAAGAAACGAGTTTCTGAAGGTGAAAGGCAGCATTGACACAAACTTGTATTTTATAGAAAGCGGAAGTTTGAGGATTTTTGTTTTAGACGAATATGAAGAACAGACCATCAGATTTGGTTACCAGGGGAATTTGATCGTTTCGTTGGACTCGTTTTTGACTCGAAAACCTTCAGACTTATTTATTCAGGCAATTAAAAAAACGCTTGTAAAAGTGGTAACCAAACCACAAATTGACAAATTTTTAGAAACAGAAACGAATAGAAATCTATGGATAAAAATTTTAGAAAATCTGGTAATTCAACAGATGGAGCGTGAAGTTGATATCCTGACCAATTCGCCCAAAAAAAGGTATGAAAGGGTATTAAAACGAAGCCCGCAACTTTTTCAGGAAATTCCCAACAGGCACATTGCTAATTATTTGAGAATGAGTGCTGAAACTTTATCCAGGCTGAAAAAGTCTTGATTTCAGTCAAGATTTATAAATAATGCTTGTTTGACCTTTGCATAAAATTTAAGATTATGCAATCAGAAAAATTAATTCAGACGCTCTTAGAGCAAACAAGACAAATCATAAATCAGGTTGAAAAACTTAAAACTTGTGATTTGAACACCTTAACGTGGAGAGAAAATGCAGTTTCCTGGAGCATTTTGGAATGTTTGGAACATTTGAATTTGTATGGAGATTTTTACTTGCCACAAATAGAACACAACATTAAAATTTCCAAAACCAACCCCGAAATTGAATTTAAAAGTGGATTTTTAGGGAATTACTTTGCCCAAAGTATGTTGCCAAAAGAAAAGTTGAACAAAATGAAAACTTTTAAGGATAAAAATCCCCTGAATTCTGACCTCGACAGAACTGTCCTTGATAAATGTATAAATCAACAAATCATACTATTGGATTTGCTGAACCAATCGAGAAATGTGAGTTTGAATCAAGTGAAAATTCAGACTTCAATCACAAGTCTGATCCGACTAAAACTGGGCGATACTTTTCAGTTTTTTGTCAATCATATTATGAGGCATCTAAAACAAATTGACAGGATACAGGAAGCAATGAAAAATGCCTGATCTGCCAACATACTGGTTGTTTGGCGCACCTGCGCTCAGAATGGCAACACGCTGAAGCGCATTCCTGCCCCTACTGAAACGAATTATTTCCTGCATATTTGCGGGGAATAATTCGTTTTTTTTACCGCAAGAATTGTTTCAAGCAATATTTTCGGCCCTCCGAAAAGCACTATAGCCAATACAGCGTGGTTTTGAATACATAAGGATCATAGTCATCTAAAAATCAGGCATTTGCCTCACACAAATCATCAAAATCACAAGAACCATAGTATAAAAAGAATGAAATTGCTGTTTTTTAATCACCCTGTAAAAATTGAAAATACTGAAAAATCCTAGATTAAGATTCGCCAAAACGTTCTGTGCAATAAACAGTTAACATTGACAAAAATGAAAAAACTTTTATTAATCACTTTCTTTTTGACACTTTTTACGGGCTACAGCTTTGCTCAATGTGGGGCAAATGAGGTTGAAGTGAAAGTCAATATTCTCACAGATGAATGGGGCGAGGAAACTTCCTGGATTCTGACTGATTTATTAGGAACAGTCGTCATGCAAGGTGGCCAGGGTGGGGTTTACGAAGACCACACGAACTACTCAGACAGCATCTGTGTTCTCTCTACAGAGTGCTTGTTTTTTGAGATTTATGATACATGGGGAGATGGCATTTTAGCTCCCGCAGGGTGTGCGCTTTATCTGGATGAAATGCTTGTTTATAGCGCTGCGAATGACATTGGATCTTACGCCAAGACCGTGTTGAATTGTTGGGATTCATGTGGTATGATTCTTCATGCGCTGAATGATCTTCAAGCACATCTCAATGGAACAATCACGCTTGATGCCGATAAACTCACACGGATTAGAAATGTTTTTACATTATTCCCGGAATGTCTGGCTGCTAGTGAGTCAATCATCTTGCTTTCAAAAAGTGTGGTTGAAGATTATGACATTAAAATAGGGGCACTTTTTACAACTCCCAACACCGAAAATGGCTTTTCCAAGGATCCGGCAGCTGCTCCAGGCCTGGAATTAGAAAGAGCGATGTTTGCACTTCAGCAGGGAATATTCGATCAAATATTCACCCCGGAAGTTTACGCAGATTATCCACAACACATTAATGGCTGGAAGTTCAATTCGTGCAGCGTTTTTCCCGGATATATTGACCCGCCAACAGATTCATCCGCCAGTAATTCGGCACTTATCCTGGCCAATTTTGAAGACCCGGATGGAATGAATCCCTTCTTCAATATTAATGGAGATGGTACCAATCACGCCCTTCGACCCGCAGGTCTGTATTTATCTCCCGGAAGTATAGCCACCGTTACTGTGCCGAATAGTTTGGTTGGCCAGGACTATTATATCAGAGTGGGTTCTCATGAATGGGATTTGACCGACAGAACCGATTTCAGACGATTTGACAGGATATCGAGAAAATTTCCGGTCAATTCAACGAAAATAGAGGTTTTTAATCCGTTTGGAGGTGCGATTTCGGTTCTAGTTCCCTACGGCGCCAAGGATGGTATTGTCGAAATCAGCGTGAGCAACGGTGTGGAAGCTCCTTTCTTTTCGCTGAAGTCATTTTATGAAACACCTGACTTTAGTGCCGAACTCGACAAACCCGGACCATGGGCTGTCTTTGAAACAGAGAATGTGATGTTTACCATTCCTAAACACTCTATTGTCCCTGGTCAATATGATCTTATGCAAGCCATGCTGGACTGGGAGTCGGCTGTACGCGGTGTCAATTCCATTTTAGCCAGACAGATAATTCCCGACAAGCACAATATGTATATGATTGCTGATATAGATATCAGATTTGGCGCTTATTCGATTGGTTATCCGATGTCAAATACGCCACAGAACTATATCAATGTGCAAAGTCCAGCCTATTTTTTAAATGGTCCCGGACCGGATGATGAGGTAAATTTTCATGAAGCAGGACATGCCTTGAGAGTATCCAAATTCCCTGGTGAAGAGGAAGCTTTTGTGAATTTTCCGTATATCATGGCTTTAAATTACGGCTTGAACGAGGACCTAAATGAAGCGGTGTTGTATAGCTTCGTTCCGAATACTTTTAATATAGACAATACCGCCACGCATAGAATGGTCTCCAATACGTTTGGTTCAGACCGAGATATTTCCAATACAACAACCGATGAGGTACGCTACCAACACAGGGGTTACGGCCATTATTTTGAAATAGTTAATGTACTTGGGTGGTGTCCAATCAGAAACTTATATGCGCAAGAATTTATTGATTTTGAGGAGAATGGAATTGACTATGTGGAGGATGACGACATTGACAGCAGGATCATCAGAATGTCTGTTGCTGCACAAGCCGATTTGCGTCCCTTGTTCCATGTTTTTGGGATTATTCCGCAGAATCCCGCTATGGTGCAAGATACATTGGTACAGCTTGGCGTTCTGCCTTCGCTCACCATGTACAATAGATTACAAGCCTATTTTGACCTCATTCCAGAAGATAATCCAGCATTCGTCAATTATGCCCTGTCTGTATATCCAAATCTTTATACCGATGGCCCCATAGATGACCCAAATTACGGGGTAGGTTGGCATTATCTTAAGTCGTTGACTTACGATGCAGCCGAAGCCCAACAGCGGACAAACACCCTTCAATCCATTGTAAATCTGTATTTTCCGAATGGAGAACCAACAGGAAATGGCATCGTTGACGTATGTTGCACCGTGGATACCATGAATGTGAATATGGTTAATGAAGCGGTTGTCGTGACTGGAGGCGTACAGCCATACAATATTCTAGTTGACACAACTGGAAATGTTATGACTATAAAAGTTGTGGATTTCGATGGATGTGAATCTACTGTTCAATTCACAGTCAGTAGTCTGTCTGAAGAAGACATAGATCGGATAAAAATATATCCCAATCCTGCTTCGACAGAGATCTATATTGACTTGACAGGAAGTAATAATTCAATAGAGAACCTACGGATATTTTCGATCTATGGTCAGTTGCTAAATCAATCTCGAGAAGCTGATCGTGTAAATATATCTACACTTAGTGAAGGTATGTATATACTGCAAATCGAATTGGCTGGTGGAGAACAAATAAGTAAAAGGATTTTGATTTTGAGATGACTATAATCCTTACGTGTTCAAAACCACTCTGCGTTGGCTTTACCTGGTGCGGATAACAGCGCAAGGAAAATCGGTTACGAGGAAGTTGATGAAAGGGTAGGGTTGGCGAAATTGGGCGAGAACGATGATGTGGCTGCCAAAACGCCGCGTATAGCGAGCGGCTGACAGCCACGTCATTAGTATGTATCAGAGCCGCAGCGGCGGTACTGAGTTAGTGATTGTGTCACAGATCAGAACAAATCTATGACTGTTACAATATCGCGAACGATTGTGATTAAAGTAATTGCCCTCTTGCGCAGAAGGATGCGCTTCAGTCGCGCTTGGGAATGTGCATTTTAAAGTCTACCGGTGCCTGTAGGTCTTCTCCGCTTCCTAAGCCAATCCACCTCAGCTGTGCGTAGAGCGTGTCACGGTTTTCATGCTTTATGATGCCGTGGAAGTAAAACAGGAATTTTTTGTCGTTTAGTGTAGGCCAGCCGTCCGCCATCTGCCCCGTGCCTGGTCTGGGTAAATTGTTGATGAAAATACTGTCGTAAGTTGGAAATTCATGGTACGATAGTTCAGAGCCCACTCCACTATAGGGATTGCTCTGCGGGGTAATATCATAAAGGCCTTTCCCAACCATCAAGGCGAAAGTATCGAGGAAATCTCCCTCTGGAAGCATTGCGATGTACTTGTTGTTTAGGTTGCTTAGGCACATGTTGGCATCTGCATAGAAGAACATTCCTTCGGACGAGCATTCACAACTGTAAGTAAAACACTTCCTGGGAAATTTACAAGAGTCCCAGCAAGGCTCTGGCGATTTTTTGCAGCAGAACATTGTAATACCAATAGCTGCGATGGCAATAAGTGTAATTGTGATGGGTCGCATGTCAAACTGTGTTTGGTGGGTGAAAGTATTTGTTGAGACACAAAGGTGCACTACCCAACCCCAAAAAATCTATAACACTTTTTCGAAGTTATTCCCAAGCATTCCTGCCCTATTCGAGCAGATCAACTCAACCAGTCGTTTGATCTCGGCGCTTTTCCCGATGGGCTGTATCTGGTGCGGTAGGGTGAGTGAAATCGGGCGAGAACGATGATGTGGCTGCCAAACCGCCGCGTATAGCGAGCGGTTGACAGCCATGCAAAGTTCAGCGCATAATTTATTCACACCCGCAAGACTCACATTCTTCCAATGTTTCAAAAGGAATTACACCTCCATTTCCTTTCCAAATGAAGAATTTACATTTTTTTTCGTTTTTGTCAAAATAATATTTAGAGATTGTGGCAATACCACCACCTGAATCAGGCAAAAGGTTACACTTGGTTTGGCATTCGGTAAGGCTTTCTTCCTCTTTGTCACAGCAGGAGGAAAGAAAGAATAGCGCCAGCAAAAGGCAAAAAATTTGAATAAGTTTCATAATGTAGAAATTTAGTGGTGAACAATAATTCGCTTACGCCCAATGATCTCATTCCCGCGACGAATCATTAGGTAATACATACCAGACATAATGCCGGACAGATCGAGTTGGCTTTGGGAGGCATTTATTTTTTCCTGCCTGACGATACTACCTGTATTGGATACCAAAACGGCATAAACATTTTGGCCAATATCAAAATCCGCAGGAAACTCCACCTGCACATAGTCACTCGCCGGATTGGGGTAAATCTTGATGTCTTTACCTTTCAAAAATACCACTTCTTCGGTCTCTGTGATGTAGTTGATATTGCCACAGCCCGGTTCGAGGCAGCCCATAGAATCCAATTTAAGCAGCCAATTATGCGATTCCCATACCCCGGTCATGAAGTTGGTGATGGTTCCTGTGGCAAGGTAGCCGCCATCGCTGGTGGAGATAATGTGCCGAAGCCCGAAAGTTCGCCCTTGATAGGTGCTGTCTATGTATGAACGCTCCCAAAGCACTTCCCGGTTTTCATCCATTCTGAATAGCCAACCGAATAATTTGGGATTGCTTAAGTTGATATAGTTAGGGTATTCGTGTCCACAACCGACCAAGCCGCTTTCCCATACGGACTCCATGTTCCGGATCTCCTTGAGGGTTTGATTTTGGAATACGACCGTATCCAACACATTGCCCGACATATCCGTAAAAAATATAGCAGGCGGAGTAAGATCGTGGTTCGGAATCGTTGTATTATCAATAAACCACTTGATAGCAAGATAATCGGAATCAATTTGTGCAAGTACGCACTCGTATGGATTGTAAGAGTACGGCAGATCAAGTTCCCATTCAAGATTGCCACTTGTGTCAAATGCTACAACTCCTGCCTTTAGGTCTAAAAAACAAACATCGGGGCAATATACATAACTAGATAAACACATGCCAAGATTGTCACCGATTGTTCTTACTGGTATGGTTGTTTCGTTGTTTTCCCCATAGTAGAATTCAGATGTTTGATTTCCATCAATATCCGTAACCACAAAATACAAAATTGGTGCGGGCCGATTGTTGATATTCCTGTCTTGTCCGCCACAAAGCACCCATTTGTCGCCCCAAAGTGCCAATCTTGGAAATTTACTGTTTTTCGAATGTTCTCCATAAGTTTTATTCCATACAACTTCTCCAAGACTGTCAATACAGTATAAGGTGTACCGGGAATTTGGCTCGTTGGTGTGGCCTGAAACGTATATTTTATCATTTTGTAAGATCATTGTATTGCTCCCAGGCCTAAAAGGATATGTATTTACCCAAACAATTTCTCCATTTGGGTTTAATTTTGAAATCATACAACAAGTTTTATTTGAATCGTCAAAACAATTGAAGGCAGATAGCAAGATAAAACCATTGCTAAACTCTTTTAGTACCCATCCATTCTCTGGATTGAGCGAAAAATTCGAGAATACCTTTGAGTAAGTAATCTGTTGTGCATAGGAATCACTCGCCCAACACAACAACAGGAATATCAAGCATAAGTGTCGCATATTCGGAAAAACAATCGGCGGTGCTGACAAGGTCAGCACCGCCGATGGGTGAAAGTTTAGTGTTGAACTATGAATTTTGCGCGATGCGCGACCTTGCCCTTGTCACGGATGACCAAGAAGTAAACGCCCTCTGGCAGGTTGGCCACACCAAGCACTCGGTTAATTTCTTTTGTGCCAATCGGTTGGGAAAGATGCTGCCTGCCCAAGAGGTCAAAAACCTGAATCTGTGCATCAGCACTTTCCGGCAGAGTAGGCCAGGTCACGACCAACTGATCGCTTGCCGGGACGGGATAGATTTTTAACCCGTCCGTTGCGACACGCTCCGTCGGGCTGCTCCGTTCTTCCATGATCTCGTACTCGTCCGGGAAGTACACGCGGTCTTTGAGCAGGCCGAGTATGCCGCGTGCGTAGCCCCGAACGGGCGAATAGCCGTCGGCCACGCTGTTGAGGTACGCTTCCTGCTCCGCGCTCAATTCAAAGCCAGACGGGTTTTGCAGACGTAGCAGGTTGATTAACTGAATGTCGCGGAACTGAGCATCGGTTACCTCAACTGTGGGCAGTTGGTTGAGCAGTTGGGCCGCGCCCGCATAGTCCTGACGGCCCATGCGCAGTCCGAAAATAGCCCATTGCGCGGCCTTGCTCTGCTCGCCTGCCAACAAGGCTTCGGCTGTGGCAAAGTCATTATCTTCCAATGCCTCGCTAACCAAGTATTTAAGAATGAGTTCCTTTTCGGCCAAAATCTGGTAATACTGAACTTTTGCGTTGGCATCGGTTTGGATGCTTGGTGCCAGGGTTTGCAACTGCTGTCTCTTGATGTTCAAGTCACCATCCGTCGGGCTTTCCAAGCCATCGGGGAGGCCGCCGAATTGGTCGCACAAAACGCCAAATATGCCGCCAGCAACGGGTTCTTTACCATAATTCCCCAGAGTGAGCGGCTCGGGGTCGCAGTCCACGGGTGGCTCGCCGGATTCGTAGTAGTAGGTGAAGAAGTCCGTGGCGCCTCCCCATTGCCCTGCGGTCAGGATGTCGATTTGGTTGCCCGGGTCGCTGAAGCAGTTGCTGGCAGGAACAATCGGGTTGCCCTGCATTGCCTGAATGGCCCCATTGTTACCGGGGAAGAAGGAATTGGTCAGCACAAAATCCCGGGCAGTTGGGTGACCCCCAATAAAATCATTCCCCAAAAACTGCATTTCTTTATTCTCTCCAATAGCAAGGATACCGATGTTGCGCCGCGCGTCAATCCGGTTGCAACCGATCAGGTTTTGGTTGATGACGTTGTTGAAGCCCGTATTGGCCGTCCACGCGCTGATTTCAACGTCCACGAACTTGTTACCACCAATGCGGAAGTTGCTTGGCCCTTCCAACACTACCCCATAACGCGAACCCTCAAAGTTGTTATTGATTACATCCATGGAAAACTTACCGTTCGGGTTGTACAGCCCGAACCAGCCAGTTGCCGTGGAGGCGTAAACGTCATACTGGTTGCCATAGAAATTGTTCTCCGCCGCCGTTGTGCCTATGACCGATTTGTAAGACATGGGGTAAGTGGCGTAACAACTGATTCCGAATTGGTTGGATTCGATGTCGCAACCGTTGTGTACCTTGATACCCGCGTCGTAGGTTCGGATACCATGCATACCTTTAGAGTATATGTCGCAATTATCAAACTCTATGCCGTCCGTTTCCCACATGGTGATACCCTCCCGATTGGCGTAGGGGACAGTCGGCAGTCCTGCCAAAAATCTCGTGTTCTTGAAGCGGCTTTTGTTTAGTGCGAATTTGTACTGCATGAATTCCACGTCCTTGCGGTTTTTTTGGAAAACGGCATTGTTGTCTGTCCAGATTACGCCGCCCCAAAATTCGGGGCCGTACCCGCCCCCTGCGGTCGCGCCCGTGCGCGCCCATTCAACAGTTCCATTGTCTATCCATATGATGCCCGCCTGATTGGGGTCGGTCAGTGGCGCGTTGTGTTCTGGCTGAACTTTTTGATTGTTGCCCAGCACCTGAATACCTGCCCAGTCGGGCGCGTCGCAACCTTTGGTGACCACGCCCCCATTATTGACGACCAAGCGGGCGTTGCGCTCCACGAGGATGCGTGTTCCTTGCCGCATTCCAATTCTTGCCTCGATGAGCAGTTCCGCACCGGAGTGGACATGAATATCGCCGGGCATGTCCATGTCGGTGTCGTATAGGGTGTTGGTGTTGATGTGGGTGATGGCACCTAATGGTGCTGTTATGCAAGCCTGTAGGACTGGCGAAGCCTCTATCATGGCCCTCATACGTTCTCCCTGTCCTGCCGTAAAATACCCCATGCAATCAGGATGTGTATATGACATTACATTGTGTTCGTCCGGGTCATAAGGATCGCCGTTGGGGTCGGTGCCAGTGGATTGCCACTCGCAATCAGGAATACTAACATTAAAGCCCATACCGGGATCAGCGGGAGTATCTTGCACATAGTCTCCACAGGTTGTGCCATTACTACCGTCTACAAACTCAAGGCAGACGCTTGGATCAAATTTAACACCGCCGTCACAATCTAAAAAAGGCCCAGCAGGCTCTTCTCCGTGGAAAGTATGCCACAATCCCAGGCAATGTCCCATTTCGTGAGAGGTCACTCGGGACTTGGATATTGAGCCGAACGGGGGATCCCAATAACTTCCAGAGACAAAAAAATAGTCGCTGGGTATATTGTTTGCCGCCCCTCCCTCAGTGTTTGCGTCATCGGCCATTAAAAAAATGTCGATTCCATCATTGTGTACATAATTGGAAAAATCACAGAGAACCCCATTTGTATAAATGCCATTATCTTTAATAAAGTTGATGTCACATTCCCTCACAAAAAAGATATTGTGGGGATTAAAATCGGCACTAAGCAGGTCAAAAATGCCCTGAACCTCTGCTGGAGTTTGGCCTCCAGAGCCATTACTTCGTTGAATTACATGAAAATAAACTCTTAGGTAGTAGGGGCCTGAAGGATTAATTCCAAAGGAACTTGGCATTGAACCCTGCGCAATCGAACTGCCCCCGCGAGTGTGGCAAAAAGTTGGTGTCTGGGCGGTAACCTTGTTCAATAACAAACATAAAAGAAGGCTGGTAGCGAACATCAAAGATGTCTTTCCAGAATCAAGAATTGAAACGAGTTTGCTGAATCCATTCATAATGAAACTGTTTGGTTGGTGAAGATATGATGTGAACCCAAAGGTGCACTACCCAACCCCCAAAAATCTATAACACTTTTTTGAAGTTATTCCCAAGCATTCCCCCCCGGTTCGAGCAGGTCAACCAGCAAATCCCCCCATTCAGCGAAAAAAATTGTCAATATTAGCCAACCTGCGCCTCTTTTCACCTCAATTCAGCAATCCATGTACCTTCGCCAAACAAGCCGGGCGCTGGATTTTGCAGCATCGCATTCCGTTGGCTCGCACTTACTTTTGTCCAATCTTTAGCCCTGAAGTACTTTTAAGCCATTTTTGAACGCTAAAACCCGCTTCAGGGCATTCATACAACTTTTACCAGGCTCATGTTTACAAAAAAAACGCTCATCATTCTGCTCAGCTTTTTGGTGACAAAATCAGTTCAGGCGCAAAACGCCTCCTTTTTTACACCCACTACTGCGGCCAAAATTATCCAGTCGGAGGGCATGGTAGCCTCCGGTTTGCCGCAAAAATTCGATGCCTACCAACTGGACGAAGCGGGCCTTCGGGCGGTGTTGGAAACCGCTCCCTGGGAATTTACGCCCGAGGCCAAACAGCGCAGGTGCGTCATCAGCGTCCCTACCGCCCATGCGCAAATCGAGCAGTTTTCTGTGTGGAGAACGGACATGATGGAGCAGGAACTGGCTGAAGCTTGTCCTTACCTGCGCACTTATGCAGGGGTGTCGCTCAGCGATCCGCGTCGGACACTTCGGTTTAGCACCACCCTTCGTGGATTCAAAGCCATGATTTTGCAGCCCGATGCAGCGCCCGCGATGGTGCAGCCCGTGGCCAACCTGTATATGGCCTATAGTTGGGCCGACGTGCCCGGGGCTACCCATTCGGATTTGCAGCTCTGCGCCACCCAGGATAGCGAGGTTAAACTCGGCGATCTCAAGTTAGACCAAGCTCCCGCCAGCGAACGGGGAGAAGGAGACCCGGTGCGTTTAAAAGTGTATCGCTTTTGTGTTGCCGGAACCGGGGAGTTTACACAAGACCACGGCGGAACG
>CAZKBH010000058.1:16247-27514 GCA_964550795.1 uncultured Saprospiraceae bacterium
GAAGCCGCTAGCGCTTTCTGCCATCATGGAATATGTCAATATCGTGAGTGCCGTCACGGAAAGAGACCTGGATGTCCGGCTGAAATTGACGGCTTCCTCCGAGTTTGTAATCTTTACCAATCCGGATACAGACCCCTACAACCAAGGGCCGACGGTGCAAGACTACATGAGCCAGAACCCCGCAGTGCTGAACCAGTACACCAATTTTAATTCGTACGATCTGGGCCATGTCTTTACACGTTATATCACCGGTGGTGCTATTGGCGTAGCGGGTGGAAATGCTTGTGGAGGCAATAAGGGAGCAGGTTGTTCGGCGGGCAACCTGGGCGCTTCAGGGGATTATGGCGCAGGTTTCCATGGCGTTTTGGCGCACGAAGTTGGGCACCAATTGAGTGCTGGCCATACCTGGAATCGCTGCAACGGCGGCGGCGGACGGGCAGGAACCTCGGCTTTTGAGCCCGGCAGTGGAAGTACCATTATGTCGTATGCCGGATCTTGTCAAGCGGACAATATTCAGTTTAATTCAAATTTTTACTACCACGCTGGCACCATTGAACAGATTGGTACTTTCACAAACCTCCCAGGTTCCTGTGGCACGTATGAAAGTACCGGAAACAATGCACCTTTGGTTACACACAACTACCAAAATGGTTTTAGCATTCCAATTTCGACGGCCTTTGAATTGAACGGTGCCGCAACTGATGCGGACGGCGATCCGATTAGTTACGCTTGGGAAGGCCTTGATTTAGGCCCGGAAACCCCGCTTGGCGAGCCAGTAGGCAACACCGCCATTTTCCGCACCTGGCCTGCAACCGATGCTACCAATCGCTATTTTCCCAGATTGAGCATTATTTTGGGCAATGGCTTTGATCCGGCGGAACAACTTCCAACCTATTCCCGCAACCTGACTTTCCGACTCGTCGCCCGGGACAACAAACCAAACGGCGGCGGCGTGGGCTGGGCGGATGTGGCCTTCAAAGCAACCGCAAGTGCAGGCCCCTTTTTGGTACTTTCGCCCAATGCCAGCAACGATATTTGGCGGGTGGGCGAATTGACCGAGGTGCGCTGGGACGTGGCCAATACCACTGCGGCGCCCGTTAATTGCCAAATTGTGAACATCCGGCTCAGTAAAGATGGCGGCCAAACCTACCCCATCACACTGGCTTCGGCAACCGAGAACGACGGCAGCCATTATGTGCTGGTTCCCAATGAATTGACCAACAATGCCCGGATTCGGGTGGAGGCGGCTGACAATGTTTTCCTGGATATTTCTAACGCCAATTTCAAAATTCAGGCCCCCGTACAACCCTCGCTCACCATGGGCCTTTCTGCCGATGCAAGCACGGTTTGTCTGCCTGAAAATTACGCGACAGAAATTTATACCGCTTCGGTGCTGGGCTACAATACGCCCGTGGCATTGGACGTCCTTGGCAATTTACCCCCGGGCGCAACGGCCTCTTTCAGCGCCACGAATATCAATCCTGGAGAGAGTAGCACCTTTTCCCTCAACCTTGAATCCGTGACGGTAGAAGGCAGTTTCGACTTCACAATCCGCGCTATCTCCGGCACTGATACCCTGCTTCGGCCGGTTTCTATCCTGCTCCGGCGCAACGATTTCACGGGTTTTGCCCTCCAATGGCCAATCAATGGCACCACAAATGCGGTGCTTTCGCAAACACTCCGCTGGGGAAAAGGGCTTGACGCTGACAGCTACGATGTGCAATTCTCCGACAGCCCGGCGTTCACCACCATTCTGGCATCTGTTTCGTCAACCACCCTTGATACCTTTAAAATCAACTTCCTGCTGGAAAAAGGCAAGGCCTACTTCTGGCGCGTGCGCACCCGTAATTTGTGCGGCGTACACGAATGGTCTGCACCCTCCTTTTTCTCCACTTTTGCGGAGAATTGTCTGACGTTCAATGCGAACGATTTACCCCAAAGCATCCCAGCCAATGGTACACCAAGCATCGAATCTAAAATAACCGTGGTGCAGGGTGGACAAATCAGCGACTTGGTGGTCGGGAAAATCGAAGGCTTTCACGAATATTTTAGGGACTTGGAAGTGCGGCTTATTAGCCCACAAGGCACGGAAGTGCTGCTGTTCAAAGACCGCTGCAGCAATTTCAATGGCAGTTTTAATTTTGGACTTTCAGATGCTGCTCCCGGCTTTTTCCCTTGTCCGCCGCCAAACAATGGGACCATTCACCGGCCTGTCAACGCGCTTGCGCCGATTATTGGCCAGAATTCAACGGGTGTGTGGACCTTGCGCGTCAAAGACAATGTATCAGGTTCGGGTGGCACTTTGTCCAATTTTAACCTGCAATTCTGCCAGTCCTTGGACGTTCAACCGCCTTATTTGGTGAACAACATTGTGATGCCCCTTCCAAGCGGCACCAACCGAGTCATCTCCCCCGATTTTTTATTGGTACAAGACCCCAACAATTTCAATTACCAGCTTATTTATACCCTGATGACCGTTCCTGAGCACGGTTACGTTGCCAAAGATGGTTTGGGTGAGTTGCAGCCAGGCGACCAGTTTACGCAGGCAGACATTGATGGAGGCGTAATCCGCTTCTTCGATTACGGTTTCAATGCTGGCCCGGATGGGTTCATGTTTATGGTAACAGACGGCGAGGGCGGCTTTTTTGGTACGCCCATGTTCGTCGCGCAACCCTTGGTCAACAACAAAGAAGTGGCGTTCAAGGCCATTGATTTCAGGGTGTTCCCCAACCCCGCCAGCAGCAGCGTTTGGGTGGCTTTTGGCCAGGCATTGGAATCAAATGCACGGCTGAGTTTGTTCAATATGTCGGGCCAATTGCTGCAAAACCAGCAGATGGCCATCGGTCAGGAGCAAATGCAACTTGAATTAAACCAGTTGCCCAAGGGCGTTTACATCGTTAGGGTTGAAACCGAAACCGGAGCCGGCGTGCGGAAACTGGTCGTGGAATAAGTTTGGTCTAAAAACTTTTCGCGCGGACAACAGTTAAATCTATTCCTGCGTCCCTTCGAGAGTCATGAAAATACGTTTAAGCAAAACACGGATTGAACACCGGATCTTGGCGTTCAATCCGTGTTGATGTTTGGGCCATGGCCACACAGATTGGTTTTGAAAAAGGGATCTAATCATCTCTAAATCACTCATTTCACTCAAATCACCTTAATCATAGTATATACAATCCAACTATGAACAACAGAATCAAATTACTGCTGATTTCGCCAATATTTGTGCTCACGCTTCAGGCGCAAGTCAGTTATTTCGACATTGCCAAAAACATGGAGATTTTTGCCAATGCTTACCGGGAGGTGAATCATTCTTATGTGGATGCACTGGATCCAAACCAGGTGATGCGCCGCGGTATGGATGCCATGCTCGAAGGACTTGATCCGTTCACCAACTACATTTCTGAAACGGATATCGAAGGCTACCGGATTCAAGTGGACGGCAAATACAATGGCCTGGGTGCCACGGGCCAACGGGTCGGAGACTATGTGGTGCTGGTTGAGATTATCGAAGACAGCCCGGCAAATAAAGCAGGCCTAAAAGTCGGCGACGCTTTAATTAGTATTGACGGACAAAGCGCCAAGGGCCGCAGCGAACAAGAAGTACAGGATTTTTTGCGCGGATTTCCGGGCACCAAAACCAACCTGGTCATTCGGCGTCCGGGCGAAGCTAAAGACTTGAAAATCAGCCTCGAACGCGGGGAAGTCACCATTCCAAACGTGCCCCATTCAGGCTTGGTAGCCGATGGGATTGGTTATGTTAACCTCACCGTTTACACTGAAAATGCGGCACAAAATGTGGCGGATGCACTGACGAGTTTGAAGACGAAAAATCCGGGTTTGAAGGGCCTTATTCTTGATTTGCGCGGGAATGGCGGTGGCTTGTTGAACGAGGCTGTGAATCTTGTAAACGTTTTTGTTCCCAAAGGAGAACTCGTCGCAAGTACCCGCGGCAAAGTGCCGGAGTGGGACCTTAACCTGCGGACCCAAGGCTCTCCCGTGGATAAAGAGATTCCGGTGGTGGTATTGATGGACAAAATGAGTGCCTCTGCCAGTGAGGTAACTGCAGGGGCCTTGCAGGATTTGGATCGGGCGGTGGTCATGGGTCAGCAGAGCTACGGCAAGGGGCTGGTGCAAAACACCAAGGAGCTGGGTTACAACGCGCGCATCAAACTCACCACGGCCAAATATTACATCCCTTCGGGACGCTGCATTCAGTCGGTTCGATACAAGGACGGCGAGCCGGTGAACATTCCGGAAGCTGAGCGCGCGCAGTTTAAAACCCGCAATGGCCGCACGGTTTTGGATGGTGGTGGCATCAAACCGGATGTTGTTTTACCTCACGACACGGCAACGGGAGCGCTCAGAGCTTTATTGGAGCAGCGGATTATTTTCGATTACGCCACTAAATTTGCCCAAAACCGCCCGAGTATAGATTCGATTGAAATTTTTGAATTCACAGATTTTGAGGATTTTGTTCAATTTGTTCAGTCCAAAAACTTTGATTATCAAACCCATTCGGAGAAAAAACTCGCTGAATTACGGGAAACTGCTGCCCGCGAAAACTGGCCTTTGGAAGCCGAAATTCAGGCGCTTGAGCAAAAAATCAAGACCGAAAAGAAAGGGGAACTTGCCAAACAGCGCGAGGGGATCTTGCATGAAATAGAGCAGGAAATAGTGGGTCGTTACTACTTTCAACGTGGAAAAGTGCGAAAAAACCTCGTAAACGACCCTGAAGTAAAACAAGCTGTACAGCTGCTCAACGATTCAGCCAGGTATAATTCCATACTTTCCGGGAAATAACTGCTGGGCTACGGGAGGGTATGCAAAACATTCCCGTTGTTAAGATTTTCCAAAGTTGGCATTATTTTGGCTCACAACACTTACTTTTGAAGCCGGTTTGATACACAACCATTGTCTCACATTTAAAATCACATAAATTTTTCTAGTATGAAAAAAGCGATTTTCTTCTTCGCATTCTTTTTGACCGTTGGCATCGTTTCTGCTGACGCTCAGTGCAGCAAATCTGCTGCTGCTTCTGCAGGCCCTTCTTGCTGCTCAAGCAAAGCTGCCAAAGCTGCATCTGCTGATGCCAGCATCGAAAAACGTCAGGCTGAAGACGGTTCTATCACTTACGTTCGCAAAGAAGCGGATGCACAGGGTAGCGTACAATTCGTAAGCGTACAGTATGATGAGGCAGCCAATGCTTTCGTCAATGCTGCGCCAAAGGGTGCTGCTGCTGGTGTTGCTACTGAAGGTATGACGAAAAAATCATGCACTGCTAGCGAAAAGAAAGCTTGCGCTGGTTCAGCTGCAGGTGCTAGCAAAGCTTGCTGCGCAAAGCCAGCCAACGGTGCTGCTTGCGATAAAAAAGCTCAGTAATTTGAGGACAAGTACCTCAGCAATAAAAAGCCGCTCGGAGATCACTCTGAGCGGCTTTTTTCGTGGATATTTTTGACTTGAATTTATATGATTATCCGTTCAGGACTGCAAGCCCCGTAATATCCCGCACTTCCCGGAGGGTTTGCTGGGCGCGTTTGCGGATTTCAGCACTCGATGCTTGAATTTGCGCCTCCACGTTTTTCCGGTCGGCTTGCAAGGCAGCCAACTGTTCACGGAAGGGGTTCACCAACGCTACGACTGCATTCGCCACCGACTCCTTTAAATCACTGTAGCGAAGTGCACCTGCTTGATAATCAAGCATCAGGGAGCTATGAGCTTCCATATTGTTGCAGGCGCGCAGCAGCTCGAAGAGGTTTTTGACCCCCACACTCATTTCGCCCGCAGCGGTTTCGCCCGTGTCCGTTACCGCCGATTTGATTTGTTTCCGGATGCGATTTTCTTCCCCAAAAAGGTTGATATAGTGTTTTTCCCCGAGGCTTTTACTCATCTTTTTGGTGGGGTCAGCCGGGGAAAGAATCTTAGGTGTTTCGGTGAACAGCGGTTCGGGATGTACAAAATATTCTTTCCCAAACTGGTGGTTGAATCGTTGCGCGATGTTGCGGGAAAGCTCCAGGTGTTGCTCCTGATCCTTGCCAACAGGCACATAATCCGCGTGATAAATCAAAATATCCGCCGCTTGCAGCACGGGGTAGGCAAAAAGTCCAAGGCTCACAAAGGCGTCCTTATCGGTTTCGCGCAGTTGGTCAGTTTTGTCCTTGAACTGCGTCATGCGGGTCAGTTCGCCATAGCTCGTGGTGCAGCTAAGTATCCAGGATAGTTCCACGTGTTCCGGAACAAGGCTTTGGATAAATAGATTTTCTGGCTTTATGCCGCAGGCCAGGAGGTAAAAAACCATTTTCCAGGTATTCTCGCGGAGTTGCGCCGGGTCGTAGGGCATGGTCATGGAATGGTAGTCCACCACCCCGTAGAAACATTTGTAGTCGCCCTGAATGCGCACCCAGTTCTGGACAGCGCCAAAATAGTTGCCAAGGTGGAGATCGCCCGTAGGCTGAACGCAGGAGAGAACGTTTTTCATAGTATTTAGTAAGCCGGAAGGTGCCAGCACATGCCAGGAACAGCGCCCCGGGTAGATTAAATCGCCGCGATCACCGAAATTTCGATGTTCACAAACTTCGGCAGCTCAGACACCTGCACCAGCTCGCGGGCGGGGGCAAAATCCGGTTGGAAGTAAGTGCCGTACACTACGTTGATGCGGCCAAAAAGGTTCATGTCTTTCACAAAAACCGTTGCTTTTAACACTTTTTCGAGACTACTGCCAGCAGCTTCGAGAATCGCTTTCAGGTTTTGCAACACCCGGTGGGTTTCGGCTTCGATGTTGTCCAGGACCAATTCGCCATTGCTTGGGTCAAGCGCAATTTGCCCTGAAACAAACAGCAGCCCATTAAACGCAACAGCTTGATTGTAAGGCCCAATGGGCAGTGGAGCGGCGGGGGTATTTATGATTTGCTTCATGGTGAGTAAAATAAATAGAAAAAGCCCCATGAATCCCGACCAGCGGGATTGGAGCCTCCTCAATGCCTTCTAAAAAGAGGCGTGGCTATTCTTCAGCAGCGGCAGCGCTGGCTTTCCCGGGTACCAACACCTGACCGCGGTAGTACAGATCGCCATCCACGGTGTAGGCGTGGTGGAACATGTGTACTTCTCCAGTGGTCTTACAGGTGCCGAGCGTAGGCATTGCTGCGTGATCGTGTGTGCGGCGTGCGCGCTTGCGGCGCTTGGAGTGCCGCCATTTTGGATTTGGCATGACGCTATTCTGTTATTCAATATTGGTCAAACGAGCATCGTTTTTCCAACATGTTATGATGATTCAATTAATTATCGTTGTCCAAGTCCCGGAGGCTATCCCAAATTGAATCGGTTTTGCCTGCTTCGGAGTCTGATTTCAAATGTTTGAGCACCTCAAAATTGCATGGCGGCTCGGGGTCGTTTTCACAATCGTAGGTATTCGTAATGGGCAAAGCGAGCACTGCAAATTCGTAGAGGTACTTGGCTACATTGAATACGGGTGCGTCGCGGTGCACAAAAACAACCTCATCCTCAGTTTCGATGTCCTCATCTCCAAATTTCACAATTAACTGCCGTTCATCTTCAAGCGGCAAGTCAATTTCAGCGGTGCAGCGATCACATTCTGCCTTCGTGAAGCCCTCCAAAGTGAAATTGAGGAGCATCATGTCGGGCCGTTTGTCCAGTTCGAGTTCAAAAAAAACTTTCCCTTCCTGAAGAGGGGAATCTTCAAACTGCGCGAAAAAAGCGCTGTCAACCTCAAATTTGAAATGATGTACTCCTGATTTTAACCCTTGAACGGGTAGTGAGTACGCAACAAAAGCGTCCATTGACTCGGCAGTTTTTCAAAACGGGCGGCAAAAGTAGAAACTCTTCCTATTTTGACCAAGGAAAGTGGGAAAGTATTTCAGGTGAAGGCGAAAAAAGTGTTCCGGGGTTTCACACTGAATTGTAATATGGAATATAATTTTGAAAAATGTAATTTTATTTTGTAGTTTTGCGTCTGAAATGGTCACACTATGCAATACAAGATCAATTCCGAAGCAGAATACCGTCAGGTCATGGATCGTGTGGAATCTTACCTGAGCAAAGCCACTGAACAAGGTGGATCACAAACACTTTCAACTTCTGAAAAAGAAGAATTACATCACCTCTCCCTCCTCGCTGAGGCTTGGGAGGATGGCATCCCACTTATGCCCATCCGCCAGCCAAAAACGTTGGTGGAAATGCTCGAACTTAAAATGTACGAGCGCAAACTCAAGCAAAAAGACCTGGCAGCATTGTTGGAAATTTCAGCAACCCGTCTTTCCGAAGTGATGCAAGGCAAGCGGAAAGTAAACATGGATTTGGCGAAAAGGCTGCACTCGGTTTTGAAAATTGATGCGGGGTTTATTTTAGAAAAGGCTTGAAGTATCCTACTTCAACTCATCCTTCAAAAACTTCCCCGTCCAGCTTTCATCCACCTTCGCAACCTCCTCAGGCGTACCCGCAGCTACTATCCTACCACCACGAAAACCACCTTCCGGCCCCACATCAATCACATAATCCGCCATTTTAACCACATCCAGGTTGTGCTCGATGACCACTACGGTATTGCCCTTTTCCACCAGTTTGTTCAACACTGTAAGCAACTGGCGAATGTCTTCAAAATGCAGTCCTGTGGTAGGTTCATCCAGAATGTAAATGGTTCGCCCAGTATCTTTTTTGGACAATTCTTCGGCCAATTTAACGCGTTGAGCCTCGCCGCCCGATAACGTGGTGGCCTGTTGCCCGAGCGTGATATAACCCAGCCCAACGTCTTGTAAAGTCTTGATTCTCCGATAGATATTCGGAATTGGCTGGAAAAATTCCGCAGCTTCATGGATGGTCATATCCAAAACGTCGCTGATGCTTTTGCCTTTGTACAAAACCTCCAGGGTTTCGCGGTTGTAGCGACGGCCCTGGCAGCGTTCGCAGTGTACCTGCACGTCGGGCAGGAAGTTCATTTCAATGGTTCGCAGGCCTGCGCCTTCGCAAACATCGCAGCGGCCGCCCTTTACATTGAAGGAAAAACGCCCGTTGGCATAGCCCCGAATTTTAGCTTCCGGCGTGTCGGCAAACAGTTTTCGGATGTCGCCAAAAACATTGGTATAGGTGGCTGGATTGCTGCGCGGGGTGCGCCCGATGGCACTTTGGTCAATTTCAATGACCTTGTCTAGATGCTCCAATCCGTTGACACGCTCGTATTTAAGCGGTCGTTTCAGGCTGTTGTGAAAATTGCTCTGGAGAATGGGATACAGCGTCTCGTTAATGAGCGAAGATTTACCGGAACCACTCACCCCGGTCACACAGACAAACATGCCCAGAGGGACGCGGAGGGTTACATTTTTTAAATTATGACCCGTGCAGCCTTCCAATTCGAGCCAGAGGCCACTGCCTGCCCGACGAACTTTGGGTATGTCAAGTTTGGCGCGTCCGGCGAGATAATCAGAAGTGGCCGTGGGATTTTTTAAAAAATCGCTGGGTTTGCCGATGTCCACGATTTGACCGCCGTGTTTGCCTGCGCCGGGACCGAGGTCAATCAGGTAGTCAGATTCGAGCATGATGTCGCGGTCGTGCTCGACTACGAGCACGGTATTCCCAATGTCGCGCAGGTTTTTGAGGGCTTCAATGAGGCGATGATTGTCGCGTTGGTGCAGCCCGATGCTGGGTTCATCCAGAATATATGTGATCCCCGTGAGTTGCGAGCCTATCTGTGTGGCAAGCCGGATACGCTGGCCTTCTCCGCCGGAAAGGGAACGTGCTGGACGGTTGAGCGCGAGATAATCCAGGCCAACTTGCAGGAGAAATTTGAGTCGGAACCGGATTTCTTTCAACACGTCTTTGGCGATGGCGCGTTGGCGTTCGCTCAACTGTTCGTCCACGTTTTCCAGCGCGGTGTGCAGTTCGGCCAAATCCATTTCTGCCAGTTCGGCAATGTTGCGTTCGGCAATTTTGAACCACAAACTCTCCTTTTTCAGGCGGGTGCCGCCGCAGTCCGGACAAGATACAATGGCGATAAAATCCTCTGCCCATTGCCGGGCTTTTTCGCTGGTTGCTTCGGCAAATTGACGTTTTAATACATTCACCAGCCCGTCAAATGCCATATCGTAACTCCATTCCTCGCTGCCCCAGGTCATATCCACCTTGATTTCATCGCCTCCGTGCAGGATGGCGTTGAGCACGTTTTCGGGCAGGTCTTGTACGGGCGTACTGAAAGAAAAGTTGTGCTTTTTGGCCAATGCACGGAGCTGTTTAAACAACATATTCTCGCGCACTTCGCCGAGGGGCACAATAGCTACTTCGTTGATACTCTTGGTTTTATCCGGAATTACCCGATCCATATCCACTTCGTGGATTTCGCCCAGACCTTTGCAGTGCGGACACATGCCGTAAGGTGAATTGAAGGAAAAAGAGTTGGGCGAAGGTTCGTCGTAAGACAGGCCGGTGTCGGCGCACATGAGGTTTTTGGAATAGGCGGAAAGGGCTTGCTCGGCTTCCGGGTTTTCCGCGTCGAGGTTTAAGACCTGCACAAGTCCGTCGCCCAGTTTGAGGGCCATGCCCAGACTCTCGTTCAGGCGGTCGTTGCGGTCGTCGCCCACTTTTAGCCGGTCCACCACAATTTCGATGTCGTGAATTTTATATCGGTCCAATTGCATGGACGGGGTAATCTCCACAAGCTCACCATCCACACGGACGCGGGTGTAGCCTTGTTTGCGGATTTGTTCAAAAAGTTCGCGGTAATGGCCTTTCCGGGAACGAACCACCGGGGCGAGCAGCGCGATTTTTTGACCAGCGAAACGTTCCGTTATACTCTCAACAATCTGTATTTCGGTGTATTTCACCATCTTTTTCCCCGTCTCGTAGGAGTAAGCCTCGCCAGCCCGGGCGAACAGAAGTCGCAAAAAATCATACACCTCGGTCACAGTACCCACGGTGGAGCGTGGATTGCGGCCCGTGGTCTTTTGCTCAATGGAAATCACGGGAGAAAGTCCTGTAATCTGGTCCACATCGGGGCGTTCCATCTCGCCGATGAACTGCCGGGCGTAACTCGACAGGGTTTCCATGAAACGCCGTTGCCCCTCGGCATAGATCGTGTCAAAGGCCAAACTCGACTTGCCCGATCCGCTCACGCCCGTGATGACCACCAGTTTGTTGCGCGGAATACTGACATCCACATTTTTCAGGTTGTGGGCGCGCGCTCCGATGACTTCGATGGACGGTTGATGGTGGACGGTGGACGGTGGACGGTGGACGGTGGACGGTGGACGGTGGACGGTGGA
>CAZKBH010000059.1:0-6635 GCA_964550795.1 uncultured Saprospiraceae bacterium
ACACTTCAATTACATGACTTGCCAACGCTGCATCAATCGCCGCCTGAATGGTGGCATGGCGCGTGTCGGCGGTGGTATTGTGTACGGGGAGGTACTGTACCTGTACTCCGGTTTCCGTATCGGAAGAGCCGTTGGCATCGGTGATTGTGATATCGTAAGCGCCTGCTGTGAGGCTGCTGATGGTGTAAGGACTGGTGACGCCGGTCTCGCTACCACCCGTCCAGGCAATATCGTATGGGCCATCGCCACCACTGAAAACCACTTCAATGGATCCGGTGGTTTCTCCGCACCAAATTTGATCTACCGTAGCAGCAGTAATGGCTACCGCAGTACCTGTGCAGGAACCCGGAACCGGCTGGAAGCCGAGGGTGGAAGGCTGGTCGTCCGTGCCGTCCACCAGCCAGGGGCTGTAGGTAACATTGCCAGTAACCTTGGATGCAATGGTATTGGCATTCAGGGAGCCATACCAGTTGCAGGTGGCATCAATGGTACCGGTACCTGCATTGGTAATAGCAGTACCAAGCCCCATCTCTGTGAAGGAGTTATTATTCAAGGTAACTCCACTTGAACCCGGGAACAAACGCACCCAAAGATGATACGTAACACCAGGTGCCGAAGGCCGCTTCGTGAAGAAGTTATTGCTAACATTCACCGTTGCGCCACTTTTGATATCTTTGAAATCAATACCCACATAGTTGGATGAAATGGTATTGCCGGTAAACTGCATATTGGAAGACCCCAACAATGCCGTGCAGTTGATTGCTGTAACCGGCCCAACATCTTCGCCTCCTATGTTTACCTCGGCAAAATTATTGTCAGATACGGTGGCAAAATAAGAATTTGATCCAAAATGATCAAAATTGATACCCGTTCTGGAGCTGAACTGGTTGTTGGAATAGAGCGCAGAAGTAGACACACTGGGGTTGGAGAAGACGCCTGAACGAAGTCTTACAAAATAGTTGTCTTGTACTTCCAGGCCGGTCTGGTCATATGATCCTCCTGTGGTAATACCAAAGGTGCTTTGGCCACTAACCTGGAAATTTGTGGAAGCAGCCAACTCAGAGTCAAAGATGTTATTTTGGATCTTGGCACGAAGGCCTCTGATTACAGCGATTTTCGTTCTGTCTGTGAAGGTGACAGCACTACCGATGAATTTGAATCCATCTATTTTAACGTCATTAGCAACGTTGGGAACATTACCAATTGAGAACGCACCATTCAAGATACTTTCAGCACCCCGCGTTGTTCTGAGCGCTTCTGTAGAAGCTGAAATACCGTAATTCGCACCACGAATATCGAGGGTCTTGGTAATAAGAATATTTCCTGTGTACGAGCCAGCCGCAACATTAATAATATCCCCAGCCGCAGCAGCAGTCTCTGCTGCCCCAATCGTCTTTTTCGGACAATTTTCTGTACCCAGGTTGGCATCGTTTCCGGTAGCGTCATTGACATACCAGACGCCGGCCGTAGAGGTTTGCACCGTTACCGCCACCACATTGGTGTAGGCATCACAGTTTACGCTGTTAAGGGAAGAGACATCCTTACGGCGATACTGGGTATTTTGAGTAAGTGCGCCTGTGGTGTAGGTCGCAGCGGTTCCCGCCGGAATGGCGGAGATCCAGTTCATTCCGCCATCGGTGCTGGATTCCCATACGTAGGAAATGGTACCATCGTGCGTAGCCGCAGTCGTTTGGGTAAACGAAGCCGTCTGACCGGAACAAATGGTCTGATCCGCGGCGATTACACCGGCGGTCAGGTTATTCACCGTAACGGTGATGACGTTGCTGGTAGCCGAGCAGGCAACCATGTTCAAAGTAGAGGTGGTAATGCGACGGTATTGCGCGTCAGCAGTCAGGGCGCCTTCGTCGTACGTAGAAGCCGTTGCAGTGTTGATATCATTCCACACCGTGCCGCCATCCGTGCTGATCTGCCATTGGTAGCTCAGCGTACCGTCGCCGGTGGAAGGAATTACCTCCGTAAATGCAGCTGCATCGTCCGTCGAACAGATGGTCTGATCGCCGGCAACCTCACCCGCAGTCACATTGTTCACCGTCACCGTGATGACGTTGCTGGTGGCCGTGCAGGCAACCATGTCCAGCGTGGAGGTGGTAATGCGACGGTATTGCGCGTCAGCAGTCAGCGTACCTTCATCGTACGTAGCATCCGTTGCAGCGTTGATATCATTCCACATCGCGCCGCCATCGGTGCTGATCTGCCATTGGTAGCTCAGCGTACCGTCGCCGGTAGCAGCAGTGGCCACTGTGAAGGCAGCCGCATCATCGCCAGAACAAATGGTTTGATCGGCGCCGACCGTGCCGGCCGTCAGGTTGTTTACGGTAACCTTGAGGGTATTGCTTGTTTTGGAACAGGGCACCGCGTTTTGGGTGCTGGTAGCCACGCGGCGGTACCAGGTATCGGCTGTAAGTGCGGCCGGATCCAAGGTCTCGGTCGTGATGCCGGTGGTCGTGAAGTTGGTACCGTCCGTGCTGGATTCCCAAAGATAGGTAATCGTACCGTCGCCGGTAGCGGCGTTGCTGCCGAATTCAGCAGGGTCGTCGCCGGAGCAGATGGTAACCTCACCGGAGATGCTTCCGGCGCTCAGATTATTGACCGTTACCGTTGCAGCACTTCCGTTGCTGGGAGAGTTGCAATTGGATACCGTAACACGGGTGTCTTTGATGGAAACGATGGCAAGTGAGCAGTCTGCACTTTGCGCATTCGTGGTAATAGAACTGCCGCTCACATAATCGTTGACCGTAATATCGGCAGTGCCGTCGTTGTATACCAGCGTGTAAGTGGGTGAGCCGCCAGTGTTTCCGCGGGTTACATCCACTTTGAAGGTGGTAGTGCCATCTTCACAGATGGTGGACGCGCCCGTGATCGAAAGCGATGCAGAAGTGATACTGCGAACAGTGATGGTAATATTGTCCGAAAAATCTTCACAAAGAATTCCGTCCGTAGCTTTCACCCTGAATATATAGGTGTCACCATCAGAGGCGGTGCCTACCGGGGTAAGTACCGGATTCTGGGCATTCACATCATTCAGGAGAATGGAGGCATTTACGAAAGTAGGTACCACCTGCGTGCCGCCCATGTATTCCCACACGTAAGAATAGGAACCGTTACCGCCTGCGGCAGAGGCCGCCAGGGTGAGGGTAGCATCGGCACAAACATTGGGTTGATTGCCGCTTTGAATGGCAGCTGTGGAAGTTACCGGCGCAAAGATGGTAATTGGCTGCGCTTCGGATATTCCTGCGGTAGTTGTCACCTCATAAAATATCTCGGCATTGCCGGAGTTATTAGCTGTGAAATTGGTGGTTTGGTTCGTGGGTGCCGAGAATGTACCGAAGGGGTTACTCGGGCTGAAGTTATTCACTGTCCACTGACGGGTAGAGCCCGAAGGAGAACCCGTGATATTGTTGATGGTATTGCCTTGGCAAACCTCTGTGGTGGAGATGGAAATAGTGGGCTCAGGTGTGGAACTGATGGTGATTGACTGGGAAGCTGTGAAAGCACCACAAATTCCACCGTCCGTCACCGTTACGGAAATAACGGTCGTACCTGACGTGATGTAATCAATATCAGGCGTTGCGGAGGTGGTATTGCTGATCGAAGCCCGGCCATTGCTGGTGCTCCACTGATACGTCGGGTTGGTGAATGTTCCGCCAGTAGCATCCACTCCAAGTACCCCTTGCGTGTTGGTGCAATAGGCTGGGGGAGTTATACTGATGGAAATGGACGTCGGACAAGACATCTCACTCGCTTCAGCGCCAAAAGGCCAGAAGGTGTTGTTTGACGCCGTGGCTGCTGCGCTATTTTCCTTTAACTGCAGCGTAGTACGGTTTATAGAGGAATGAATAAGATTTTCAGCCGATTTTTTTTCAATCGGCGGACCGGCAGCCGCGATGCTGCCTGACAATCCCAAGGAGAGTATTGCGCAGGAAAGATACCGCACATGCTGCAAGGAAATGATTCGGAGAAACGTAGAAAGTTTCATAAATAAAAATTGACAATTGTGAGCCCAAAAGGGTGTAAACAGATTAAGAGGATACTTGATTGGGGCCCTCAGGCACCAAAAGAATCCATCATTCAATTGATGTATATTTGAAACACAGCGAACGCCCTTATTCGAGGCAGGCTCGCTGTCGTCCATTGACACAGGACTGAAGTGGAAAGAGGTGATTGCGCCTCTTGGAGGAGACTACTATCGTGCTGATATCCCGATAGCAGCGACGGAAGAATTGTATCTTCCGTGCAAGCAGCATCAAAAGGTAAGAACAAAGCCAAAGCGTAAACCAGTACTTTCTGGCAGTTTCTTGGCTCTGCAAGGCAGCGGCGGGCCTGCTTCGATGCAAGATTTTAGAATTTCTTCTCATGAGCAATATAAGATTAGTTGTTAAAAACACAAACAATGGGAAAAAACCAAGTTAGTGTGTACGGATTAAAACCTACTCCAATCCATCAAGTGCTACTGAAATGCCGTAATGCATCAAGCTCAAATCAAAATGAAAGGAGCAGCATCGCGGAGCATTGAGCTGAAAGAATCGAAAACCAGTACGAATTCAGCTTTCTACACCTATATTAATGGACTAAAATAATTTTAACTCTTTGACAGCACAAAGGTCTAGGGAAATCAAATGTTACATCGGCGTATTGATGGCACTTTTCGGCAAATCTGTTGGCGAGCAAGCACTTCAAAAAATTGAAACAATACCTTGTGACTACGTTCAAAGCTTTTTTCGTTTGGCGAGTTGGATTTTTGGAGTTGACACCTTCGAGGATAACATTAGACTTGTTGACCACTTTGGTGACATGAAAGCGGTGGAAAGTGATGGCGGCGTTGGGTAAGTATTCGTAGCAGCCAACGATAAAGGCTGGTGGCATGTCTATGCTGAACTAAATCACACCCTGACGCTGCCGAAAACCACTCCATTTACTTAATTGAGCGATAATTTTCTAACTAATTCAGCAAATTATATATATACGAATTCAAAACATTAACACAATAATGCCCCCTTGCTCTGAACAATATTTTGAAGAAAATGTCTTAACTTTGACAAAAATCCCCCGATGCCAGACAGACCTAAACCCCTTTTTTACCAAACCATATTATCTGTTCGCAACGCCGCCCCCTTGCAAACAGGTGTGTTGCAAACCCAGAAAATCCGCCTAAAATGTTTTAAATCTAAGGAAAAATTATGCGCTTACTAAGACAGATACTTGTCTTCAGTCTGGCTTTTCTTCAGAATTCGTTTCTGGTGAGCGGCCAGGATGTCGACAACATTTTACTTGAAAATAAAATAGTCAATATCAGTTGTTGGCGTCCGAGTGATGGGCTGCCTTCCTGGCAAATTCGATCCATGGCAAAAGACGTCAGGGGGGTGATTTGGATGGCCACAGCTGTGGGGCTGGTTTCTTTCAACGGCAAGCAGTTTAACACCCATTCTTTAAATATACCCAATGTCCAAGATCTTAATCTTTCGAGGGCTATTGTTGATCACCAGCAAAACATTTGGTTGTTTTTCCGCACGGAGGATTCTTTATCCATCCATGTTTATAATCCATTCACAGACCTCATCTTTAGCGCGGAGAAGTACACAGGCCGGAGGATGCAGCTTACAAATAGCGTACTATTGAACGCTTGCGTTGTAAATGACACGATTTGGCTACTGGATCCTCAAATACGCAAAGGCGGTTTTATTGATTTGAACGGTCAGTGGAATCAGGTTTTTGAGGATAAGGAATCAAACCCAGGTCGTCTGCTTTACTATCCTGCCGGGGATGGCTTGTTCTGGAGTCTTGGGCGGGGTCAACAGGAAATACGCCTGAAGGATGCCCATGGTCGAACCCTGGAAAAATATTCCTTTCAGAACACTCCTATTTCTAATACTTGGGTTTCGAATCGCGGCGAGTTTTTGCTCACCCCCCATCGAAGCGACCAGGACGGGTCATCGGTTGGCGTTTTACGGTGCGTGAGAGGTGAAGGTCTGAAGGCATTGTCTAAATCAGAAAAATATCAACTAGAATGGGGCAATGGTGTGGCTTTGAAATATGATTCACCTCCAATGAGAGCCAACAACTCAACAGGCGTAGAAATCAACTGGAGTACAAAAGGGCTTGATCTGTATGACCACGGCAATTTGATTTACAAGGGCCTCGACACCTATTTTGGGAAAAACTTCCGTTTAAATGTGGAGCAGGAATTTTTTCAACCGGAAGACATTTCCTTCTGGCTGATTGCTCCTGGGGCCCTGATAAGGCTGGAGGTATTACCAACCCATTTTACCACCTATGAAGAGAACCTTCCATTAATTGCCAGCACGCGCGGGCTGCAGGTATTGGGCCAAAAACTGTATGTTAACAGTTACCTGGGGCATTATGAGGTGGATTTGAAAACTAAAGTTTGGAAGCCGTTAAGTGTTCTCAACAAGCATCCCTTTGGTCTGGCGCTTTCCTCCCGTGAGGGTCTGCTATGGAGTGGTCATCATAGCCCTGTGGTGGAGATTTACAACCCCGGCACCGGAAAATCCAGGTTTATCGCTGTAAATTCTGGTGAGGATTATTCTGAAGGGTTAAGTTTCTTTTTCCCTGACCGACACTCCACTTATCTTGGAACCAGCTCCGGCTTGTATCAG
>CAZKBH010000059.1:6645-27384 GCA_964550795.1 uncultured Saprospiraceae bacterium
TATGATATAAAATCCAACATGTTTGAGCCTTTCGGATTAAGGGGGTTGGGCGTTCATTGTTTTCACTCCAACCGTTTAGGGGTATGGGTTGGCACCACGAAAGGGCTTATGTGGCACCCGCCTCCAAAAAAGATTACTGACCATGGTTTTCTTCCGATTTTTCCGCTGTTGATACCTTCCATCATCAAGGATATTCATGAAGACCGAGACGGGGTATTCTGGATGGCAACAAATAAGGGTTTATTGCGCTGGCGGCCATTTTCCACTAAAGTGGAAATTTTCAATGCTAAAAACTCCGGAATCTGGTCCGACAACATCCATGCCGTCTATGAAGATAATCTGGGACGATTGTGGATGCCGAGTGACGATGGTCTCATTTGTTTTGATAAGAAAACACTTGGTTTTAATACCTTTACAGTAGCGGATGGCCTGATTACAAATGAAATGAACCAGTTTTCGCATTTTCAGGACAGCACCGGGCAACTTTATTTTGGCAGCACCAAAGGCGTAATATCATTCCACCCGGACAGCATTTCCCAAAGCAACCGGCCACCATTGTCTCTCCAATGGAAGTCCTTGATTTTAAAAAATTCGACCCAGAAACAGTACGAAAATGTGACCACCCAGGCTATTTTCTCTAACGCCCCTATTCGCGTATCAGCTTCCACCGATCACATTGTTTTGGATTTTTTTGCTGCTGAATATTCCGGAGAGAATATTCAATATAAATGGCGTATTTTCCAACTAAATGAGGATTGGACCACGTTGAAAGTCCCTCATATTGATTTGATTAATCTGAAGTATGGAACCTATACAATTGAAATAGAGGCATTTAGACCTGGAGAAAATTCACCATACAAATCAAAGCTACAGCTTACCCTTCAGGTAGAGGAGCCATTTTACTTAAGCACCAGTTTTTTGGTGTTGGTTTCCAGTCTTATTTCATTGTTCGTGCTGTTCATTTTCGAGTGGCGGCAGAAAGAACTTAAGAGCTCTAAGAATCGACTTGAAAAGGAAGTAGCGAAACAAACCAGTCAGTTAAAACAGGAACAAAAAATTATTTTACGGCAAGCAGCTATGCTGAAGGCGGTAGATGAAAAGAAAACACGCTTTTTTCAGGACATAAATCATGAAATCTGCAGTCCGCTTACCCTGATCTTAGGGCATGTAACGGATCTGCTAAAGAGGCCGGACCTCACAGAAAACCACCAAAAAAAGCTGGCGAGTATTCAGCGCAGTGCCCGAAAAATTATCCTTCTGATCGAGGAGACGATAGAGCTTACCAAACTGGAAACCAGTATTCCGATTCATCTGGAAGCGCATTTGTTGGATAAAATAATTTCTACCGTTTTTCAGGATTATGAGCTGTCCGCTGCACAAAAAAAGATCAAGCTTGAACTTCATCAAGACCTACCTGAACAGCTTGTATTTATAGATGTCAGAAAGTTGGAGAAAATTCTTTCCAATTTGATACATAACGCGATTAAATATACTTTGGAGGGTGGTTCTGTGCGCATCTTAGCATCTTACAATGAAGCAAACGAGCTAATCGTAGAGGTCTCGGACACCGGTATAGGCATCCCTTCGGAACATTTAGATCATATTTTTGATCGCTTTTATCAGGTTCCCTACTCAAGTATATCCGGCAAAAACCGCGGCTTTGGGATTGGCCTGGCACTGTGCCAGAGTTATGCCATAATAATGGGTGGATACATAACAGCAACAAGCACACTAGGTGTGGGAACAACTTTGCGTCTTCTTATTCCATGTCCACCGGCAATCCCTGCCGAGTCTTCAAACCCGACACCTATCCAGATTCTTACTGTTCCGGAATGAAGGTCCGGAACTCCTCGACAGGCTAAAAAAAGAAGACCGTTGCCAGCGAAGTCCTTTGCTTACCCGACTATCTAGAACTTGTCTGAATAAATTCGAATCAAGCGCTAAAAGCCGAGACTTTCTTTTGCCAAATCAGGTGCCTGCTAAATCAAAATTTGCCGAAAAACCCTATTTTGTGCCGAATATAACCAATCTCATATCTGCAAATTTGCACAGTTTTATGACGATAAAGTTGCAGTACTGGTTTTGAATTTTTGCTCGAGGCAAAATCCCAAACAAGCGCTGAGGTAAATTCTTGAGGCTCATGTCCGCAAGGGCTGGAATTCACCGGGTGACTTCGAGTCACCCGGTGAATTCCAGCCCTTGCGGAACATGAGCCATTCCTGATTTTAAAAACCATGACAGGTTTCCAACTTTAATCTTGCGAAAAAGAAAAATGAATAATCAACTTTTAAATAAACGTGGTAAGGCTAGTCCGAGGTTTCGAGTACTTCTTGTAGAAGACGATGAGGAACTGCTCGAGTATTTAAAACTGTGCTTACAGGAATATTATACCGTTTATTCCGCATCTAATGGTTTTCAGGCGCTTGCAATTTTCGCTATGCATTCCATTGACCTGATTATAAGCGATGTAAACATGCCTGTCATGAATGGATTTGACTTGTTTCGACAAGTCAGACTAATGGATAAGAATCTGACCCCTTTTCTATTGCTTACTGTAAATTCAGATAAAGAGGAATTATTGAAGGGGCTTTCGACGGGTGTTGATGCTTATTTGACAAAGCCTTTTGAGATCGAAGAACTCCTGATCCGAATTAATAGCATTTTGATCAATAATACTACGCGAAAAGAGCTATATTTAAAAAATAACCTGTCTGATATTTCTCAACCGAATATTAGAACCTTGAAAGAAGAAGAAACCGCTTCTTTCAAGGTTCGATGGTTAAAACAATTGGAGAAAATAGTAGCGTCGGAAATGTCCAATCCACACATCAAAATACCGGATATTGCTCATAAATTAGCGGTATGCGAAAGAACTTTCAGGAAAAGGATTACAGATTATACAGGTCTTTCACCGCATGAGTATTTGATGAATGCGCGACTAGCCAAAGCCTTGCATTTACTTGAAAACAAAATATATTTGAATGTTGGAGAAGTGGCGACTGCTGTAGGTTTAAATAATAGCGGCTATTTTAGCAAAGCCTTTAAAGAACGCTACGGAAAATTGCCATCGGAATTCCGTAAAGGCTAAGTGCTTGTCTAAACTTTAGTTTCTGTCCCGCCACATACCGCAACGATTGCATCGTTCGGAAACTTCACATAGTAGTCCTGAAGGTAACTCACAATCACCCGCTGCGTGTATTACCTGAATCCCATCAGCGCCCACTTATCGAACAGCGCCAAACCTCCTCCGCTGCTTTCAACAGAAACGACCTCTAAATTTTCCAGTTTACTGTTTCTAGCAAATAAAAAACCCCGTCCACCATTGCAGCGGAAGGGGACCTCCAAAAACCGATTACATCTTAATATATCTTCGACCAGATGGCCTATTTAAAAATTATGCTGCTCTGAGTGAACTCCAGCATGATACCACGAGGCGCCAGTTCTTCCGAATAGGCTTCCGCCAGCAGCAGGTTCGAATCCCGATAAAGCACATCGCTCAGCTTTGCGCCATCCTTCAACACCCTGATCCGGCACCCGTGCATGCATCTGCACACCTTTGTATTCCAGATACCTGGTACGGTGACATGAAACATGTCCTCCGGAAGATTAAAGAATCTGTTTTTAAAAAACAAAAAATCATAATGCAAAGGACCGAGCACTTAATATTTTAATTCGGCAAATTGATATTTAAAATCGGCAATTATGTAAATTTCAGCAAATATATTGTGGTAGAGCATCAGACTTGATCCCGCCTACCTAGAACCTGTCTGAATAAATTTGAAGCAAGCGCTAAAAGCCGAGACTTTCTTTTGCCAAATCAGGTGCCTGCTAAATCAAAATTTGCCGAAAAATTTTATTTTGTGCCGAATATAATCAATGTCATATCTATAAATTTGCATGATGTTATGACGCTAAAGTTTCAGCACTGGTTTTGGATTTTTGCTCGAGGCAAAATCCCAAATAAGCGCTGAAGTAAATTCTTGAGGCTCATGTCCGCAAGGGCTGGAATTCACCGGGTGACTCGAAGTCACCCGGTGAATTCCAGCCCTTGCGGAACATGAGCCATTCCCGATTTTAAAAACCATGACAGGTTTCCAACTTTAGTCTTGCGAAAAAGAAAAATGAATACTCAACTTTTAAATAAACGTGGTAAGGTTAGTCCCGGGTTTCAAGTACTTCTTGTAGAAGACGATGAGGAACTGCTCGAGTATTTGAAACTGTGCTTACAGGAATATTATACCGTTTATTCCGCATCTAATGGTTCTCAGGCGCTTGAAATTTTCGCTATGCATTCCATTGACCTGATTGTAAGCGATGTAAACATGCCTGTCATGAATGGATTTGACTTGTTGCGAGAAGTCAGATTACTGGATAAGAATCTGACCCCTTTTCTATTGCTTACTGTAAATTCAGATAAGGAAGAATTATTGAAGGGGCTTTCGACGGGTGTTGATGCTTATTTGACAAAGCCTTTTGAGATCGAAGAGCTCCTGATCCGAATTAATAGCATTTTGATCAATAATACTATGCGAAAAGAGCTATATTTAAAAAATAACCTGTCTGATATTTCTCAAATGAATATTAGAACCTTGAAAGAAGAAGAAACCTCTTCTTTCAAGGTTCGATGGTTAAAACAATTGGAGAATGTAGTAGCGTCTGAACTGTCCAATCCACACATCAAAATACCGGATATTGCTTATGAATTAGCGGTATGCGAAAGAACTTTCAGGAAAAGGATCAGAGAATATACAGGTCTTTCACCGCATGAGTATTTGATGAATGCGCGACTGGCCAAAGCCTTGCATTTACTTGAAAACAAAATATATTTGAATATTGGAGAAGTGGCGACTGCTGTAGGCTTAAATAATAGCGGCTATTTTAGCAAAGCCTTTAAAGAACGCTACGGAAAGTTGCCAACGGAATTCCGTAAAGGCTAGTGCCGCATCCGGTCAATATACCGCGAATGTGGCGGCCCAATTCATGGCACATTAACCGAACGCGGCACTAGTGGTGAACCAAGATAGTATTTGCACTCGAATTTTTTTAAAAAAAAGCTGTATCAGCAAAGCACATTATTTATGCTGAACTCGATAGATGGCCCAGGCATTTTGGTTAAGGCGCTCAAAAGAGATACAAATGGATTCTTTCACAATGAAAAGCAGTATGAGTATGTGAAGTGGCAATCAAACAGCAGCAGCCACTGGGATATCATTTTAACATCTGATATTACCCAAAAACTGGCGAAAAAGCTATCCAAAGAAACTCCGGGGTGCTTTAAAAAAGGGCCTTTAACGAATACTACATGGGATATACTGCATCCGTTGGAAGATCAAAACCCCCATGAGAAGACAGATTCCCATGCTTGTATGTCTTTACACAACCTTCGATGTTATATAAAAGGTTATTTATAGTATTGAAGCTACACGCTGCGTTGGCTATAATTTGGAGATTAAAAAGGCCGTTGATTTCTACCCGGTTGATCCACAAGCTTTCCGCGCAACCGGGCTACCCGACAACCATTGTTATCGAGTAGGCCTGGATTTTACGCGAACAGGACTCCACCTGAGTCTTTGTCCTCAAACCGAAATTTATATATTTTAACAACAGGTCGAACCCGCAACATTGACTTGAGTTATTACTTGAAGACCTGTTTTTTGACTGTGTTTAGGAGCTTGTTCGGGAATTGGCAAGAGCGTTTTTATAAAGGAGATGAATTTTCAATAAACACATATCCACTGCAAAGGAAGGCGTATTCGCCATCACGATTCGGCATGTTATTGTTACTTATCAGCAAATATTTTAGTGCTTGTCTAAATTTTAGACAAGCACTTAAGCGCATGTGTCTGCTTCATCCCTCAACAACTTGCCTTTCAGGACTCGCCCTCTATTTGCCGATTAAATATCGATTTACGCCGAATATTGTCATAGGATGGCGCTGAAATTTGCGCTCGTTTTGAAGATGCATTTTCAACCTTTTTCACAAAAGCATCCATTCCTTTTGTATTTCATAACAGACATAAAACAACCATCTCATCAGATTGAGTTAATTTCAAACAGGATAATCGCTTTTACTATAGCCAACACAGAGAGGTTTTGAATACAGTAGGATCATATTCATCTCAAAATCAGGCATTTGCCTCACTCAAATCATCAAAGTCACACGAATCAAAGAACAAGTCATGGAACAAATAGATAAAATAAAAAAGGCTATTGAGCCTTTAAGGCAGCAAATAATTGACCATAAAGTATATTCAGCAATTAAAGATATAAAAGACTTGAGAGTGTTTATGCAATATCACGTTTATGCTGTTTGGGACTTTATGTCTTTACTTAAAACCCTTCAAAATAATTTAACCTGTACAAGTGTCCCATGGTATCCTAAAGGATCGGCAGAAACGCGATACCTGATCAACGAAATTGTTGTTGGCGAAGAATCAGATGTTGATTTAAATGGCATTAGAAAAAGTCATTTCGAATTGTACCTTGAAGCTATGGAACAATGTGGGGCAGAAACGTCTCAAATTAAAAATTTTACTGAAGTATTAAGCAAAACGGGCGACTTCAGTGCAGCATTTGCAGCCTCTGACACTCCAAAAGAAGCACAAGACTTTGTACGCTTTACATTTAAAATCATTGACAGTAACAAAGATTATTTGCAGTCAGCAATTTTCACATTTGGACGGGAAGACTTAATCCCAGGAATGTTTGTATCAATTGTTAATGACATTCATAATAACTTTCCTAACAGCATTGCAATTTTCAAATACTACCTTGAAAGGCACATAGAAGTTGATGGAGGCCACCATAGTCATTTGGCTTTACAGATGACCTCAAACCTTTGTGGCAGCAACCAAGAATTTTGGGAAGAAGTTGAAAAAGCAACCAAGGATTCTTTGCAAAAACGCATTGACCTTTGGGACGGTGCATACAATAAAATAATGGACAGAACAAATACCGCCTTGGATACTCAATAGCGTTTGTTTGAAAAACACTGCCATACTTTCTACATGCACAAAAAAGAATATGGAGGCTTTCCTCCAGATGAATATATAGCCAACACAGAGTGTTATTGAACACAGCAGGATCATAGTCATCTCAAAATCAGGCATTTTCCTCACTCAAATCATCAAAATCAAAAAAATCACAGTATATGATGGATGGCCGCACGACCAGAGTACCGTATTTTTTGGAGAAAGGAACATTTAGTACGGTTTTAAAAGTAGCTTATGCCATGGGGTTTAAATAGAGCAACGATTTCACCAAAAAGTTCAAAGAGCGCTATGAGAAAGCACCTTTGGTTTTTTTTAAGCTTGGAAATCCATAATCCCAATGAATTTCATGGCACTGTCTACCTATCAATATTTTAGTTTAATCCTTCTTGTTTATTTCCTCCTTCGCTTTCAAATAAGTCTGCGGAATCATTAGAGGCCATCACATCTTCCTACCGGTTCGGTTGCTTCAGTGCAACCGAACTTTTTATTTCTGTTCTGTCCCTAAAAGCGGTCTAAAACACCCCAAAACATTCATTGCTTTCGATTTTTTTCCTTATACGTTTTATTAAATGAAATTGGTCAATGTAAGATTCGGAACCCCTGAAAAAAATTGCCTAGGTCATGGCATCTGTGCAATTACACCTTGGGCACGCCTCCCTTTAATGTCAACACTAAGTTGTGCACCGGTCAAAACTTTTTGGATCCTAAAGCCCGAAGGCTTAATAGTGAAGGTACCCATTGCAGGCCTCTCAAAAAATATTTTGGACAAGCACTTCTCCAGTCAATTCTTTCTAATGGAAAATTCGATTTTGCTCCCCCAGTTTTTACAGGATCATTTTAAATTTACTGAGTCCTACTGTATCCCAGCAGGCCATTATAAGATAAGCCAAAATCAAGACTTCTTGATTATACACCTTACGGTATGAGTATCTTGTGCTGACCACAAATAACACGGCTAAGAAGAATACTTTTCAAGGATTTTAAATGACGAATAGCTTTACTATTGTTGGTAAATGAACCAGCGAAGTAACTATTTGGTGCAATTTTGATCGGCGCTCCGGTTGTTGAATGACAATCGGTTTTTTTTTATTATAGTCAATACAGCGTGGTTTTGAACAGCTAAAGGGCGAACACAGGTTTGCTGAGTCGCTGAAAGTTGAAAGTGATGAGAGATTTTAGTTCATCTTTGTAGCCATTGATATTTTCAAAAAAGGCCAAGATTGCTCGTCGGAATTCTTCGAAAGGTGGATAGCTTTCGCGTTCATTCAAACTTAGGGAGACTTGAGGGTCGCTTTTTAAGGCCCGAAAATAGCCCAAAACTGTCTGTCCCCCAATTTGTACATACGTTGTACATGAACGCAATTTGCCCCCCCCCTCTGGAATAGGGTACTTTTGTCGCAATAAATTGTAAAAGCGGAAGTTCCTGAACCCGCCCGTTTTGGAAAAAGAAAGGCGCAACCAAAAGCTTACAACGCGATAAGCGTAAGCAAAAATGAGTATGATAAGTCAAAACATCATTGACAGTTATAATTCAATGAAAACAAACCATGATGCAAGTGCATTGCTTTTAACACTGGATAGCAATAATCGGGATGTACTATTGCTTAGTAAAGCAGATGTCAATACCGCTTACCAGGATATTGTTGCTCAATTGCCAAAAGATGACCTGGCATTTCTTATTATGATTTTTAATTATGAAACCGATGAAAAACCACCTCGAAAAACAGAGCAAATTTTACTAATCACGTGGACTCCGGAGAGTACGCCCGCCCGGAGAAGAATGTCGGGTACAATGATTAAAGGTGAGATAAAACAAGCTTGTGACGGAATCCAAAAGGATTTGACCGTAAGTGATTTCGGCGGACTTGACTATGATGTTATTCGCAAGCTGTGCTGTTGAAGTGAGCTTAATGCCTCAAGTTGTGACCAAAAACATCACCACTTCGTGGTTGAAGCATTAGGTCAGGACTTGAGGCATTTAAAACAACTCAATAAAAGTTTCCAGATTCTCGGAGTTGTCCAGCCCCAGTTTTTTGCGTAGGCGGGTACGGCCACGGTAAACACTTTCGACTGAAATGCCCGAAATATCAGCAATGCTTCGGCTATCGACGCCAATTTTGATCAGAATAAAGAGGCGTATATCGGTACCGGAAATCTGGACAAACCTTGCCCTTAGGCGCGAGATGAAATCAGGAAATTGGGTTTCGAAGGACTGCTGAAAAGTCAACCAGTCTTTTTTTGTAAGCATCCGCATGGGTGCGTCCAATACAGAGGAACCCATTTTTTGTTCCAGGGCCTGAATAAGCTGGTTTTTTAAGGCCAACAAATGTTGCGCTTCGCTCAATTCAGCATCTTTTTGGTTGAGAGACGCGCTGACCCTTTCCAGGTGCTGTTGTTGTACCATCTGCTGGTTTTTCAAATCCCGTCGTTTGTGGCGTTGGCGATGTGACAAGATCAATACAACGCCACTCCCGATGAGCAAAGAACAACCCAAAAAGACAAGCAGAAACCGCTGATTGTTGTGGTTTTTTTTCAGCTTTTCAATGTGCTTTTTTTGGTAATCGAGCGTACTGTAAGCTTCTATTTTTCCCAGCGCCCGGTCTTTTTCAGGACTGAAAAAATCGCTGAAACAGCGGGTACCCATTTGGTGGTGGTACAACGCCTGTTGATACTGGCCCCTCAGTGTGCAAAGTTCTGCAATCTTGTGGTGAATCTTTGCCTTGTCGGATTGTACCGGACTCAGAGTCAGTGCTTGTCGGTAGTAATACATCGCGGAGTCGCAGGAGCCTAACATCTGCATACAGTCGGCAATGGCGGTTTTTATCTCCGCAATTTTAAGCCCGTTGGCATTTTCAAGGTTGCCAGATTCGGCGCGTTTCAACATTGGCAATGCTTCCTGGCATTGCCCCAGGATAAAAAGGGTTTTGCCAAAGAGGTACTGTCCGCTGGCAGTGTCATGCTTGATTTGAAAGGCAAGCCTTTGGGTTTGGGCTTCTTTTAACAACAAAAATGCAGAGTCGGGCATGTTCAAGTTCAAAAAAATTGTTGCCATGCTCTCTTCGACGATTACTTCCTGCCCGGGATTATCAAATTGTCGAACGTAGTGGAGTGCTTTTTTACTCCAATACAGTGCTTTATCGTATTCCGAACAGGAATTATACACGTAGGACAGTTGAAGCATGGTCTCAAATTTCCGCACTTGATGAAAGGGATCTGGTTTATCCTTCAAAAACTCAAATACTTCATTGAGTATTTCAACGGCAGTGGGGTATTCGCCTTTGAGCAGGTAGCATCGCGCCAAATATCGTCGGGCATCGTTGGCTCGAAAGAGCTGACCGCTGAGCTGGCTTAGTTGATAGCTTTCTTGTAAACGAACCAATGCATCGTCATACTTCCCCGAAGAACTGAGTCTTAAACCAGAGATCAGTTGTACAAAGGCATGTACATTTTTGTCCAATAAGATGGAATCTGCTGTGGTGAGCCAGGTATCAGTCGAGCCGTCGTCGGGTTTTTCCGGCAATTGGTAATAAAGGCCTTCCAGGGCAAACCGCCACCATTTTTTAGGAACAGTTTTTTTGATGTCCTGAAAACAGGACGCTGGAAACAGGGCATGCTGGCCTTTGTCGATATACTTGTTGATCCATCCATGCGAAAGAAATGCTTCAGCCGAAGGTTCGATGTCATCTTTGGTATAGTGATCTGACTTCGAAACGCATGAAACAAACAAGATGGACGAAAGCAAAAGGACTACCTGTTTCATTGCCGTGTTCTATTTAAGTAGTTGCCCCAATTCAAAGTGGGGGTATTTCTATTCTGAATCAGCATTGTCGTAATAAGTCAGAACATTTTGAAGCACAAGTTCAGCCATTTTCCTTTCGCATCATTTGTGTTATTGAAAAAAATAGCATAGCTACATGTTTTTATTATTTTGATAAAAAAACATGCAGCAACTGTGCGGGATTCCGAGGACTTGATGATGATGTTGTTGTTGTCGTTTTATTGCAGCAAGAATTTTAACGCGTTTGCCCTGTGGGCGTGCCCACAAAGATACGTTGCTTTGTAGGGTTTTTTTAAGCAATATTTTAATTGATTGATTTTTAATTGTTTAAAAAACATGTACAGGTTCTCTACAGATTTTGTACATACGTTGTACATATCAAAAATTAGGTTAATCCACCCTGGATGTTCACTTTTGCGCAGTTTCGCCATGAAATGAATCCTCTTTTCACGCTGCGTTTTAGGGACATTGGTCACATGTGGCAACTCAAACAAGTTTGATGCATTTTTCAATTTGAAAAATCACCTTATATGAATTGTGCCAGATGGGAGCTGTGTCAGAAGATGGGGTACAGCAACCGTTGGGCACAATTAAAAACAAAAAGGGGCATCACCCGAACACCCCTCCGCTTTGGGAAACCAGTAGGGCGCAGCACTGCCAAGCGAAGCGTTATTCGTGGGCAATGAAACAACATGAGAGCACAAGAATTATTAGCGGCATACGCCGCAGGTGAAAGGAACTTTAGAGGAGCCGAACTTAAAGGAGTCAACCTTTGCGAAGCCAACCTTAGCGAAGCCAACCTTAGCGAAGCCAACCTTAGCGGAGCCAACCTTCTTATGGCCAACCTTAGCGGAGCCAACCTTACTAGAGCCGTCCTTATGTGCGCCAACCTTAGCGAAGCCAACTTTGGCGGAGCTACCCTTGACAGTGCCGACCTTAGCGACGCCGACCTTCGCACAGCCAACCTTAGCGGAGCCAACGTTAGCGGAGCCACCTTTCGCGGAGCCAACCTTGAAGGAGTCAACCTTGAAGGAGTCATAAGGTAGCCTCCCCCCCGTCTGTGGCTGTATTTGAACAGCAACAATCCCGCCCAACGGTTTGCATGCTCGGTTACGCGGCCCATGCCCGGTGCTCAAAGCCAAGGCAGTGCAGCATCCATACAACCGTTGAACCCAACCAAAAACAAAAAGGGGCATCACCTGAACACCCCTCCGCTTTGGGAAACTAGTAGGGCGCAACACTGCCAAGCGAAGCGTTATTCGTGGGCAATGAAACAACATGACAGCACAAGAATTATTGGCGGCATACGCCAAAGGTGAAAGAAACTTTCGCGGAGCCGACCTTATGGAGGCCGACCTTAGCGGAGCCGACCTTAGCGGAGCTAACCTTCGCGATGCCAACGAAACCTCTGTCTCCGTGCGGTTTGTCATTCTTCCCTCTAACAATAACATAAAATCAACTCAATTATGAGGGTAAACATTAAATTCATTCAGCGCGGCACAACAGTTAATGTGCAGGCAAACGAAGGCGAAACTATTTTGGATATTGTTCGCAGAAATGGAAAGCGTGATGGCTTCCATTTGGAATGTGCTTGCGAGGGTTCTCTTGCTTGTTCGACTTGCCATGTCGTAGTTGATCCGGCTTTCTACGATAAGACGATTGCCGATGTTCCGATTTCTGATGACGAAAATGATATGCTTGATTTGGCTTTTGGCTTATCTAAAACATCTCGCCTTGGCTGCCAGATAAGAATTAATTCCTCAATGGAAGGAATGACCCTCATAATCCCCACTTAACAACGAAGGTAGTGTACCTGCTACCACGAGTGCTGCCCCCTGCTTCCCGTTCCCCCATAGCGCCACCCGCAAAAAGAAGTAGCTGTATTTGAACAGCAACAATCCCGCCCAACGGTTTGCATGCTTTGTTACGCGGCCCATGCCCGGCGCTCAAAGCCAAGGCAGGGCAGCATCCATGCAACCGTTGGGCACAATCAAAAACAAAAAGGGGCATCACCCGAACACCCCTCCGCTTTGGGAAGAAAGTAGGGCGCAGCACTGCCAGGCGAAGCGTTATTCGTGGGCAATGAAAATAACATGGGAGTAGAAGAATTATTGGCGGCATACGCCGCAGGTGAAAGAGACTTTAGCGGAGCCGCCCTTCGTGGAGCCAACCTTCGCGAAGCCGACCTTAGCGGAGCCAACCTTAGCGGAGCCGACCTTAGAGAAGCCGACCTTAGCGAAGCCAACCTTAGCGAAGCCAACCTTAGCTATACCAAACTTAGCGAAGCCAACCTTAGCGGAGCCTGCCTTGTTGGGGCCGACCTTAGCGACGCCAACCTTAGCGGAGCCGACCTTAGCGGAGCCGACCTTGACTATGCCGACCTTAACCGAGCCGAGCTTGGCGGAGCCAACCTTACCAGAGCCAAACTTATCGGAGCCCACCTTATCGAAGCCAACCTAAGCGGAGCCAATCTTAACGGAGCCAACCTTAGCGTAGCCAACCTTAGCGTAGCCAACCTTAGCGGTGCCGATCTTAGCGGAGCCAACCTTAGCGAAGCCGACTTTAGCGAAGCCAACCTTAACGAAGCCAACCTTACCGGAGCCAACCTTAGCGGAGCCAACCTTGAAGGAGCCGACCTTGAAGGAGCCAATCTTGATGGAGCAATAGGATTGTAGCCTACCCCTCGTCTGTGGGTGTATTTGAACCATAATTAAACCCGCCCAACGGTTTGCATGCTCGGTTACGCGGCCCATGCCCGGCGCTCAAAGCCAAGGCAGGGCAGCATCCATGCAACCGTTGGGCACAATCAAAAACAAAAAGGGGCATCACCCGAACACCCCTCCGCTTTGGGAAACCAGTAGGGCGCAGCACTGCCAAGCGAAGCGTTATTCGTGGGCAATAAAACAACATGACAGCACAAGAATTATTGGTGGCATATGCCGCAGGTGAAAGAAACTTTTTCGGAGCCGACCTTAGGGATGCCGACCTTCGCGGAGCCAACCTTAGCGGAGCCAACCTTAGCCGAGCCATCCTTAGAAAAGCCAACCTTAGCGGAGCCAATCTTAGCCGAGCCAACCTTAGCGCAGCCTACCTTAGGTATGCCACCCTTGAAGGAGCCAACCTTAGCGCAGCCAATCTTAAAGGAGCCGACCTTAACGAAGCCAACCTTAGCAGAGCCAACCTTGACGGAGCCGACCTTAATGAAGCCAACCTTAGCGAAGCCAACCTTAGCCGAGTCAACCTTAGCAATGCCTACCTTGAAGGAGCCTACCTTAGCAACGCCAACCTTGAAGGAGCCAACGATAGCCGAGCCAACCATAGCATAGCTGTCTTTAGCAACGCCAACACTGCTAGATTCATGGAGTAATAAGGTGGCCTACCCCCCTGTGTGTGTATTTGAACATCAATGAAACCCGCCCAACGGTTTGCATGGCATAAAATGGGTTGTCCAGTCCAATGCCCGAACAAGCGCTTGGTCTCAGAGGCGACCACCCAACCACTTACAAAATATCATCTATTTCAGCCTCACAGTTACGGAAATTCAGCATAATTATTCGGCAGCCTGGTAATGATATTCGGCATAATAAATAAATTATTCGGCAATTCTTGCCGTTTTTACCAGTTTTTACGCCAGCTAATCCCAACCATGCATATTGCTTGTTCCATGCAAACTATTTTTGACCTTTGGTTGGACGTTAGCGATGGTGACATGTATAAGTATGGAACCGAAAAGTGGAGGGCAGCACCCCGAACTATGCTGTTGTCGTCTCGGCACGGTGAGCAATAGAAAACACCTGCGTCAAACAGCCTGTTCATTCTTTCCATAACCCTCTTCAGAAAAGGAAATAAAACCCTACTTTTATGTCTAACTTGTGCATTTGGGTATAGCCAAGACAGAGTGGTTTTGATCACATAAGGATCATAGTCATTTCAAAATCAGGCATTTGCCCCACTCAAATCATCAAAATCACAAGAATCATAGTATATTTTTGACTTTTTTTGGCACGTGGTATCCCCTTTTTTAAAGGCCTTCGGTATCTCAATAAACATGAAAAGATTTTTAGCTTTCAGACTGGCCGCCTGGGGTTTGATTACATTATGCTGGCTGGCCAGCGGATCGCTCGGGCATGCACAAGAGGTTGATAATATACCGCTACCGAATCGGCAGATACGGATCAGCTATTGGAAGAAAAGCCACGGGTTGCCCACATGGCATATAAAAGACTTAGCACTCGGCAAGCGCGGATCGATTTGGTTGGCCACCAACTTAGGGTTGGTTTGCTTTGATGGAAAGAAATTTGCCATCATCAAGCTGAATACACCCAATGTAAAACCCAAAGATTTGAATCGTATATTAGTGGATTCAAAGGGGTATATTTGGCTCTTTTTTCGCGACGGCAGTGAACTATCCACCTTTCGTTACGATCCTTTCCTGGATCAGACGAATCCTGTTTCAAAACAGGATGGTCAACCGCTTCATTTAAGCGCCAGAGCACTTCAATGTATTTGCGCGGTAAATGACACCTTGTGGATACTGGACCCGAACACCGGGAGCGGTGGGTATTTCGACCTTGACGCCAACTGGCATGATGCCTTTAAAGGTGCTGGGGAAGCCAATGGGGGCCATTTTGTTTTCCCGGCAGGACAGGGAAAATTCTGGTGGGTCGACTTTCCTAATTACCATTTGAACCTGCTAAATGAAAGTGGCGAGGTACTCAACGAATTTCCAATACAAAAAGGATCCAAATCCAGCCTTTGGGTTGGCCACTCCGGCACCCTTTATTTTATTGGGCCAGAAGATAACCACAGCAGCAATACCGTTGGCCTTTTAAAGTGCGATGAACAGGAGGGCCTAATTCCTGTTGGACAAGATGAATCGTACCGGATTGACTGGGGAAACGGCATGACCTTCAACTATAACTCCCTGCCAATCCGGTCGAACAATAAAGCGGGCATTGAGCTAAACTACAAGACAAGTGGCATTGATGTGTATGATTGTGGAAAAATCATTTATTCAGGTCTGGATCGGTATTTCAAAGAGAAGCTTAAGCTGAGTGCGGAACATAAAATTTTCGTTGTGGAAGATGGATCCTTTTGGATGATAGCTCCGGGTACACTCGTCCGGCTGGAAGTCCTGCCCAATTATTTCACCAACTATCTGCATGATCATCTGGAGGAACCCGTCAGTACCCGAGGAATCTGGGTCTTGCACGATACCATGTATGTGAGCAGCTACCAAGGCCATCTTGAAGTGAATCTGCGTGATCATAGCATACGGAAGATGACTGCTTTGAATCAGCAGAGCCGTTATGGAATGGGGGTTGAATTTATCAACGGGAAACTCTGGAAGGGTCATCACGGCAACGTCGTGAGTGTATATACACCGGCAACTGGTCAAGTGATTTATTATCCTTTGGAGGGCTCGGAGTGGAACTTTCAAACCTATGATTTTTTTCAAACGCCCCGGGGCGACATTTACCTTGGTACCGCGTTTGGATTATTTAGATTTGATCCCCAATCTAAATTATTCTATTTGACCAGCCTCCGCGATAAGCATATTATTTGCTTTCTGCCAGATCAAAACGGGCTTTGGGTAGGGACCTCTAATGGGTTGTTGTGGATGAATCCCAATCAGGACCCAATGGAAAATTCAGCCATAACAGTTTTCCCCTTTTTGATTCCTTCAGAGATTCGAGGCATTCATAAGGACAAAGAAGGTTATCTTTGGATGGCGACCTCTGATGGTTTATGGAAGTGGTTTCCCTGGTCCTCGGTTGTAGAAGTGTACAATGAGCAGAATACCCATCTCCCTTCTAATCATCTCCATGCCGTTTATGAGGATCATAAGGGCCGGCTTTGGCTTCCCAGCAATGATGGACTCGTTTGCTTTGACAAGAAGTCAGAAAAAATCCACACCTTTGGTATTGGGGATGGACTTACGTCCAGTGAGTTTAATATGCTTTCTCATTTCAGAGATCAGGATGGGCGTTTGTACCTGGGAGGAATAGACGGGATCAATTCTTTTCATCCTGACAGTGTTCCCATCCAGTTCCCCAAAACGAATAAAATTGCTTTAACCTCGATTATGCTAACGTTAGAGGCTTCTATTAACCTGACAAAGAATGCCTATTTTAATCAATTTCCCCTTGTTGTACCTGCTTCAACCAGACAAATAAGTATTGTCTTCTCCACGCCCAATTATAATGGTGAAACAAGCACGTATAAATGGCGCATACCAGAAAAAGACTCGGCTTGGACAAGCCTTAATGATTCCAGAATTGATATATTCTACCCGCCAAACGGCACTTATACCATTGAGATAATGGCTTATATAGAGGGGGATAATTTAACGCCACCGACATTTCTTAGGCTGCCCCTCTTTGTTAAAGAGCCTTTTCTGGGGAGTACTAATTCTTTAGTTCTTTTCGCCATAGTGCTCTCATTTATCATCTTACTTTTATTTGAATGGCGTCAGAACAGGCTTAGGCACCTGAGCGCAAAGCTTCAGCGTGAAGTAACAACGAAGACGGTCGAACTGCAAATGGAACGCGATGTAATCGCTTGGCAAGCGAAGGAACTTCGGAATATGGACGAAGCGAAGTCTCAATTTTTTCAGGACATCAGCCATGAGATCCGCACTCCTCTCACCCTGATTTTAGGACCCGTGAGCGAGTTGTTAAAAATGAAGGATCTCTCGGTGGTGTGCCGAGAAAATCTGGAACGGATTAAACGGAATACGCATAAGATTATGTCCCTAATTGAGGAGGTACTGGAACTGACTCGACTGGATGCAGGCGTTGTGCCCCTGAATTTGAAACCGTTGGAGCTCGAGGTCTTGACCAGTCGTGTTTTTCATGATTTTGAGGCCATGGCAGCACAGAGGGGCATTAACTTCCAGTTAGCGCACCAAGTTCCTATCGGTTTGATGGTGCAAACGGATGCAGGCAAACTAGAGAAAATTGTAACAAATTTGATCCAGAATGCCTTGAAGTACACTACTAGGGGCGGCTCGGTCATGGTGAACGCCGCTTGGTTTCCAGATTGCGTGTTTAGGTTGGAGGTACGAGATACGGGATCTGGCATTGCACCGGAGTACCTGAATCGGGTTTTTGACCGGTTCTATCAGGCGCCTGGACCCAACGTTTCAGTATCCAAGAAAGGGTTTGGCATTGGGCTTGCCATGTGCCAAAGTTATACGAAACTATTGGGGGGGCAGCTCCAGGTGGAGAGTACGCCGGGCTGGGGTACTACCATGCGACTGACGCTTCCCTTTAAGGATCAAACCGACAAGTTTTGTCAGCTGGATAATGTGCCTGCCATGAAACCTTTGGAACAGTCGAATCTGGAAGCCCGTATTTTAATCGTAGATGATGAGCAAGAGATTTTGGAATACGTTGCGAATTTGTTGTCTGACCATTACGAAGTAATCAGGGCGGATTCTGCCGGAATGGCCTGGGAACAGCTGAGGACGGCACCCTTGGCGCTGGTGATCAGTGATCTGGTAATGCCACATATAGATGGACTGGAGCTGCTCTCCTGGATGCGCAAGGGAGGGCCAAATCAGACAACACCTTTTGTATTGCTGACAGGTTTCCACACCAAAGAGACGATGAAGAAGGCAACGTCTTTGGGCTGCACTGCATATTTGAGCAAGCCTATAAACGAGCAGGAATTGTTGGATGTAGTGCGGCAGCTGGTTCAGGGCTGGACGAAGCAATTGGTGCTAGGGGATCGTGCGTGATATTGGCATGCCACAAATGGATGGTTTCAGCCTGTTGCGCAAGGTGAGATTAGCGCAGAACAACTGCCTTCCACTAAGTGAGCTGCCCCTGACGCTCTTTTATCCAAGTTTCAGCCTGTTTAACCAATTCGGAAACCTCGGCAGCATCTGAACTACTGCCTATCGTCTTGACTAGACGGTATTTTCCGCTACTCTTGACAACAACCTGAACGCTAACCACGCCGCTCCGATTCTTTTTTTGCCGAAAAAACATCCCCAAAGATAGGTTTTGGGTGTCAGGGACACCCAAAACAAGCAAATGTTTTAGCCTAAATCAATGACAATTAACAAGTTGTGAATTTTGATGAAAAAAAAGTGTCGAAAACAGGTCAAGCTAAATATACTTATTTTTTTGAAACCATTGCCCAAAAATGCCGATTTAGAACACCTATTTTCCGAAACAAGTCAGTAGGCATCCGTCTCTTTGCAGCGTCATAATTTTGATTGATTTTCTATTTGAAGGGTTTATGCCTGCTTCAGAATAGTAAGGTACGAAGTTAGTCTTCTGACGGAAAATTAGTCTTGCACTTGTTACATCTATAAACTTCAAGTTGAGCATGTCAAGTATCGCTGCACTCTCAGGAACGCCCCTAACGCTTGGGGCGCCATGCGTTAAGGTGTCTAAATTGGATTTTTTTGTTCAGCAAAGAATGTTTGCAGAGATAGTCTTTGGAACGCCCTCGAAGCAATGTCTGGGCCACGGCATTTGTGCTGTATTTCCAACTGCGGGTGCGCCTTATAATACATCTCGAAGCTGTAAGGCCGTTTCTACCATTCTTTTCAAGACTTTGAGCGGTCAGGTCGGGCTGGCGATTCCTAGAAGGAGCCTACCTCAGCATATTCTAACAAAGCACTTTTCTGATAACTATTTTCAGGTAGAAGAGCATTTTTGTTTACCTGAAAATATTCTAGAAAAACTCCAACTCTCAACCGGATTTATAATTCGGGCAGGTGTTTATAAAATTTGTTTCATCAGGAACTTCATTCTAATCTTTTTTTGCTAGCCACTTATGGCATCTTCCTACCATTGATAGCAACTGTTCTAACCAAACAGTTGCTTTTTATTAGTTTTTTTGAAAGCTTAAGGTTTGATGATTGTTTAATCGTGATGTTTTGGGAATTAGGTGTTCCTTAATTTGAGATATCCTCAGCGCTCAAATGAGACAGTTGAGATATTCTTCCTACCATTCCGGTTGCAAATTGTTGCAACCGGACTTTTTTATCTCCTTAAAGCTAAATCACTCATTTCACGAAAAAAATGAACACCTGCTAGTGCTGTATCCGGCGAATGACTTATGAATTGGGTTACAGTGTGCACCAGCCTCCTATTCGGCCCCTTTCAAAGAATCTGTTTATCATAAGACGTTGAATCTTTTCATTAAAGTCCGGCTCTGAAAATGTTCAGGGCCTGCTTTCTCATGCCCAAAAGCAAACTTCCCCCCCCTTCCCAACCTCAAAATCCGCGTTGCGCAGCATCCGCGACCTCCGCGTTCCAAGCACACGTATAAATCAAACCTCCCCAAATCAAGGGTGACACCGCATAAAGCCGTGCCACCCTTGATTTCCACCTTTTTCCCAATATCTCCTGCGGCTGAAGCCGCCGGTACAGCAACAGCCCCGACACCGTGTGAACGGGCCGGGGCTGTTGGTATCATCATGGGCGGGGACAAGCCCCACGCCCTACTTCGTCTGAATCATCTTCTTCGTCGCGCTGTCTGTAGCTGTTTCCAGCTTGTAGTACAGCAGGCCAGTCGTGTTGAGCAGTGCGCGTTCCAGGGTAACATTGTTTTCACCTTTCGCAAACTTGCCCTTCTGCTGGTACACCATCCGACCCGAGCCGTCGAAGACTGACAAGGTAGCTTCTGCCGCTTCCGGTAAGAAGAAACCAATGTTCGTCTTGTTCACAAACGGGTTCGGCTGGTTTTGGTACAACTCGAAACCGACACCGGAAATCGTCTGACCGCCGAAACGGAAGGCAATACCGAGGCGTTGAACTGAGCCCTCCTTCGCCGAGGCTACGGCGGGTAAATAAGCCTCCGCACGGGTAATCTCACCCGAAACACCCAGCATTTGGCTCAATTTGCCAGACTTCGTCGCCCGGAATCGCAGCGTGAACGCTTGCGCGCCATCTACCGAAACCGTCGTCATGCCCTCGAATTGTCCAAAGTTCTGCGCGTTCACACCGTCCG
>CAZKBH010000060.1:0-26069 GCA_964550795.1 uncultured Saprospiraceae bacterium
TTTTCTTTGGTACTTTCTTTTGGGCAAGCAAAAGAAAGTACAGATGCCGAGCAAATGAGACCAACCCGGGCAGAAAGGAACGGACCTGCGTTTGGATCAATTTTACTCCCAGCTGGCTGTCGAAAATCTAACCATTTTGACACGTGACCTTGAATTCTGTTTGGCTATCAATAACCTTCCAAGCGGTGAAACGACTTATGTACATGTGAAATAACCCTTTCTACGCCCAAAAACAGCAGCGCAGGCAGCAAAAACCATTGATACCAGGATTCCATTTCGCTGGAAGAACGCATCTCCAAGGCCCGTTTTTCAAGGTTGCCAACGGCCCGGGTAATCTGTGCAACTGCCCGGTCGCTTTGGCTAATCAGGAGCGCCTGGCCGCCACCCGCCAACGCGATTTTACGGAGGAGGTCTTCATTCAAACGTGTGCGCACCACCTCGCCTTTTTCGTCGCGTTTGTATTGGCTACCTTCCCAATCGCTGGTTGGAATGGGGCCGCCACTGCTAGTTCCCGCGCCGATGGAAAACACCACAGAACCATTCGAATAGGCATTTTTTGCTGCATTTATGGCCTCTTCGTCGTGATTTTCCCCATCGGTGACCAATAATATGGCTCGGCCACCACCGGGTTCGGATTCAAAGGATTTTCCGGCCAATTCCATAGCGGATGCAATTGCGGTGCCTTGCTCCGTGAGTAAATCCGGGCTGGCGCCTTGAATCGTTTGCAGCACAAAAGTGTAATCGGTGGAAAGTGGGACCGCCAGGAAGGCATTTCCGGCAAAAAAAATCAGGCCGATGCGTTCGCCTTCCAGGGATTTGACCAGTTTTTGAGCAAAAATTTTGGCCAGTTCCAGCCGACTCGGGGCAATGTCGCGGCAAAGCATACTTTGGGAGATATCCAGCACGATGAATACGTCGGAGGCTTTTTGCAAACTGGTTTGTTTTTTGGAACCCATTTGCGGATTGGCCCATGCAACCGCCAAAAAGATCAGCGAAAGCGCAATCAGGCCACCTTTTAGCCAAAATTTAAATTCTGAAAAAGCGGGCATCAACCGCGAGGTGTCACCTAGCCGGGCGAGGGCTTTCTGACGCCAAAATCGGTAACCGACCCAAATCAAGAGACTGACGGGTGCCGCCAACAACGACCACAAATAGGTGGGGGACTGAAATTGAAACATGGGCGATTGGTGGGATTGGTGGGATTGGTGGGATTGGTGGGATTGGTGGGATTGGTGAGATTGGTGAGATTGGTGAGATTGGTGGGATTGATTCGATTTGAAAAGTGTGGCACACCTAAATTACAGTTTTGCAAATTTATGTGGCTATCGAGGTGTGCCACACTTTCCCTGCCCTCAATCATTATTCCAAAGATCGCCCGATACGAGCGGTTCTTCTTGACCGTCTATCATGATCCGCTCCTGCTGGGAGATGCCTTCCTGGTGGATGGCCTCCAGGAACAAGCTGATAAATTCACGACTCAAATCGCCTTTTTCGGCGCGGATTCGGCAGGCTTCTGCGAGGGCGCGCCAGCGTTCGGGTTGGAAAATGGCTACATTTTTGTCTTTTTTGACATAACCGATTTCACGCACGAGGTGCATACGTTGCGCGATCAGGTGGATGATTTCCTCGTCAAATTCGTCAATTTGCTGCCTAAAATTCTCGATTTGCTCCAAAAAACCGGGATCTTCCGAAGTTGCCGCGCGTCGTACCAGCGAGCCGACCATCTCTTCAAACCGCGCCGGGGTAATTTGCTGGGCTGCATCGCTCCAGGCGCGATCGGGGTCTGGGTGCACCTCCACCATGATGCCATCGTAATTCAGGTCGAAGGCTTTTTGGGCCGTTTCGGCCAGGGTGTCACGGCGACCGCAGATGTGTGAAACATCACAAATAATCTCCAGGTCTGGGAATTCCTGCATGAGGTCCAGGGCCATTTGCCAACGCGGTACGTTTCGATATTTTGAATCACCGTAAGTAGAAAATCCGCGGTGAATGGCCGCAATACGCCGCAATCCCGCCTTGTGCAGCCGCTCGATGGCCCCGACCCAGAGTTTATAATCCGGGTTCACGGGATTTTTTACGATTACGGGGATGTCTGTTCCGGCCATGGCATCCGCAATTTCCTGCACAGAAAATGGATTCACGGTGGTGCGCGCACCGATCCATAAAACGTCCACGCCATATTTCATGCATTCATATACGTGCTGTCCGGTAGCGACTTCCGTGGTTACTTTCAGGCCTGTTTCTTCTTTCACTCTGCGCAACCAGGGCAATCCTGCCACGCCCACCCCTTCAAAGGCGCCTGGGCGTGTGCGGGGTTTCCAAATGCCCGCCCGGTACAAGTCAACTCCTTGATTTACAAGGCCGTGTGCGGTTTCCATCACTTGTAGTTCTGTCTCTGCCGAGCATGGCCCAGCGATCAGGACAGGTCGTTTTTGCGGATTAAATATGGGTGTAAATTGCATGATTTTAAATGCGGATGTAAACTCAAATTAGGAGCGAATTACGCTGACCAAACAACATTGCGGCCACATAGTTTGTTCTAAAAACGCAACACCGTATCAGTACGGCAATGCAAATATTCAAAAATAAACCACAAATAAAAAAAAATAAAAAAAATGTGGTCAATGTGATTAATGTGGTCAATGTGGTCAATGTGGCAAATGTGAGTAAAGCGTGGCATTCCGCGTTGTGTCTGATACAGAGAGGTAGTATGGCGCGGAATGCCATGCTTTATCCACATTGACCACATTTTCAAATTTGCCACATTGACCACATTCATCTAATTGACCACATTTTCAAATTTGCCACATTGACCACATTTTCACATTGACCACATTCATCTAATTTGCCACATTAAATTAATTATTTCAACGCGGAATGCCATGCTTTATCCACATTGACCACATTGACCACATTAAATTAATTGACCACATTCATCCAATTGACCACATTTTTAAGATTTAAAAATTAGGCTCCCAATCCTCACCAGCGTGCTTCCTTCCTCCACGGCGATGCGCCAATCGCCCGACATTCCCATGGAGATTTCCCGGAAATGCTCGGCGTTTGGGAAAAATTCGGATTTCAGGCGCTGAAAAATGCTTTTTAGGTGGCGAAATTCCTGCCTGACCTGTTCCTGATTATCCGTGAAGGTGGCCATTCCCATGACCCCACAAATGCGAACATTTTGGAGGGCCGGGAAACTCGGGTCTTTTAATAATTCGATGCCTTCTGTCTCATCCAGACCAAATTTTGTATCTTCTTGGGCAATATGAAACTGGAGCAGGCAGTCAATTACCCGTCCGTTTTTTGCGGCCTGTTTGTCTATTTCCAGGAGTAGCCGCAGACTGTCGACGGAATGAATGAGTGCGACAAAAGGGGCGATGGTCTTCACCTTATTGGTTTGCAGGTGCCCAATCAGGTGCCACTCAATGTCGGCAGGCAGCGCGGCCTGTTTTTCCAGCATCTCTTGTGGGCGGTTTTCTCCAAAAACCCGTTGACCTTTCTGGTAAATGGTTAAAATGCGCTCCGCAGGATGGGTTTTGGAAACCGCTACAAGTCGGGCGTTTGTTTGAGAGAGTTCGGTAAGAATTTGATTAAGCATAGCCGCAAAAGTAAAAACATGCCCGGTAGCGTGTTCTAAATGTATGAATCTTAAATTTACCAAATACTTCATTTATCAAATTCCTTGAGGCCGTGGTTTTGCGCTACCTTGTGCCGGTTTTTTCGAGCGTCTAAAGTAAGTGTGGCTCGCCTCAATTTCTTGTTGTGCCACATTTTTCTGAACAAGCTCGTTTTTCGAGTTATCATTCCTCCCAAAATTTGACATTTATCTTCTTCCGCATGTTCATCCATTGTTTTAAACGCCTCCTCCCAATCATCCTGTTTTTTTTCACTTACCAACTTTCTGGTCAGACGGTCATCTGGGAAGAAAATTTTTCGGGCGCTCCTCCCGCACCAGGCTGGAATGATAACTTCGTAGATTGCGATGGAACGCCTGAGTCATTTGCAGGAGTACAAAATGCACGCTTCGAGGTTATTGACATGGAGGGAGCTCCCTGTTGCCCCGCTGGCATGTCGGTAGGTGGCGGCAATAACAATGAATGGGAGACCAATGATATTGACATTGCTGGTTATTGCAACGTGACCATTTCAGTGGCCTATGGTTCTCTCGGAACTTTTGAGTGCTCTGCTGGTGGCCCGTATTTCGCTTGTTCCGGTGATCCGTTTGTTGATAACGGCCACGACCAAATGGTGTTTGAATACAGCATTGACGGCGGCGCTTTTATCGAATTTTTATACCTCTGCGGCGGCGGAGCGGGCACTGCGACCATCAACGGACTGAGCGGGAACACCATTCGGGTCAGAATCCGCCCTGCCAACAAATCGGTGGGTGAAACCTATTGGTTTGATGACGTTCGGATCACCGGCGTTCTACCGACGGTCAATCCGATTGATGATGTGGAAGGCTGTGCAGGAACGGGTATTTCGGTTTCTTTTTCCGGAACTGGGAATCCAGCGCCGACTTTCAGTTGGACAAATGACAACCTGGCTATTGGATTGGGCGCATCGGGCATGGGTAACATTATGTTCACCCCTCCGGCTAACTTACAAAATCAAGAAACTGCAACCATTACCGTAACCCCCATGTCGGCTGGTTGCAGTGGTGATCCAGAAACTTTTACAATCACGGTATTCCCCCTGCCATTGACCAATGATCCGCCCAATATCATAGCTTGTACGGGAGATTTTGTAGAAGTCATTTTTTCGGGGAATGACCCCAATGCCGTCTATCAGTGGACGGTAACCAACGTTCCATTTTTTCCGCCCAGCGGGGAAGGCGATATCAGTGGCACCGTTCCCTTCCTTCCATTCTCCATCAATGGTTCTGTAACAGTTCAAGCCGTGGCCAATGGCTGCACAGGGCCTCCCCAAACTTTCACTGTTACGTTGAATCCTGCCATATCGGCTACGTTCACCATGACCAGCCCCGCCAATCTTTGCGCTGGCCAATCGGCTGCGTTTACGGTTAATTTTAGCGGCGGAAGTGCCCCCTACACCTTTACGTATGCCATTAATGGTGTGGATCAGGCACCCTTGACGACTAACAACAACCCGTTTAACTTTACAATACCACTTACTGCCGATGCCACCATTTCAGCCGTTGGCATGACCAACGGGAATGGCTGTGTGCAAGATGTTGATGGCGACTTCGATATCACGGTGAATCCTTCGCCCACTGCCACCATGCCAAGCGGATCCACCAATATTTGCGAGGGAGGAGACCTGGATTTAGAAATTGAGTTCAATGGCTCCGATGATTACACCTTCACTTATACCATCAATGGCATCCCGCAACCCGCCATTACGGCCACTGGCCCCAATTTTACCCTGACCGTAAGCCCGCCCAACGGATCCACCACGTACACCCTCACTACGGTGAACTCAAATGGGTGTACCGGCACTGCAAGCGGCAGCCAGGTGTCCAATATCACCCCGATTCCAACGGCGTTCATCAGCGGAAACCCGGTGATTTGTTCGGGTCAAAATGCCTCTATTCAAGTTACATTCAGCGGAGCAGCCCCCTGGACATTTGTTTATTCCGTAGATGGAGTGGAACAGGCGCCGATTACCTCGAACAGTAGTCCTTACATCATTTTTGGCACCTACAACGCTACTACTGAGCTCGAATTAGTCAGCGTAGTCAGCGGCAGCTGTGATGGCACGACCTCCGGATCGGCCCTTGTCACCGTGCAGCAGGGTGTAATCGGGGTCTTGGCCTCCGACACCACTTCCGTTTGTGTGGGAGACAGTGATACCCTGCGTTTTTCCTTCACTGGGATGGCTCCATTTACCTTCACCTACACGCTGAACGGCGTTCCTCAAACCCCCAACCCAACCTCCGACCCCCTTTATTTTGAAACCCTCCCCCCCGGCCGTCCAAGTGGCTATGTCCCTACCCAGGGTGGGAATTCAAGGTGGCCAAATGGGAGCGCAAGTGGCATTTACAGCGTTGGAGTAGTGACCCCGCCCACCGCGACCATCAGCGGCTCCGATACCATTTGTGGAATACAACCCATGCCGCTATCCATCAGTTTCACCGGAACGGCTCCCTGGACATTTGCGTATTCGGCCAATGGAATACCCGTGGATACCCTTACCACGAGCAGCAATCCATTTATTCTGACCGTGAATCCGCTCACACCAACCACTTACGCGCTCACCAGCGTCAGTTCGGGGAATTGTATGGGTTCGGTGTCGGGCACTGCGACCATTATCATATTTCCAAATCCAACCGCAACCATTTCGGGAGGCGGGCAGATTTGCCAAATTGGGAACGGGACCGATATCATCATAGATTTTACCGGAACGGCTCCCTGGACCGTTACTTACACGGCCAACAATGACACTTTGACGGCTACCAGTGCTGTCAGCCCCTTGATTATTCCCGTAAATCCCAACAGCGGCACCATTTACACCTTGCTATCGGTGTCTGACTCCATTTGTTCCAATACCGCCTCGGGTCAGGCGTTCGTGTTCGTTTTTACCCCTGCCAACGCGCTGTTGTTGGGTAGTGCCACGTTTTGTGATTCTGCCAACACACAAGTGATTGTTGATTTTACGGGGACGGGACCATTTATCCTGAATTACACAATTAATGGCGTTGCCCAAGCACCTGACACCACTTTTGACGATCCGTATATCATCCCGCTGAACGTTACCTCCACCACGACCGTGGAGCTGACCAGCATTGAATCGCCGGGCTGTGACGGGATTATTTCGGGTGATCCGGCCGTTATTACCGTCAATTATCCGCCTTCATACGCAAATTTAAACCTCAATTGTAACGCGATTGCAGGGACTTATGTCGTCACCTTTGATGTGCTCGGCGCTACCCTGCCGCTTGTTTCGGTGGGTGGTCTCGGTGGCACATTTAACGTAAGTCAGTGGACAAGTGCCCCTATTCCGCAAGCGATGGGCTACAGTTTTACCTTTCGAGATGCCAACAATTGTGGCGATATAACGGTCAGTGGTCCAAGCATTTGCAACTGCGAAACCGAGGCTGGAACCATGAACCTCACACTGCTGGATGCCTGTGAAAATGAAGTCGTTACAGCTACCTACAATGGCGGCTTTTTCAACGATGGCAACGACACCTTGCTGTACATACTGCACCAAAATCCCGCACTGCCCATCGGCACCATTTATGCCTGGAACAACACCCCGGCTTTCGGGTTCCAGGCGGGTATGGTATTCGGAACAACGTACTACATTTCTGCCATTGCCGGTGATATCAGCGCAGGCGGATTAGTGGATACCAGCGACATTTGTTTCGTGGTTTCGCAGGGAACGCCAGTGGTATTCCACGCTTTCCCGGCGGCCAGCCTGAGTCCGGCGAATTTGAATATTTGCCAGGGAGATCCCGTCACGCTAACGCTGAGTTTTACCGGAACAGCACCATTTTCTTTCTCGTATTCTATTGATAATGTGCCCCAAACGCCCATTACGGGCATCACGGCAAGTACCTACGACCTCATCTTTACCCCAAGCGCAAACACTGTGGTGACCCTGACAGGCGTAACGGATGCCTATTGTTCGAGCGGCCAACTGAACGGGACCACCAACATCAGTCTCACCCCACCGCCGGTCGTCGGAAATGTGCAAACAGTGTGTGATTATTCGACCGCAACCTATACCGTCTCCTTCGACATAATTTCTGGAACACCGCCGTACAACGTGTCTGGTATTGCGGGCTTTTTTAGTGCCAGTTCATTCACCAGCATTCCAATGCCGTTTGCGATGCTCGACTATTTTGCAACCTTCACGGATGCAAACAACTGCGGACAGGATACCATTTCCGGCACGGCCATTTGCAATTGCTTCAGCGATGCGGGTACGATGGATCAAGACACCGTGGAAGTTTGTCAAAATCTGCCCCTGACCGTACCCGCCGCCCTCAATCCGGCACTGGATTTTGACGATACGCTGATGTATATTTTACACACCAACCCAAGTGTGCCGCTGGGTACCATCGTGGGTTGGAGCGCTACCCCAACGTTTACATTTGCGCCGCCCATGCAGACTGGTGTCATCTACTACGTTTCTTCCATTGTGGGGAATCCTGATGGCGTGGGGACCATTGATTTGATGGATCCTTGTCTTTCGGTTTCGGTGGGAACGCCGGTGATTTGGCTGGAATCGCCTACGGCAACCCTGGCTGCAGGGAACTATAATATTTGTCCGGGCGGCACCCAATCCCTGTTGGTGAACCTGACAGGAACACCGAATTTTACACTCGGCTACACCAACAACGGCAACGCGTTTAGCGTAACCGCTACACAAACTGCATTTTTGTTAAACGCCACGCTGCAACAAAGTGCCACGTTTATCCTCACCTCTGTATCAAATGCAACCTGTACCGGAACCGTAAGTGGCTCCGCTGTAGTAACGGTTCACCCTCCGCCAGTTGCGGCCAATTTTGTCCCTACCTGCTCGCCTGTAGACCAGACTTATATCCTGGAATTTGACGTGACCCAAGGCGACCTCAGCACGATCGTTGTGGCCAGTCCCGCGGGGAGTTACGACCCCGCAACGGGGCATTTCGTCAGCAACCCGATTCCGGCAGGGCAGGCCTACACGGTTTCTATTACAGACAGCTGGAACTGCGGAACGTTCACCTTTACCGATGTAGTAAATTGTGTGTGTAGTACCGATGCGGGCACCATGGACATGACTCCACTGACCGCTTGTTTCGGGCAAACGGTCACTACTTCTACCGCCTCAGGCACCGTCCTGGGCCCCGGCGAAACCTTGCTCTACTTCCTTGTTAGTCAGGCTAATACGCCTCCAGGTTGGGTTATTGTTGAAGTGAGCAACACGCCAAGCTTTGCTTTCAACCCGGCCACCATGCAGGTGAATACCACCTACTTTATTGTTGCGGTAGCAGGGAACATCGGTGGTGCAAACGGAGTTGATCTCAGCGACCCATGTTTGTCGCTCAGCAATGGCCCGACGGTTATTTGGCGACCTGAAATCACTGCAACGCTCTCTGGTGCGCCTGTAGTTTGTCCCGGCGCGCCGGCCACCATTCAAGTGACGTTTACGGGCGATGGACCCTTCAATTTTACCTACACCGATGGCAACACCCCGCAGACTTTGACCAATATTACCGAGAATCCATATTCCATCCTGGTTAATCCAAACGTCACGACGAATTATACCCTGGTGAATGTATCGGGTGCCGATAACTGTGCTGGTACACTTAGCGGTTCGGCTTCGGTGACGGTTTCTACCCCGCCACAGGCCCTGAACCTCGTGGTGGCCTGCGATTTAGCGACGGAGACGTATACCCTGATTTTTGATATCGGCAACGGTGCGCAGCCGAATCCGGTTTATACGGTACTCGGGGTTCAAGGAACCTTGGTCGACACCACTTTCACCTCGATTTCTTACCCGGGTACACAGCCGTACAACATCATCATTTCGAATCCAACTGGCTGTACCACAACACTTTCCGGGATGCCGAACTGTGTTTGCACAACCAATGCGGGGGTTATTTCCAATGGCGTAAACGGCTGTTTGCCCAATGGAACTGTTTCGGCACAACCGGCAACCGGCACCACGCTGGATCCCGGTGATGTGCTGGTTTATGTGCTTTGTACCGACCCGGCCATCCTTCCATTGGGAATTGTGGCAACCTCAAACAGCCCTTCATTCGTTTTCCAGGCTGGTTTAACCGCGGGCATTACGTATTTTATCGTAGCGGTGGCGGGCAACTCGATGGCTGGCTCGGTGGATTTGAGCGATCCTTGCCTGTCTTTCTCTTCGGGTGTTCCAGTCGTATTCCATTTCCAACCTTCGGCCTTATTGTTGGGCGATGAAACCCTTTGTGCGGGAGAAAATGCAAGCATCCAGGTACAATTGGCCGGTGTTGGGCCATTCAATTTTGTGTATGCTTTAAACGGTGTGCCACAAACGCCCGTCAGTACTTCAAACAACAGCTTCAATATTCTGAGCAACAATGTGCAGCAAAACCAGGTGTTCACGCTTGTTTCGCTGAACGATGCCAATTGTCCCGGTCTGATTGAAGGGCAAGCAAGCGTTACGGTGGCCCCAACGCCTTTTGGACAAATTTCGGGCAATACCAGTATTTGTGAAGGCGGCACTGCTACCCTGACGCTGACTTTGACAGGCGGTACTGATTATGATGTAACGATTGCTGGAAGTGTTCCACCAATTGTGCTGACCGGAGTTCAAAACGGCGCAACGTTTGAGGTAAGTCCTTCCAGCACAACAACTTATACGATTACCAATCTGGTAGCCACTGGCACAAGCTGTCCTGCCGAATTCGGTCCAGGTGCCACGGTGAACATTTCAACGCCGCTTGCTACGAGTGTGCTATCTGACTTCAATGGCTTTAATATCAGTTGTCCGCTGGCAGATGACGGCAGCATCACAATTACGCCGGTGGGCGGGATTCCACCCATTACTGCTTCGTGGAGCAACGGCCAAACGGGCTTCGTAAACAACAATTTACCGGCTGGAGATTACTTCCTGACCTTAACCGATCAGATCGGTTGTACGTTCACCAACAACTACACTTTAAATGCGCCGCCAGAACTAGGCATTGCATTCAACGTCATTGCTCCGACCTGTTTTGGCGACCGAGATGGCTCCATTATCCTCACGGGTGTTTCTGGAGGCGCGGGTCCTTTTGCCCTGAGCCTCAACGGGAATGCAGTTCAAACCATCAATACCTTCCCGGTCACGCTTCCAGGTTTGGAAAGTGGTATGCAAGTGATTGAACTGGAAGATGCCAATGGCTGTCTGAGCGATGAAAATGTATCGGTGCCTGCGCCGCCAGCACTGATGGTGGACCTTGGTCCTGACTTAAACATTAATTTAGGCGACAGTGTGTTTTTGCAAGCGATTCTGAACTTTACGGACATTGAATCCTTCCAGTGGTCGCCGCTGGAGTTTTTGCGCACCCCTGATGCACTGAGCACTTACAGCACCCCGTTCAATTCCATGCGCTACACCCTGGAAGCAACCAACAGTGCCGGCTGTGTGGCCAGCGATGATATTTTGGTGGTGGTTAGCGGCGAAAGACGTGTGTACATCCCGAACATTTTCAAGCCGAGCTCGAATGATTTAAATGATCGGATCACCGTTTTTGCCGGAACTGAGGTTAGAAGCGTGCGTTCGATGCAGATTTACGACCGCTGGGGCGAGCTGTTGTTTGAAAATCAAAATTTCCTTCCAAACGACCCGCAAATGGGTTGGGGCGGACAAGCCAAAGGACAGAACGTGAATCCGGGCGTGTATGTTTATGTCGTGGAAGTGGAATACGTGAATGGAGAAACGGAGGTGTTTTCGGGGGATGTGACGTTGGTGCGGTAGTTTATTTGAAGAATATCAACTTCGTGTGAAAGCATTCGGGGTGCGACTTCAAGTCGCACCCCGAATAAGCAGCGTTAAGTCAATACATCACCCCAACGCCCCCGCCAGCTGCTCCAGCAAACTTTTCACCGCCTTCATGCTGCGCACATTGTCCTGGACCAGGATCAGTTCTTTATTGGTCTGTTTTAAGGTGACGCCCATGACGCGCCCGTGTTTATGCAGGAATGCGAGGATTTTTTGAAAATGATCCGTGGTATAAAACGAGGATTGCGGGTCGCTGAGGAAGAAACAGCGAAATATTCCACCCTTCAAAATCAGGCGTTCAAAACCGATTTTTTTGCAAATCCATTGCAGGCGCAATCCATCAAAAAGCGCATGAACCGGAGCCGGAATTTTACCAAAACGATCCTGTAGCCGCTTGGAATAATCGGCAATTCCTTCCTCGTTTTCGATGTTGTTGAGTTCGGTGTACAGGTTGAGTCGCTCCTGAGTATTGGTCACAAATTCGCTGGGAATCAGCATTTCCACGTCCGTTTCGATGGTCACATCGCGGACATAGGAGCCTTTTTGGGCAATTTCCTCTTTGAATAGGTCTTTAAATTCCGTTTCCTTCAATTCTTGAATGGCCTCATCGAGAATTTTTTGGTAGGTCTCAAAACCGATGTCGGCAATAAATCCCGATTGTTCGCCGCCGAGCAGGTTACCTGCGCCCCGGATGTCGAGGTCGCGCATGGCCACCTGGAAGCCGGAGCCGAGGTCATTAAATTCCTCGATGGTTTTGAGGCGTTTTCGGGCTTCCTGGGTGAGCACACTCATGGGCGGCGCGAGCAGGTAGCAGTAGGCTTTTTGATTGCTCCGCCCTACCCTGCCGCGCAGTTGGTGCAGATCGGAAAGCCCAAACATATCGGCGCGGTTGATGATGATTGTGTTGGCGTTGGCGATGTCCAGACCGGTTTCGATGATGTTTGTACAGGCCAAAACGTCAAATTTTCGATCAATAAAATCTACCAATACTTTTTCCAGGTGTTCGGCGTCCATTTGCCCGTGGGCCATGGCGATGTCCAGTTCGGGGCAGAGCCGTTTGAGGGTATCCACGATGGCAGGCAGGTCGTTCACGCGATTGTGGACGAAAAAAACCTGTCCATTTCGGTTCGTTTCAGCGTGAATTACCTCCCGGATCAGGTCTTCATCAAACACCCGAATCTCGGTCTGGATGGGCTGTCGGTTCGGCGGCGGCGTACGGATCACCGAAAGATCCCGGGCGGCCATGAGCGAGAATTGCAGGGTACGGGGAATGGGTGTCGCCGTGAGGGTCAGGGTGTCCACGTTTACTTTTAGGCTGCGCAGTTTTTCCTTGCTGGCCACGCCAAATTTTTGTTCCTCATCCACGATCAAAAGCCCTAAGTCCTTGAATCCCACCTCTTTACCCAACAAAGCATGGGTGCCGATGATGATATCCGTCTCGCCAGTTTTCAATTTTGCAAGGATTCCTTTTTTCTCTTTGGCGGTTCTAAAACGGTTGATATAGTCCACTGAAACCGGAAAATCCACGAGTCTTTCCGAGAATGTACGCCAATGTTGAAGCGCTAAAATCGTGGTCGGCACCAGGATTGCCACCTGTTTTCCGTCGGTGACGGCTTTAAAGGCAGCCCGAATGGCCACCTCTGTTTTCCCGAAGCCCACATCGCCGCAGATGAGCCGATCCATGGGGTATTCGCGCTCCATATCGGCTTTTACGTCGTTGGTGCTTTTGTACTGATCGGGCGTATCTTCGTAAATAAAACTGGCTTCCAGCTCTGTTTGCAGCACATCATCGGGCGGAAAAGCGTGGCCCTTGGCGGCCCGGCGAGCAGCGTATAGTTTGATGAGTTCAGCGGCAATGTCCTTGATTTTTTTCTTCGTCCGGGCCTTGAGTTGTTTCCAGGCATCGGAGCCGAGTTTGGACAATTGGGGTGTATCGCCCTCTTTGCCGAGATATTTGGAAATTTTGTGCAGCGAGTGGATGCTCACATACACGATGTCGTTGTTTTTGAAATTGAGCCGCACCGCCTCCTGCTTTTGTCCCCCAATTTCGATTTTTTGCAAACCACCAAATTTTCCGATGCCGTGGTCAATGTGCGTCACATAATCCCCCGCCGTGAGTTCGCGCAGCACCCGCACGGTCAGCGCCTGATCCTTGGTAAAACCCTGCCGCACCTTATACTGATGGTAGCGTTGAAAAATCTGGTGATCGGTCAGCACCTCAATTTTTAGATCCTCGTCAATGAAGCCCTCGTGAATGGGGATTTCGACAGGCAAAAACTGCACATTGGCTTTTAATTCCCTGAAAATAGCGGCCAAACGGTCGAATTGCTTGGGATTTTCAGAGCAGATATACGTCTCATAACCGGCTGCTTTCATCTCGTGCAAGTGCCGGATGAGCAGGTCGAAGTTTTTGTTGAACGAGGGTTGCGGCTTGGAATGGAACGAAATGGAGGGAGCGGAATTCACGAATGAGCGGCGTTAAAAAGGTACACAAGCCAAGGGTTTAGCGGCGGAATTAACTAGGAACAATAAGACACGCGCAATGGTTGGCGCATTCCGCCAAACTTTCGAGCGGATGGCAAAAAGCCACAGGAATGGGCTGCAAAAGTAGCCGCTTTCCCAGAATTTTCTGGCTCCACTTGTTCACGTTCGGGTGCAGCCGAGTTCAGTTCCAAAAGTGTGGCACACCAGTCATTTAGGTGTGCCACACTTTTCGCGCGACCCTGCAGCATAATGCCGCAGGGTCGTTTTTTTTGCCTCAACCGCCGTGTGCTCGCCGCCCGGCAAAGGGCAAAAATGCGCGAGAAACGGCGTTTTTACCCTCTGAAAACAGTTGCATAATTTATTGATAATCAATTATTTAAATAGTTTTTTAAATTTTTTTGGTCACTTTCAAGTGGGCGACCAAGTAGTGTTTCCTGTCCTGTGCCAGGGTGGTGTGTCGCTGGACCTTTGTCATGCAAATCGGAAGAAAAAACACCGATGGCAATGGCAACATGAAAAGCACATTCACACTTCCCGCAGCGACTAAAAGTATCCTCACTGACAACATCACAGGGCTTGACCTAATCGGCGCACGCATCACCGGACTGGATCTGATTGGTGCGCGCATCACGGGCCTTGACTTGATCGGTGCCTAGACTTATTCGCGACGAACATCAACGCCTTAGAAGTACGGCGCAGATGCCAGCACTTTTTACCAGCCCAATTGGGTCGGGAAAATTGCAGGTGGTGTGGAACGGCGCAAAGCTGTTTGCCAACGCACAAACACTTCACTTTTCACACGATGAATAAACGCTGGCGGCGGTAGTCTCCAGCCAATTTTCATCTTTCAAACTGTTTTATGAGAAACATTTCAGCACAAGTTGCCCCCACCAACCTCGCTCCGCCGTGGGGAAAGGCAGCCCAAAATCTGATACGACCGCATCGAGAGGCCGATGTGCTTCAGCTGATGAGCTGCGACGTCGTATTTGGTTCACCCTCCGCAGATTGTAGGGGGACTGGTGTATGCCGCATTACGGCCCGAACGACCAGCAGCCCATCCGCTGTCTCGAGAAAAGAGCGCTGCCAATGCACCACTGGTTTGCTTTTCCCGATTGAAGGCGGGAATGGTATCGCTATGGTACTGACCCGGTCGCTGCTTTGCGCCAAACTGTACAAAACACATTTACGGAACGGCAGCCTCCACCTGGAAAGTCCTTGCCAGCTGCCCGAAAACGTGACCGAAACCCTCGGATTGAACTTTAGCGAATTGCCTATCGGGGAATATCCGGTGCGCGAAGCAGAGGGATTTCTACGGATAGATTTTAGTTGGCAGGGTTAGATTCTAACTGCTGCTACGACATTCAACAGCATCTCAATTGAATTTAAAATTTTTGAATATGAACAAAATGAACAAAAGAGGAGCCCCAAAACAACTGGGAAGGATGCTCCTCACCGCTTTCTTCTTCCTGTCCTTGCTTTGTTTTTTTGGCACCACAGGCCATGCACAATCCCTGCATGCGCCACAATCGGCAGCTTCTTTCAACTGGAAGACTACAGAGGATGCTAGCAATATTTTGCTAGCGCAGGTAACTGTGCTCAATCAGCAAATGCCTGGTATCACGGTAGGCACACCACTTTACGACAACACCGTGCGCAGGATTGCCTATTTCAAAGCCATCATTATGGAAATCAGCAAGGGTGCCACCGTGGCTCAAGCCCTGGAACTTTCCGTATCGGCTGCCGCCACTTTGGGCTTTGAAAAAGAGGCTTCCTACACCCCTAAAATCATTCTAAAAGCACTACAAACGGAAACGCGCGTATTGCTTACAAATTGAAAAAACGGGTTGAGCCATAGAGCCAACTTGTTACAACAATTTGATTTTCAATCACTTAAAACCCAAAAAGTCGCAGTCCTGACTGCGACATTCTCCATTCTTTAATTTCAAAATTCATCCTAGCATGAAAAAGAGCAATTTTTATAACTTTTTGTCCGTGACGGTAACATGGATGTTCGCCTGTGCCACTTTGCTTGCGCAATCGAACGTCAATATGGCCCAGAACGGCGTAACCTTTGGCAGCCCGCTCGCTATCGCACCGCCTGCTAACTGTTTCTTCAACTTCTACGATTCTGGTGGTCCAGGACTCAACTACAACAATGGCGCAGACGCCACCGTGACGTTCGAGCCTTCAAATCCCGCCACCCACCGCATTCAAGTATCGTTCAATGCCTTTCGTTTGGACGTTGGTTGGGATGCATTGTACATCTTCAACAGCGCGACTGTTGGGGTAAACCAGGTTCCAGGCCCACAAGGCGCTACCTTTTCGGGGTTCCCTGCTGGCAACTGGCAAGACATCAGTCCGGGTACCGTGACCGCCAATACCGGCATTGCAGCCGTAGGCGCTAACGCATCCGAGGCCCTCACATTTCGATTCCGCTCTGACAATTCTATTTCTGCGGCAGGCTGGAGTGCTATTGTGCGCCAGGTACCTATCATCAACTGTACGATGTTCGCTCCAGCGAACCAGTCTGTTAATACGGGTGCTGGTTCAAACAGCTGTTTTGTAAACGTCACCACACCGCTGCCTACTTTTACGCCGGGCGGCTGCAGCGCAGGTTATCAGTTGCAATACCGCATCAATGGCGGGGCACCTACTACTGTACTTGACCCGGTGAACACCACGATTCCTGCGCCTGTGGGAGCCAACGTAGTAACCTGGGAACTCGTCGAGCCTTGTGGCGGCGGTGTAATTACGGCTGCGGTGCAGCTCATTACCGTGGTTGACAATACGCTTCCAATCATCAATTGCCCAGGCAATACCAATATCAGCTTACAGCCTGGTTTCTGTGAAACGAACAACTATACCTTCCAAGTAACCTGCACGGACAACTGTTTGTTCGACCAATTGGGACAGGTAAATCACCCGATAGATTTCAACAACGGGAATGCCGGGATCATGTTCGACGTGACCAATCTTGGCGCTAACACCCTGACGATCACGCAGTTTGGGCCATCCATTGACGCAGGTACCTGGCCGATGGAGGTGTATTTTACCACCAACGTGGGTTCATTCTCCGGCTTGGAAAATACGGCCAGTGCCTGGACTTTGGCTGGCACTCAGATCGTCATGTCCACCACTCCGGCGGCTGGTACGCCAATTCCAGGTTTTGGCATCACGATTCCTCCCGGCCAAACAAGAGGCATTTACCTCACCAGCAGCACGGGTACGCCCATGAATTATACCAACACCACACGCCAGATCAGTGATGGCACGTTGCGGGTATCTTCCAATCCTGGTGTGGGCAAGGCCTACCCGTTTGGTGGAAATACTGCGGCCCGCTCTTACAACGGTTTTGTAAAATACTCGATCCCGACCAACAATGCAGCAGTACAGTTGAGCGGCATTCCATCCGGCCAACCCTACCCGATTGGCACGACTACTAACGTGTTTCAATGCACAGATGCTTCTGGTAATACCGCCACTTGTTCCTTCACGGTAACGGTAGAAGATTTCCCAAATGCAGTTTCGACTTTGATTTGCAATGATATTGTGAATATAGCGCTCGGCCCTGATTGCACCTACACCGTGGGCGCAGATGAAGTGCTGGAAGGTGGGCCTTACAAATGTTACGATCTTTATGTTGTGGAACTGGACAAAACCCTGCCGCTTGGCAACGGCCCCTGGGTACCTGCGGTATTGGACGCCAACGACGTGGGTAAAACCTACCGGGTGCGGGTAACTGACCCTGAAACCGGCAACCGCTGCTTTGGCGATATCAAAGTCGTGGACAACCTTCCACCGGCTATTGACTGCGAGCCAATCCCAATTACCCTGCCGTACAATTTCCCGATCAGTCCGCTGTTTTCCAATACAACCACCATGGAACTGCGTTTTGCAGCACCTGGACTGCCACAACCCCTAGTGGATTTCCAGAATCGTGTATACACCTTGCCTGTAAATCTTCCGATGAACGCAACGGTGAACGACGTGGAACTCCGCGTCAAAATCTCCGACGATGCGTTCTTTAGCAACATCCGTATCCAGTTGGAAAGTCCATCCGGCACCATTGTGACCCTGTGGGATCAACTCGGTGGCTGCTCACCCCTTCCGCTGTTTGTACGCTTCGATGATGAGGGCTTCCCCAACTTCGATTGTAACAACTATACCACCGATAGAAATGCACAAATTCCCCTCGGCTTGGGTGTCTTGAGTGCTTTCGACGGACAATTTGTGAACGGTGAATGGAAAATTCGCATCTCGGATGTGAACGCCGGTGCCGATGTTTCTTTGATTGAGTTTGCAGACCTGTACATCACGATGACGGGAAACTTTGGTGCAGGATTCCCCAACGGACTTACTGCAAACGATGTTACCCCTCTTGGAAACCAATCCTTTTCAGTCTCTCAAGTCGTCTCTCAACTCTTTGATTTGGACTGCGCGAATGTCACCCTGAGTTACACGGATCAGACTACCAATCAGGATTGCCCAACTGGTTTGACGCAGATCATTTTGCGTCGCTGGGAGGCGAGAGATGCCAGCAACAACACTTCTACGTGTATTCAACAGATTAACCTGCTGCGTCCGACAATCGTAGATGTAAGCTTTCCGCCCAACCACGACGGAATACAAGCACCCACCTTTTCCTGTGGGAATACGCCTTATCCATCGCCTGCATGGATTGCGTCACAGGGATTCCAAGGCTTCCCCACGGTGTTCAATATGCCCATTATTCCCGGCTCTATTGTGTTCAGTCACATAGATGTGTTGTCGGCTCCCTGCGATGGTTCCTACAACATTAGCAGACAGTGGACGGTGGTGGACCAATGTACCGGTGAGTTCACTACGCAAATCCAATTGATCCGGGTTTTGGATACCCAAGGTCCACAGTTTTTGAATTGCCCGGCGAATATGGTAGAGACCACGGACCCATACGATTGCTGCAGCAGCATGCAATTGCCCGATGTTTTGCTGACCGACAACTGTTCCAGCATAAACAACATACGTGCCCTGATCTACACCATTGATCCAGAAACAGGCGACACGATCAACGTTATTTCCGTGAACGGCGGTCTTTTCAACTTCCCTGGCAACCCGCTAAACAACCCGGACACGCTCGGATCGTTCAACATGACGCCATGCATTCCAGTGGGAGAACACGTGGTAGTGTATATTGCGCAGGATGATTGTGGCAATACGAGCACTTGTTCCTTTACGCTTACGGTTGCGGATTACACCCCGCCCGTGGCAGCTTGCGACGAAACAACCATCGTTTCGATTGGAAAAGACGACCCGAACGACTGTTATTTCCCGAATATGAACACCTGCGAATTTGCCGGGGTGACTTGGGTAAAAGCGACCACTTTCGATGATGGTTCGTATGACCAGTGCAGCGACATTAAATTTACCATCCGCCGGGCTTTGCCATACAGCGACTGTATTACCAGCCTGAATAGCTGCGAATTTAGTACTGCAACCGCTGAACTGGACTCCATCAAATTCTACTGCTGCGAGGTTGGCTCCGAGCTGAATGTTATCCTTCGGGTGTATCAATTGAATCCTGATGGTACCATTTCCTTGGACCTGGACGGTGAGCCGATTTTCAACGAATGTGAGGTAAAAGTACAGGTGCAGGACAGGCTGCGCCCTGTTTGCACTTCCCCGGCCAACGTAACCGTGAACTGTGAAAACTTCGACCCAACACTGTGGACCTACAGCAAACCAACGGTTTTCGATAACTGCTGCCTTGATGTGAGCAAAGAGTACCAGGGTCAAAAAGGCCTCGAACACTCCGTCAACTACGCCAATTTTGATTCGGTTTGTAATAAAGGCACCATCGTACGCACTTTCCGGGTAACGGATTGCCATGGTGCCACCACGTCTTGTACACAACGCATTGTGGTGAACTACGAGCAGGATTATTTCATCAAATTCCCCAATGACGTGATTGTCAATGAATGCGACGGAACCGGCTTATATGGAGAGCCTCAATTCTTTGGGGAAGATTGCGAACTCTTGGGCGTAAGTTACCAAGACCAGGTTTACACGGTGGTTCCAGATGCGTGCTTCAAGATTGAACGCACTTGGAGGATTATTAACTGGTGCACTTACAACCCGGGGTTGGGCTGTACGATTGTGCCGAACCCGAACCCACACACCATCGGAAACCACGTAAGTAATCTGCCAGGACCAACCGTGTCGCCGCTTGGAACACCTTCCCCTTGGGCGCCTACGGTAGTCAAAATTTGGCCCACGGATCAAGCTGCAACGAATTACAGCATCTACTGGAACCAAAACGCAAACTGCTATGAGTATAAGCAGATTATCAAAATCATTGATAATCAAGCGCCTATCATGATTTGCCCTGCTAGTCCGGTGGAGTTCTGCGATCTTTCAACGAACGATACACAATTGTGGAACGAAAGTTTCTGGTTTGATCCGCTCAGCCAATCCAACGACCTCTGTGAAGCACCGGTTGACCTGAGTATTTCGGCAACGGACTTCTGCTCTGGCTCAAATCTGAACATCCGCTTCCTGCTTTTCCTCGACCTTGACAACGATGGAACGATGGAAACGGTGGTAAGCAGCAGCAACCCGCCTGCAGCCGGGACGGTGAATTTCAACAACGTAAACACGCCAAACTATGCAGGCGGAACCCCGCGGCAGTTTGACAAACGCGCCGTGAGTGCCAACCAAAAACACCGATTTGCGATACAAACCACTGTGAATGGTACCAGCCTCGGAGCATCGGTTCGTTGGAACACCCCCGGATCGCCGGCAACGTATTCATTGCCTGAACTGCCCTACGGCAGGCATAAAATCAAGTGGATCGCAGCGGATGGCTGTGGCAACGAAAGCATCTGTGAATATGAATTTACCATCAGGGATTGTAAGTCGCCAACCATCGTTTGTCTGAACGGCCTGAGTGGAAATCTCGTGCAAGCCGGGGTAATCACGCTGTACGCCAGCGACTTCCTGCTGCATGCCGACGACAACTGCACGCCTGCGGATGACCTGCTTTTTGCCATCCGAAAATGTGGCTCAGGTGGCAACGGATTCCCTGTGGACGGCAACGGAAACCCGAATATCAGCATCACATTTGATTGCAACGAGGTGGGCATTCAATGTGTGGAACTCTGGGCCATGGACGCTTATGGAAACGCGGATTTCTGCGAAACCTTCATCATTATCCAAGACAATGCCGGCAACTGCGGGGCAAACGCTGTAACAGTGTCCGGAGTGCTCAAAACGGAAATGAATGAAGGCTTGGAAGAAACCGATGTGGAACTGAGCGGGCCAACCTTTAACCTGTTCGCCATGTCCGACCAAAGCGGCCAGTATAGTTTCAACAATGCCGTTCCGATGCACGCCGATTACACGCTTACGCCAACCAAGGATGACAATCCGCTGAATGGTGTAACTACTTTCGACCTCGTGCTGATCAGCAAACACATTCTTGGCTTAGATCCATTCACCTCGCCGTATAAAATGATTGCTGCCGACGCAAACCGCTCTGGAAGCATCACTACGTTCGACATCGTGGAATTGCGCAAACTCATCCTGGGCATCTACACCGAACTTCCGAACAATGACAGCTGGCGCTTTGTGGACAAATCATTCTCGTTCCCCAACGCTGCCAACCCATTCCAGACGGCTTTCCCTGAAACCAAAACGGTGGCAGATATTCAAGGCAACGCGACGGAGGACAACTTTGTAGCTGTCAAAGTGGGTGACGTAAACAGCTCCGCTATTGCAAACGCACAGATGAGTGCTGAAGAACGTTCGAACGGAGTGTTCCTCTTTGATGTGGATGACCGCACGGTGAAAGCCGGAGAAGTATTTGAAGTGAAATTCAAAGCTGCCGAAAAAGCACTTGGCTACCAGTTCACCTTAAACTTCAATGAGCTGGAATTGGCCGACATCACGCCTGGACCGGGCATGAAAGCCGACAACTTTGCAACTTTCGCTGCCGAAAAAGCGCTGACGACCTCTTTCCACGGGGTACAGCAAGGAGAGTTTACCCTGAAATTCAAGGCAAAAGCTGCCGGAGAATTGAGCAAAATGATCTCGGTTTCCAGCCGTATCACGAAAGCGGAGGGTTACCAGCTGAGCACCGCAGCCGAGCAAACAAGCACCAAGCTTGACATCGCGCTGCGTTTCAACAGCAAGGAAGGAAGCACGATCAGTGGCGTCGGTTTCGAGTTGTACCAAAACCAGCCGAATCCGTTTGTGAACCGCACGTTGGTTGGTTTCCACCTGCCAGATGCTGCCACGGCTACGCTCTCTGTTTTTGATCAATCTGGACGATTGGTGTTCCAGCAAAAAGGTGATTTCCCGAAAGGCTACAACAGCATTCCGCTGGAAAAAGCTCTTCTGAACACCACTGGTGTACTACACTACTCTTTGGAAACCGCAAATGACCGCGCGACCAAAACAATGATTCAAGCAAAGTAAACAACTGAACCTAGTACCCCGCAGCATCGCTACGGCACAAAATATTGAAAATCAACATTTTGCGTCCTACGATGCTGCGGTTTTTTAAAAGCCCACCAAATGAAATGAATCCTGTATTACGGTCAAAAAGCATTGACCACCTCTTTGAAATGCGGATTGATTGGGTTGTTCATGCGCGGAAAATAGAAGTCAAATCAACGCATGATCAACCCAATAAATCCCCCACTAACTTGTCGAAAAGTTGCTCTTTTCTACAGTCGTGGGCGCCCTAAAACGTTAGGGCGTTCATGACTCATTTTGAGCAATCAAAAATATATCAGCAAAGCACCCCACTGTACCGGCGGCTTCAGCCGCTGGATGCACCTCACTCAAATCATCAAAATCACATGAATTATAGTATAATCCACAGGCAGTTGCCGCTCCCATGGACACGTTTTAATCTCCTTTTGGTTTAATCTTTCTTTTATATCCCGGTTTAATCTCGTGATGGGCGGTCAGGCAGCAAAAGGGCTGTCTGGCCGCTTTTTTTGTGAACTACCATTTGATTAAACCCATCAATTTTTTGGCATTTTCGGCATTTGAAAACTCCGATTCGAGCACAGCACGTCGCTCGGCTATCTTTCCCGCTTCAAAAGGCACATTGATAAAGGCTTCAATGGTTTGGCGCATGGCGGCGGCAGAGTTGCGAACGTAGCAAAGCTTGGCAAGCCCGGTACCGCGTACCATGTGTTCGTTCACAATGCAAAAACGGCCGCGGAACAGCGCGTTGATGAGTTTGAGTTTCACGCCGGACGACTGAAAAGACACCAGCAAATTGATCTGTGCCTCTGCTAGCAAGCTGTTCATCTGCTCCTCATCCGGATTTTCGACCAGCCGGATGTGATCGTATTTTGCAACCAATTCCTTGAGCCGCTCGGAAGGGGCCATACCCGCAACAATGAAGGGAATGTCGAAATCTGCGAACACCTCTTCAATGAGCCAGACGGCCGCCATTTCATTGTCTGGCACACTCAATTTTCCGTGAAAAAGTACATACTCGCCTCTACCCAACAGACTCTCTATCAATATATTAGGGTGAAAAGCCGGAATATAACGGGTATTCGCCTTGAGTGCCCGATAGTAGGCCTCGTCGGTGGTAGAAATGGCAATAATTTCATCGGCGTGCAGCACCACTTTGGGTTCTATGCGTTGCAATTTAATACTTTCCGCAAAGTAATACGCCTTCTCCAGCGGCGCCGAAGCGGGGGTAAGTTGGGCCAGACTTTCGTAGTATTGCCACTCCACATTGTGCATGCGGATGAGTTTTTGACGACTGCGCAGGCTATGGTGCCAAATGAGTCCTGCCGTGTGCATACCCTCAAAAAGAATCGGGTGCTGGTCTTTGCGCAAGCGTTTGAGGAGCGCCGAACTTTGCCGGGTGCGCATGATAAACGGCAAAAAGCTCAGCTGATAAAATAATGAGCGGCTTCGTTTGTAATAATAAATCTCATGGCAATAGTTCGCGAGTTCGGGCTGGGGCGTTCGATTGCCATACTCAAAGCAGTGCAGAATCACTTTCACGCCCTGCGCATGCAGCGCCTTTATCTGGTTAAAAATGACAATCACCCCGCCGTAGTTGGCCGGATAAGGAATATCGAAAGAGACAATGTGGAGATACATAGGTACGTTTGAAAAAAGACACGATTATGCTCGGATGCACTACTCCTGCTGGAAAGCATTTGGAGGCAACAAAGGTAAAGTGTTTTTACGGCAGAGAAAACGAGGTTTCAAAACAGAACATTTCTTTTGACCCCTCATATTGTGCTCCATTTTTATTTGCACTTTCAGGTTGTTTGAACCTAAAAAAATGCCAAATGGAATTAAACAGGCCGTTTTGAAAAATAATTATTGCCCTTCGCTTGCTTATCCTTTTTCATTGCACCTACCTTAGGGGCACATAACCGGTTCCGCTTTTATTTGAAGCGGCAAAACGATTTTTTTAACCCAATTTGTTCACTAAACATTTCGCATATGAATATCACATTCGAAGAGCTCCGTCGCATCAAACACGCTTTGCCCCATGGCAGCGTGGCTAAAATCGCCGAAGACCTCAACATTGATGAACAAACCGTGCGCAATTATTTTGGGGCACACCAGTACAAAGACGGCGAGGTAGTGGAATTCCACCTCGAACCTGGCCCAAATGGAGGTATTGTCCATATCGAGGACACCACAATTTTGGATCGCGCGCAACAGATTCTTAAAGCGCAAAATTTAGTTCACTAAATACAAATAACAAACCACTCTCACGCTATTTTACAGCAATTCCATGCCTACCTGGCTGGAAATTAAAAAAGGGAAACCGGTCTGAACATCGCGGTTTCCCTTTTCTTTTGCAGCATCAAGCAGACCTGAACGCGAGACAATCTTATGTCTGACAAAACGAATCACACCAAACTCCTCAACGCAGCGGTCATCGTAGCCGCACTCGGCTATTTTGTTGACATCTACGACCTGCTTCTGTTCGGGTTTGTCCGGGTAAAAAGCCTCACCGAACTCGGTTTTTCTGGCCAAGACCTCACCGACAAAGGACTTTCACTCCAAAACTGGCAAATGGGCGGCATGCTCATTGGCGGTATCCTCTGGGGTATTCTGGGCGACAAACGCGGGCGCGTTCGGGTGCTCTATTTTTCCATCGCTCTTTATTCCATCGCGAATATCCTCAATGGCTTCGCCACCGGATATGCAGACTACGCTTTCTACCGATTCATCGCCGGCATCGGGCTTGCAGGCGAACTGGGGGCGGGCATCACGCTTGTGGCAGAAGTGCTTCCTAAAAACAAGCGAGGCCTGGGTACGATGATTGTGGCCAGTATCGGTTTGACTGGTGCCCTGTTGGCATGGGTCATCGAGCACTATTTTAACTGGCGCGACTGTTATTTTATCGGGGGCGGATTGGGTGTGCTGCTGCTGATTCTGCGCATCAGTGTTTCAGAATCAGGCATGTTTAAGCAGGTGCAACAGCAAACCAATATTTCGCGGGGCAATTTTTTTGCCTTGTTCACCAGTTGGGATCGGCTATCCAGGTTTTTGCGCTGTATTTTTATCGGCACCTCCACCTGGTTTGTCATCGGGGTACTGGTTTTCTTTTCCCCGGAATTTGGGCGGGCCAAAGGTTTGGAAGGTATTTCTGCAGCCAACTCAATTGCCATTGCCTACATCGGGCTTATTTTGGGCGATTTGGCCTCTGGATTTTTGAGTCAATTGCTGCGTAGTCGCGTAAAAGTGATGGCCATTTTTCTCACCCTGGATGTTTTTGCGGTACTGGCCTATCTCGCGCTGCCGTTTAGCAGTCCGGCCATGTTCTATTTCAGTCACTTTTTACTGGGGTTCTCGGTGGGTTTCTGGGTCATTTTTGTGACGATTGGTGCAGAACAGTTTGGCACCAACCTGCGCTCCACCGTGGCTACCTCTGTACCCAATTTTGCGCGTGGCATGCAAGTCCCCATCAATGAATCCTTCAAATACCTCAAAAGTGCGGCGGTAACCGGGAGCGTTATCACTGCAGGTTACATCGTGGGAGCCGTTTGTTTGGGCATTGCGTTTATCGCACTCTGGGGATTAAAAGAGACTTTTGACCGGGATTTGGATTACGTGGAAGAGGTGTAATGGGACGGTGGACGGTGGACGGTGGACGGTAGACGGTGGACGGTGGACGGTAGACGGTGGACGGT
>CAZKBH010000061.1:0-23529 GCA_964550795.1 uncultured Saprospiraceae bacterium
GACGGTGGACGGTAGACGGTGGACGGTGGACGGTAGACGGTGGACGGTGGACGGTGGACGGTGGACGGTGGACGGTGGACGGTGGACGGTGGACCCGCCGAAGCTTTAGCGAAGGCGGGGTGAAAAAAGAATAGGGTTGATAAAAGTTGATATGGCTGATGCTTTTAGCTCAAAAAAGGTTCGTATTTAACCTATTCGAGCACAATTCATCAACTTCTATCAACCCTCATCAACCCTATCAACTTTTTGAGACAAACTCAAAATAAAGTCTCTGCACTGATTATCGTGCGATCACCAATTGTTTCATGGTAGAACCTTCCGCGGTGCGGATCCAGAAGTGGTACACACCTGCTGGGAGGTTATTCACATTGAACGTCATGATGCCGTTCTGGATTTCTCTTTCTACCTGCGTAGCCACGACCATACGGCCTTGGTTGTCGAGGATAGAAACTGCCACAGATGGGCTGACCGCATCCAGTTTCAGCTCTAGATTTACAATATCGTTGGCCGGATTAGGCGAAATGTTGACTTTGGTTGCAGCCAATGTTGTTGGCTCAGCCGTGCTCACGGTTGGGTCAAATCCTTCGAGTTGGAGGCGTTGTACCACCATGGCTCCGTTCCAGCCACCACCAAAAAGTTGGCCGAGGAAGAGCGGTGTGGTCGGGTAGCCCGTAAATGCGGCATATCCAACATCAGCCGTGTAGATATAGCGTGGAGCGATTAATGTTCCAGCAGCTGTTCCGTCGTAAACCAAGGAAATGTAGTAGCCGGTGTTTGTTTCCAAGTCTACGCCATCTGCTCCAGTGGAGAGGTCTGTAATTGGAACGTGGATCAACTTTCCATCTTCTTCATTGCCCGTGATTTCATATTCTGTATAGCTAATCAAGCCTGCACCCAGATCATCAATGAAGCTGGAGGAAAGATCCCCTGCGCCATCGCCATCTACGTCAGCGCGGTACAAGGCAATCCCAATAATATTGGCCGAAGGATCGCCCGTAACAAAAACTTCTGCTGCATTCGCAATACCAAAGGTAGCATAAGTTGCCTTGGCAGGAACATCGCCTGTAAAGCAAATACCGCCACTTTGAATATAGAACGTATTAAACTGCTCAGCAGATGGACCAATGCCTCCAAGTTCCAGTTCCAGGTTATCGGTCGCAAAAGTATAGTCGGTGTGTGCAAAATGGGCGACCACCGAGTCACGGCTTTCCGTAAACTTGTCGTTGGTAAACACCACCGTGTGACGGCCTTTTGCTGGTGGACCCAAATAGGGCGGGAACACGAAGAAAGAATCCGCACTAGGCTCACAAACTGGCATGTTGTAAGTTACGCTACCGGTAAGTGCACCACTTGGGTCGAAGAAATCCGCTTTCAGGTTTACATTTGTTTGTTGAACACCAGAGCGGTTATTGTACGTAACCGTAATCGCCTGCATGGTATCTACCTGGCTCAAGGGGGTCGCATACATGGAAGCTACCGTTGGCAAAGACATCCGTGGGAAAGTGAAACAAACATTCACCTTTTCGCCGGCTGCGAGTGCTCCGTCAATGTCTTCACCGGTTTGGCGCTCCAGGAAAATAGCCGGGATATTTACGGCTGCAGCGCTATCCAGACCAGACATACCTCCCAGGAATTGCGTAGCATTTGCGTAAGTGGTGCAAGGGCCATCCAATGGGTTAGCATAGTGGTTCAAGATAATTGCACCGATTGCGCCCGCTTGTTGTGCCCAATAAACTTTGAGACTAAATCCACAAGTACCGCGACGAATGAGGGCAATTTTACCCGCCAAAGCGTTCGGATTGGTGAGTGGACCACACGCCAGAGAGTCATCAGCCCACACAACTTCTCCACAAAAGTCTTCCGTGAGATCTACACCCCATTCTGACTGTCCAATCCATTGGCAGACGCCAGCCTCGGCGCCGTGCTGGATTGTTTGAGCAATGCTGGCTGGTGAGGTGATTTGCACCACAAAGCCATCGTCATCAGTGCCAAGCACATTCTGTGCACTGGCAGATTGCACCATCAAGAGCTGCACAAGCGCAAGCAGTAGAAGGGCCGGAAATTTTGTCAGTAATTTTTTCATAGCGAAAAAGAGACGGTTTAATTAAAAATAAAGTGAAGGGTAAAGGTAAGGCTCAGCGTTACTAGGCAAATTTTTAATTTTGATAGTGAACGACATTCGTGCTCAATTTCCAATTCGATTTGATTTCGGCGCACGTTAGAACTAAAAAAAGTGGTCCGGCGCATAGCACGCCGAACCACTTTTTTTAATCTTTAAGTTACCCTGATTTTAGTGACAAACCGCCACTGGCTTCAGCGTAGAACCTTCTGCAGTACGCACCCAGAGGTAGTACACACCAGAAGGCAAACGGTTTACATCAAACGTCATGATGCCATTTTGGAAATTCTTCTCGATTTGAGTGCCCACTACTGTGCGGCCCTGGCCATCCAAAATCGAAACGGCAACCGATGGATTCACTGCTTCCAGATCCAGCTCAACATTGACGTATTCGTTGGCAGGATTTGGCGTGATGTTGACCTTTGTGGCAGCGAGCGTTTTTGGCTCGGGAGCGCTCACCGTTGGTTCAAATCCTTCCAGTTGGAGGCGTTGTACCACCATAGCACCTTGCCAGCCACCGCCAAAGAGTTGGCCCAAAAAGAGTGGTGTGGTTGGATAGCCGGTGAATGCTGCGTAGGCAACATCACTGGTGTTGGTAAAGCGAACGGAATTGCCCGTACCAGCAGCGGTACCATCATAAACCAAGGAGATGTAGTAGCCGCTGTTAGCGTCCAAATCAACTCCATCTGCACCCGTGCTGAGGTCAGTTAAAGGGACATGGATAAGTTTCCCATCTTCTTCATCTCCGGTCATTTCGTATTCCACATAGCTCACCAGGCCAGCTCCAAGGTCATCAATGAAGCTTGAGCTAAGGTCTCCAGCCCCATCGCCATCTACATCGGCTCTGTACAACGCAACACCAATGATATTAGCTGTAGGATCCCCAGATACGAACACATCCGCAATGTTGGAAACCCCAAAAGTTGCGTAAGTTGCCTTTGCTGGATTTTCACCCGTGAAGCAAATTCCACCACTTTGAATGTAAAAACTTGCGGCTCCAAACTGATCTACGGATGGACCAACACCACCGGGTTCCAAGTCAAGATTGTCGGTAGCGAAGGTGTATTCCGTGTGTTCGAAATAGCTGTACACGGAGTCAATGGATTCACTGAATTTGTCGTTGGTGTACAATACGGTGTGTTTTCCCAAGGTCGGTGGTGCAAGGAATTCAGGGAATACGATGAACGAATCTACTCCTGGTTCTACCACTGGCATGTTGTAATTCAGCACACCAACGCTGGTACCGCTCGGATCAAAAATTTCCGCTTTCAGATTCACATCTGTTTGTTGCGCGCCGGAGCGGTTGTTGTACAGGACCGTGATGGCTTGCATAGGCCCTACCTGACTGAGCGGGGTAGCATACATGGAAGCCGAGGTTGGCGAAGTCAAGCGCGGAAAAGAGAAGCACATGTTCACGGTTTCTCCGGCAGCAATGGCACCGTCAATTTGCTCGCCGGTGAGTTGTTCGAGGAAAATAGCCGGAATGTTAACTGCGGTAGCACTGTCGCCGCCGGCCATACCGCCAAAGAGCAAACCTGCTCCACCGGTGGTTGTACAGGGGCCATCTGCAGCGTTGTTGTAATTATTCAAGATAATTACGGCGATGGCACCGCGCTGTTGGGCGTGGTACACTTTGAGGCTAAAATTGCAAACGCCACGACGCAAAATGGCAAATTTGCCTGTCAGGTCGTTCGTAAGCGGGGTGCAACCAAGGGAATCATAGCCCCAGGCAAGATCGCCACAAAGTTGTTGGGTCACGTCTGCGCCCCAAGGCAATTCTCCAGCGTTGGAGGTTTGACCAACCCATTGGCAAACACCCGCTTCAAAGCCGTGTACAAGTGTTTGGGCAATGCTGGCCGGGGTGTTGATTTGCACGACGAAGCCATCGTCATCAGTTCCGAGTTCTTGGGCATTAAGGGTCTGGAGGGCTGTTGCTTGTAGGAAAACGAGCAACAAAAGTCCCATTGCATGAGTCGAAAATTTCTTCATAGCAGAAAAAAGTGAACGGTTTAGGTTAGATGATTGATAAAAAATCCAGAATGGGCAAAGTCTATGGTATAGACGATTTCCACTTCTGGAGTGGTGAAGGTACCAATTCGTCTTAAAATAAAAAAGAGCGCCCCGACTTTTCGCCGAGACGCTCTCTTTTTTTGTAGAACTACGTCAGAAAATTAGTGGCAAATAGACACTTTTTTCATGGTAGAACCTTCAGCAGTACGTACCCAAAGGTAGTAAACGCCAGAAGGAAGCTGTTTTACGTCGAAGTTGATCACGCCATTCTGGAAGTCTTTTACCACTTTGGTCGCGTTCACGATGCGGCCATTTCCGTCCAAAATAGTTGCTGCAACAGATGGATTCACTGCGTCCAAATTGAGCTCCAGATTGAAGTAATCGTTTGCTGGATTTGGAGAGATGATCATTTTAGCGTCAGACAGGAGCTTTGGCTCCGTAGCGCTCACGGTAAACCCTTCCATTTGAAGGCGTTGTACGACCATAGCACCATTCCAGCCGCCTGTAAAGAGCTGGCCGAGGAACAATGGAGTAGTTGGGTATCCAGTGAATGCAGCATAAGCCACATCTGGAGAGTTGCGGAAACGAACACAAACCCCTGTACCAGCAGCAGTTCCATCATAGATTAAGGAGATGAAGTATCCGCTGTTCGCGTCCAGATCAATGCCGTCAGCGCCTGTGCTGAGGTCGGTCAATGGAACGTGAATGAGTGAGTCATTCACTTCATTGCCCGTCATTTCGTACTCTACATAGCTGATCAGTCCAGCACCCAAATCATCCACGAAGCTGGAAGAAAGATCGCCCACGCCATCACCATCTACGTCGGCTCTGTACACCGCGATTCCAATGATATTGGCAGTAGGGTCGCCAGGTACAAACACTGCATCGATGTTAGAGATACCAAACGTAGCATGGGTTGCTCGCCCAGGAGCATCGCCCGTGAGGCAAAGACCGCCGCTTTGAATGTAGAAGCCTGCATTCGCAAACTGCTCATCCGATGGGCCAACGCCACCTGCATCGTTCACAAAATTATCCGTAGCAAACGTGTAATCTGTGTGCTCGAAGAAAGCATAAATCGAGTCAATTTGCTCCGTGAACTTGTCGTTCGTGTAAAGCACCGTGTGTTTGCCTTTTGCAGGAGGCGCAAAAAAATCAGGGAATACAATGAAAGAATCCACATTTGGCTCACAAACAGGCATGTTGTAAGTTACAGAACCTACACTTGCACCACTTGGGTCAAAAAATTCAGCTTTCAGATTCACATCTGTCTGCTGTACGCCGGAACGGTTGTTGTAAACCACGGTGATCGCCTGCATGGTACTCACCTGGCTGAGTGGCGTAGCGTACATGGATGCAGCGGTTGGGCTGCTCATACGCAAGAAAACAAAGCAGGCTTCTGCGTCTCCTTGAAGGAGCAGCGGATTCAGCAATTCGCTGACCGTACGAGTTCCAAAGAGCATCGGGATGGTCACTTGAGACCCCACCGCACCTTCGCCCATATTGAGCAAAGTGCAAGCATCTTCCGTAGCGGTCAAGTAGTGATTCAAAACCAACACCGCAATAGCGCCAGCATTTTGGGCATTCAAGGCTTTGGCACCAAACTCACATACACCCCGGCGAATGACCACGATTTTACCCGCGTAGTTGTTCGGAGAAGCATTACACATGAGGGAGTCTGTGCCGTCATAACCCCATACAATGGGCGCACAAAATTCCGCGTCGAGGCTTCCGGCCCAATCAGCGGTACCGAGCAATTCGCAGTCTGTTTGGCTAAGTTCAACGATGGAGCCATCGCCAGCAGTTACGCGCATGACAAAACTGTCGTCTTGTGATCCTTGCGCATTTAAGGTTTGAGCTACCCCAAAACAAAGGGTTAGCAGGAGGAGAAAGTTGAAAAATTTGTTCATAAATTAAAGAGCAGGTGAAGTTTGATTGAAAATAGTTCGGGTGCAAAGATAGACGCTTCGCAAAACTGAGCACACATTTTAGGGCATTTTGGTCATTATTTTACATCTGCCCAAAAAAGGCATGCCATTAAATGCCTCGTTTTCCTATTTTTATGCTGTTTTTTGCCCCTGCTTTTCGAAGCACCTTTTTAATTCATCTTTTCCAAACAAATTCTACCATGCTAAACAAGTACCGCTTTGCCGCGCTTGCACTCCTGATTTCCGGAGTCGCATCGGCCCAAACGAATGCACTGAGGCCCCTAGCCAAAGTTCCAAATCTACAACCCGTCCCGTACCAAAAAGGGGCCACTCAGCTTGAAATCTACACGCCGGAGTTAGAGACCTACCATGACCTTTTGCCCAGTGCCAACAACCGAAACGTGGAAGAAATGGTCGGCATCACGCGCTGGGATGCTCAAAGTTATGGCTCCATTGCCGCGCGGGCATATTACAAGCCTGACGGTGAACCAGCCACCACCTGGACCCATGCTACAGACGGAAATGACCTCTTCCCAGAACGTGGTACCGCATACAGTGCTCGCTCTGGCGGAAACTGGTTGCCATCAAACAACCGTATTGAGACCGTCCGCACTGGATTCCCTTCGTCGGCCATTCTGAGCGATGGTACTGAAATTGCCGTAACCCATGCTACCGGATTCACCCCTTTCCGACTGCTTTTCCTGCGTCGTGGTCCTGGATCAACAAACTGGACTGAAAGTTACCTGGAAACACCTTCGGGCATCGGTTGCCTTTGGCCGCACCTGATTGTTGGCGGGCCAGATGGAAACACCGTTCACCTGATCGCAATCACCACCCCCGTGGCCAATGCGGGTGTAGCATATCAAGGCGTTAACGGCCATATCCTCTACTGGAGATCCCTTGATGGCGGACAAACCTGGGACAAAAAACACGAAATTATCCCTGGCTTGGATAATAGCAAATTCACCGCTCACGCCGCAGACGAGTACACCATTGATGCCAATGGCAGCACTGTGGGCATTGCCGCTTTCCCATCCTGGAACGACCTTTTGGTATTCAAATCCTACGATAATGGGGATTCTTGGGAAACCCTCACCGCTCGTGATTTCCCCGATGCACTTGAAAATTATACCGGTGCAATGGGTCAATCATACAGTGTGGAAGACCTTGGAGCGCCTGACCCTGATGCACCCGACAGCCTTGCCATCCTCAGTTCTGATGGTGCAGGTAATATGTTGATTGACGCCAACGGCGAAGTCCACCTCTTTTTTGGTCGGATGTACTACGCCGATGTGGACGATGCAGAGGGCAGCGTTTTTTATCCCGGCATGAATGGTTTGATGCACTGGAAAGAATCTTTCGGCCCAGACGCATTCCAAATCATCTCTGGAGCCTTGGACTACGACGGGGATGGCTCACTCAATATCGCTTCCATCAATGATATTGCGCCTTATTATATGAGTCTGTCCAGTATGCCCTCTTCGGGTGCCGGTGCAGATGGTGCGCTCTACGTCAGCTACGCCGCGATCCACGAACTGTACCGCAGCAGCAACGACAACCAGCAGTTTTTCCGCCACGTGTACATCATGAAATCAACGGACTTTGGCGAAACCTGGGGACCACCACTTGACTTGATCAGCGCGCCTTACATTGCTGACACGGTGCTGATTCCATTTGTAGAATGTGTTTACCCGATGCTTCCACGCCATTTTGGTAGTACCGTTGGTTTGGTTTACCAGCAAGATTACGATCCAGGCATTCGCCTGCTTGGACCAACGGCAAACGGAAACCACCCGCACGTGGACAATTCACTGCTTTGGATTGAGTTGAATCCGGTAGAAATTGAGGATGCGATTGTCAGCACTTATGTCCCCCCTACCCCATCCCTGGCACTCCAGCTAAGCCCTAACCCGGCTTCGGACAATGCCCTGCTCAGCGCCACGCTTTTGGGCGAAGGCGATGCAATGGTGGAAATTTTCGATCTGATGGGCCGTCGCGTGTTCCAGCAATCAGCGCCTGCTTTGGCTGGACGCCAGACGATGGTGTTGCCCTTGCAGCAGTTGAATGCCGGTAATTACTGGGTGCGTCTCACGGAAGGAAAGCAGTTTGGCATTACTAAATTATTGGTTGCCAAATAGTTACGGTTTAGATCGGAAACCTTGTTAAAATTGGATTTAAGACTTCAGATGACATGAAATCATGTAATCTGAAGTCTTAAATTTTTAAGTCAATGACATTAGCCTGAAGGCCTTTCCCCACTTCTGAGGCCCCTTCTTTTTTTATCAAAAATTAATGCCCCATTTGCAAATAAAATTTGAACGAAGCCGTTTCACCCGCCATAGCCCCCAAAGGGATTTAAGATTTTAAATTACATGATTTAAGATTTTAGATGTTGCCGCCAGAGCGAAATACTCAGCGATGGCTCCCGATCTAAAATCTTAAATCATGTAATCTGTATTCTTAAATCATTTAGTCTATTTTCAATTCATCCGCCAGCACCCTTTGGGACTATGGTGGATAATAATCCAAGTTTTCGCTGCCCGGCGAGACTTCTGACATCCCGCCCAAACCTCCAAAATGATTGCTAAAACCGTTGTCTGCTGAACGCAAACCGTTCAGACTTCCCGTCTTTTGTAATCCGTAGGCAACGACTTATTTATCAATCTTTAACCGATTTACAATGGCTTCTCTGAATCCTCTAGCGGGGGTATTGGGACGGCGCAAGGCAGCGCATTTGCTCCGCCGAACCTCGTACCGACTATCCCGCGCAAAAGTGGACGAGCTGTCCGGTTTAACCGCCGCCGATGCGCTCAGTTCCCTGCTTAACAGCTACCCGCTCCAACTCGATCAGCCCGTCTATTCCGATGGTGTCAGTGCGCCCATCCCTTGGGTGAATCCGCCCCAACCACCCAGTGCCCCCCTTCCCGGCGACGACAAAGATCTCACACGTTTTGTGATGGCCTGGTGGGTGCATGAAGCACTGCACGACCCCGGGATCGGCCACCGAATGGAACTGTTTTTTCACCAGTTTATGGCCGTGGACGCTTCCAGCGGAAGCAGCATGGAGTTTTTTGATTACCTCGCCTTGCTCCGCTGGGGCAGTTTGGGTAATTTGAAACAACTCGTCACAAAAATGGTCACGGACAATTGTATGCTCCGTTATGTGGACAATGACCAAAATTTCGCGCAAAACCCCAACGAGAACTTCGCAAGGGAGTTTTTTGAACTCTTCACCGTGGGCCGTGGACAGGCTGCAGGACCTGGTGATTACACGACCTTTACAGAAGACGATGTAGTGGAAGCTGCGCGGGTTTTTACCGGTTTTAACCACGCCCAGCGCCACCAGTACACCGACCCAGACACGCTGATTCCCGCCGGCAAAGGTTATCCGCAAAGCCACGATTTTGACCCGAAAATTTTTAGCGCACGTTTTGGCGGAGCCACCATCACCCCACCCACCAACGATGCCGATGGAATGGTGGCAGAACTCAATGCATTTGTGGATTTGGTATTCGCGCAACCCGTCACCTCCCAGCTTTTTTGCCGTCGGCTGTACCATTTTTTTGTAACCAGAATTGTTACGCAAGAAGTTGAAGATGAGGTTATTACGCCCTTGGCGCAATTGCTCGTGGACAGTAATTTTGAGATTAAACCCGTTCTGGAAAAACTCCTTCAAAGCGAGCATTTTTTCGATGCCGACGATTCGGACAACGCCGACGAAATCTTTGGTGCCTTGATCAAAAGTCCGCTCGATTTAACGCTTCAAGCCCTTAGCTTTTTCCAATTGCCCATCCCTGATCCTGTGGCTGAAAACAAAAAACACTACGCCGATTTCTACGGCGCAGCGGTCCTTGAACGAATGCTCACACGCGCAGGGATGGATCTGTTTTACCCACTCGACGTGGCCGGCTACTCCGGGTACTACCAGGATCCGGCGCTCAACCGGCAGTTTTTTAACTCGGCGACCATCGTACAGCGATACAAGCTCCCGCAAATCCTGCTCACTGGCACCCATGCCTGGGGCAGCGGTTCCAACGACGACATCGGCACCAAACTCGACATAGCCGCCTGGCTGCGCGACAGCGGCGTGGTGGACGACCCTTCTGACTCTTATGTTATTGTAGAAGATTTACTCTACTACCTGTTCCCGGAAGAGCCTGATAATGACCGGTTTACACACTTCCTGGTCAGCGTTTTCCTCGACCAACTGCCCCCCGCAGATTGGACCTACGAATGGGAAAACTACCTCACTACCGGCGACGACACGGAAGTCAAAATCCCGCTCGGGCGGCTGCTGAACGCCATCCTGTACGCACCGGAATACCAAGTTTTTTAAACCACTCTAACATGAAACGTCGAAATTTTCTCAAAATATTTCCCGCAGCCGGTGTGTCGCCTTTTTTGGTGAATGGTTTTCCGATGCGGCCTTTTTCCAATTCCAAAATTGCCCAAATCCTGAATACTTGTGATGGCGTGGAAGACCGTGTACTGATTTTGATCCAACTCAAAGGCGGCAATGACGGGGTTAACACCATTATTCCCATCGCACAATACGATCAATATGCCGCGCTTCGACCGGTCATCCGGGTACCTGAAACGGGGCCGGAGAAATACATCAACCTCGACAATACCCTGCCCTCCGCAGACCGGGTTGGCCTGCACCCGGTCATGACCGGAATGAAAGAAATGTACGACAAAGGTTGGGCCAGTATTGTACAAGGGGTTGGTTATGAAGGACTTAACGGATCACACTTCAAAGGAACAGACCTCTGGATGAGTGGCGGCGACGGGACCCCGGAGAAATTTAACCTGCGTTCGGGCTGGATGGCGCGGGCACTTCAGGCCATGTACCCGGATATTCAAGGTGCGCCCATTCCACCCGATCAGGTGTATCCGCTGGGCATTCAGGTCGGCGATCCGAACCCTTCCCTGGGCTTTCATTCGGAGACCGAACACCAGAACGTCATCAACCTGTACGGCCAGGATCCGGCTGGTTTTTACTCGCTGGTACAAACCATCGGCGGGGCACCCATGCCCAATGTGCCGGACTCTGAATACGGGGATGAATTGCGCTACATCATGGGCGTGGAAAAATCTGTGGACGAGTACTCTGTGTACATTACACAAGCGTTCAACGCCGGTTCAAACGCCATTGCTTCGTACCCACAAACGACCCTGGCCTACCAATTAAAAACCATTGCAAGGCTTATCAAAGGCGGTTGCAAAACCAAAATTTACCTCTGTAACATAGGCGGTTTTGACACCCACGGCGACCAATTGGCCCCTGAAGGAGTCGTCACCCTGGGCGGTCACGCCGATTTGCTGCGCAACCTTTCAGAAGCGGTAAAATTTTTCTTCAATGACCTGGATGCCATGGGATTAGGTGAACAGGTGGCTGCCTGCACTTTTTCCGAATTTGGTCGCTGCGCCAAGGAAAACGGTTCCGCGGGCACCGATCACGGCACCCTCGCGCCCATGATGGTTTTTGGAAAAACGATTCAGGCAGGGGTAAATGGTACGAATGTAAACCTTAGCAACCTCACGGGCGACAACCAATTGCAGGGCATCCAATTTGATTATCGGCAGGTGTTTACCACTTTGTTGCAAGACTGGTTGGGCGCAAGCGACGCGGTTTTAACGGAAACCATGTTTGATGGTTTTGCCAAAATACCACTCGTTGACCCGGCTTTTGTGGTCAATCCGGATTGTTACATCGGCTCAACGGTGGGAACCTGGGATGTGCAAACCCGGCAAACTTCGCTCTCTGTTTCGCCGAACCCGGCCATCACCCGAGCCGAGGTAGCCTTGCGCAGCGAGCATCCATTTGAGGCACTGCTTTCCCTGCACAGCCTGGGCGGTTCGATGGTTTCCACCCAAACCATGCGGGTGCAGCCGGGGGTCAATCGGGCTTATCTGGATGTGCGAACCCTGCAGCCGGGCACTTATTTCGTTCGGGTACAGGACAAATCCACTGGAAAAGCGGAGGTGGTCAAACTGCTCGTGGCTCGATAGGCGACCAGATATTATGGGCGTAAACGCCCCTTTTCCCGACGGCCTTAAGGCCAAACCACCATTTAGAGCCGCCGACCTTAATCATCCTACATTCACCGATTTACATGAAATCAACACTTTTTCTCCTGCCTTTTTTACTGATAAGTTATTCATTATCAGCACAATTACCCCCTGCCTGTGCGGCTGGAAGTCCGGCCACGACCTGTGCAAATGCCTGCATCAATTGTGATTTTAATGGATACGCCGGCTCAACAGCGGGTTTCCCCTCGGGCATCGTACCGAACTTCTGCGGCACGGTTGAAAATGCACAATGGATTGGATTTATAGCCGGGGCTGGCAGCGCAACTTTTACGATAATTCCCTCCGACTGTGCTTACGGCGACGGACTTCAAGTCGCGCTCTACGAAGACTGCATGGGCGAACCGCTTGCCTGCGAAAAGGGCGAAATGGACGGCGGAAATTTGCCCATCAGCATAACTGCCGGATTGGCTCCAGGCCACAACTACTTTTTAATGATTGATGGTTTCGCGGGCGACCAATGCGAGTTTACGGTCAATGTAACACCTGACGATGCCGTGTACGAACCTGTACTGGGCCAAGTCGGTCAGTTAACCGGCCCAACCCAAATGTGTCCCGGTGCAACGATGCCGTTTTCCGTCCCGCCTGTTTTTGGTGCCGGGGCCTATATCTGGTCGGGGCCACCGGGCGCCATGATTGATTCCATGCCGCTACCCCTCACGGTGCTGGGCGCAGCTGGAAATCAGGTGAACATCACTTTGGGCAATGTGGGTGGACAAATTTGCGTGCAAGCGGCAAACTCCTGCAACCAAACAGCGCCCTGCAGCGGCTCGCTCGTGGTGGAAATTCTGGATGATTCCTTCAGACCGATGATTGAGGCAGACACCTCGCAACACCTGACCTGTTCGGGGTTGCCTGCCGAGCTGGAAGCACAAGTGCCCGCTTCGGTCGGATTCAGTTTTTCCTGGACTACGGATAGCACCGGGAACATCCTTTCGGGGGGAAATAGCCTTCGCCCGGAGGTGGACCAGACGGGTTTGTACACGCTTTTGGTGGTGAACGGTCAAAATGGCTGTTCCTCCACTTTGGACATTCAGGTGGAAGGTCCGGACACCCCGCGCATCACGGATTTACGCCTGCGTTCGATTACCTGCTATGGTTTTGAGGACGGCGAAATCAACGTCGCTGCGGTAGAAGGTGGCCGGGAGCCGTACGTATATTCGCTTGATGCTGAGCCATTTGTGTACGCGCAAACCTTTCGTTACCTCAGCCCGGGCATGCACTCCCTGAGCATCGAAAGTGCCGACGGATGCCGCACGGATACCCTGATTGAACTGACGCAGCCGAATGAGTTCCTGATGTATTTGGGGCCAGATACTTCCATTCATTTGGGGCGCAGCCTGCAACTTTGGTCAGAGCAATGGCTTAACGAACCCGCCCGTGCCATGCAGGTATTGGTAAAACCTGCCGATCTTTTGCCCACGCTCTGCGATACCTGCCAATACGCGCCCATTCACTCGTTTCGATATACCGTTACGGCCATTGATTCCAATGGTTGCCAAGCCGTGGACGACCGTGTAGTGGCAGTGAGCAAAGAACGTTACGTATTCATTCCCAATGTATTCCGGCCCGGCTCCAGCGACAGCCAAAATGAGTTGTTCAATATTTTTGGTGGCGAAGATGTGGCCAAAATTGAGTTGTTGCGCGTGGTGGATCGTTGGGGTAAGATTGTACACGAACGCAGCAACTTCTTGCCCAACGACGGTTTTGCCGCCTGGGATGGAAATGTGAATGGACAACCCGCCAATCCCGCCGTTTTTACCTGGCAAACCCAAATTCTTTTCAAAGATGGGGAGACGGAGTGGTTGAGCGGAACGGTTACTTTGGTGCGGTAGGGAAGAATGGTTTAGGGGTTGCTCCTAATCATTTGACCAAATTTCTCCCTCAATTTTTTGACTTTTGGTGCAATGATGAAGGCGCAATATCCCTGGTTGGGATTGTCTTTGAAATAATTCTGATGATAGGGTTCCGCCACGTAAAACACCTCAAAAGGCGACAATTCGGTCACGATTGGATCATCCCAGGCTTCTTTTGCTTCCTGCATGACCGCTTCTGCAAGCTGTTTTTGCTCCGCCGAATGGTAATAAATAACCGAACGATACTGCGTCCCCCGGTCGTTGCCTTGCCGATTGAGTGTGGTGGGATCGTGAACCGAGAAAAAGATCCGAAGGATATCCCGAAACGAGATAACGGCCGGATCGAAGGTTAGCTGCACCACTTCCGCGTGCCCGGTGGTTTCTGCACATACTTCCCGGTAGCTCGGGTTGCGTACGTGGCCGCCTGCGTAGCCACTCTCCACTTTATGCATCCCTTGGAGGTCTTGAAATACGGCCTCCACACACCAAAAGCAGCCGCCACCCAAGGTAGCAATCTCCGTGTTTACATTTGGTGCAGAAGTCTGATTATGAGCAGTTTGCATGTCATCTTTTAATTTGTGCCTCAGCGTACGAGACTTGTTGCAGTGGAGACAATTCCCCTCCCTCAAAGCCCTCCACCGGAACAAGCCTATTACACGCTGAGACCGTTTTTTTTGAAAGATAACTAAGAACGCAGCGAAGCACCACTTGGTTCTGGATAAGTGCCGAGACCGAATGGATGACAGCATCAGATTCTAGTGGATTTCGGTTAAGTCTTGCCGTTGGGCTTACTACTTTTGCCCCGCAACACTGGTCGTACCAAAAAAAACATTATGCCACTAATTTCCCCACTCCCCGCCGATTATGATTCGGAAGTAGCCAAATTGGCCGACTTTTTCAATGAAACTTTGGGGTTTTGTCCCAATTCCGTGCTCACCATGCAGCGGCGCCCGGCCATTGCGAAGGCGTTTATTGGCCTGAATATGGCCGTTATGCAAAACAACGGCCGTGTCTCGAGCGACCTCAAGCGGCTCATTGGATACCTCGCTTCTTTAACGGCTGGCTGTCAGTATTGCCAGGCGCACACCATCCGGGCAGCAGAACGATATGGGGCCGCAGAAGATAAGCTTCAACACGTTTGGGATTACCGTTCGCACCCCGCTTTTTCGGAAGCTGAACGCGCTGCGCTGGATTTTGCGGTGGCCGCCTCGGTGGTGCCCAACGGGGTGGATGATTCGATTGCAGAAAACTTGCGCGCTCACTGGGATGAGGGCGAAATCGTGGAAATACTCGGTGTAATCGCCCTGTTCGGATACCTGAACCGCTGGAATGACAGCATGGGAACCACACTCGAAGCGCCGGCACAAGCCAGCGGACAGCAATTTCTGGACAAAAAAGGCTGGACAGGCGGCAAACACATTCCTTCCTAAACATGAAAATTGAACTCTGGGCCATTGGCAAAACCAACGAAAAATACCTGGAAGCGGGCATTGAAATCTTTGAAAAAAGGTTGAAAAATTATCTGCCATTCAGCTATTCCATTTTACCGGACGTCAAGGTTAAAACCGTTGATGGTCAATTGATTAAAAAGGAAGAAGGCAAAATGTTGCTGGCTAAATTAGCCCCCGACGATTGGCTGGTTTTGCTCGATGAAAACGGCCAACAGTTCAACTCCATCGAACTTTCGCGCTGGCTTGAAAGGCGTTTGGGCGACTCCCGCAGAAAAATGGTGTTTCTCATTGGCGGAGCTTTCGGTTTTTCGCCCGATGTTTACGCCCGCTCCAATGAATCATTGGCCTTGTCCAAACTCACTTTTAGCCATCAAATGGTGCGGCTTTTTTGCCTGGAGCAGCTTTATCGCGCCATGACTATATTGCGCAACGAACCGTATCATAATTTATAAATGTGGTCAATGTGGGAAATGTGGACAATGTGTTTTTGCACTCACGTTGGGCATATTGACCACATTATTCACATTTCATCATATTTGTCACATTTGCCACATTGTCCACATTAATCCCATTGTCCACATTCATCCCATTGTCCACATTAAACACATTGACCACATTAATCACATTAATCCCATTGTCCACATTAATCCCATTGTCCACATTCATCACATTGTCCACATTCATCACATTGTCCACATTTTCACAAAATGGATAGCATAAAGATTAATTTACTCATCATCGGATTTACCTGCCTGGTTTCTTTCATGGCATTCAACAATCCGCATTGGATGTACAAACTGAAACACTGGCCGTATCAGGAACGGCGGGATGGTGAATATTACCGCTGGCTCACGAGCGGATTTCTTCATGGCGATGTGATGCACCTGGTGTTCAACATGATTACCCTCTATTTTTTCGGGCAATATGTAGAGCATTGGTTTCTGGGCGTTTTTGAGCAATTTGGGGGCATACTTTACCTTTTATTCTACTTGATTGCCATTGTGGCGGCCTCTTCTGCCACCTATTTTAAATACCGGGAAACCTCCAGTTTTGCGAGCATTGGGGCTTCGGGGGCAGTGGCAGCGGTTTTATTTGCCTCCATTTTGATATACCCTACCAGCGAGATTTATCTGTTTTTCATTCCGATTGGCATTCCCGGGTTCATTTTCGGGGTCTTGTACCTTTGGTTTAGCGCGTATGCAGCCAAAAAAGGCGGGGACAATATTGACCACACCGCACACTATTACGGGGCTCTTTTTGGGTTCTTTTTCCCAATTATTTTTGAACCCGGGTTGGTGCCCATGTTTTTGAGGCAACTTCAAATGTGGTTTTCAAGCATTGGAAATTAAACAGCATGTTTTGGCCCGGACATTTTTGATCAAAAACCCGGCAGCCCCTCTCGTATTGTCATACTTTTGCAACCAATTTTAATCGTCGGCGTTACAACTCCGAATTTCAAACTTGCACTAATAAAATAGTTTTTAAAAATGGCACAAGAATTCACAGATGCGAGCTTCAAGACAGAAGTGCTCGAAAGCGATAAACTCACCGTCATTGATCTTTGGGCAGAATGGTGTGGTCCATGCCGCATGATGACCCCGGTGATCGAAGAATTGTCGAAGGAATATGCTGGCAAAGCAGTGGTCGGGAAGCTCAACGTGGATGAAAATCCAGACGTTCCAACGACTCACAACGTGCGCGGTATCCCGACTTTCCTGTTTTTTAAAAATGGCGAACTCGTGGACAAAGTAGTCGGCGCACAGACCAAAAAGTTCTTGCAAGACAAAATTGAGGAGCATATTTAAAGGATGCTATCCTTCTTTTTCCGAGCGGTCGGGCGGCTTTTTGCCGCTCGACCGCTTTTTGTTTTCAAAAGCAAACCCCACTTGAGCGGACTTTTATAGTTTTGCGCGGTCTTTGAAACCCGAGCAATCCGATTTCTCCGTTTGATTTGTTGAACGGCCATGCTTTTACACACAACGAAAACATGAATTTTTCCTTTAAATCGCTTAACAACCTCGCAGGCTGGATCACTTTTGGCATCGCAGCTATTGTTCTTGGCCTCGCTGCCGAACCCACCGGTAGTCTCTGGGACTGCGGCGAGTTCATTTCCGGCGCATACAAACTTCAAGTCGTTCACCCGCCCGGCGCACCAATCTTCCTGATTGTGGGTCGCCTGTTTGCCTGGGTGGGCAGTATGCTGTCCAGCGACCCGGCCAATATCGCCTATTCCGTCAACCTGCTTTCCGCAATTTGCACGGCCTTTACCGGCCTGTTTGTGTGCTGGAGCACAAGCATTTTGGCTCGGCTGATTTTGGTAGGCCGGGAAACCGATCCTGTTGGAAGTCAGGCATTTGTAGCCGTTGGCGCAGGGGTTGTAGCTGGTTTGAGCGCGGCATTCACCTCGTCCATCTGGTTTTCAGCGGTAGAAGGTGAGGTGTACGCCATGTCCACCTTCTTTACGGCCATGACGCTTTGGGCCACCTTGAAATGGTACAATTTGCCCGACAAACCAGAGGCCGATCGCTGGTTGGTGTTTGCGTTCTTTTCCACCGCGCTGTCTATCGGGGTTCACTTGCTGAGCTTGCTGACCTTCCCGGCACTCGCCATGTTTTACTACTTCAAAAAGTCAAAACAACCCACCGTTTGGGGCACCTTAATCGCTGCGGGCGTGGGGATGGCATTCATCATCGCGATACAAAAATTCATCATTGCGGGAATCCCGAGCATGTGGGCATTCTTTGACAAAATGATGGTCAATAGCTTTGGATTGCCCTTTTACACCGGTATTATTCCGGTCATGTTGATTTTCAGCGGCGCAATCTGGTACGGACTTCGTCATGCACAACGCACCAACAACGGTCTGTTGCAGCGCGTAGTGGTGGCACTGGGTGTGGTCATTGTGGCTTACTGCTCTTACGGCATGGTGGTCATTCGTGCGAAAGCGAACACGCCCATTAACATGAACAACCCCTCCGATCCGATGCGCCTGCTCCCCTACCTTAACCGGGAACAATACGGCGAACGTCCGTTGATCCGTGGCCCGCACTTTGATGCACAGCCGACTGGTATCAACTCGGAGGAGCGTTATGGCCGGGTGGGAGATCGCTACGCAGTAGTGGACGAAAAAGTGGACTACGAATACGCCGCCAAAGACAAAACGCTTTTCCCAAGGATGAGCGACTACTCACAAGGCCGCCCCGCGCTTTATCGGCGCTGGATTGACAAGCCTACGGGCACGCCAACCTTTGGTGACAACATCGAGTTTTTCTGGAAATACCAGCTCGGCTGGATGTACTGGCGATATTTCATGTGGAATTTCTCGGGTCGCCAAAATGGGGAACAGGGTTATTACGCCTGGGATCCTACCTCCGGAAACTGGATCACAGGAATTGATTTCATTGATGCCGGACGCATTGGCAATCAAGCCGAACTGCCTGATTTTCAGAAGAATAACCAGGGTCGGAACAAATATTACATGATTCCTTTCCTGCTCGGTTTGCTGGGCATGTTCTTCCATTATAGAAGACGCCCGCGCGATTTTGCAGCCATTATGGCCCTGTTTATCATCACGGGGATTGGTATCATTGTCTATTCCAACCAGCCGCCCAACGAACCACGCGAACGCGATTACGTACTTGCAGGTTCGTTTTTCACCTATTGTATCTGGATTGGTCTGAGCGTTGTGGCGCTCTGGGATATGCTGAACAAAAGCCTGAAAGCGGCCGCTGCCCCCGTGGCTACCGTACTCGCGCTTGCTGCGCCGCTGCTGATGGTGACCCAAAACTGGGACGACCACGCCCGCGCACATCACTACGCCAGCCGGGATTACGCCAGCAACTTCCTCAATTCCTGCGCGCCCAATGCCATTATTTTCACCTACGGTGACAACGATACCTATCCGCTCTGGTACTGCCAGGAAGTGGAGAAAATTCGGACGGACGTGCGGGTGGTGAACCTTTCCTTGATTGCCGTGGATTGGTACATTGAACAACTTCGTCGGGCAGTGAATGATTCGCCTGCGATTGAGATGAGTATCCCCAATGAACAATTGCGGGGCTTCAAACGGGTTCAAACGCCATTTTTTGCCCCACGCGGCGAACAAGAGCAGGACATCCGCCAAGTGTTAAAATTCCTCGGCGAAGACCACAAACAAGAATCCGGCGGCGGCAGAGCCTTCGATACTTATCTGCCAACCCGCAAAATGTTCATCCCGGTGAACAAACAATGGTTCGTGGACAACAAATTGGTGGCTGCTGGCATGGATTCGTCCCTCGTGGACACCCTCCGTCTGGATCTTGGACGGGATAAAAAATACATCATCAAGGATGAACTGGCGATGCTGGATATCGTTGCGTCCAACATTGGCAAACGCCCGATTTACTGGGCCGTCACCTGTCGCGAAGATAAATTGCTCGGTCTGGAGGATTATCTCCAATTGGAGGGTCTGGGCTTGCAATTGGTGCCCAAAAAGGTCAGAAGTTCGATGGAAGCCTACGGAATCATCGGTTCTGGCGGCGTGAACAGCGATCAGATGTATGAGAACATCATGCAAAAATGGCGCTGGGGTAATTTTGACAAAGAACGAGCATTTGTGGACCGCTCCTACATGCCAAGTCTGCAAACCATGCGCGTCAGCATCATTCGCCTGGCCCGTCAATTGGTGGCGGAAAATAAAAAAGACAAGGCAGTGGCGCTTGTGGACAAGTATTTTGAGGTGTTCCCACAAATGAACTTCCAGTACGACCAGTTCACGGCGTTTATGACCGACATTTACTTCCTCAGTGGTGAAAAAGAAAAAGCCGCTGCCAAAATTCGGGAAATCGCCGTACAACTGGAGCAGCAGTTCAAGTTTTATGAATCACAGAATAGTGAATTCAAAAAAGGCTACAAACAGGACAACGATTACACGTCATCCACCGCTCAGAATCTCTTGAAAATGGCTGCAAACATGGAAAACAACGCGCTTTTCCAGGAATTGCAGGCCAAATTCCAGCCCTACATGCCTGCGCAGGGCGGTCAACCCGCACTTCAAAACTAATTACCATACAAACCACATAACACATGGCTAACTTCAAACGTACCGCAACCGCAATCTGGAATGGCTCCGGCGCAGAAGGCACTGGATCACTCAGCGGCCCTTCAGGTGTGCTCGACGGCACACCCTACTCCGCCGCCAAACGCTTCCAAAATGAAGATGGGAAAGCCGGAACCAATCCGGAAGAACTCATCGCTGCAGCGCACGCTGGCTGCTACATCATGGCACTCAGTTTTCAACTTTCTGGCGCGGGCTTTCCGCCAACGGAACTCCGTTGCTCCGCTAGCATCCACATGGAAAAAGTGGACAGCGGTTGGGCTTTTGGCAAAATCACCCTTGATCTGGAGGCTGAAGTCCCCGGAATCGAGCAAGAAAAGTTCCTCGAACTGGCCAACGCAGCCAAAGTAGGTTGCCCGGTAAGCAAGGCACTGTCGGCTGTACCCATTGAATTGGAGGCCAAACTGGTCTAAAAATTCATATCGGAGGGAACTCCAACTGTTGAGACTTGTTGCGGTGGAGGCCTTTGGCGATGGGAAAGCCCTTTTCCCGACTGGTTTCGTTAAATTTTTCGCCGAATATGCCCGATTTCGACTGCCCCGTCCGAACCGGCCTTGGCCCAATGTCATTGACTTAACACATCTACCATCTTGTAACCGCTCGTTTTAACGAGCGGCCAGAGATAACCCACCCATCACATCTATCTTCTTTGCAGAACATCAACATTTATAACTCATTGAATATGGGATGTTTTTGCAAAGAAGATAGATGTGGTCTGCGGGGATGCTTAGCCCCCCGACTGAAGTGCGGGGGTTACAATATGTTAGATGTGATGGTCAATTTTCCTTAATTCAATGACATTGGGCCTTGGCCGGGCGGGAAAATTTGCCTGACCAGTCGAAAAAATGGCAATTCCCCTCACTCAAAGCCCTCCACCGCAACAAGTCTATGCGAGCGTTCCCGTTTCTAACGAGAACGCTCGCTTTTTTTTGGTGCGATCATACAGGACCTGGGGGGGGGAATTATTTGCATCTATTTGGATTTTGTTACCAAATACCTCGATTCAGCGACTATTTTCGGACGCTCGTCGTGAAATGCGCCTCCCCTACCCTTGCGATGTGTCACTTTTGTCCTCAATTCAAACCAACAAACAACATTTACAGAATTCAACCATGAGAAGAAATCACGAAATTGACTACAAGATTTACGGGGAAGAAATGCAATGTGTAGAGATAGAACTGGACCCGCAGGAGACCGTCATTGCAGAAGCGGGCAGTTTCATGTTCATGGACAACATGGTCGAGATGGCCACGGTTTTTGGGGATGCAAGCGACCGGGCAGAAGGTTTTTTTGGCAAACTCATGACCGCTGGGAAACGAGTACTCACAGGTGAAAGCCTTTTTATGACCACCTTTACCAATCAAGGCGGTGATAAACAACGCGTTACCTTTGCAGCACCCTACGCTGGCAAAATTGTACCCATGGATCTGATGCAACTCGGCGGAAAAATAATTTGCCAAAAAGATGCCTTCCTTTGTGCCGCAAAAGGCGTGCAAATCGGCATTGAATTCCAACGCAAACTCGGCACGGGCCTTTTTGGCGGTGAGGGCTTTATCATGCAAAAACTGGAGGGCGATGGTTTAGCATTTGTACACGCCGGCGGATATATTTTGGAGCGAGAGCTGCGTGCCGGAGAGACGTTGCGGGTGGATACGGGCTGCATCGTGGCATTTACCCAACAAATAAACTACGACATCCAATTTGTAAAAGGCATCCGAAACATGGTGTTTGGTGGAGAAGGATTGTTTTATGCCGTCTTGCGCGGACCCGGCAAAGTCTGGCTTCAGTCCCTGCCTGTGAGCCGTTTGGCGGCCAAACTTTCCTCCTACAGCAAGGGGGGCAAAGAAGAAGGCAGCATCCTGGGCGGCTTAGGACGTATGGTTGACGGAGTGTAGCCCCCGCCCCCAAAAAGAATCCCCCTTTTGACCAACGGACCCACAAATTCTCCCCATTTTACCAGCCAATTCAAACGAATTTCCTTCCTTATGCTGAACGTGCTTATTGTTGACGACGAACCCCTGGCACTTGACGTGCTCGAAACCTACATCAGCCAAATGCCCGAACTACGTCTCGTAAAACGTTGTTCCAATGCCTTGGAAGCCAATGAAGCCTTGAAATCCAATGATATAGACCTGATGTTTTTGGATATTCAAATGCCGCAACTCACCGGTATTGACTTTGTAAAAACGCTGAGCGATCCGCCCATGATCGTTTTTACCACCGCTTATCCAAACTACGCCATTCAAGGTTTTGACCTCAATGCCCTGGACTATCTGCTCAAACCCATTTCCCTGGAACGGTTCATGAAAGCCGTCAACAAAGCCGTGGATCAGGCGGAAATGGCGAATATGGAAGTTCCCCAAACTACCGGCGCGCCCGCCGTGAATGACGGACTCGACTTCTTCTTCGTCAAGGCCGACAAAAAACTGGTCAAGGTGAACTTCGACGACATCATTTACATAGAAGGCTTGAAAGATTATGTCATCATACGACTACATCTGGGCCGGGTCATTACCCTGCAAACCATGAAAAACCTGGAGGAGCGTTTGCCTAAAAACCTGTTTCGCCGCATCCATCGGTCGTTCATCGTGGCGATGGACAAGGTGCTGGCCATTGAGGGCAACATGGTGGAAGTGATGGAAAAAGACAAGCCAAAACTGCTGCCCATTGGCAAAAATTACCGCGACGACCTTTTGCAATTGATCGAGAAAAAACGGCTTTAAGAAACTGTTTTAAAACTACTGCCGGAGTTTCAAAACAGACTGACTATCAGCATATTGGGTACATATGATGAAATATCGAATATCGAACCGCAGAACACCGAATATCGAACACCGAACACCGAATGACGAAGTAGTTTGTAGGTGACTAGATATTAAATCCGAATGGCCTGTCAACGCCGGTTTCTGGGGTCTTCCCCCTTCAAAATTCGGTGTTCTGCGGTTCGATATTCGGTGTTCGATATTCGGTGTTCGGTGTTCTG
>CAZKBH010000062.1:0-23359 GCA_964550795.1 uncultured Saprospiraceae bacterium
AGTTTTTTGCTTAACCCGCCTCGGGAGGCGTCAAAATGGAGATTTTTCTAAGGCCGTTTGCCCGCGGCCTGGTATTGATTCTTAATCAAATCAGTTGATGCCGGGTAATCGAAAAATGAAAAGACACCAAGCCACCCACAAACCCACCCTTGGCTCTGGCGCGCGGTCTGCGAGGCGCGCCCGACCGAAGGGGATGGTCCCGACGCAGGTGCGACACTAGCCCCTCAAATCCTCCACACGCACACCCTTAAACTGCGTTGTATCAAAAATAAACTGCCCTGCGGGCAATGCTTTATTGGTAGAAAGTTTGGTGATGGTAAACGTGTAACGCGCCCCATCTTTGGCAAATGCTTTGATGCTCTGGATGGTCCCTTCCTGCTCATTAATGGCCAGGCGGAGTTTAGAATATTCAGAACTGCGATCCTTGGGTTTGAACTCGATTAGGGTGAGCAATTTGCCGTTTTCGGTCGTTTTATCGGTAATTGCATAGATAAAATCGCCTTTTTGATAGCGACTCAGCAAATCCTTGGGGGTTAAAAACGAATTGGCATCGTTTGGATCCGCATCGTTGACCTGCACCTCATTGGCGCTTCTTTGGTAAGCCCAGGTCGTGACGCCATCGCTGACCACCACCTGATCGCTCATATCTAGTCGGAATTTTTTGCCTTCTTGCGTCACAGTTCCTTTTTGATTTTCTTTCGCCTCACCGGGTACTTCAATGGTCAGTGTGAAATTGGCCTCCACCGACTTATAGGCATCGTATTTTTTGCGAATTTTATCGAGCACTTTTTTGGCCTCCGGATCATTTTGTTCGGAGGCCGCAGTGGTCTGCGCATTCAGGGAAAACCCCGCAATAATGAGGGCAAACAGGGGAAAAATCAGTTTATTCATAGTTTGTTTGATGGATGGAAAGGGAGAAAACCATCCCAATCCCGTCGAGAACGTGCTTTTGCGATTGGAGTTGCAAAGTTGGTGGTTAAAGATTTCCAAACTGCTTTTTTCGGACAGAAATTTCGTCGTGCCCACATTGCTGGAAAAAAGAAAAAACTGCTGCCTTACCTTCGCCCCGTCAAATGCCACGCCACGCATTTGCTTTTGACGTTCTTTTCTGCCTTAACTATCTTTTCTAAAACAGTATTTATGCAAGAACAGGGATTCAAAGACCCCGCCGCCAACCTTGAAGAGGTTGGATTGAAAAACTGGAAAACTGCCTATTGGAACCTTAGCCCGGAAGAATTGGTGGAACATTCCATTTCAAAAGGAATGGGCCAATTGGCCGACTCAGGAGCCTTGGTCATCTACACTGGCGACTTCACAGGCCGTTCTCCAGACGACCGTTTCATCGTGAAAGATAGCATTACCGCCAACAAAGTGAATTGGGGCAAAGTAAACCTCCCCTTCGAATCCAGAAAATTCGACGCACTCTGGCGCAAAGCCTGCAACTATCTCCGCAAAAAAGACCTGTATGTGCGCGATGTGGCGGCCAATGCCAGCGCAAATCCGGACTACCGTCTCCGTATCCGTGTGGTCACGGAATACCCCTGGAGCAACCAGTTCGCACACAATATGTTCCTGCGCCCCGATCACGAGGTGTTGGAAAATTTTGATCCGCGCTGGACGGTACTTTGTGTGCCAGGTTTCAAGGCCAATCCGGAAGCAGACGGCACCCGCCAAGGCAATTTCGCCATAGTAAATGTAAAAAAACGCCGCCTGCTCATCGGGGGCACGGGTTACACGGGCGAAATTAAAAAAGGCATTTTCTCGGTCATCAACTTCGTGTTGCCAACCCGCACCAAGGACGCGCTGCCCATGCACTGCTCCGCAAATGTGGGCCACGACGGTGATATCGCCCTGTTCTTCGGTCTTTCCGGAACTGGGAAAACGACCCTCAGCGCCGACCCTAACCGCGCACTCATTGGGGATGACGAACACGCCTGGGGAACAGGTGAAGTGTTCAATTTTGAAGGCGGTTGTTATGCCAAAACCATTGACCTTACGGAGGAAAAAGAACCCGATATCTTCAAAGCCATTCGGCATGGAGCTATTCTGGAAAACGTAGGATTCCTGCCTGGCACCCGCACCGTAGATTACGCCGATCGCAGCATTACGGAAAATACACGGGTGTCTTATCCAATTCATCACATTGATAACATCGTAACGCCGAGCCGAGCCGAGGGTGACCCGAAAAACATCTTTTTCCTCACTTGCGATGCGTACGGCATTCTGCCCCCCATCTCCAAACTCACCCCTGAACAAGCGATGTACTACTTTATCAGTGGGTACACAGCGCGGGTGGCTGGCACAGAAGTAGGCGTTAAGGAACCGAAATCAACATTTTCGGCCTGTTTTGGAGCTCCGTTTCTGCCTTTGCACCCTGCCAAATACGCCGACCTTTTGGGTAAAAAGCTCCGCAAGAGCAAAGCCAGAGTTTGGCTCATCAACACTGGCTGGGTTGGCGGCCCTTATGGTGTAGGAAGTCGCATCAAACTGCCTTATACCAGGGCGATGATTACGGCTGCACTCAAAGGCGAGCTGAACAACGTCGGGTTTGAAAAACATCCAATTTTCGGCATGGAGATTCCAACTTCCTGCCCGGGGGTGCCAGACGAAGTCTTGAATCCACGCAACACCTGGTCCGATAAAGCGAACTACGATGTCAAAGCAAAATCGCTGGGCAAAGAGTTTGTGGATAATTTTGAAAAATACAAGGACCAGGCCAGTGCGGAAACATTGGCGGCTGGACCGAAAATTTAAAGGTTGATGGGGGTTATGGGGGTTGATAAAGGTTAAGGTTGATAAGGGTTTATGAGGGTTTATAAGGTTGATAGAATTGTGCTCAAAAGTGCTAAATACAAGCGTTTCTGGGAGAATCCTATCAACCCTCATAAACCCTAATAAACCCTTATCAACCCCTATAAACCCTCATCAACCTTCATAAACCCCATAAACCCTCATCTCCAACCATGAACATCATCCTCGGCATTTCAGGTTCTATTGCGGCGTATAAAGCTGCGCATCTGACCCGCTTGTTGATCAAACAAGGTGCCACGGTTCAGGTATTGATGACCGAGTCGGCCACAGCTTTTATTGCGCCGCTAACGCTTTCAACGCTGTCCAAACGGCCTGTTTTTACGGAAGTTGTTTCTGAATCCAGTTGGAACAACCATGTCGAGTTGGGCCTCTGGGCCGATGCCATGATTGTAGCTCCCGCCAGTGCAAACACCCTTGCAAAACTCGCCAATGGCCTGTGCGACAATATCTTAAGTGCCGTTTACCTCTCCGCCCGATGCCCTGTTTTGGTCGCTCCGGCGATGGATGTTGACATGTGGCATCATCCTGCCACCCAATCAAATATTCAGCGTTTAGCATCACATGGGGTGAGCGTCATCCCCGTGGGTCACGGTGAATTGGCCAGCGGGCTTGTGGGCGATGGCCGCATGGCAGAACCCGAAGATATTCTGGCTTTTTTGCAACAAAAAATCAAGTCGAAGCCTGTTTTAACGCCATTAGCAGGCAAAAAAGCCCTTGTCACTGCCGGTCCAACCTACGAATCCTTGGATCCTGTACGTTTTTTGGGAAATCATTCTACTGGAAAAATGGGCATTGCCCTGGCCGAAACCCTGGCTGAACAAGGGGCGGCAGTTACGCTGGTGCTTGGCCCAACGAATTTAAAAGCGCATCACCCGGGTATTCAAACGGTTTCCGTAAGATCAGCTGCCGAGATGTATGAAGCTTGTTCGGCGGTTTTTTCAGAAGCTGATTTCGTTGTTTTAGCAGCCGCGGTGGCTGATTACCGTCCAAAAGAGGTTTCAGACACCAAAATCAAGAAAAAAGAGGAGGATTTAAACCTTGAACTGGTTAAAACCGTTGACATCGCAGCAACGCTGGGTAAGTTGAAAAAACCGCATCAAACCATGGTCGGTTTCGCGCTCGAAACCAACAACGAAACGGCCAATGCCCAGCAAAAACTCGAAAAGAAAAACTTTGATTTCATTGTACTCAACTCCATGCGCGACGCGGGCGCAGGTTTTGGGCATGACACCAACAAGATTTCGATTTTGCGACGCGATGGCACGCGCAGCGATTTTCCCCTAAAAAGTAAAACGGAGGTTGCGCGAGATATTGTCGCAGAAATTTATGCTACAGCCAACCCAACAGGCGTTTAATGCGTCAAGGCATTGCAAGTTTTTATGCCCCCAAATTTTCGCCCAAATTTCACAGGTTATGATAAAGAAAATCGCATTTCTGCTTTCGCTTACCCTTTGGTTGTCAACAACTTATGCGCAAAACGAACTCCTCGCCAGTGTTCGGGTGAGCACCCCCCAGCTTCAACGAAATGACCGCCGGGTATTCGACCAGTTGGAGGTTTCCCTCAGAGACTTTCTGAACAATACCAAATGGACAAACGAGAACTTTGAGCAGGACGAGCGCATAAAATGCAGTTTCATTCTCACAATTTCCAAAGAATTGGAAGGGAACATTTTCGAGGGAGAACTGGCGGTACAAGCCACCCGGCCCGTGTATGGAAGCGGTTACGAAACCCCTTTGATTTCTTATCTGGACAAAGACATTGTATTTCTCTACGAGCAAAACCAGCCCATCGAGTTTTTGCGCGACAACCCGGATAATCAAAACCTCTCCTCTTTGTTGGCCTTCTATGTTTACATCATTTTAGGCATGGATTACGATTCATTTTCGCAGTATGGCGGTGAACAACACTTGCAAACCGCAGAAAGAATCATCCTCAATATTCAAAACTCCAGCAACAATTCCTCTCCTGGTTGGCGCCCATCGGATGGCGGCAAAAACCGCAATCGCTACTGGATCATGGAAAACCTGCTCAATCCCCGTGTCCGGCCATTCCGCAACGCGATGTACACGTATCACCGCAAGGGGCTGGATATGTTTACCACTAACCCCGACCAGGCAAAAGCAGCCATTTTGCTGGCCTTGGAAGAGGTGGACAAAGTCAGTGCAGCCTATTTCAATTCGATGATTATCCAGATGTTCTCTTATGCCAAAAAAGACGAATTGGTGGAAATGTGGAAAATCGCCCCGAAGGCCCAAAAAGAACGGGTCATCCAAATTTTGATAAAAATAGACCCCGCCAATAGTCAGCGTTACCGAGAAATCGGCACTTGAATGCTATAGTATGGTAGATTGTCCGAACGGCTTCCGTAGTTTTGCCCCAAACTTCGGAAGCCGTTTCGCGTTTAGCGTATGTTTTAAAGTTTCAACGGTTCCAAAACGTACCAGTTTTTCACAATTTCTCAGGCCCTTTCACATCTCTCTCCTTTAATGGATACCTTATCAATTGTTTTACAGTTCCTGCTCAGTCTTTCTATTCTAATTGTGCTGCACGAAATGGGGCACTTTGCCCCGGCAAAATGGTTCAAAACCCGGGTTGAAAAATTCTACCTGTTCTTTGATGCCCCGCCGTTCAATTCGCTTTTTAGCCGAAAAATTGGTGGCACTGAATATGGAATTGGATGGTTGCCACTCGGCGGCTACGTCAAAATATCCGGAATGATTGACGAAAGCATGGACAAGGAACAAATGCAAGGTCCTGCCCAACCCTGGGAATTTCGCGCCAAACCAGCCTGGCAACGCCTGATTATCATGCTGGGCGGCGTTACTGTCAATTTCCTGCTCGGTTTTTTCCTGTTTGCGATGGTGCTCTGGGGTTGGGGTAAAGCATTTATCCCCACCTCCGAATTGAGCCAAAACGGCATGGCATTCGATTCCTTGATGCTCAACAATGGTTTCCAGCAAGGCGATTTGATTGTCAAAATCGGCGACAAAAATTTTGAACGCCTCGATGCCAACGAATTTCGCAAGGTGGTGATGCTCAACGGCGCCCGCCAGGCTACTGTGCTCCGGGCCGGACAAACGCAGGTTATTTCTTTCTCTGACGCGTTTGCGCAGCAATTGCCCATGGTATCGAAGCGTGAATTGCTGACTGCCCGGGTTCCTTTTGTGGTGAGTGCCGTTGTGGATGGCAAACCTGCCGCTGGAGCAGGCATCCAGAAAGGCGACCAAATCGTGTCGTTTAACAATCAACCCATTCAGTTTTTTGACCAGTTCGGTCCATTAGCGAGCCAGTATAAAGGCCAATCAGTGACCCTCGGCATTGTGAATGAAAAAGGAGATTCGCTCACTAAAACATTGACCATCACCGATCAGGGCACCATTGGCGTGGGTTCAAAACTGGAAGGATATTTCAAAGTAGAGACCCAAAGTTATACGCTTGCTCAAGCCTTGCCGGCTGGCGTCAAAATGGGCTGGGGCTTTTTGAACGACCAAATGCGGGCCTTTGGCCAGATGTTCAAGGGGCAACTTTCCGTAAAAGACAACCTTGGAAGTGTCATCAGTATTGGCAAATTGTTCGATCCGGCCTGGGATTGGCGCGTTTTCTGGACCGTCACCGCGTCACTGAGCATCATTCTAGCCTTTATGAACTTGTTGCCCATTCCAGCCCTGGATGGCGGCTATGTCTTGTTCCTGATCTGGGAAGTCATCACGGGTCGGAAAGTCAGCGATCGATTTATGGAGCGCGCCGTTACGGTCGGGTTTTTCTTGCTGATTGGCTTGATGATTTTTGCCCTGGGTTTGGATGTTTGGAGGCTATTTTAAAACCATGAATCACTTCGAATTTTACGAACTCCCGATTGCTTTTTCTGTAGACGAGGCGGCGGTGCGGCGGACTTATTTGCTCAACAGCAAAAAATATCACCCGGATTTCCACACCTTGTCTGGAGAAGCCGAGCAATCCGAGATGCTCGAACTGTCCACGCGCAACAACGAGGCCTTTAAAACGCTCTCTGATCCAGACAAGCGCCTGCGGTATATCCTGGAGTTAAAAGGGCTGTTGGGACAGGAAAACGAGCAGTCCAAGCTGTCGCAGGACTTTTTGATGGAGATGATGGAGATCAATGAGGCCCTGATGGACCTTGAATTTGACTTCGATGCAGGGCGTTACAACAGTGCGTTACAATCTGTTGAAAGCATTGAAAATGAATTGGTTACAAGTATTCAACCCATCCTTTCCAACTGGACAGAAGCCACTGGAAGTGAGTCGGATTTGATGCTTGCCCGAGAATTTTTTTTCAAAAAACAGTATTTGTTGCGCATCAAAGAAAATCTCTCTAAATTTGCACCCGCTTAAGGCAAAGGGCAGGATTGTTTCGGCAATTTTTTCCTTGTTTTAAGAGGTTTGAAGTACTGCGGGAATGGCGGAATGGTAGACGCGCTGGTCTCAAACACCTGTGACTTCACGGTCGTGCGAGTTCGAGTCTCGCTTCCCGCACCTAATTATTAAGGCTCATGCTTGGTTGCATGAGCCTTTTTTGTTTTTCGTAAAATAGCGTGAATACTGCTCCTCTGCGCTACGACTGCAACACCTCCGATACTTTCGACTTCGCCGGCAAATTCAGGTATTGCAAAAACTCGTTTTTTCTGGCTTCCTTCATAAAAGCGCCGCCATAATAGGCCGTGATGGTGCTGCTGTTCACGTCCTGAACGCCTCTGGATGAAACACAAAGGTGGTGCGCATCAATCACGATGGCCACGTCGTCCGTGCCGAGGATGCTGCACAGGTGGTGTGCGATTTGCATCGTGAGCCGCTCTTGCACCTGGGGGCGTTTGGCAAAATACTGCACGACCCGATTGATCTTGGACAAACCAATCACGCTGCCATTGGCGATGTACGCGATGTGGGCTTTGCCGATGATGGGCACAAAATGGTGCTCGCAGTTGGAGTAAAAAGTGATGTCTTTTTCCACCAACATTTCGCGGTAGCTGTATTTGTTCTCGAACAGGGCGATTTTAGGCTTGTTTTTTGGGTTCAGGCCGCTGAAAATTTCCTGAACATACATTTTAGCTACCCTGTGGGGTGTGCCCCGCAGACTATCATCTGTCAGGTCCAGACCCATAGTGAGCATGATTTCCCGAAAATGGTGCTCAATTTTGGTCATTTTTTCCTCGTCCGAAAGCTCAAATGCATCGGGGCGCATGGGCGTTTCGAGGGAGGTCATGATGTGATCGTCTCCGAGATCATCGTCGGTGAGCAGGAGTGTATTTTTGAATGAATTGGTGGCGTTGCGCATGATGCTGGTTGGTTAAATCAAAATAGATTCGTAACGGTACTTTAACCAGCTGCGCTCGATTTTGTTTACTTCTTAAACAACAAAGATTAAACAAAATAAAGAATTACCCCCGTTTGCCAATCAAGCCCTCTGAATGTCAACCAATTCCACCTTGGAATGTTTGAGGAAAACTATGAATACTATCCAAGGAAAAACAGCCCTCATTACCGGGGGCAGCAAGGGCATCGGTTACGGCATTGCCGAAAGTATGCTCAAAGAAGGCATGAACGTTGCCATCACCAGTCGTCAACAGGAATCTGCGGACGCAGCAGCCAAACAACTTTCCGGCATTGGCCCAGGAAAATTGATCGCCATCGCCGCCGATGTGCGGGATTTGGATGCGCAAAAAAATGCCGTGGCGAAAACCCTGGAGGCTTTTGGCAGTCTCGATGTACTCATCGCCAATGCCGGATTGGGGCATTTCGCGCCAATTACTACGCTGACACCCGAACAATGGCATGAAACCATTGATACCAACCTGACCGGCGTTTTTTACTCTGTAAAAGCTGCGTTGGAAGCACTTACGGCTTCGAAAGGCTATTTTATCAGCATTTCAAGTCTTGCGGGCACCAATTTTTTCGCCGCCGGATCTGCGTACAATGCCAGCAAATTTGGCGTCGTGGGCTTCACCCAAGCCATCATGCTCGACCTGCGCGAAGCAGGGATTAAATGTTCCACGATCATGCCCGGCTCCGTAGCCACACATTTTAACCACCACGAGCCAAACCCGGCCGATCACTGGAAAATCCAGCCGGAAGACCTCGGACAGATGGTGGTAGACCTCCTGAAAATGAACCCGCGGACGCTGCCGAGCAAAATTGAGGTTCGGCCAAGTCAGCCCAAATAAAGTCTTAAAAGCCGCACAGCGGCGACATTTTACTAGCGTACGCGCAAAATATTTTTCGGAACCGCGTAGCGGTGGCATTATTAATATTGTAATAATGTCACCGCCACGCGGTTCTTTCTTTCCTATCCGCCGCGATGCGGCTACCATAATGTCGCCGCGATGCGGCTTTTTAATCATCCTGTAATTTATTTGGCCTACCGACTAATAATAACTCAGGCGCAACACGCCTGCCAATTGTTTGGCAAAACGGATTACTTGTCGGGTGTAGCCGTATTCATTGTCGTACCAGACATAGAGTATGATACTTTTTCCGTCTTTGGAAACGATGGTGGCGGGGGAATCGAAGATTGAGGGCGTGGAACTTCCCACTAAATCGCTGGAAACCAGTTCATTGGAGAAGGAATATTGAATTTGTTCCACCAAATCGCCTTTGAGCGCGGCCTGGCGCATGATCTCGTTGACGGCCTCTTTGTTGGTAGCGGTATTGATTTGAAGATTCAATACTACCAGGGAGACGTTGGGTGTAGGTACGCGGATGGCATTGCCTGTAAATTTGCCAGAAAGCTCGGGCATCACTTTGGAAATGGCACTCTCGGCGCCTGTTTCAGTGATGACCAGATTCAGGGCCGCTGCCCTACCCCGCCGGTATTTGCTGTGGTAGTTGTCGAGCAAATTTTGGTCGTTGGTATAGGAGTGCACGGTTTCGATGTGCCCTTTTTCGATGCCCAGCGTTTTGTTGATAACGGCCAAGACGGGCACGATGGCATTGGTGGTGCAACTGGCGGCAGACCAGATATTTTCGCTGTTTACGTCAAATTGGCGGTTGTTCACGCCATAAACTACGTTTGGAATATCGCCTTTGCCGGGAGCAGTCAGCAATACTTTGGAAATCCCTTTGGAACTCAAATGGCGACCCAGGTTCTCCCGATCCCGCCAAACGCCGGTGTTGTCAATCAAGAGTGCATCGCTGATGCCGAATTTGGTGTAATTGATGTCTTCCGGTTTGGCGGCTGAAATCATGTGCACTTTATGGCCGTTCACCCAGATGCAGGATTCTGCCACATCTGGAATTACCGTGCCCGGGAAATGCCCGTGCACCGAATCGGTCCGCAGCAAATCGGCCCGTTTGATGATATCTTCCGGTTTTTTATCGCGGGTGACGATGGCGCGCAGGCGGAGCTGTTGTCCTTTACCGGCTTGCGTGATCAGTTCCCGCGCGGCAATCCGTCCAATCCGTCCGAAACCATAGAGGACCACATCCTTGGGTTTGAGATTGATTTTGTCTTTGCCGATGTAGTCCACCAGTTTTTGGTTGATGAATTCCAATTCGTTCGGGAACTTACTTTTTTCGTCAATCCAGTCCACCCCAATTCTGCCGATATCAAGCCGCGAAGGCGCAATTTGGCTGCGATAAATGGCCCTGGCGAGGCTCAATGTATCGTGAACGGTGAGCGGATGTTGCACTACTTCCCGGGCATAATGGTGTAGCTGCAGCAATTCGGAGGCACTTCGGTCCACCATTTGATTGCGAAAAATGACCAATTCGATGGACTTGTCGAACCAGAGTTTGCCCACGACGGTGATGAGTTCGAGGGCCGCTTTTTCATCTTCAATCCAGGTTTTGAGGCTTTTTTCGTACGCTTGTTTAGACATATCTAATTTGATTTTATTCGGCACAAATGTAGAAATACGATCCTGTTTTTTTGTCGGCCTTTTCTTGAAATCCACTACTTACACTCAAATCATCAAAATCAAAAGAATCACAGTATAAGCAGCCCTAAAATGGCATGGGCCACCCCGAAAAATCGGAATGGCCCATGCACTAAAACCAGTCGTTGCTCCATAGCATAGAAAGCTCGAACAACTTCCCGGAACTCTTTTCTACCTATCGCATCAAGGTTACATCGCCTTTGTAAAGTTCGACTACACCGTCAATAAACTCAATCTCAACGACCCAGACATACACGCCCGGATTCATCGGCTGGCCCTTGTAAATACCGTCCCATCCTATGTTTCCGTCGTTTGGAGAGAAGTTCTCGTTGATGTACAACTGCTCACCCCAACGGTCAAATACCATCAGCGAACGGATGTTCCGTACCGTGCCCGGACGAGCGAAAATGCTGAACTTATCATTTTCCCCATCGTCATCCGGCGAGAAGATGTTCGGAATGTACACGTGCTTGCGACGATCTACAACCACCACCACGTTGTCCTCATCCCGGCAGCCGTTCACATCGATTACCTCAATTGAGTATGTCGTGCTGATTAGGGGGAAGACCGTATGCTCCAAGCAACTAGGACACTCCGGATTTGGTATTGGCGTCCAAATAACAGAAGCCAAACTGTCAAACGGTACATTCACAATCGCTTGAAGATTAGCTGTCTCTCCCAGTTCAATGTTGATATCCGGACCAAGGTCCACAATCAACTCAATGGGTGTGTTTACCAAAATAATCTCGGAGGTCTCACACTCGCTCTGGTCAAAAGCAGTAATCGTGTACGAACCCGCATCAAGGCCCGCAAAAACATTACCGGTCTGTGGCGCACCGCCATTCAAGGAGTAACGGTAAGGCTGAATCCCTCCGGCGGCCGTCACAACGATCGAGCCATTGCTGTTGCCAAAACAACGTGGGTTATTCACAGAAAAAGTTATATCCAGTGGAGCTGGCTCGCTTAAAAAAGCAGTACCCGTGGCTGTACAGGAATTTGCATCCGTAACCGTCACTGTATAGGTTCCTGCACCCAGGTTAGAAGTTTGCGGGGTAGCAGCACCATTCGACCAGACAAAATTATACGGTGGAAGACCGCCGGTAGCAGCACCTAACACACTGCCATCCGTCGCACCCGGACAGCTCACCCCGAAACCACCGTAATTGGAGGCTGCTGAAACGTTGAGTACTGGCGGGATCAACTGAATGATGGTCGCTTGCGCCAAGGTTGAGAAGCCATTGGCCGAGGTATAATTCACCGTGTAGTTTCCGGCAGCAAGGCCGCTCACCGTCTGTGCTATACCCACTGATGCAATGGTCCCGTTCGCCACAGGCGTCCCACCCAAAAGCACCGTATAGTTAAATGGCCCTTCTCCAAGCGTCACTGTAAGCGTGAGGGTGCCTGTGGTTATGCCGCAAGGAATTGTGGAGCCAGCTAAGATGGCCGTCATCCCGCAGGAGGCCGGTGGAAGCAAACTAGTCACGGTCGTAACCGTACTGTCGCAACCGAACTGGTTGGTCAAAACTGTAATCGCAGACCCCACTTCGTTCGGCTCGCAGGTACCTACATTAACGGTCGTCGCGCTGCTCGGAAGCAGTGTCACCGTTTCTGTAACGATACTGTCACATCCGAACTGGTTCACCAACGGGAACACAAACACGCCCACCTCGGAAGGAAAGCAGGTCGAGGACGCAATGGCCGTTGTGCTGCTCGGAAGCAGCGCCACGGTCGTAATGACCGTACTGTCGCAGCCAAACTGGTTCGTCAAATCCTGGGTGAACACCCCAACATTGGCAGGGTCACAATCAGAAGCCGCCAACTCCGTCAAGTTGCTGGGCAACAAGGTCACCGTCGTCACCACCAGACTGTCGCAGCCGTCAGCCGTTACAATTATCTCATTAAAAACACCCGCAGCAGCCGGATCACAAGTAGTAGTTGTAAAAGGTGTGGGGGGCAGGGGAATGAACGAAATCGTCGTCGTCACGATGCTATCACAACCGAACTGATTCGTTAAATTTTGTACAAAAACACCCACTTCTGAAAGATTACAAGAGGTTCCACTTAAAGACGTGGCACTGCTCGGAAGCAACGAAACTGTCGTTATCAGAATACTGTCACAACCATCAGCAGTCAACAAAGTATCCATAAAGATACCCGTCTCACTTGGATTGCAGGTGGTCGCCGTTAGTGGTGTCGGGGGCAGCGGGATGAACGTGACTGTAGTCACCAGCAGACTATCACAGCCCGCAGCTGTCACGATTATATCCGTAAATACACCCGCCTCCGAAGCGTTACAGGTTGTTGCAGTCAACGGCGTGGGTGGCAGCGGAATGAACGAAATGGTCGTTGTCACGATACTATCGCAGCCAAACTGATTCGTCAGGTTTTGTACAAATACACCCACTTCCGAGAGGTTACAGGAGGTTCCGGTTAAAGAAGTAGCACTGCTCGGGAGCAACGAAACCGTTGTCACCAGAATACTGTCACAACCATTGGCAGTCAACAAGGTATCCATAAAGATACCCGTCTCACTTGGATTACAAGTAGTTGCTGTTAAGGGTGTGGGGGGGAGGGGTACAAATGTAATGGTTGTGGTTACGATGCTGTCGCAACCAAACATATTCGTCAGATTTTGCACAAAAACACCCACTTCCGAAGGGTTACAGGAAGTACCTGTGCTTGCCGTTGTGTTACTCGGAAGTAAGGTCACGGTTGTGACAATCAAACTGTCACAACCATCCGTCACCGAAACCAGCAATTCCTCAAATGTACCAACCTCGGATGGGAGGCAAGTTGTTTCAGAAACGTAGGTCGTATCTGATTCCGAAAAACTGATTGTTGTGATGACTGTGCTATCGCAGCCGAATTGGTTGAGCAGATTTTGGGTGAAAACACCCACGTTTGCAATATCACAACTGTTATCGAATATCTCCGTCAGATCGCTCGGAAGCAGTATCGTATTCGTCACCACCACACTATCGCAGCCGTTAGCCTGAGGCAATATAACTGTGACGGTACCAACCTCGGCAGGATCGCAAGTGGTTAGCGCAATCAACGTTGTATCTATTGGATTAACTATCAAGGTTGAAACGATGATGCTGTCGCAACCATTTATATTGCTCAAGGTGTCCCGGTAAATACCTGACATGTTTTGTTGCGCTCCCCCCAGAAGTACGGACTCTCCCGCACAGATTTCTATCGTCTGATTGGTCGTATCCAGTGGCCAAACAGTCACCTGCAAGGTATCCAAGACCTGGGTCTCACAGGCCGGCATGGAGTTGTCTCGAATTGAAATAAGGGTGTAGGTCGTGTTTACGGTTGGGAAAACAGTAGCAGTATAGACATTACCAGGGCCACTTTGTTGAAAATTCTGTGCGCCATTGGACCACAGCACATCAAATGGACCGTTACCCGCAAGGGTAAAAGTCAGTACTAAAGAATCCCCCAAACATATTTCAGAAAGGCCGCTCAAATCACCCGTAGGGTTGGGAACCACCGTAACATTCAAGCATACGGGTGGCAAGGTATCACAGGCATTCTGAGCAGTTACACATACTTGACCAGATACCGCATTCGCAAAGTTGATCAGTACACTGTCACCAGAACCCGTTAAAACAGCACCCGGAGGTACCGTCCATAAGTACTGTGTACCAATCTGAAAAGAATCCAGCGTAAAGAGGTAATCTCCCCCAGCAGTACATACAGAACTTGGCCCCACGGGCACAGGCGGAATGGGTTGATCACCGACAGAAATGGGTATACATGCAGGAGGAGAAGCGCCGCAGGAATTGTTTGCAGTCACACACAACTGACCTGTGGGAGTACCTTGTAGCCAGGTAACCTCAATAGAGGAGGGTGTTAAAACCGTAAATGGGTGATTGCCCGGAAGGGTCCAGTTGAAAGAAGTTGGTGGCGGATTACCAGTCGCGGTGGCCGAGTAAACCAAAGTCATACCCGCGCAAGGCGTTTGGAAGCCTGTCAAAACCGGCAATTGTGGGATACCTGCGTCCTGCAACACTGTAACACAGGTCGTATCTGAGCAGGCTACTCCACCCCGCCCATGCGTCAGGATCAAGCAATATTCACCGGGTTGATTCACCTGAACAGTGGATTGATTGTTGAAACCAACAATCCCTGTACCCGTCCAGCGATAAGTGGTCGAGCCCCCGTTGGCCATATTTATATTCGAGCCAGTCCCATCCAGCGTCACGATCAGGTTTGCACCGCAGTCCAGAATCGCCGGCGGGGCGATAACCGCCTCGGGCTCCATGATCGCCAAATTGATGTTTACAATACTGTCACAGCCCAAAAAGCCTGTGCAGACGATCGCGTACAATCCACTCTCTGTCAAGATGTCCGTTCCCTGACACACATCCACTTGGGCAGGTCCGCAAAGGTTGATGTTCTGCATGGGCATATTCGGTACTGTAATCAGACTTACCACGCAGCGTACAATACTGTCACAGCCTCGTTCAGTTTGTAGGGTAACAGGGTACGTTCCCGGAGCGAAAAACTCCTCCCCAGCACACGACACCGTGCCAAATGGGCACATCCGAACCACTTGGGTAGACGTCACAGTAGGGATCACGTTCACAATGCAATTCACCACACTGTCGCAGCCCAGATAAGAATCAAGCGCAACGGGGAAAGTACCGCCGGCAGAAAAGGTCCGGCCAGCACACACTACCGTTCTACCCTGACAAACCTCCACGGTCTCTTCCGACATCACGTCTTCTCCGATTTCAATTTCAATACAAAGGTTGGGGGCGTTCGGGCAGGTCAGTGACTGCGCGCATACCTCCGCAGGGCCAGGTGCAAGCCACTGCACACTTGCCGTCGTGCTTATCGGATTGCCTAGAATATTGCCTGCAGACGGCGGATTGATGGTCCATGTAGAGACTGTATTGGTTGTATAGGTACTCACCCCCGCTGAAGGAAGGCAAACGCCAGAGCTTGGGCCGCTGATCGTTGGGTTCACACCATTGATGGAGTAGTCGCACACGGCACCAGCATTTCCGTCAATCATCAAATAATAAACTTCCCCTGGAACCAAGCCATTGGCTACCAGATTTTGGCAAGTGTTAGAGCCAATATTGCCTAAACAGGGTGAAACAAACTGAAAGTTGATACAATCCGCAGTAGAAAGTACCGCTGCTTGTATCCCGCTGCCTTGTCCACAACCATACGTACAGATCTCGAATGTAGCCGTAGCCGCATCTGCTGTGAACGCAAAAAAGTGGTTGTTTTCAACGGATGTACACCAAGAAGGAGGAAGAGAGATCGGCGGGTCAAAAGTCGTCGAGCCAAAGTAACAGTCCAAAGAACTTGGAGCTGGCAGCACACAAGCATCCTGCGCATTCACGAACGGTTGGGGTGGACCTGCACAGGGCGCACCATTGCATTGCGCAACGAGCTGATTACCCCAAAAGACCAGAAGCAAAAGAGTAAGAAATAGTGTGAAAAATTTCTTCATAGTTTTTGAATTTTAACGAAACGAACCAAGTTTAAGCAGATTCTCCTCAAAAAGAAAGGAGATGCACCGAAGCAAGTGAAACGCTGCCTTGGCACATCATTTGTGCAGTTAAAAAATGAAAGTCGCCCCCCTGTCGGCGGATCGGCTGAAATTACAAGAAATAGAGGTAATACAAGCAGCCGAGTGTTTGAGCCTCCGACGGCTCTTTCAAAAAAGTTGTTATTTCAAAATCAAACCCCCAATACTTGTATAAGCGTTTGAAGGTGTTGCAAAAAAAACCCAACAAGCGATGGCGGAGTTTTTGTCTGGCGGGGCAAAAATCCACAAAAAAGTTAGAATTCCAATTTTTGTGACGGCTATTCTGAAAACTTCCTCCAATTAAGCTCAACCAAACCGTCCCTTACAACCACAAGGGCTATAAGGGACGGTTTAGTAGCGGTTTAAGCTTGCTTCAGTATCATTTGACTGATATTCAGCCGAATACGCGAAGCATGTGGTATTTTACTGCGTTGAAATCAAGTAATTCGCTTCCTAAAAGTGGCTCAGAGCCAGGCAAGAAACGGCTCTTCGAGGATCTGTTTCAGTTCCACCATGAAACGCGCCGCATCGCCGCCATTGATTACTCTGTGATCCCAACCAATAGTCATAGGCATCATCATGCGGGGTTCAAAAGTTTTGGAGCCTTCGTTCCAAACGGGTTCCATCTGCGCTGCAACAACGCTGAGGATAGCTACTTCCGGCCAATTGACGATGGAATGCATATTCGTGCCGCCAATCCCGCCAATATTTGAAATCGTAAAAGTCCCGCCCGTAATGTCTGGAAGGGTAATCTTACCCGATTTGGTACGACCTCCGACATCAGAAAGATCAATAGACAGCTGGGTCAAACTTTTCTGATCGGCGTTTTTAATATTCGGCACATACAAGCCATTGGGCGTGTCCACCGCAATGCCGATGTTGATGTATTTTTTGTAAATCACCTCGTTGGTTTCCACATCAAGGCTGGCGTTGAACTGCGGCATTTTGCGCAACAATATAGCTCCTGCTTTAGTCAAACTAGCCGTCATCGTGAGGCCGCCACCCGCCGCTTTCACCTGCTCTTTGTACTGCTGACGCAAGGCTTCGAGGCGGGTAATGTCCACTTTTTCTGAGATGTAAGCATGTGGGATCGTATTGGTGGAATACGACATAGCCTCTGCGGTTTTAATCCCGACGTTGTTCTGTGCTTTGCGCTCGATTTCCCCGAATTTGGAAAAATCCGGCAAGGCTTTGCGGGCCACCTGGGTACCACCGGCTGCCGAACCACCTCCCGAATCCAACTTGTGTTTTACAAAATCAACCACATCCTTGTAAGAAAGGCGGTTAGCGCCCTCCGCCGGACGAACCTCTGCAAGGTTCACTCCAAGTTCTTTGGCGCGTTTGCGGGCCAGGGGGGATGTGCGCAGGGTTGCGGAGCTGCTGGATGTTGGGGCCGCAGGGCTTGGGGCTGTTGCTTTCGGCTCCGGAGCCGATTCAGGAGCAGGGGCAGGCGTTTTGGGCACTTCTGGTTCAGGAGTACTGGCCTTCGTGGGCGAAGCCTCCGCAGCGGGTGCCGATGCAGCATCGCTTGCCGCCTCCGTTTTGATTTTCATTACGAGCGTACCTTCGCTAACCTCGTCGCCTTTTTTGACCAGGATTTCTTCCACAACGCCTTCAACGTCAATGGGCATCTCGGCATCCACCTTGTCGGTGCCAACAACAATTACGATTTGTTCTGGAGACACTTTGTCGCCAGTTTTTACCAGGATTTCGGTCACTTTGCCGCTCACACCATCGCCGAGCGAGGGGAGTTTGTATTCGTGGAGCATACGATGCTTGCTTTTTGACTTCGCACTGGTTTTAGACTTCCACCAGTGCTTAAATGTAGAGCGGCAAAGATGCAGCGAGTTGCTGGTAAAATTGCTGTTTAAAGCCTAGAAATAATAATTTGCCCCAACATTTAGTCCCAGGTAAAAACGTTCAGGCAGTTGTCGGTTATTTGAATCGTTGCGTGGAAAATCGCCCATAAAAGCGGGTTCTGCCAAAATACTCAGGTGTTTGCCCAATTTAAACTCCGCGCCAGCAGAGACCCAATAGCCCAAAAAGAATTTTTGTGGGTTTAAATCAACGGTGTAACCAGCCGCGCCTGCCACCGGGCGAAGCCTTGGATGTTGTGAGGTTCGAGTGGTAATATCTACTTCGTTTTCCAGCACAAAATTGCCCAAAAGCCCCGCTTTGAATACCCCGCTCAAGCGACCCGAACGAAGTTTATACCCGAGCAAAAGTGGAATCCGGACAAACGTGGTACGCTCTTCGGTTCTGATGCGCAAAATGATTGGATCGTCGTCGGAGGGCGCAATCCCGGGCGTGGTTTGTTCCATCCGCATACTTACTTCGGCTGTGCCGCCATAGGCGTTGAGGTCGTAGTCAAAATTGCGCAACAGCGGATTTTGTACTTGTAAAATGCCATCCCGATACCGGAATCGGGCCGTGTGCCTCGCTCGATGGGTCATTTCCTGATAGCCCAACCCTGTTTCCAGGAAAAAATGCGTATTCAGTTTTTTCCCTGTTTTCAACCACCAAACGCTGGAAATCCGGGTGTTTTCAGGTTCGTTCGCAAATACAAAACGACCGGGACGAGCCATCGGGGTACGCGCCGTCTGATTTACATTTAACAAACTTGTATGAACGCCCATATACCAATCGCCGGAATGCTGATGGGGTCGAATTGATACCGGCGACGGAGCGGGGAAATTGGCCGCAGGTGCCTGAAGCGGGGAGATGGACGTTGGCAGCGAACGGAGGCTCAGAGCAGCCGGCGGATTTTGAACATCCAGCATAGCGAAGGCCGAGGATTCCAGGCTGAATTGCGCGACGACCTCGTTGGCGATTTCCGCCTCGGAAGAAGCAATTTCTTCAGGGTTTTGCGGGCTTTTTTCTGAAAAACTGGAAGATAATGGATTCCGAGATGGGTCGCTGGCAACTTTTAATTGTTGCGAATGATTAGTCAGTTCCGGGATATCTTTTTGCCGCTTAGAAACCGAGGATTCCAAGCCAGTTGTGGCATTTTCGGAACGGTTCAAGCGGTTAACAGAACCCTTGTTTTCCTTTTTTTCCAACAGCTCGTTTGCCGTGGCAACTGCTGCTTCCTTGCGATTCAGTTGCCCGGCGGATAATTCCGTGAACGCGGGTTCAGTGTCGGTTGACAAGGCCGGAGTTGTTTCTTCGAGGGCTCGATCGCCTGTTATTTCATTTTCAGGCTGATTTTCTGTGCCTGAAAGCACTTTTTCAGACATTACCCTCAGTTTTTCATAATAAAGGTGTTCACAAACCAGGGTTGAAAGCAGCAGCAGGATCACCGCGGCGGCAATGGCCTGCCAGGCATAACGACGGTATGCCACCAGCGGCACCGGCGCTTCAGCCGAGGGCTCCAAATCAGCCGCTACCCTACCCCACATGTCTGCGGGAGGCGATTCCTCGTAGTCCTCAAACGACTGGCGAACATAGTCGTCGAGTTTGTCGTCGTGTATATTTTCTTCCATGATGGTCAAGTAGTTAGGCTGTTTTCGAGCAGTTTTCTAAAGTGTGCTTTGGCCCGATTCAACTGCGATTTGGAAGTTCCGACCGAGATGCCGAGGATTTCGGCAATTTCCGGGTGCGAATAGCCTTCCAGAATGTGCAGGTTAAAAATGCTGCGAAATCCCGGAGGTAATTGTTGCAGGATTCGGATCATGTTTTTGGCTGGCAATTCCGCTGCATCGTACGGCGCTGAATCGTCGGGGAAATCTTGACCGTCGAGTTCAGTGGTCAGGAGCATGCGTTTTTGTTTTTGTAGGTGTTGGAGGGCAGTATTGCCCGCGCCCGTGTACTGACCCAAATCCCGAAAAACCTTGACAAAACCTTCCTGAAGCACATCTTCCGCATCTTCTCTGCTGTTGGCATAGCGCAAACAGAGGGCAAACATTTTGCCCTTGAATTGTTCAAAAAACTGCTTTTGAGCAAGTCGGTCGCCGCGAAGGCAGGCTTGCAAATTGGGTTCAGTCATGTTTTTTCGTCCAATGCGCACACGCGCTCTGACCAAGGTAGGTCATCCCTGCGTAGGAGGGGTTGCATGATGCGCTAAAAAATTCGGAGAAAAAAGGTTTAGTTCAAAAAGTTGGTGTCTCCCAAGTCAAAAATTAGGAAATCTTGCGCTTACAACCAAATCATGTTTTGTTTTTATAAAGAACTTGGGGGTTCGCCTAAAACAACTGTTGTACTCCTTGCGCACAGAAAGACCTGCTGTGCAATTACAAAGCACAGGTGTCAACAGCACTCTATGTAATTAAAGGTTTAAGCGGCTATATTGAGTTCTTGGTTAGTTATTTGTAGTTCTTTGATAGACTTTTGGATTTTTTTGAGGGTTGCAGCCCTCCTTCGTGCTTGTTGAACCTCAGAGGGTTGGTAATTGTACCCTTCTTGCTTGGTGACCATGTTGTAATAAATAACGGCCAGTTTCCTAGCGGTGGCGGTAACAGCCCCGTTCCATCCTTTTCTTTTTTGGATGGCGTGGAAGAAAGGCTTGAGTTCATGGCTATTGCTCCTTCCAACGGCGTTTGCGGCCTGTCTGAAGGCATAAGCGGCGCGGTTGGGCCGTTTTGGCGTCTTGGAGGAAAGGACTTTCCCTCCTGATTTTTTGTTTTTGGGGGCAAGCCCAAGCCAAGATGCATAGTGGTTGGCAGAAGGGAACTGGTGCAAGTCCGTGCCTGTTTCGGCCACTATGTCCAAAAAACAGCCGCCATTGATCCCACCCACGGCCAAGGCATCTGTGCCCGTTGCCATGCGGAGCATCTTGGTGAGGCGCAGAGGCGGAAGGTTCTTGCCCGAGGTTGCCTTTCTTTCGCTGGCCGTCGGCCTTTCTTTTGGGCTTGGTGGCGTGAAGCCGTTTTCCCCGCACCAATGTTCGAGCAGCAACTCGATTTCGGCGTCGCATGCCTTCATCTGTTGGGTTGACAGGTCATAGACCTGTAGCAACTGGCCCAACTCGAACAGGTACTGCGGCTGCCACGTGCCCTGCAGAGCTTTGAGGAGTTCTTCATGAGGGGTCTTGACGCCCTTGCGGATATGGGCCAACAATTTTTTGGGATCCCGCTCACCACGGACGATGGCCCGAACGATATCCATGCCACTGGCACCGCCCAAATCGGTCAACTGGGTGCCGATCTGAACATTCATCAAGATCAGGGCCTTGTGCATCCGGTTGACATAACGGTTGCGGTCTTGTACGATGTTGCGCCGCCTGCGTACATAACTGCGGAGCGTCTCCCCAAAATTGTCCATTTGGAAAGAAGATTTCAAAAGGCCCAGGGTGTGCAACTGTTGCATCCAGCAGGCATCCAGCACGTCCGTCTTGGGACGATTGTAGCACTTGATGTCCGCAGGGTTAACGACCATGACCTCAAAGCCATAGCTCTGCAACATCCAAAACAAAGGGATCCAATAATAGCCGGTACTTTCCATCACTACCTTTTGGATGTTCCGGACTTGCAAATACTGGCACAACGTGTGCAGGTCAGGTGTCGTGACACCGAACTGCTCCACATCTAAATCCTTGTCCTGCCCTACCGCGACCATGTGAAACCGACTGCTGACATCAATCCCTGCTGTTTGGGGGTTGACCACAGGCAATGACACCATGTTCACAGACGAACCTGTTGATTTTTGTTTTTTCGACATCGCTCAAACATTTAAAAATGAACAAAATCGTGCATCCCATACAATGTCCCTTTACGTTCAGGCTCGCCTGCGGGGTTCCCGCTATGGCGGGACCACCAAAATATATTGTCGCAAAAAACATCGCGCCTCATGTTGTGTCTCGGAATCGAATTGCCAAACTCCAGCCGAGGTCTATGGGTGCACGATGCAAATCTCTGTTTTTCTCGTTTATTAGCGGACTTTTCAGCCCGCTGGGCTGTTGTTGACACCTGTGCTTTGTAATTGCACAGCAGGTCTTTCTGTGCGCAAGGAGTACAACAGTTGTTTTAGGCGAACTCCAAGTTAGATTAGGTTCATGTTTAAAGCCTCAGGCTGTTTTCCGCAACGAAAAAAAAATTCTTTTTGAAATGCAACCCTTGGCCAACGCCCTGACCTAATCCATCAAACACTTCACCTTCAAAAGGGCAGCGATGCGTCAAAGTACTGAGTAGAATGGCCATTCTAAACGTATTCCCTTCCCACATTTCACTTTTCAAAACTTACCAAACATGTTAAAAGCACTCAAATTTTTCTTTCTGCCGCTCCTTGCAGTCATGAGCATCATGGTAGCCTGCAACAAATCCGAAGAAACGAACACCGAAGAACTCGTGGATCAAGCCCTCTACAGTGCCCAGGAACGCGGCGGTATGGGCCGTTTCGGCTGCTACGAATTGGTCTTCCCTGTCACGATTATTTTACCCGACGGATCCACCGCGGAGGTAGATTCCTACGAAGCAGTGAAACAAGCCTTGCGCGCTTATTTTCAGGCCAACGGCGGCGGACCACGCCCGCACAACGGCATTCGTCCACACCTTGCGTTTCAATTTCCAATCTCGGTACTTTCGGAAGACGGAGACCTGATCACGGTGGAAAACGAGACTGAATTGCGCCAACTTCGCGCAGATTGTGCCGGGGCTACTTTTGGTAACCACGGACCACAGGGTCACGGACAACACGGATTGTCTTGTTTTGAGATTGTATTCCCACTTACAGTTGAATTCCCCGATGGCACCACCGCCGAAGCAGCCGACCGTCAGGCGCTTCACCAGTTGATTCGGACCTGGCGGCAAAATAACCCTGGAGTTATGGGACGCCCGAAAATCGTGTTCCCACTTACAGTCAAAATGGACGACGATGGCTCGCTGGTGACCGTAAACAGCCGCGAAGAACTGCGGCAGTTGAAGCGCGACTGCGAGTAGAAGATTGATTTTTAGGATAAAAAACGAGGTGTCACCTTCCGATGGGCAAGGTGACACCTCGTTTTTTTGTCCGGTCCGCTGGCGTACGGTTCTGGCGCAGGGCACACTGCTGGCGCACGGCACACGGCTGGCGCACGGCTCGCTGCTGGCGCACGGCTCTGCCGTGTGCCCACTATTTGATCGGCTCTGCCGATTTGTTCTTGTCGGCAGAGCCGACGGAATAAGAGGCACACGG
>CAZKBH010000063.1:0-22099 GCA_964550795.1 uncultured Saprospiraceae bacterium
ACGGAGCAGCAGTGGTGACCACCATCTCGGGTGGAACGGGGCCATTCGGCTATCTATGGGAACCCGGCGGCGGCACCACGCAGGCCATCGCAGGTTTGGTGGCAGGGACTTATACGGTGACGGTGACGGATAAAAATGGGTGTAGTATTAGTACAGAAGTATTAGTGGAGCTAATGGTTAGTAGCACGGACCCGACCCCCGAGGCTGGTGTGATCATTTATCCCAATCCTGCCACAGACTGGCTTCGGGTCTTACTTCCTGCCGCACAAAGCTCAAGCTCCTGGCATCTGGAATTATCGGATGCTTCAGGCCGGGTGGTACGTTCGCAGGGCTGTGCGTCGGGGGATTGTGTGCTGGATTTGAGTGGTTTGGCGAGTGGGCCGTATGTAGTGTCGGCAAGAAGTGGGGAGCGGGTGTTTGTGGGGAAGGTGGTGAAGCGGTAGTGAGGCGGTGACTTCGAAGTCACCGCCTCACTGGGCTGAAAATGGTGGTATGGCCTGAAGGCCGTACTACCGCCCCACCATATCCTCGGGCCGTACCCAGGCATCAAATTGTTCAGAAGTCATGTGTTTAAAATCAAGTCCCTGCAATTCGTATTCGAGGGCCGAAGCTTTGAGCGTGATGCCTTTTTTGTGCGCGTTTTGCGCAATAGCGGCGGCATTGTAATAACCAATTTTGGTATTCAGCGCGGTCACAAGCATCAGCGAATTGTGGACGTGTTTGGCAATATTTTCGTGCAATGGCTCGATGCCCACCGCGCATTTGTCGTTAAAACTCACACAAGCCTCGCCGATGAGTCGGGCGGAATGCAGGAAATTGAAGATCATTACCGGTTTGAACACGTTGAGTTCAAAGTGCCCGTTGGAACCGCCGATATTGATCGCTACATCGTTGCCCATGACCTGCGCGGCCACCATGGTGAGGGCTTCGCATTGGGTTGGGTTCACTTTGCCAGGCATGATGCTGGAGCCAGGCTCGTTGTCGGGGATAAAAATTTCGCCGATACCCGAGCGTGGACCAGAGGAAAGCATCCGAATGTCGTTGCCGATTTTCATCAGGCTCACGGCCACAGTTTTCAGTGCGCCGTGGGCTTCCACAATCCCATCGTGGGCCGCAAGCGATTCAAATTTATTGGGAGCAGTCACGAAGGGCAATCCCGTCAGGCTGGCGATGTGTCGTGCTACATTTTCCGAATAACCCTCGGGGGTGTTGATGCCTGTGCCTACCGCCGTGCCGCCGAGTGCGAGTTCTGAAAGGTGCGCGAGGGAATTGCGGATGGCGCGGAGGCCGTGGTTCAATTGTGCCACGTAGCCCGAAAATTCCTGTCCCAAAGTGAGCGGCGTGGCATCCATAAAGTGGGTACGCCCGATTTTTACCACCTCCATAAAGGCTTCTGATTTGGCCTGGAGCGTATCGCGGAGTTTTTCAATTCCGGGAATGGTGATTTCCAGGAGCATTTTATAGGCGGCGATGTGCATGGCCGTCGGGAAGGTGTCGTTGGACGACTGGCTTTTGTTCACATCATCGTTGGGGTGCACGAATTTTTGTTCGTCGCTCAGTTGTCCGCCCTGGATCACGTGTGCGCGGTAAGCAATGACTTCGTTCGCGTTCATGTTGCTCTGGGTTCCAGAACCCGTTTGCCAAACGACGAGCGGGAATTGATCGTCCAGCTTTCCAGCCAAAATTTCGTCGCAGACCTGGCCGATGAGGTCACATTTTTCCTTGGGCAACACGCCTGCCTCAAAGTTCGTGAGCGCTGCAGCTTTTTTCAAAAATGCGAAAGCGCGGATGATTTCGATGGGCATCCGATTGGTGTCGCGGGCAATTTTAAAATTCTCGATAGAGCGCTGCGTTTGTGCGCCCCAGTAAACATTGGCTGGCACTTGCACCTTGCCCATGGTGTCTTTTTCGATGCGAAAATCCATTGTATTGAAAAGTAGCTTTGAGTAATGATTGGAAATTACGGGCAAAGGTAATCGCTTGCCTAAATTTTGTTCCCTGAAGTAAGGGTTAGCATTTTTTAATCGGCTGTTTTTTTATGGCTACAAGGTCGCTGGGTTCGTTGTACTTTTGACCGCAGATAATCGAACATCCAACGTCGTTACCCGCCCATGATCCGAATTTTTATTGCAGATGACCACGTAATGTTTGCCGAAGGGGTGGAAAGCCTGCTGGTAGGGGAGGCAGATTTTGCCCTCGTAGGCAAAGCCACCACCGCCGCCGAAACCCTCCGGCGTGTACTTGCAGATCCGCCCGATGTGTTGTTGCTCGACATCAATTTGCCCGACCAATCGGGCTTAGAAGTATGCAAACAACTCCGGGCCGAATTACCCGATTTGAAAATACTGGTGCTTTCAATGCTCAGCGAGGAAAGTTATATCTCTGCCATGCTTGGGCTGGGCGCGCAAGGCTACGTATTAAAAAATACTGGGAAAGCCGAGCTGTGCCACGCGATTCGTACCCTTTCTGCGGGTAAAACCTATTTTAGTAAAGAAGTGACGGATGTGGTGATGCGTGGCCTGATGCACCATCGCGCGGGTGCCAATGCGCCCAAAGAACCGCCCAAGATTAGTCGCCGCGAAAAGGAGGTACTACACCTTATTATGGATGAGCGCACCACCCCTGAAATCGCCACACAACTTTTCCTTTCCGAAAAAACGGTAGAAAGCCATCGCGCGGCCTTGCTCGCCAAACTCGGCGCACGCAATACGGCCGGCCTTGTAAAAGCTGCCCTTCAATGGAAAATATTAGATGAATGATTTAAAATACACCGCTGCTTACCTCGTACCTGCGAGTGCAATCCTGGGTCTGGCCTGGCAAGGTCCCTGGGTCTGGGGCACGCTGATTTTAGTTTTTGGCCTGCTCCCTCTGATTGAACTTTTTACCGCTGAATCTACGGAAAATGTGCCTGATAATCAGGCGGATCAACGATCCAAAAACCTGTTTTTCGATATCCTTTTATATGCAAACGCCCCTTTGCTTTTCGGCATCGTGGGCTGGTATCTGTGGTTGGTAGCGAAGGCCACCCCAAGCCCTATTGAAGTAATCGGACTAACTTTCAGCGTGGGCATTGTGGCTGGCGCCAATGGCATTAATGTAGCCCATGAACTGGGGCACCGCGCCAAACGTGGCGAACAATGGCTCGCACAACTCATGCTGCTCCCCACGCTGTACCAACATTTTTTTGTGGAACACAACCGGGGGCACCATAAAAATGTAGCCACGGACGAGGACCCGGCTTCCGCCCGATTGGGGGAAACTTTATTTGCCTTTTGGTTCCGATCTGTAACAGGATCCTGGCGCAGCGCCTGGGCTTTGGAACACGAACGACTGTCCAAAAACGGCCAAAAAACATTAAGTTGGGACAATGCGATGCTTCGATACTCCATTTTTCAAACGACCTGGCTTGTGGGTATTGCTGCGTTTTTAGGCTGGAAATCATTTTTGGGAGCCCTTGGGGTGGCCATTATTGGCTTCCTGCTGCTAGAAACCGTGAACTATATTGAGCATTACGGACTGCGACGAGCGGTATTACCAAACGGTCGGCCTGAGCCAGTTTCGCCGCGTCATTCCTGGAACAGCAACCATGAACTGGGGCGTATTTTCCTTTACGAGCTCACCCGCCACAGCGATCACCATTTTAAATCTACGCGCAAATATCAAATTCTGCGACACATGGATGAAAGTCCACAACTGCCGTATGGCTATCCGACCAGCATTGTACTGGCACTTTTGCCCCCGCTTTGGTTCCGGTTAATGAACCCGAGAATCCCTTCAATTCGTGCCTGAAATATTACACGAGAATGACCAAAGCCGACGTTTCTGCCAAATTTTCAATCCAGATCGGGATTTATGGCGTACCTTGTTAGCCCAAAATTGCCCAATAGCACAGCGAAAAACGCATTCTTTTTTGTTAAAAAAACGCGTTTGATAAAATTCCGCGCTACAATACAAGCCCTTCCGAATTCTTTTCCAGAATTTTGGCGGTTCTAACACAATCATGTTTTACTGTTAACCTAACTCATTTTTTTCTCTCATGGCAAAAACAATGACATTTAAAAGCCTCGTAGCGATCTTGATGCTCGCACTCGGCTCACAAGTTTCTGTCGCCCAGGCGCCATTCTGGACGGAAACTTTCGATGCCGGTACCTGGACGCACGGCGGCACCAATCCTGGTGCTGAAGTATGGACCTGGACCACCAACTTGATGGCTGGCTTCAATGGCTTCCCTGCTTTTGGCGCTCCAACAGGTGCTACCGGTTACTACCTTTTCAATTCTGATGCAAACGGAGGCGGTAATCCGCACGACGTGACGCTCACCGGGCCTTCTACCCCTATTGACTGTTCTGGTAAAACAGACGTACACATGAGCTTTTATCTCCAGTACGCCTATTTTGACCAAAACGACATTCAGGTTGGCTTCAGCACCGACGGCACTAACTTTACCTACTTCCAAATCCTACAGGGAATCCCGGTTAACGCCGTGGCAGAAGGTGTGTTGGACATTGACCTCGATCTTGCTGACAACCAACCCCAGGTGTGGATTCAGTTCCGTTATGTTGGGGACTTCCAGTATCACTGGAAGGTGGACGATATCGCTATGTACGAGTTTGTTACTCCGGTGCATGACGTAACGTTCCAGGTGGACGCAAACCTGATCACCGTTGACCCTGCAGGCATGTTCCTTGCGGGTACTTTCAATGGCTTCTCTGATGCGGCCATGACAGACAACGGTAACGGAATCTGGAGTATCACAGTTCCTTTGGAAGAAGGCAGTGATCACCTGTACAAATTCAAAAACGGTATTGCCGGTTGGGAAATGGGCCAGGCTGCTTGCGGCGTGGACGATGGTTTTGGCGGTTTCAACCGTACGCTGACCGTTGGCACGGAAGACATTACGATTCCGGCAGTTTGTTTTGACGCATGTGGCGCTTGCCAGTTTGGTTGCGAAGCCAATCCAAACAAGATTGTCTGCGACAACATGGATCAGTACAACACGACGCAGCGCCTTGCGCAACAAAACGTAGCGCAAAACGGTGCTGCTAACAGCTGGTGGACTACCTGGAGTGGTGGAGGTTTGGGTGGTGCTGAAGACGGCATCATCTCGACCGAACAAGCCAACTCTGGACCTAATTCGTTCAAAATTTTGACCACTGCTGCAGGCGGTGGCCCACAAGACGTGGTGTTAAGACTTGGAAACAGAACCACAGGCCGCTACGAATTAAAGTGGATGTATTACGTCCCAGCAGGCAAACAAGCCTACTACAACATCCAAAACGTAGTACCAATTGGCGCGGGCGCTTGGAACTTAGACGCGTTCTTTGGTGCCAATAATATGGGTAATATCCAGATCGGAGCCGGTGCAAGCCTCGCTGAGTTCACCTACCCAAGCGATGAGTGGTTTGAAGTGCGTCATATCATTGACCTCGACAACAACCTCCTGACCCTTTGGGTGGATGGCCAATACGTCCACAAAATGGGCTACCCGAACAATCTCGGTGGTATTGACTTCTTTGGTATTGACAACAACCACACCAACTACATTGATGATGTGGAGTTTGTACAACTGCCAGCCTTGGTGTACAATGTTGACTTTTGTGACGCTGCGGTGGACCTTACTCTTTTCTTCGGTCAACCAACTACTCAAACTACGGGTATTTTTGACAACACTGGTCTGACGGTATCTGCTTCTGACCCTGCATCGGTAGATTGCTGGGAAGAGCCTTCTGTTAACACCTCCATGTGGTTTACATTTGTGGGTGATGGCGAAGAATATCACATCGAAACCGTGCCTTGCAACGCTACCAATTACATTGGTGTAGCACAACAAGATCCAGGTGACACACAAATGCTCATCTACTCCGGTGACGACTGCAACGACCTTACTGAAGTAGCTTGCAACGACGACCTCAACTTCGCACTTTACCAAGACTGGCGCTCAGGGGTTGATCTCGAAACGGTTGCCGGACAAAACTACTACATGTTGATTGATGCATTTAACTTCAATGGCACCATTGCTATAGGTGAATATTGCATTGAAATCTCCAGAGTAGCGAGCATTCCTTGCGCATCTGGCCAGATTGGCAACTACACGGTGAGCAGCCAATTCCTTTGTGAAGCAGGCCAATTGGCTGACCTCATTTCGGTTGACGCAGGTAGCTACGTTATTCCAAACGAAGGTGCTGTATTTGGTATAGCTTGGGCCATCACTTCTGCTCCAGTAGATCCTAATATACTGCCCACACCAAACGATATCCTCGTGGGTAGCACCGGTTTCCTGGCTGCTCCATTTGCGGTTGGATATGTGAATTCTGGCAACCCATTCCCATTCAATGTGTACTACATCACTCCGATCATTGTTGCGGGTGGCGTTGATGGTGACCCAGCTACTCCTGCGGTGAACTTGTTCGACGTAGATGCAAGCAACGGCTGCTTCTTCATCGGCCAGTCCACACAGATGGCATTCCTTCCTTTGACGGACGATATTACGGCTACGGCAGTGGCTGGCAATGGTTCTGTTAACCTGACTCCTGGCGGCGGTATCGGTGATATCATCGGCGACGACGCAACTTACACGTACCAGTGGAGCAATGGCGCAACGACCCAAGACTTGAACAATGTTCCTTCGGGCACTTACACTGTAACTGTTAGCGACCAGTGCTCTGAGCCTGCAATCGTTACGGTACAAGTAACGGTAGGCACGGAAGATCCTGCTTCGATTCAGTCGTTCGTGGTTAGCCCGAACCCAACTGCTGGTGTTGTAACCCTCAACCTCGCCTTGGCTACTGCTGCCGATGTGCGCATTGAAGTACTCAACACCCTCGGCCAGACACTGCAAAACCTCAACGTTGGCAAGCTGAGCAACCTCAGCCAAAACCTTGACCTGAGCAACATGGCACAAGGTTCTTACTTCCTGCGCGTGACGGTTGATGGCGAAACTGCTATCCGTCGTGTATTGGTACAACGTTAATTCCGAACGATTTTTCGTTTAGAATTTTAGCATAAACTTACACATGAGTCATCCCGTTACCGGGGTGGCTCATGTTGTTTTTATCAAAACTTTTTGTGTGAAATAATGTTCCCAGAAGGTATTTTTGCCCCTTGCTATGGATTTTAAAATCACCTCCCAATACGTCCCCACGGGCGACCAACCGCAGGCCATCGAACAACTGGTGAATGGTATCCGACAAGGCGACCAAGCCCAGGTGCTGCTCGGCGTAACTGGCTCGGGCAAAACTTTTACGATGGCAAATGTCATCGCGCAACTCAACCGCCCTACCCTGGTCCTGACCCACAACAAGACCCTCACCGCTCAATTGTACGGCGAGTTGCAGAGTTTTTTTCCCGACAACGCTGTAGAATACTTCGTTTCATACTACGACTATTACCAACCAGAAGCCTACCTCTCCGTATCCGACACTTACATAGAAAAAGACCTGCAAATCAATGAGTTAGTGGACAAATTGCGGCTGCGGGCTACCAGTACTTTACTCTCCGGAAGACGTGATATTATCATTGTAGCATCGGTATCCTGCATCTACGGTATGGGCAATCCGGATGATTTTAAAACAGGCATCATCCGGCTCCAAAAGGGGATGAAATTTGCAAAAACGCAATTCCTGTACGCGCTTACAGACAGCTTGTACTCGCGTACCGAGACCGATTTTTCCCGGGGTACCTTCCGCGTTCGCGGCGATACGGTGGACATTAACCTGCCTTATGCGGACACCGGTTATCGGGTTATTTTTTTCGGGGACGAGGTTGAAAGCATCGAGAGCCTTGAGCTTAGCTCCGGACGGCGCATTGAGGCGATTGATACGGCCGCTATTTTCCCGGCCAATCTGTATGTGGCCCCCAAGGACCGCATTACCCAAATTATCCACGATATTCAGGATGAAATGACCGCCCAGGAGCGGTATTTTATCAGCGAAGGCCGCTCTTCAGAGGCGCGACGCATCCGGGAACGCACCTCGTTCGACCTCGAAATGATCCGAGAACTGGGTTATTGTTCCGGCATTGAGAACTATTCTCGTTTTTTTGACCGACGCAAACCAGGCACCCGCCCGTTCTGCCTGCTGGATTATTTTCCAGACGACTTTCTGATGATTATTGACGAAAGCCACGTGACGATTCCGCAGGTGCGCGGCATGTGGGGCGGCGACCGTGCGCGCAAACAATCGCTCGTCAATTGGGGTTTTCGGCTGCCCTCGGCCATGGACAATCGGCCGCTCAACTTTGATGAATTCGAGGGCATGATTAACCAGGTGATTTTTGTCAGCGCCACGCCTGCCGACTATGAGTTGGAAAAAACGGAAGGTGTGGTGGTGGAGCAACTCGTACGTCCAACCGGCCTGCTGGACCCGCCTATCGAAGTGCGTCCTTCGCTGCATCAAATTGACGATTTGGTGGAAGAAATCCAGAAAAGGGTGGAAAAAGACGAACGCTCGCTGGTAACCACGCTGACCAAACGAATGGCTGAAGAATTGGCCAATTATTTTGATAAAATCGGCATTCGTTGCCGCTACATCCACTCGGAGGTCGAAACCCTGGAACGGGTAGAAATCCTCCGTAACCTGCGCCTGGGTGAGTTCGATGTCCTTATTGGGGTCAACCTGCTTCGGGAGGGACTTGATTTGCCGGAGGTGTCTTTGGTGGCGATTTTAGATGCCGACAAAGAGGGCTTTTTGCGCAATGCCCGCTCTTTGACCCAAACGGCTGGACGGGCCGCGCGTAACTCGAACGGGCTGGTTATTTTCTACGCCGACAAAATCACCGATTCGATGCGGAGCACCATTGAGGAAACCACTCGTCGGCGGAGCATCCAGATTGCCTACAACGAATTACACGGTATTACCCCCACTACGGTAACCAAAACAAAGGAACAAATCCTGGCCACCCGCAGTATCCTCGATGTACGCGACGTTGCGCCTACCAAGTTTTACGTTGAAAATGAGGAGATTAGCCTCGCAGCTGAACCCATTGTCGCTTACGCCACCCGCAGCCAATTGGAGAAAATGGTAGCGGACGCTGAAAAGAAAATGAAGGCCTCGGCCAAAGACCTGGATTTCATCAGTGCCGCCCAGTATCGCGACGAGATGAACGCGCTCAAGAAACAATTGGGTGAGCGGTTTGGCTGGCAGGAGTAGTAGGCGGAGCCTAGGTTGATGGGGGTTTATAAGGGTTTATGAGGGTTTATGAGGGTTTATAAGGGTTTATAAAGGTTGATATTCCTAATTCCCCATACTGTCTTTCGGTTTCTCACGGGCCAGTACTTCGGCGTTGAGGTACACGATGTGCCGCCCGTTTGGACGTGTGTTGTCGTAAATGACCACGCCGGGTGTGGATCGGCCGATTTTACCTCTGGTGTCGAATTCCACGCGGATAGCAGCCGTTTCTCCGGGCATCAAAGGGTAGTTGGGTCGGCGAAGAACGGTACAGTCGCAGGTGGCTTTCACGTCCTTGATGACATAGGGCCGCGATCCAGTATTGGTCACCAAAAACGAGTCAATCAGCACCGCTCCTTCCTCCACTTTGCCGAGCTGGATGGTGTCTTGCGCCCAGCGAACGGTAGTTCGGGTGTCCGTTTCAACGCCTTTTTTTTGCATCAATTCCAATCGAATAAACTGCATGGCGCGCTCCTGCTGAGCGGTTTCCAGTTGTAAAAACGACTGTGCGACCTCCCGATCAATGCTGGAGCCGAGGTGGCGCATGTATTCGAGTAATTCCAATTTTTGTTCCCGCGACAAAGTATCGAGGTAGGGTCGCAAAGACCCAATGGCCACTGATTGAGCGGACGCGGGCTTGACCAGCAGCAACGCGAAGCAGAAAAGAAAATATTGAACCGTAGTTTTCATGCGCAGATAATTTTGGGGCAAAAGTAGGGGGGATAAAATGAAAAAGGCAATTCAATCGAAGGGCATTTGCCTTACATAGCTCAAATTTAGACGGGAAAAACCTACCTTTGCAAACCATTTTTACAAATTCCAATAGGGTTTGAACGTCCAAGCATTGTGTGTCTTTTCAAACCGATATCCTTCCACTAATCGCATCCCGCGCTGTGAAACGAGTCCATTTGGCCGCCGTTGAGGCTGGTTCCTCCTACCATAATCTAGTCCTGCTGGCTGAAAAAGACCAGCTTGACGCGCTCGAACCGCAGCTTGCACCCAGCGAATCTGCATTTCTACGTCATGCCATTGCCAACGATGTTACCTGTTTTTCGTTCCTGCGGGCGGAAGGCGTCGTTTTTGTGCGCATTTTAAAACCCGAAAAAGACCCTTATATCGCGCTGGAAGATGCGCGATTACTGGGAAATGAATTGTTAGGAGAATTACGTCGTTACAAAATAGAACGAATCCAGGTTCAAAACCTCTGTGCGGAGAATCGGGCGCTTGCTTTTGCCGAAGGATTGGCGCTTGGGAGTTATCAATTCCTCAAATATTTTACCAAACCCGCCGAAAAAAACCTCCTTGAAATTGGTTTAGGCCCCGATTGTGCCAGTCCTGCTGTGATCGAAGAAGCCAATGCCCTGCTCGAAGCGGTTTTCCTGACACGCGATATGGTGAATGAGCCGCAGTCGCATTTCAGCGCAGTACAGTTTGCGGATGCCATTGAAGTGGCGGCCCAAAATTTTGGTTTCCAGGCGGAAATCATGGGCAAAGAAAAAATTGAAGCCCTCAAAATGGGCGGTTTACTCGCCGTCAACCGAGCCAGCCAGGTGCCCCCGCGTTTTTGTGTACTCGAATGGAATCCTGAAAACGCCCAAAACACGCAGCCCATCGTGCTGGTTGGCAAGGGTGTGGTGTACGATACTGGCGGACTGAGCCTAAAGCCCAGCGAAGCCATGGATTACATGAAATGCGACATGGCGGGCGCTGCAACCGTGATTGGTGCTTTGGCTGTTGCGGCCAAAACGAATCTTCCCATGCGTTTGGTAGGTCTGATTCCCATTACGGACAACCGAATTGGCGAAAACGCATTTGCCCCCGGAGATGTCATCACTATGGCATCCGGCAAAACCGTGGAAGTGGTCAATACCGACGCAGAAGGCCGGATTATTCTTGCCGATGCGTTGCACTATGCCAAAAAATATAAGCCAAGTCTTACACTTGATGTAGCTACGCTCACAGGTTCAGCCCTGCGCGCCCTGGGACATCAGGTCATTTGTTACATGGGCACGGCTTCCAAAGAAATCAAAAATTCCCTGGAAGAAAGTGGTTTTGCCACTTACGAGCGCATGGTTGAATTTCCACTTTGGAAAGAATTTGGCGACGAACTCAAGAGCAATATCGCGGATTTTAAAAACCTTGGATCTTCCAATGCGGGCATGATTACGGCCGGAAAATTCCTGGAAAATTTTGTGGATTACCCCTGGCTACACCTCGATATTGCCGGGCCGGCTTTTCTCAAAACGGCCAATGGATACCGGACCAAAGAAGGCACGGGCGTGGGCGTCCGACTTTTGTATAACTTTTTGAAAAAACAATACTCATAATGATAACCATCGGTATTTCCTGCGGCGACATCAACGGAATCGGCTTAGAGGTCATTCTCAAGTCTATCGGCTTTAAAAACATCGGAAAAAAGTTCAAAACCGTCGTTTACGGAAGCACAAAAGTCCTCGCCTATCACAAAAATATTATTTCGGAAGAGAACATTCAGTTCCACTCTATTGAAAGCCCCGCAGAAGCCCACGCTGAGCGCATAAACGTCATTAATTGTTGGAACGACAACGTGAACATCACGCTCGGAAAGCCCGACAAAGTGGGGGGCGAATGTGCGCAAAAAGCGCTCGAACGCGCGGTAAAAGACCTCCATTCCGGCGAAATTGACGCCCTCGTAACCGCGCCAATCAACAAAAAAGCCATGCAAATGGCTGGTTTCCCTTTTGTTGGCCACACAGAATATCTCACCAATGCATTCAAACTCAAGGACTCTCTGATGCTCATGGTGTCGGATACGCTTCGGGTGGGCTTGGTGACCAACCACCTCCCCTTGCGTGAAGTAGCCGCAGCGATTACCAAAGAGCGGGTGCTGCGAAAAATCCTCATTATGGCCGAAACCTTGCGCATTGACTTCAATCTGGAGCGGCCAACCATTGCGGTGTTAGGACTGAACCCACATGCCAGCGATGAGGGCGCGATTGGGGATGAAGACGACAAAATCGTTCGTGTCGCGATTGAAGAAGCCAAAAACAAGGGCGTTTTGGCCTTTGGGCCTTTCCCGGCGGATGGATTTTTTGGCTCGGGTCAGTACCATAAATTTGACGGCATCCTAGCCATGTATCACGATCAGGGATTGGTTCCGTTTAAGGCACTTTCCTTTGGGGCGGGGGTAAACTACACTGCGGGGCTGCCAGGGGTACGCACTTCGCCCGACCACGGCACCGCGTACGATATTGCGGGGAAAAGTGAGGCGGATGAAACGTCCATGATTAAGGCCATTTATCTCGCCGCAGAGATTGTTCGGAATCGCACGGAATACCTGGATATGCACGCAAACTCCCTCGAACGCCGGAAGCAAAAATCAATCATCAGCGAAGCGGGCGAGGAAATCGAAGAGGAAAACATTATTCCAGAGGAGTAGATTGCCTACCTTCACAAAAGTGAACATACTTTAAGATTATGCAGCATATTTTAGGAATTGATGTTGGTGCATCGGGCATTAAAGGCGCGGTGGTGGACGTTTCGACTGGCAAATTGCAGGGCGAACGTTTCCGGGTACCGACCCCGCAACCTTCTACGCCGAAAGCCATGTCGGGGGCGTTTGCCGAAATTATTGACTTTTTCAACTACAAAGGTCCGGTGGGTTGTGGTTTTCCCAGTATTGTCAAAAATGGCGTGGCCAATTCCGCGGCCAATATTGACAAACACTGGATCGGCACCAACATTGAGAAAGTATTTGGCGAAGCCAGCGGCTGCCGCGTTTTTGCGACCAACGATGCCGATGCTGCGGGTATGGCCGAAATGCGCCACGGAATTGGGCAGGGCGAAAACGGCCTGGTTTTGCTGATTACCATTGGCACGGGCTTAGGCTCGGCCTTGTTTTTTAAGGGCGAAATGATCCCGAACACCGAGTTTGGACATTTACTTTGGAAGCACGGAAAATCTGCGGAAGCTTGGTGTTCCTCTGGCGCACGCTCCAAGCTCAAAATCAGCCGAAGCGAATGGGCCGATCGTTTCAATGAGTATTTGAACCACCTCGAATTGCTTTTTTCGCCTGATCTGTTCATTTTGGGCGGCGGGGAAAGCAAATATTTCGAGCAATACAAACATCAGCTTCAAACCAAGGCAAGGGTTGTTCCAGCCAAACTGCTCAACAATGCGGGCATCATTGGCGCAGCTGCGTATGCCTTAGAAAATTCCAAATAAAAATGGCAGTTGTAGCACTTGAAGGCATGCGTTTCCACGCTTTTCACGGGGTTTATCCCGAAGAGCAACTGCTCGGCACAGACTACGTGGTCAATGTGGAGGTCAAAACCGGCATCGCGATAGCAGCTAAATCTGATAGCATTGAAGAGACTACCGTCAACTACGAAACGGTGTTTCAAATTTGCATGGCCGAAATGGCACAACCGCGCAAACTACTGGAAACCGTGGTAGCAGGCATTATCCGCCGGATGAAACACCAGTTTCCTCAAATGATGGGCATCAAAGTGCAGGTGCGGAAACTCAACCCACCCATCAGCACCAAGATGCGGGCCATGAAAAACCCCGAGCAATACCAAGCCATCAGCGGAACCGTGGAAGCAGCCTGGGTGCAGGACGAGGGAACTTTCACTAACGACTGCCCACGCTGCAAAAAACAATTCCTCTGTTATACCGACGAGACTTGTTGGTGCAAAGCGCTCAACAACATCCACCCGGCCACCCACGAGACCCTAAAGCGGCAATTTGGTTCCTCCTGTTTGTGCGGAAATTGTCTAAAACTCTACGCGGGATGATCGTTCGCCGATTATTCTGTGCTTTTAACATGTCTTTTCCAGCCGAACATTTTTAAGCATCCCGTGTTTGGCTACTTTTGTCCCCCCAATCACCACTCCACCAATCACCAATATACCAACCACCCCTCCTTCGCTAAAGCTACGGCGGGTAAACAACCATACAATGGCAAATCACAAATCGGACGTTGAAGCAGTGGACGCGCTCGCACAGGCATACAAAGATCTTTCAGCCGAAATTGGCAAAGTCATTGTGGGCCAGGATGAAGTGGTGCGGGCAGTCATTATTTCACTTTTTTCCAATGGTCACGCACTCCTCGTTGGAGTCCCCGGCCTAGCTAAAACCCTATTGGTTAGCACCATCGCCGAGGTATTAGACCTTGACTTTAAACGCATCCAGTTCACGCCCGACCTGATGCCTTCGGATATCACGGGATCTGAAATTTTGGATGAAAGCCGGCATTTCCGTTTCATGCGCGGCCCAATTTTCTCCAACATCGTGTTGGCGGATGAGATCAACCGGACCCCGCCTAAAACCCAGGCGGCTTTGTTGGAAGCCATGCAAGAGCGTTCCGTCACCGTAGGCGGTCAGCGCCATGATTTGCCTTCGCCGTTTTTCGTATTGGCCACCCAAAACCCCATCGAGCAAGAAGGAACCTATCCGCTTCCGGAGGCGCAATTGGACCGTTTTATGTTCAATATTCCGCTCACGTACCCAAGCTACGAGCAGGAAGTAGAGGTGGTAAAAAATACTACATCCTCCCGGAATATCGAACTGAAACACATTCTAAGCAGTGATCAAATCAAAGAATATCAACAACTTATTCGGAAAATACCGGTCAGCGACAACGTGTTGGAGTACGCGGTGGGGCTTGTTTCCAAAACCCGCCCCGGCACCGAACGCGCCACCAAAGAGGCCAATAACTACCTCGGTTGGGGTGCAGGTCCACGCGCCAGCCAATACCTGGCCTTGGGTGCAAAATGCCATGCCGCCATCCGGGGCAAATACTCCCCCGATATCGAGGACGTGCAGGCCATTGCCAGTCTCGTGCTGCGTCACCGCATTGTGCGCAACTACAAAGCCGAGGCAGAGGGCGTGACGGAGGAGAACATCATTGAAGCGATGTTGTAAGTCAACACGAAATTTATTTCGCTACAAATATCAAGAGCCATCTCGACGTGTCGAGATGGCTCTTGTTGTTGTACCAATGAACGCTATTGCTTCCCCTTTTATGAAAAGAATTGCGCACTGCCTAGAATCTATTCCGCCACAAAACGAATAGACAAGGAATTCACGCAATGCCGGGTATTTTTGTCGGTCATACGTTCGCCTTCAAAAACGTGACCGAGGTGGCCTTCACAATTGGCGCACACGATTTCGACTCGTTTCATCCCAAAAGAAATGTCGGTATGGCGCAGGATGGCACCCGGAATTTCATCGTCGAAAGAGGGCCAACCACAGCCGCTGTCAAATTTATCTGAAGCGTTGTACAGGGGCGCGTTGCAGCGTCGGCATTTGAAGTATCCTTTGCCCTTAAAATTATTGTACTCGCCTGTGAAAGCACGTTCCGTACCTTTTTGAGCAATGACGTATTCTTCCTCTGGGGTAAGTTCGTTCCAGTTTTGAGTGTTCTTTTCCATGTTTTTTGCTTTTGACGGATGAAACAATTGAAAAACTGGTATGGTTGTAACACGTGAGCCAAAAGCGGTGGTATGGCCTTCAGGCCGTCGGGAGAAGGGGCGTTTACGCCCCTTTATACATGCTTCTGCGCCATAAATGGCGCGCTTCCCGACGGCCTGAAGGCCATACCACCGCTTAGATACTACAAGATCTGCTCAATCCTGCATCAGCACTTTGCCAGAAGTTTCCCCGTTCAGGTTGATAAAATAAAGCCCCGCCGATTGCGCAGGCATTTCAATGTCCAGGCGATTACTGCCTTTTACAACCGCAAAAGATTTTGCCAGAACTGTTTGGCCGCGTACATCCATAATTTGCACCCAATAATCGCCGGTTTGCGCTGCCTGTACGTGCAGGGTAAAACGCTCCTTCGCAGGGTTGGGAACCACCATAAACGAAGATGCTGCTGGAAGGGCCGTCAGTTGAAGTGGCCGAATTGCCCCCTTGGAATCATACGCTTCGGGTGCCAAATCTGCTGACCATCGCAGCAATTCTGAGAGTCGCCCGCCTTGTGGCGCAAGCAGTTCAAGGGTCAGCAGGGGTGCGTTGGCCGCAAGCATTTGGCCGTTTGGTTGAATCCAGGAAACAGACAATCCGTGCTCGTTCAGATGGTATGACTCGGCATCAAAATTCTGGAGCGAATTGGAGGACAATTCCTTGATTATCAGATTGTTTCGTACAAAATCAAGGCTAAATTGAAAACCATCCAGCTGCGCGTTTTCGCCCAAAAACAACTCAACTTTGGCTGTTTCGCCGGGCTGCAATAACTGATCTTGAAAATAGAGTTCCTGCATCGGAGCGCGTTCGTCAGCATGCTCCCCCACCAAACCATCCTCACACATTCCAGCATTCACATCGCCCATTGGAACGCCTACAAAATCCATGCAAGCACCATTGGAAAGCGTTGCGGAATCGGGCATAAACCGCCAGGAGCCACAGGGAAGCGAATCGCGAATACCCAAAATATACTGCCGCGCAATCACTATGTCGAACGTGGTAATGCTGCCGCTGCAATTCACGTCCGCGGCCACGCGTTGCCAAGGACAGAGGAAGGGCTCAATGCCAAGGATATGTTTGGAAATCAATACCAAATCAAAGGTAGTCAGGCCGAACGCATTGCCAGATTTGTATGGCTTCAACGTATAGCTTCTGTTTTGGAGCGAAGCAACTTCCGAAAGATTGTAGCTTCCTTCGACCACAAACGAGGTATCAAAACTGGGGGACTCTACCTGCATTTGCACCGATTCGAGGAAATATCCAAAGGGGTCTTTGATGCTGCAATCCTTGGGTAAAAGTTCCTCAATTTTAGCCTGAACCAGGGCAATCGTCTGGCTGGGTGAGTTGCCACGAATATCAAAAAACACTTCCCCAGTGCCGGGCGCAATTACAATAAAGGTAGGCGTGCCTTGAAAATCGCCAAACAAGCCATTGAGATAGGGCTGCAGGGCGGCAATGCTTCCACCGTCGTTGCCAGCACCCGGCATCGTGAGGCCGCGGGTCGTTTTATATTGCCCAACCTTTACGTTTGAATCGCTCAAAAGTGTAATGAGCAACAAAAACTCTACCTGGCCCTGGTAGTTAATCAGCATCGAATTGTACAGACTTTGAAAGTGCGGTGCGTGGGTGGCGCAGGGCGGACAAGAAGTGAAAAAAGCATTGATTACGACCAGTTTTTGCTGGTCAATATAGTCTTGATACAGCTTTTTTACTTGCCCGTCGGTGGTCGTGATTGTAAAATCAGGAGCCGGTGTTTGGCCGAAAAGACCGTTGTTGGCCGACAAAACGAGGAAAATTGGCAGGAAAAGGGTGGAAAATTGGCGCATAGACAGTATTTTTTGAGCATTGATTTTAGGAATCAAAGTTAAGCATCCTAACCTTACGCGACCTAATTTGCCAAGTCTATTCAGGTGAAATGTCGTCACTCCATCAAAAAGCCAAACGCTTTCACAATACCTATTTTTCCATTTCATCGGTAATTATCTTTGCGATCATGCAAAACCGTTCCGCATTTTGGGCATTTTCGGCACTCGCGTTGGTGTTGTTTTCCTTTGCATCTCAACCGGTTCAAACGCCAGAGCAGCTCGGCGAACGCTTGTTTTCAGACCCGCTGCTTTCGCTCGACAGCACGATCAGTTGTGCGTCCTGTCATATCCCTGCGTTTGCTTTTTGTGATACTGCTTTGTTTAGCAAAGGTGTGGGTGAACGTTTGGGCCGCCGAAACAGCCCAAGCATTACAAACATGGCCACACGCGCCCACTTCTTTTACGATGGCCGAGCAGCTACCCTGGAACAGCAGGTGCTCATGCCCATTCAAGATACGATGGAAATGCGGGCTACCCTGGATCTAGTGACTGTGCGTTGGGGGCAACATGCGGTGTATGGCTCGGCTTTGCAGCAGCTTTATGGCAGCCCGGCAGATGCTGACAAACTGGCCGCCGTTTTGGCTGCGTTTGTGCGCACTTTGGAAACCTCTGATACGCCCTTCGACCGTTGGATGATGGGCAAACCCGGCGGCATGAGTGAGGCGGCCGTCCGCGGGCGCGAAGTGTTTATGAACAAAGGGAAATGTTTTGATTGCCACTTTTCCCCTGATTTTACCGGCGATGAATTCCGCAACGTGGGACTGTTTACGGGCAGACGCAACCTCGCCGATCGGGGCCGGTTTGACGTTACGGGCGATAGCACCGATCTCGGAAAGTTCAAAGTTCCGGGGCTTCGCAATGTGGCACTTACCGCGCCGTATATGCACAACGGCATGTTTAAAACCCTGGAAGAAGTCATCGAATTTTACGACTCCCCGAACCAATTCGTCCCCGGAGCTTTTAATCGGGATAGTTTGCTGAATACCCCACTCAACCTTACTCCTGAGGAAAAATCAGATCTAAAAATCTTCCTCGAAGCGCTGACGGACGATCGTTTTGTGAAATAGCGGGCATCCCTAAAAGAGCACGGGAACTCGACTTACCTTCGCTGATTAATTTTCAAAAACGGCTATGACAAAAAATAAAGGATTTAATCGCGAGACGATTTTGCTCGTCATTTTGGCGGTTTTTGGATTGGCCGGACTTGCGGCGCTTCAATTTGCGCAAAAAAGCCCTACGGTCACCGACCAAAAAGCCCTCGTACAAGCCGAAAGTCAACAGGTCAGCAGCGACGCACAGACTTCTGCGGAGTTTCAAAAAATTACAGGCAAACTACTCGCCACCGATAAACTCCCCGAAGCCGGGCAGCCTTTCAAGTTTTTCCTCATTGAGTCCACCACCGGGCCGAGTTATGAATTGGATTTGGGCGATGGTAAACCCCGCCGCCCCTTTGTGAATGGCGAAGTGGAATGTATTTTCCCCAATCAAAAAAGCTTTCCGGTCACCTTGTATGCCCGCTACGAGGGGCAGGAGGTTATGCTCCAGCGCATCAACCAACTGGTGCTGGCGCACAAGAAAAAAACAAACCCGGTGGGGAATGTCGTGGATTATTGAACCTAAAACTTAGGCTTTTTCTTCCTGTTCAAAATTCATCTTGAATCCAATGCGCTGATTTGGCTCAGAAACCTCATCGTCGTCGTAATCTTCCCAAGCGGTTACATCGGTCACAAACGTTTCGACGTGTCGGGTGAAGTAGGGTTCCTTCAATTCCTCCGGGCGATAAATCGCGATGGTTTTGGGCGGCTGTGGCTGCCCGTATTTCTCGATAAAGGGGAAATTGATCAGGACCAAAATTTTGCCATTAAAAAGTTGTTGGTACACGAGCGAGCCGTTCTGTTTAATCAGGTCACGGCGCAGGCCATTACCAACAGGCTCCCCAAGTCCACTTTCGGCCACGCCGAGCGTTAGCGCCACCGCTTCCAGGTTTTTAATGTCGTCCCGAATTTCAACTTTTGCGTCCAGCCCCCCTGCGGCGGCCAGGGCACGCAACTGCTCGGAGATTCTTTTTCGAAGCGTTGATTTCCAGGATTTTCGGTAATTAATGGTGTTTTGGAGTACTTCTTTGTACCGCTCCACTTTGCGCTTAAGATTGAGGGTATCTTCTTCGGATAATTGCATGTTCTTCTAATTATTATCGGATAAACAACAGCTCCCGGTACTTCACCAGTGGCCATTGCTGATCGTCCACAATAGCCTCAAGATCATCTACCGCGTCGCGGATTGCATCCATCTGCGGCTTCACTTCATGGCAGAAAATACCTGCCTCGACGCGGATATCGGTGGCATGGTGGGCACGTTCGTAGGCTTCGTGCATTTTTTTCATGCCGGTTTGAATAGCTTCCACGTTGGTCACAATTCGTTTCACCAAATCTATCTGGGTGCGGGCGCTTTGCACCATGTCAATAGAACGCAACGCGTTGATATTCTGTGCCAATTCCGTCTGGTAACGCATTACTGCGGGCAGCACCTGCGTCACTACAATTTCCTCCAGCGTTTTGGCTTCAATGTCTAATTTGGTACAATAACTGTGCAATTGTACGGCATGAAATGCCTCCAATTCCACATTGCTCATCACGCCTGATTTACTGTAAAAATCCTGCGCTAACTTTTGGCCCAGCACATCCAGTGCCTCCGGGGTTGTCGGGAAATTATTCAGACCACGTGTTGCGGCCTCCGCTTTCCACTCGTCTGAGTAGTTATTGCCCTCGAAACAAATGGCCTTGGATTCACGGATATAACCTTTCAGTACCGAAAGAATGGCCTCGTCCTGGGCTACACCTTTCGCCAGTAAAGCATCCACATCCGTCATGAATTCAACCAATTGTAAACCCATCATCCCGTTCATCACTGCCATGGGTCCGGCACAGTTTTGGCTGCTGCCTACGGCGCGGATTTCAAATTTATTTCCCGTGAATGCAAACGGAGAGGTACGGTTGCGGTCTGTGTTGTCCATCTCCAGATTGGGCAATTTGGAAATTAAATCGAGCGCACGTTTCACTTCTTTAGCATCCGTGCTGTCTCCTTTGGCAATCTGATCGAGCAATTTGCTCATTGCTTCGCCAATAAACACAGAAATGATGGCAGGTGGCGCTTCGTTGGCTCCCAAGCGGTGGTCGTTTCCGGCGTGGGCGATACTTGCCCGCAGGATGTCGGCATATTTGTGCACCGCCGCGATGGTGTTGACAAAAAAGGTAAGAAACCGGAGGTTCGTGCCTGGGTTTTTGCCCGGCGACAAGAGGTTTACGCCTGTGTTGGTTCCCAAGCTCCAGTTGTTGTGTTTCCCTGAACCATTGATCCCTGCAAAGGGCTTTTCGTGCAACAATACCCGCAACTTATGCCGGCGAGCCACACGTTCCATCAAGTCCATCAGGAGCTGATTGTGATCCACCGCCACGTTGATTTCTTCGTAAATGGGTGCCAACTCGTATTGGCTTGGCGCCACTTCGTTGTGGCGCGTACGTACAGGAATGCCCAACTTATGGCACTCCGTTTCGAGATCGCGCATGTAGGCATACACCCGCTCTGGAATCGAGCCAAAATAGTGGTCCTCCAACTGTTGGTGTTTCGCAGCGGGGCGACCCAGAAGCGTGCGACCGGTCATCGCCAGATCGGGCCGAGCATTGTAAAGCGCATCGTCCACGAGGAAATATTCCTGCTCCCACCCAAGTGTCGCGGTTGTTTTGGTCACCTCCTTGTCAAACAGCTGCGCCACTGGGACGGTTGCTTTGTCCAAAAATGCTTGTGAACGAAGCAGTGGCAACTTATAATCCTGTGCTTCGCCACCGTACGTTACAAAAATCGTGGGGATGCAAAGGGTTTTGCCCTCTCCAACAGCCATGATAAACGCCGGGCTTGAAGGATCCCAAACGGTGTATCCACGCGCTTCAAAAGTGCTGCGCATCCCGCCAGAGGGGAACGAGGAGCCGTCTGGTTCTTGTTGTACCAAGGCCGAACCGGTAAACTCTTCGATCACGCGGCCATCATGGGTGAGGGTGAAAAACGAGTCGTGTTTTTCGGCCGTTTTTCCGGTCAAAGGCTGAAACCAGTGGGCAAAGTGGGTGCAATTATGGGATTCTGCCCATTTTTTCATGCCAACGGCCACTACATCCGCGATGTCGCGGCTAAGTTTTTGGCCGTTTTGCACTGCGGCTTTGACCGTTAAGTAGGCATTTTCCGGGAGGTGGCTTCGCATGGCATCGTCGGTAAAGACGTTTTCGGCGAAGTAGGATGCGATGTTTTCCGGAACCCCTTCCCCCAAATCAAGTGGAAAGGAATCTACACGGGTTTCCATCGTCTGGAGAGCATTAAAACGAGAGAGGGACATATTTTGCGATCGTTCAGTTGGATAAACACGCTTTTAAAGGCGCAAAGTTAGCCAAATATTTTGGTCAATTAAATCTTGGTAAATCTTTGCCCCGGATTAACAAATCTAAAAAACAAAACATCTTAAACGATTAAAGAGCTTCTGCAAATTTAAATGCTGAAATTTAATCCATCTCAATCACGTTTCCATAAAAAAAGCCCCCCTCCTCGTACAGGAGAGAGGCCATCCCAAAAACCGAT
>CAZKBH010000064.1:0-5284 GCA_964550795.1 uncultured Saprospiraceae bacterium
TGATTTTTATGAGGTTGTCTGAACTATGATTCTTTTGATTTTTGTGATTTTTATGAGGTTGTCTGAACTATGATTTGTCTGATTTTTATGATGATTGGAGCGGTGGTGGCTTAAATTTTTTGTTGGTTAGGCGCTTGGAAACTAGGCTCATTTCACCAAAGTTTAGGAGGAGCCCTACTTCCAGGTTATAGGCTTCCAAATAATTGATGCCTTGGGCAAAATGGATTTCGTCTAGTCTTGAAATGGCTTTGAGCTCTACGGAAATAATGCCTTCTACCAAAAAATCTACTCTTCTGGTTCCGATGTTTGCTTCCCGGTAGTAGATGGGCATTTCAAATTCTCTGCTGAAACTGAGGTCGGCCAAACGCATTTCGATTTCTAATGCTCTTTGATATATAACCTCTTGGAATCCATTGCCTAGTGCCTTATGGACGGCCATAGCACAGCCGATAATCTTGGCGGTGAGTGCGGAGTGTTTGTACTGTTCGTTTATCATTGGTTTGAAAGGTGTTTTTTTTGATTAAGGTGATTGTGTAGTCGTTTTCAAAGTTATGGGATGTTTTTTGAAAATGCAAGGTGGTCTGAACTATGATTTTTGTGAGTGGTCTGAACTATGATTTTTGTGAATGGTCTGAACTATGATTTTTATGAGTTGTCCGAACTATGATTCTTGTGATTTTTATGAGTTGTCCGAACTATGATTCTTGTGATTTTTATGAGTTATATGAGGTCATGGAGCCTACTAATCGGGAGCGAGGAGTGGGGGCACTCTCCTCCCTGATTTTTAAACACTCCCCCTCACACTTCAACATACTCCCCCCTCGCGGGGTGCCCGGCTTTGATAACATCATAAAAATCATAAAAATCATAAAAATCATAGTTCAGACAATCATAAAAATCACAAAAATCATAGTTCAGACAATCACAAAAATCATAGTTCAGACAATCACAAAAATAAAACAAATAATAGTTCAGACAACCTAAAAAACCAACAATATAAAACAATTTGATTTACCTTTGCCCTTTCAAAACTTGATACTATGAAAACGGAAAGGAAAAAAGATTCCTTAGCCGAGGGTCGGCTTTTTGCCCTTGCCCAAACCAATGAAATCTTAATAATCCATGTGGATGGCTCGGTTTGCGCCGGGTTTCCATCACCCGCCGACGATTACTTAGAAACCCGAATTGATTTAAGGAAAGAACTGATCAAAAACCCTGACGCCACTTTTGTCATGCGCGTACAAGGCGATTCCATGGCCGGCGACGGCATTGACGACGGGGACGTTTTGATCACTGACCGCTCGGTAAAACCCGGCAACGGGGCAGTTGCCGTGTGCTACTTAAACAATACGTTCACCGTGAAACGCCTCGAAATGCGGGGCGGGCGAATCCGTCTTTTGGCGGCAAACCCCGCTTACCCGCCCATCGAAATTCAGGAAAACGACGAATTGACCATCTGGGGAGTGGTTACATACGTCATTAAAAAACCCTGAATCATGGTAGCACTGGTGGACGTAAACAACTTTTATGTTTCCTGTGAGCGGGTGTTTAACCCTGCCTTGCGGGGCGTGCCCGTCGTGGTACTGAGCAACAACGACGGCTGCGTGGTGTCCCGCTCCGATGAAGCAAAAGCCCTGCAAATCGGGATGGGGCAGCCTCTTTTTGAAATCCGTGAGCTGGTCCGAAAGCACAACGTACAGGTCTTTTCCTCCAACTACGCCCTTTACGGCGATATGTCGGGGCGTGTGATGAACACGCTGCGGCAATTCGCCCCCGCCATGGAGGTTTACAGTGTGGACGAATCATTCTTGGATTTGGAGGGAATGGAGCGCTTCGATTTAGCCGCGCAAGCCCGAAACATCCGCCAAACCGTGCTGCAATGGGTGGGCGTACCGGTTTGCGTCGGCACAGCACCCACTAAAGTGCTGGCAAAAATCGCCAACCGATTGGCAAAGCAAGACAAGCAGGGCGACGGCGTGCGGATATTGTCCGGGACCTGGGACACTGAGCTGCGTGCCGTCGCTGTCGGCGACGTGTGGGGCATTGGACGGCAGTACGCCACCTTTTTGCAACGGTACGGAATCAAAACCGCATACGATCTCACACAAACCAATGACGCATGGGTGCGCAAACATCTGACCGTTGTGGGGTTACGCATTAAAAAAGAGTTGGAAGGGGAATCCTGCATTGAACTGGAAACCGACGTGCCAAACAAAAAGAACGTCGGCACAACCCGCACTTTTCGGACGCCATTGAGCACCGAGGCCGAATTGGGCGAGGCTGTTGCGGATTTTGCGGCACGATGCGGGGAAAAGTTGCGGCGTCAACACAGCAGCGCGGCTATTTTGACGGCCTATATTCAAACCAACCACCTCGCCCGAAACGAGCCGCAATATTCCCGCTCCTTCACCGTCACTTTTGCCGCGCCTACCAATAGCACCTTGCTTTTGGTGAAAGCTGCCAAATTTGCATTGGGCAAAATCTTCCGGGCGGGATATAAATACAAACGAGCGGGGATCTTGTTGGGTGGCCTGGTGCAGGAAATCGCCGGGGAACAGTTGGTTTTGTTTGACCCGGTTGACCGCGAAAAGCACGAAAAACTAATGCTCGCCTTTGACGCGGTGAATGCCCGTTTTGGAAAAAATACGGTACGTACAGCAGCCCAGACCATCGGCGGTAGCGCGCGGCTCACCCAGCAAAACAGGCTTTCACCCTGCTACACCACCAAATGGAAAGACGCGCTCACGATTCAGGTCGGGTATAAAAGTGAGCCTGTTCACTGATATATGCTTCCGCTCCCAGCATAAAATACCAAAATGCGCCCCCCATAAGCAGATGCGCAATGTCAAAAAAACTGAACCATACGCCCAGCGATATTTTCAAAATATGCACCAACACCGCCAGCACCAGCAAAAAGATGCCGGTTAAAATATGGCGGCTGCCCAAGGACTTATTTCGCATAAAAGTGGAAAGCTCCAGCGGTAAGATGATGCCTAAAAATCCAATCGCGGAGTGGATTTCTACCCCGGGAAACCAAAGCGTGGCCGTTACAAACCACAGGGCCAGCGTAAGTTTTCCGATATTGACCCACGTCAGCGCCCTACCCCACCCTGCGCCAATGCGCGGTTTTGCCCGAACAATTGAAGCCTGTTCCAGCGCGGAAACCGCGATCATGCCCAGTACCCAACCCGGTGCCTTGAAAACAAACGGGAACTGGTACAAAAAAAGGTGTCCCACCACAGCACCGACCAGCGTAGATAAACCCATGAGTAAGAAGAAGATACGAGATAACCGATGCCCGTCCTGCTGAACTTGCAAACGCCCTAGTCTGAGCCAGGCGTACAGACAAATCAGGGTCACTAAAAGCCCCGTCAAAGCGATCACCGGCTCACCCAGCCGCAGCCCCGACACCACCAAGTCAGGCTGAAAATTATTGGTCTGCAAAACTTCCATAGCCGCAAAGGTAAGGCGGTTCAGAATTTTGGTTTAATTCTTTGCCCCCAATAGTTTGGTTTTCAAAACAAAAAATTTGAATTTTGCCCCGCCTTCGTCTAAAAACCATAGCAAATGCCCCCACTATAACCACCGTCCACCATCCACCGTCAACCGTCCACCATCCACCGTCCACCGTCAACCATCCACCGTCCACCATCCACCGTCAACCGTCAACCGTCAACCGTCTCCCTTGTCCAAAACACTCGCCACCGATCCACCCGCCAACGAGGATAAACTCGTCGAAAAGGCACTTAGGCCCAAGCTCCTGGAGGAGTTTAGCGGCCAGCGAAAGATTGTGGACAACCTTCAAATCTTTATTCAAGCCGCCAAACAACGGGGCGATGCACTCGATCACGTTTTGTTGCACGGGCCGCCTGGACTAGGCAAAACCACGCTTTCCCACATCATTACCAATGAAATCGGGGCCAGTCTCAAACTGACTTCCGGGCCAGTGCTCGAAAAACCCGGCGATCTGGCGGGCCTGCTCACCAATCTTGATCCAGGCGATGTGTTATTTATTGACGAAATCCATCGCCTCAACACGGTTGTAGAAGAATACCTCTATTCGGCGATGGAAGATTATCGGATTGACATCATGATTGATTCCGGCCCCAATGCCCGAAGCATTCAAATTACCCTCAATCCATTCACGCTCATTGGCGCGACCACTCGAATGGGTTTGCTGACCTCGCCTTTGCGCGCCCGCTTCGGGATCACCTGTCACCTCGACTATTACGACGTTCCAACCCTGGAGCGCATCTTGCATCGCTCGGCCAGTATTCTCAACATCCCGATTGCCGACGAGGGTGCGCACGAAATTGCCCGGCGGAGTCGCGGAACACCCCGTATTGCCAATGCATTGCTACGGCGCATCAGGGATTTTGCCCAAATTAAGGGCGATGGTTCTGTCAATGTGGAGATTGCCCGTTACGGACTGGCGGCCCTGGATGTGGACGAATCAGGTTTGGACGACATGGATATTCGTATCCTGACTACGATTGTGCACAAATTCAAAGGCGGCCCGGTTGGACTTACCACCATCGCCACGGCTGTGGGGGAAGAACCCGGCACCATCGAAGAAGTGCACGAACCCTTTCTGATCATGGAAGGATTTATCCAGCGCACCCCCCGCGGACGAACCGCGACGGAGAAAGCATACAAACATATTGGTGCGGTGCCTCCGAGGAAGGAAGGGACTTTGTTTTAAGTACCGATGAAATAATAACCTCCCGATTTGGAGGTGAGGAATTTGATGTCAGTTAAGGCGCGAGAAAGGCGCATAGTGGGGCTACGCAACTGTCGAGCAACGCAAAATGGCAGCAAATTCGGCCCTCCAAATCGGGAGGTTATTGTTTCATCGGTACTAAGGAAAATTCCTCGCGAACAACCCGCCCAAGTTCCTGTTTATCCAGGTATGAAACTCGTTGTTGCCATCACCGGATCCTCGGGATCCATTTATGCAAAAGTGCTGCTCGACCGGCTCCTGGAACTCCATACACAATGGGAAAAAGTCGGGGTGGTTCTGTCCGAAAATGGGCTTGTAAACTGGGAATTGGAATTGGGGAAACCCGATTTTTCGGCCTATCAGGCTAAGTTCGATTTTTACGAAAAAAACGACTTTTACGCGCCTTTTGCCTCTGGTTCTGCCAAATATGGCGTCATGATTGCCTGTCCCTGCTCCATGGGAACCCTCGCGCGCATTGCAACGGGGGTGAGCAACGACCTCGTCACCCGCGCCGCAGATGTGGTGCTGAAGGAGCGTCGGCGGCTTATTTTGGTCACCCGCGAC
>CAZKBH010000064.1:5294-7339 GCA_964550795.1 uncultured Saprospiraceae bacterium
TCAACAATATGAAAACGGTGACCGAAGCGGGCGGGATCATTTGCCCGGCCAGCCCGTCATTTTACTCCAATCCGGTTGGTGCGGAGGAAATTGCAGCTACTGTGGTGGATCGTGTGCTGGATTTGGCGGGATTTGATCTGAGGACGTATCGTTGGGGGGAATAAGGGTTTAGGGTTTAGGGGATTTCAACGCAGCCACAATCGTCGCAAAATCATCGGCTTTGAGCGATGCTCCACCAATCAGTCCGCCATCTACGTCGGGTTGTGCAAAAAGCTCCGCAGCATTTTGGGCATTACAGGAGCCGCCGTACAGAATCGGCGTTTCATCGGCCACAATTTTACCATACTTCTTGGCGACTAAAACACGAATTGCGTGGTGCATTTCCTGGGCCTGCTGACTGGAGGCCGTTCGCCCGGTACCGATGGCCCAAATGGGTTCGTAGGCGATTACCACTTTTCGAAAATCCTCTTCTTTGAGGTGGAAAAGACTGGCTTTTAGTTGCCGGGCCACATAGCCAACATGGGTATCCACTTCCCGAATGTGCAGGGGTTCCCCGCAGCAAAAAATGGGGCGCATCCCTCTGGCCAGGGTCACATTCACCTTGGCGGCGAGCACGTCGTTTTTTTCTTTAAAAAACTGCCGACGTTCTGAGTGCCCAATGATGACAAATTCACAACCCACCGAAGCAAGCATATCTGCCGAAACCTCGCCCGTAAAAGCGCCTTTTTCTTCCTGGTGGCAGTTTTGAGCAGCCAAATGGAAGTATTTGCGCACTTTAAGCATCTTACCCAATTCCCGCAAATACGGCAAGGGCGGCGCAATCACCACCAACCCGTTCGGTTTTTCTACTTTTTCCAAAATGGATTTGGTAAGCTCAATGCCCTCTTCCAGGGTCTTGTTCATTTTCCAGTTTCCGGCTACTATTTGTTGGCGCATGATTTATCGTTTGTGTATTTTTTATGCTTCCCAGCGACGCGAAGGTAGGAAATGCCCTACAAAAAAAAGCGAGCCGCTTCCCGAATGATTGGAAAGCGGCTCACTGATTTTTGCGCAGCGGGAAACTCGGCGCGTTATTTACCCACTGTCACTTTCACAAACATAGCCTGACCATCGGCTTGCACACGCAAAGTGTAAAAACCGGCTGGCAATAAGCCATAATCGAAAGAACGAAGCAGTTGGCCGGTGCCAAAATCAGCGATTTCGCGCTTGATTTGTTGGCCCAAAGCATTGTAGAGCACAAATTCGACTTCATCCTGTGGCAAACCGCTCATTTCAACCATGAAGGTACCCGTGTTCGGATTCGGGAACAAGCGGAATCCATCCACCCAGGCTGCTTCACCCGTACTGGTAGTCAACACAACCATTTGTTCAATGATCGTTGTGCCACAGTTATTGGTCGCTGAGAGCGAGACATTGTACGTGCCTGGGTCAGCATACGTGTGCGAAGGGTTCTCCTCGTTGCTGATATTGCCGTCTCCAAAATTCCAGCCATACATGGTTGCGCCCTGCGATTCATTCGTGAAGGACACGGTCAATTGATTGGCGGAATAACTAAAGCCCCCCGTTGGTGCCGCTTCCACGGTGATATGCGCCGGGAACGACTGTGTAGCAGTGCCATAGATATTGGTCACCTCCAGCGTTACGTCGTAGGTTCCTGCTGCGCTGTAACTTACGGATGGATGCTGATCCGTGCTGCTTGCAGGCGTTCCACCCTGGAAAATCCAATTCCAGGCAGTCGGTTCGCCCTCGGATTCGTCGGTAAACTGAGCGCTGAAAGGCAGACAGCCCGTGGCATTATTAACACTGAACGAGGGGGCTGGTGGAGCTCCTTCCAACACGATGGTTTGTGTAGTCGTGACCGTTCCACATTCACCACTCACCGTCAAGGTGACGACGAATGTGCCCGTTTGGGCGTAGTCATGACTTGGATTTTCTTCGGAACTAGCGTCGCCGTCGCCAAAATCCCAGGAATAGCTGGTGGCATTGCTTGAGGTATTGGAAAAGGATACCGTTAATCCGGAAACAAAGTAGCTAAAATCAGCCGT
>CAZKBH010000064.1:7349-16072 GCA_964550795.1 uncultured Saprospiraceae bacterium
TGGTGCTGCTGCTGCTACCAGCGGCGTTGGAGGCCGTAAGTGTTACGGTGTAAACGCCTGCATTGTCCCAGGTTACCGTCGGGTTTTCTTCCGTGGAACTGGATGGATTGCCACCCGGGAAATCCCATTGGAATGTTGTCGCGTTGCTGCTGGAAGTATTCGTAAACTCAACCGTCAAAGGCTCGCAACCAGCAATGTTACTGCTGTTAAAACCTGCCGCAGGTGGCGTCACCACGGTTACGGTTTGTTCAAAAATACCCGATCCGCAGTTATTCGTCGCCGTAAGGGTTACGTTGTACACCCCATCTTGGACGTACGTGTGGGTTGGATTTTCATCCGAACTGTTGTTTCCGTCGCCAAAATTCCAGGTGTAAGAAGTTGCGCCAATGGATGTATTGGTCAATTCAATCGTGGAACCCGTCAGCAGCGAGGTGAATCCGGCTGATGGCGCAGCATTTACGGTAATGAGATTGGGTTGTGTAAACGAACTTGTGCCGCCGCCCGCCGAAGTGACTACCAAAGTCACGTCGTAAACACCGGGCACGAAGTACTGCACCGTTGGGTTTTGCTCGGTTGAACTGCTCGGTGTGCCGCCGGGAAAGTCCCATTCCCAGCTAACTGGATCTCCAGTAGAAATATCCGTGAAGGTGGTCGTCAATACCGCACAACCGCTGGTGATATTGACCGAAAAACCCGCCCCTGGCGAAGTAGTAATCACCACGTTTTGCGTGAAGGTGCTGGTGCCACAATCGTTCGTTGCGGTCAAAACCACTGTGTAGGTGCCATCCCCCGCGTAGGTGTGGGAGGGATCAGATTCTGTGCTGCTTTCTCCATCGCCAAAATCCCAGTTGTACGAGATAGCGTTGGAAGAGGTGTTGGTGAAAGTAGCCGTGAGTACAGAAACCGTAGCGGTGAAGTTGGTCGTCGGAGCGCCATTTACCACGATGCTTTGGGTAGATGTGCTGTTGCCCGCGGCATTTGAAACCGTTAATGTAACGGTGTAGGTGCCCGGAGCATCATATACAACGCTTGGCGGAGTTTGTTCCGTAGAACTGGAAGGAGTGCCGCCCGGGAATTGCCAGTCAAATGCAGTAGCGTTCGAACTGGAGGTATTCGTAAATTCCACGGTGAGCGGCGCACAACCCGAACTTGGCGTGGCTGTAAAGCCTGCCGTTGGTTCGGTTGCAACCGTGACCGTTTGGCTGCTGGTGACGGTTCCGCAATCGTTGGTTGCGCTCAATACTACGGTGTAGGTTCCGTCCGCCGCGTACGTGTGCGTTGGGTTCATCTCGCTGCTGCTGCCGCCATCCCCAAAATCCCAGAAGTACGACGTAGCATTCGAGGTGGTATTGGTAAAGTTGACGGTCAGCACGGAAACCGTGTAGGAGAAATTGGTCGTCGGAGCGCCATTTACCACGATGCTTTGGGTAGATGTGCTGTTGCCCGCGGCATTTGAAACCGTTAATGTAACGGTGTAGGTGCCCGGAGCATCATATACAACGCTTGGCGGAGTTTGTTCCGTAGAACTGGAAGGAGTGCCGCCCGGGAATTGCCAGTCAAATGCAGTAGCGTTCGAACTGGAGGTATTCGTAAATTCCACGGTGAGCGGCGCACAACCCGAACTTGGCGTAGCTGTAAAGCCCGCCGTCGGTCCGGTTGCGACCGTGACCGTTTGGCTGCTGGTGACGGTTCCGCAATCGTTGGTTGCACTCAATATCACCGTGTAGGTTCCGTCAGCTGCATACGTGTGCGAAGGGTTCATCTCGCTGCTGCTGCCGGTGTCGCCAAAGTCCCAGGCAAAGGATGTGGCCCCCGTCGAAGTATTGGTAAATGCAACCGTCAAACCATTGGCTGCACTGGTGAAGGCGGCCGTTGGTACGGTATTCACCGTGATGTAATCTGTGCGGCTAAACGTGTCTTGACCCGATGGATTGATCGCAATTAAAGTAGCGGAATAAGTGCCCGCCGTGGCATACAGTACCACTGGATTGGCCAGAGAGGAAGTATCAGGGTCACCGCCAGGGAAATTCCATTGGAACGTGACTGCATTCGGGCTGGATGTATTGTTGTACTGAACCGTCAGCGGCGCGCAGCCGCTGGTCGGCGTTGCGGTGAAATTTGCGTTCGGATCGGTCACAATCGTTACCGACTGGGTATCAGAAATGGTTCCGCAGGCATTGGTTGCAAACAAAATAACCTGATAGGTAATGGTCGTGTCCAACGCTGCGTAGTGATGCACGGGATTTTCCACCATGCTGCTGTCGCCGTCACCAAACGTCCAAAGGAAGGAGGTGGCGCCTAAAGATGTATTGGTAAACGTGACGGTGGTATCGTTGCTGGTTACCTGTGTAAACGAAGCGCTTGGCACCGTAATTACTGTAATCGTATCGGTGCTTGTGCTGCTGCCATTGGCATTGGTTGCGGTGAGGGTGACCGTGTAGATTCCGGTAGAATCGTACACCACTGTTGGGTTTGTCTCCGTAGAAGTGCTTGGTGTGCCGCCCGGGAAATCCCAACTATACGAAACCGCCCCGGTGGAATTATTGGTGAAATTAACCGTCAGGGGCGTGCAGCCGCTCGAAGGATTCGATGTAAATGCAGCCGTGGGCGGGTCCGTGGAGACAATAATTATTTGTTTGAGGATTGTATTACTGCCGCAATTGTTGGTAGCAGTTAAGGTAACATCATACGTACCGGGATCGGCATAAATATGCACCGGATTCGTTTCCGTACTGGTGTTACCGTCTCCAAAATTCCACAGGTAAGAAGCAGCGTTCCCATTGGTCGTGTTGGTAAAGGTGACCGTAGAACCATTTATTACGCTGGTAAAATTCGGATTCGGCGTAGCCTGTACGGTGATGTAATTGGTGCGGGTAAGGGTATCGGAACCCGAAGCGTTGGTTGCACGGAGCGTGATGGAGTAGGTTCCCGCAGCATTGTACAATACGCTTGGGTTGGGCTGTCCGGAAGTTGCCGGAGTGCCTCCGGGGAAAGTCCATTGAAACGTGGTCGCATTGGAGGAAGAAAGATTCTCCATGACCACCACGAGGGATGCGCAACCCGAAAGCGGGCTTCCGACGAAATCCGCAGTGGGGGCGGTATTCACCACTCTCGTAATGGTCGAAACCCCACAATCATTGTACGCTTTTAACTCGACGACGTAAGTGCCGGCGTCAATATATTCGTGGACAGGATTATCTTCAGTGCTGGAAAATCCGTCCCCAAAATCCCATTCATAGGAAGTTGCATCGGTGGAAGTATTGGTAAACGTTACTTTCAAACCATTTACAGCAAACGTGAAATTTGCGGTTGGAAGTGGCAAAATTTCGATTGTTTTGGTGTTCGCGTTTGAACCTCCAGCTCCGGTAATGGTGAGCGTTACATTTTTAGTACCCGGTGTATTCCAGGTGACTGACGGGTTTTGTTGATTGGAAGTGGCAGGATTCCCGCCTTGGAAGGTCCAGGCCCAGCCCGTAATATTACCTGAAGATAAGTCCGTAAAATCCACGCTTTCGCTCTGGCAACCTGGGTCCGGATTCCAGGCAAAATCCGACACCAGTGGCGGCGGCGGCGGGCCACACACGGAAAGACAACCGTTGTTGATCCTGCTTTGCATGTAGTTGTTGATCGCATCACTTGACTGGCCACTCCATTCGGTGGAGAGGGTTACGAACGGACACATGATAAAATCGCCGGGAGGACAGTTGGCATCGTGGCCACTGCTGAAATTGTGTCCCAGCTCGTGGGAGGTCAGTACACGCAACCGTTGCGAATTGGCAGAATAATCCTGCAAACAGTGGTATTTGTTTGTATTGCAAATTCCGTTGAGGTAGGCAATACCCACTGTGCCGCCGTTAAAATCCCGATCGGTCCAAAGTTCACCTACGTCAAAATTGACTCCAAACCCGCCATTATTACCCCAGGTTCTGAAGCTGCCGAGTAAGGTACCTGCATCTGTAGAGTTGGTCCATGGGTCATCGTCGGATACAAACTGGGTTACGATGACAAAATCCAGATCGTGGTTGAAATTTCCTGTAAAATCGCCTTCTACATCGTTGATCACCCCGATGTTATGGTCTTCCACCCCACTCACCGAGCCGTATTTTGCAAGCATCAATTCGTCAGAAGCGATGGCGATTTCAAGTTCGTAGCAGGCGCCATTCTCCGCGCCAAGGCCATTGAACTTATCGTTGGCGGCGTCTTCGAGCCGTTGCAGTTCAATCTGCTCTTCGGTAACCCCACAAGCATCCGGTGGCAGCGGCGCCACCGCAGATTCCGGATACAAAACGAACAGGTCGCGATCGGCCATCGGTTCAAAATACCAGAGTGGTTCGATGTAGTACCGCTCATTGCCCTCGAATACGTAGCCATATAAAAATTCACCATGAATGGTCAGGCGCACTTTCCCGCCGCCGTTGATTTCATATCCTTTGAACGCAATATCCCGCTTCGGATAAGTGGTTACCACCCCTTGTGGGCCACCTACCTGCACGGAATAATTGGGCGAAACGATGGGATTCAGCGTTAAGCTGAGCCGCCAATCATGCGCGCCGACCTGGAGTTGAAACGTGCTCTCCGTGGCAGATTTTACCTGCGCTTCCAGTAATTTGGCATCTAAACGGAACACCTCGTAATGGCTAAAATGCTGGCTTAATGCCGGAGAAACATGTGTTTCCACGCTGGCAACAAAGGATTGTGCTCCTAATTGATGGGGGATAAACGGAAGAAAGAATACCGCTGCGAAGCAACAGTAAAGTCGTAAGAACTTAACCATAGACTTTTGTGTGTGTGTTGAACGTGACAATAATGTTGGAAGATCCAAGCGTGAACTGCAATCGGGTAGTCAGGGTAAAAAATTGGGGATTGCTTTTCCGGGAAATTGTCTGCCCGATAGTTGTTGACAAAGCGGAAAAACTTTGTTTTGCAACAACTATTCAATTTGACGGGTAAATGTAGCACTTTATGCCAAATCTAATTTTGTTACAAGTAAAAAAATCGAGATTGGCAAATTGCTGACGTTCTTGGTGAAAACACCAGGCTTGGCGGGAATTTTATTGAATTAGACAGACGGCAGAATCAACCTTCCCGAAAGTTTAAAACTTTCGGGAAGGTTGGCCTTGTAAAAAATTTAGTTTCAAGCACAACGGAGAGCGCCAAGCTCAGGCGACATGCAACCCCGCAAAAAAAACCGGGCCTTTTCTCGAAAATCGAGAAAAGGCCCGTTAAAAACTTCAAAACCTAATCGAGTCCTATTTGCCCACCGTCACTTTTGCAAACATCGCCTGACCATCGGCCTGAACACGCAGGGTGTAAAAACCTGCCGGCAGAACGCCGTAGTCGAAAGAACGCAACAAGGTTCCGGTGCCAAACTCAACTACTTCGCGCTTGATTTGCTGGCCAAGAGCGTTGAAGAGTACAAATTCAACCTCGTCTTTTGGCAATCCGCTCATTTCCACCGTAAAGATACCCGGGTTCGGGTTCGGGAAAAGACGGAAGCCTTCCACCCAAGTCGCTTCTCCGGTGCTGGTCAGCAAAACAACCGATTGGGTCACCGTTACCGTACCACATTCATTGGTGGTGGTAAGGGTGACGGGGTAAGTGCCCGGTGCGCTGTACGTATGGGTTGGGTTTGCTTCCGTGCTGCCTGTTGTCCCATCTCCAAAATCCCACAGATACGTGGTTCCGTTGGAACTGTTGTTCGTAAACGTAACGGTAAGCGCTGAAGCCGCGTACGCAAAAGCTGCGGTCGGTGCGGCATTTACCGTAATGGTTGAAGTGCTCGTGCTGCTGCCAGCGGCGTTGGAAGCCGTGAGGGTTACGGTGTAAACGCCTGCGGCATTCCAGGTTACGATCGGATTTTCATCCGAGGAACTGCTTGGATTGCCACCCGGGAAATCCCACTGGAAGGTAGTAGCGTTACTGCTCGAAGCGTTTGTAAACTCAAGCGTCAGTGGTTCGCAACCCGCAAGGCTATTGCTGCTGAAACCCGCTGTTGGTGGCGTCGTGACGGTGATGGTTTGTTCAAAAATGCCCGTTCCGCAAGTATTTGTGGCGGTTAAGGTAACATTATACGTCCCGTCATTTTGGTAGGTGTGTGTTGGGTTTTCCGCTCCACTTGCAGCACTATTATCCCCAAAATTCCAGGAATAGTTGGTTGCATCCGTGGACATGTTGGTAAAAATAGCGGTAGCTCCATTCATGCTTGAAATGAATCCTGCAGTCGGTGCGCCGTTTACCGTAATCAGATTGGATTGCGTAAACGAGCTTGTGCTGCCGCCAGCGGAAGTTACCACCAAGGTCACGTCATAAACACCCGGTACGAAATACTGTACGGTCGGGTTTTCTTCCGAAGAGGTACTCGGGGTTCCACCGGGAAATTCCCAGGCCCAGCTCACCGGATCACCGGAAGAAATATCCGTGAAGGTCGTCATCAGTACTGCACAACCACTGCTTGTGTTAACCGAAAAACCTGCATCTGGCTCCGTTGTAATCACCACGTTTTGCGTGAAGGTGCTGGTGCCACAATCGTTAGACGCCGTCAACACCACGGTGTATGTGCCATCCGCGGCATACGTGTGGGTTGGATTTGGAGCGTTGCTCTGCTCGTCGTCGCCAAAGTCCCAAGAGTAAGCAATGGCATTGGAAGACAAATTGGTAAACGTAGCCGTCAGGACAGAAACAGACGCACTGAAATTAGCCATTGGGCCTGCCGTAACCACTATGTTTTGGGTAAATGTGCTACTTCCACTCGCGTTTGAGACCGTTAGCGTAACGGTATAGTTGCCAGGAAGATCATACTCCACACTCGGTGGATTTTGCGCGGTTGAGCTGGATGGAGTCCCGCCGGGGAATTGCCAGTTGTACGAAGTGGCGTTTGCGCTGGAGGTGTTGGCGAATGCAACCGTCAAAGGCGCACAACCCGAATTTGGCGTGGCCGTGAAGCCCGCCGTAGGCGCTGTCGTTACAGTAACCGTTTGGCTGCTGGTAGTGGTCCCGCAGGTATTGGTCGCACTCAAAACCACGGTGTAAGTACCATCCGCCGCATAAGTGTGCGAAGGATTGGCCTCGGGGCTGTTGTTACTATTATCGCCAAAATTCCATGAATAAGATGTGGCGCCCGAAGAAGTGTTGGTAAATGCAACGGTCAAACCGTTGGCTGCACTGGTAAAGGCGGCCGTTGGTACGGTGTTCACGGTGATGTAGTTCGAGCGACTAACTGTGTCCCGACCCGATGGATTGATCGCAATCAAAGTAGCGGCGTAGGTGCCAGCCGTGGCATATACCACCACGGGATTGGCCAGCGTAGAAGTGCTCGGATCTCCGCCCGGGAAGTCCCACTGGAATGAGACTGCATTTGAGCTGGAGGTATTGTTGTACTGAACCGTCAGCGGGCCGCAGCCACTGGTAGGCGTTGCAGTGAAGTTTGCGTTCGGATCCGTTGTAATCGTTACCGATTGGGTGTCGGAAATGGTTCCGCAATCATTGGTGCTGAACAAGATAACCTGGTAGGTAATGGTTGTATCCAACGCTGCATAATGATGCACAGGATTTTCCACCACACTGCTGTCGCCATCGCCAAAAGTCCACAAATAGGTGCTGCCACCCACGGAGGTATTGGTAAACGTGACCGTAGTGTCGTTGCTGGTTGCCTGCGTGAACGAGGCAGTTGGGAGGGTAATCACCGTAATGGTCCCCGTACTTGTGTTGCTGCCATTGCCATTGGTAGCCGTAAGGGTTACGGTGTAGGTGCCCGCGGTATCGTACACGACCGTTGGGTTGGTCTCCGTAGAAGTGGTGGGTGTGCCGCCCGGAAAATCCCAGGTATACGAAACCGCTCCGGTAGAATTGTTGGCAAAATTAACCGTCAAGGGCGCACAGCCAGTAGATGGATTCGCCGTGAACGCAGCCGTGGGCGGGGCCGAAGATACGATCACCACTTCTCCTGATTTTGTGCTCGTACCACAGTTGTTGGTAGCCGTAAGAACTACGGTGTACGTGCCCGGGGCAGCATAGGTGTGCGTTGGATTTACCTGAGTGCTCGTGATGCTGTCCCCAAAATCCCAGAGATAGGAACTTGCGTTGCCAAAGGTAGTATTGGTGAAAGTGGCCGTAGCCCCATTCACTACGCTGGTGTAATTAGCCACAGGCACCGCGCCGATCGTAATATAATCCGTCCGAGTGAACGTATTCGATCCAGAGGTATTGGTAGCCTTGAGCGTGATGGAATAAGTACCAGCCGCATTATAACTAATGGTCGGATTGGCCTGGTTGGAGTTGGCTGGAATTCCGCCGGGACAAGTCCACTGAAATGAGGTTGCGTTGGAAGACGACAAGTTTTCCAAAGCCACAACGTGCGTCGCACAACCAGTGATTGGGCTTCCGGTAAAATCAGCTGTGGGGGCAGTATTGACCACTCTGGTGTGGGTTGCAACCCCGCAATCATTGATCGCCTTAAATTCGACGACGTAAGTGCCGGCGTTAATATATTCGTGAACAGGATTCTCTTCATTGCTGAAGAAGCCATCGCCAAAATTCCACTCAAAAGACGTTGCATTGGTAGCAGTACTCGTGAAGGCAACTTCTAGGCCATTCACCGTAAACGTGAAATTGGAAGTAGGAAGGGGCAGTATTTCGATCGTTTTAGTGCTCGAGTTTGCGCCACCGACACCATTAATGGTAAGGGTAACATTCTTGGTGCCTGGTGTATTCCAGGTGACCGTCGG
>CAZKBH010000064.1:16082-21223 GCA_964550795.1 uncultured Saprospiraceae bacterium
GCCCAGGTATTGATATTTCCGCTGGACAAGTCCGTGAACGTAACGGCTTGGGACTGACAGCCGGGATCCGGATTCCAGGCAAAATCCGACACAAGTGGTGGCGGTGGCGGGCCACATTCTGATAGGCACCCGTTGTTGATCCGCCCCTGCATGTAATTGTTGATGGCGTTGGTTGACTGGTTACTCCATTCTGTGGCAGACGATACCGAAGGACACATGATGAAATTGGGGGGCGGGCAGTTTGCATCGTGTCCGCTGCTGAAATTGTGCCCCAATTCGTGCGAGGTCAACACCCGAAGCTGGGAGGCGTTCGATGTGAAATCCTGACAACAGTGATATTTTACAGAGTTGCAAATACCATTCAGGTACGCAATCCCGATGGTGCTGCCGTTAAAATTTCGGTCGGTCCAAAGCTCGCCTACGTCAAAACTAACCCCAAATCCGCCATTATTACCCCAATCCCGAAAACTACCCAGAAGTGTACCCGCATCCGTCGAGTTTGTCCAAGGATCATCATCTGAAACGAAAACGGTCACGATAATAAAGTCCAGATCGTGGTTAAAGTTTCCGGTGTAGTCGCCCTCTACATTATTGATTATGCCGATGACGTGGTCTTCTACCCCACTCGAAGAACCGTATTTACTGAGCATCAATTCATCTGCGGCAATGGCAATTTCAAGTTCGTAACAGGCACCGTTTTCTGCGCCTAATTCTACTTTTTCATTCGCTGCATCCTCTAGTTTTTGTAGTTCGATTTCCGCTTCGGTCACCCCACAAAAATCGGGTGCAAAAGGCACCACCGCAGATTCAGGATACAACACAAACAGGTCTCGATTCGCCATTGGCTCAAAATACCACAGCGGTTCGATGTAGTATCGGATATTCCCCTCTTCTACGAAACCGTAAAGAAATTCGCCGTGAATCGTCAAACGTACGTTACCTCCGCCAAGCACTTCATACCCCTTGAACGCAATGTCACGCTTCGGGTAAGTAGTGGTAACGCCTTGAGGGCCACCTACTTGCACAGAATAATTAGGAGAAACGATTGGGTTAAGCGTTAAGTGCAGTTGCCAGTTGTGCGAGCCGATATTTAGCTCCGCTTCGGACTCCACGTTTGACTTAACCTTGGCATCCAGCAATTTGGCGTCCAATCGAAACACCTCATAATTGCTGAAATGTTGGTTTAGTGCAGGCGAAATGTGCTGCTCTACGGTCGCCGAGAAAGACTGGGCGGCCAGTTGAAAAAAGACTGATTGGAAGATAAAAACTGTTGCTAAACAACAGTACAGGCGTACATACTTAGCCATGAGACTTGGTTTGATTTGAACGTGATAGTTAAAAAACCTGTGAAAAACAAAAAAACTGAGATGCAATCGGCGTAGAGGATAAGATCGCTTTCGCTCGGCTCACAAGCCGTTCTGCAAGTCCGCAAAACATCAAATGTTGGTCGAGTCTTGTCAGTCGCTATTTGAGCGGTAAATGTAGCACTTCCCACAAAATTCAATTTGGTTGCACCATAAATAATTGGCGGTTTGGCAAAAATCGGACTTTCTCAACGGTCTGCTTACTTTTGCCCAGCTATTTTAAAGTCCACGTCCATCGCTCAAAAGCATTCAACACAAATCTATCCCATGCAAATTAACAAATTCCAACTCCGGCTACTCTCTTTCATTTTGCTGCTTTTTTTGGCACAAAGCGCTGATGCTCAACGCCGGGATCGCGAAAGAGAAAGAGATCGGCCCCGCGAAACCGAAAGAAGTCGCCCCCAAAAAGAAGAATTATCCAAGGGCTTTAAATCGCGCCTCTGGTACGGCGGCGGCGTAAACTTGGGTTTCGGTTCCATTAACGGCTTTAGCAGTTTTAATTTCGGCCTCTCGCCTATGATCGGTTATAAAATCATCGGTCCACTTTCCGCAGGACCACGCGTGGCCTACGACTTCACTTCGCTTAAACAGCGCGGAGTACGCTCTTTGACGCTCAACAGTTTTGACGCGGGGGCATTCGTACGTTGCCGGGCCTTTCTGGGGCTGTTTTTTCAAGCTGAACTATCCAATCAATGGTTTCAGGACCTGGATATTTTTTCCGGCGAAAAAATCAATGTTAGCCGTGTAAATCAACGACTTGGAGCCGGTTGGAATTTTGGCGAACCCGGTGGCGCCGGTAGCGAAATCAGTATTTTGTACAATTTCAAAGTCGCCAATGACATCGATTCCTGGCAAAATCCGATAGAATACCGCTTCGGCTTAACCTGGAAGTTCTAATCAAGCCCTGTTTTCCTGTCTAAAATGCGCATCCTCTTCGATCATCAAGTGTTTTCCTGGCAAACCTATGGGGGAGTCTCCCGTTATTTTGTCGAGCAAATGCGCGGACTTCAGGCGCTGGGGCAGGAGGTGTTTTTACCCGAAAATTTTTATTCCGAAAACGTTTACCTGCGCAATATCCCCGGTTTTGAACGGAACAGTATGAGCCGTTTTTCGTTCAAAGGAAAAAAAATATTGCAAAATGTTCTGGGGCGAAATGCCTCCCTGAAGGCGTTGAAAAAGCTAAAACCCGCCGTGTTTCACCCCACTTATTTTGACCCGTACTTTTTAAAAATGGTGCAAAAAAACGGCCAGGCTTTTGTGGTTACCGTGCACGACATGATCCACGAAATTTACGGTCACGGCAGCCGAAGCATTTTTTCACTCGATGCACAAGTCATTGAAAACAAACGACTTCTGTGCGAAACTGCCGATGCGGTGATCGCGGTTTCAGAAAATACCCGACAGGATTTGCTGCATTTTTGCCCTGATATCAACCCCGAAAAAATAAGGGTCATTCACCATGGAAATGCGCTGGGCCTTGCCCAATTCCCTTCGACAAGTGATTCAAAGGCAATGCCCGAACCCGCCCCTTTTTTGTTGTTTGTGGGACAAAGAAAAGCCTACAAAAACTTCGCCTGGATGCTGGAAAATCTGGCGGACTTGCTGCGCAGAGAACCCAGCCTGCAACTCGTTTGTGTGGGCGGCTCTCCCTTCGACGCGCTCGAACAAGCGCAGCTAAACCAGCTTGGCATCGCGCAAAAAGTGCAGTACAAGACCGTCACTTCCGATGCGGAATTGGTCGCTTTGTATCGCCAGGCGGCTTGTTTCATTTTCCCATCTCAATACGAAGGTTTTGGGATTCCGGTGCTGGAGGCATTTGCCTGCGCCTGCCCGGTAGTGCTGAATCGGAGCAGTTCTTTGCCGGAAGTTGGGGGCGATGCGGCGCTGTATTTTGAAGAAAAAAATCCGGGCAGCCTGGAAAGCGCTGTGCAGCAAATTTTGTCCGACAGTGCGTTCCGAAATAAGCAAATACAACTGGGGCTCGAACGCGCCAAAACATTCACCTGGGAGCAAAGTGTTGCGAAACATTTGCTTGTTTATCAACACATTGCAACATAAATTAGTCGAACACCTCCCATGGAATATCGCTGCGAAACGCCCATTCTACTGCTGCTTTTTAATCGGCCCGGCCACACTGCCGCGGTGCTGGATTGTCTGCGTCAGGTGCGGCCCACGCAGCTTTTTGTCCACTGCGACGGCCCAAGGGGACACGTGCCAAACGAAGCCGCAAAGGTGGCCGAGGTGCGCGCCGAACTTTCAAAAATTGATTGGCCCTGTGAAATTCAAACCCTTTTTCGGGAAGAAAATGCCGGGCTTAGAATCGGCGTTTCGGGGGCCTTGAACTGGTTTTTTGAAGCGGTGGAAAAGGGCATTGTTTTGGAAGACGATTGTTTGCCGGATGTTTCGTTTTTCCCGTTTTGCGAAACCCTTTTGGAGCGTTACGCACAGGAAGAAAGGGTCATGCACATCGGTGGCTCCAATCTGGCCGAAGCCAGTACAAAGGCGCTGAACACAAGTTATTTTTTTGCTCAATTTAGCTTTGTTTGGGGCTGGGCTACCTGGCGCAGGGCCTGGAAAAAAATGTCCATTTCGCTCGATGGTTTTGAAGATTATGTGCAGGAAACCCGCATCCAAAACCTGATTCCGAACCCCATGGCGCAAGCGTATATGCTCGAAAAATTTCGGGCCACCAAAGCCAGAGAAAACAATTCATGGGCGTATGCATGGGCGTATAGTATATTGAAAAACAATGGATTAAGCATTGTTCCCCGAGTTAATCTTGTGCAGAATACCGGAATCGGGGATGCCGAAGCCACCCATACCAAAAAGGACGACCTCAAAGCCAGGCTCCGCGCTTCGGCCATGCACTTCCCGCTGAGTCACCCCAATGCCCTGGTACGATTCGAAAATCTGGATCAAGTACTTTTTTACGCTTCTCAAAAAAGCAGGATTCGGCTTACCTTGTGGTTTCTGTTGCAGAAACTTGGATTGCGATGAACTACATTATTTACGACCTGGAAGCCACTTGTTGGGAAACACCTCCCATGGGATATGTGCAGGAAACCATTGAAATTGGCGCTTTTCGCCTCAATGAATACGGGGAAGTGCGCGGCAAATTCAACCGCTTCATCAAACCTACCCTCCACCCTACCCTCTCTCCATTTTGCCGGCAGCTCACCAACATTGATCAAATGGACGTGAATCGCGCCAAGTATTTCCCGGATGTAATTCAGGAATTTCAGGATTGGGCGCGCATCGAAGAGGAGGATTATGTGCTCTGTTCCTGGGGCAATTTTGATCGCAAAATGTTCGCCGCCGATTGTCGCCTGCATCGTCTCGACCATGAATGGACGGAGCATCACGCCAATTTGAAAGAACAATATCGCCTTATGAAACGGATGAAAGCGGGCATTGGACTGAAAAAAGCCGTTGAAAAAGAGGATTTTGTGTTTACGGGGCAGCATCATCGGGGTATTTCGGATGCGGAAAATCTGGTTAAGATTTTTTTAAAATATTTGGGTAGCTGGAATGTTTGAGCGAACAAATTGTGGGGTGTTTGGGTTTTTCTGTATCATAGCTATGGAGGGGAAAAGACACCAAGCTACCCCACAAATCCACCATGACTCTGGCGCGCGGTCTGCGAGGCGCGCCCGACCGGAGGGGATGGTCCCGACGCAGGAGGGAGCGCCTTTTTTGACAGGACGAAAAACGACGGAATGTTCCAAAAAACGCACCCATACCTGTCAAAAACAGCGCAATCCCCGCAGGTCGTTGGCG
>CAZKBH010000065.1:0-15793 GCA_964550795.1 uncultured Saprospiraceae bacterium
TTTTTATTAATATGTTTTTAAATCGGCGAAGCCGATTTCTTTACGAACCATTGTTAATATCTTGTGGCAAATAGTACATTCCTTACCTCAAAATCTGCAACCAGCCGCTCAGTATTTCTGCATCCCCTCCCAATTCAATGCGGTAAAAATAAGTGCCGTCTGGCAGGTCTTTGCCGTTCCACTGGCCGTTCCAGGGATTGGTATTCGAATACCCTTTTTGCTCAAAAACAAGGTTGCCCCAGCGGTTGAACACCTGCACCGTGTTGTTCGGAAATCGCTCTATGCCGGGAATTATCCAGGTATCGTTTCGTCCATCGCCATTGGGTGAAATGCCCTTGAATACCGTCAGCACACTATCGGATGACATCTCGGACACGTTAACCAGTAATATATAGTCTGCGCATTCACCCTGGTTGTTGCAAACTTGAATACACATCGTGTCGGCCCCGAGATTGGTACCTGAAATCTGGACGCACCAGTGTTGCAAATCGTAGGAATACCCAATGATGTCGCTTCCTTCTTCATCGCAAAGGTTGATAATGCTGACAATTGGACTGCTGAGATAGCTGGTGTCCAGACAAACACTGACCATGCCGCCGAGGGGCACGGTGACGGGAATCGTTTCCGTATTCAAGATCTCCTTACATTCTAACAAAACAGGAACCGTCCATTCACAAGTGGTGGTAGTGTTCAGAAAATGAAGTACATGAAATCCGGTATCCAGATTCATCCCGACAAAATTGCCGCACAGCGTAAAATCCAAAAACGATTGGCCATTGTCTGTAACAACATATTCCCCCAAGCCAAGATTGGGAATATTTGTGCAAAAAATCGTGTCGGAATTACAAGACGAAACGCTCCATTTTACCCGCCCAAAAGCGTCGAGCGGATAACTGTGAATGGGCGCGCAATCAAAACAAAGCACTTCTATCAGCATGGTATCACTGCAAGCATTGATCACATTCCGGACTGTGAGCTGGTGCAAACCCGGCGCAAAACGCAACTCCGTACCGAGCGGAACCACCACCAAAGACGCGGTGAACACAGCCGTATTCCCGGTCACAGATTTTATCCGCATCGGCCCGTAGGTACTTGTTTTGCTTCCGCCCCGGATAAACGTGCCTTGTGCCCTCCAGGCATTCGACGAGGCATCGAGTTGGTTCATTAATTCAATTAAATCATTGAAATTCAAGAAATTACCTGTATAAACTTGTCCATTTACAATCCACTCCGTCAGTTCATACGGCCCGCCGCCAACCGGGAGCGCAGCAAAATTGTATCGGGCAATGGTATCCTCGGAGCATCCGGCATAGCCCTCCGTGTAGAGCGCGCCATTGTCAATAACGGTGTAGCTGACGATCTCGTCGAAGGGAATTGGCAGACAAGTGGTAGCCATTTCGTCGCAGTCCATAATAATGAGTTGAAGTGTATTGGGCAGACTCAAGACCGTGGAACAATCGATGTTAGGCAAAATGCTGGGGAAATAGGAAATGACATGACAGCGGTTGGTCGGCAAATCATACACCGCGACCCGAATTTCATCCACATTGAATCCCGTGGCATTGTTGGCAAAAAAAGCGACACAAGCATTGTTGTCGTCAATGTTGTACGTGCCATAGGCATCGCTCGTGCCCATAAGCCCGGGTCGGCCAAGTTGAACAATGCTTATATTCGTAAAGCTGGGCGGTATCGTCCCGCAAGCCGTTGAAGACGCCTCCACAAGCATGGAGAAAAAGACCGTCTGCTTGCTCGGGGCCTGTTGGGTAATGCTTACCACAACGCAGGTGGTATCCCGAAGGCCAATTAGCGGCACCGAGCGGAGGATACAAATCGTATCCACGCCGAAACCCGGGCTAAGCCCTGCCGCATAAACCAGACAACCATTCGGGCCAAGTGTCCAAGTGCCAAAACTGGAGGCTCCTGCCTGTCCGCCACCCAGGAGGGAGTATGTAGTGGAGGACGTACCAAACCCCGGAGGCGGAGGCACACAATGGGATTCACTGCTGTTGATGCCCAAAACCATGTGAACGGTTTTGGTCCGGTTGCAGTTTGGCGCAACTAAAACAGTATCAACCGGATAACTACAAAACAGCGAATCAAAAACCACGGCGGAATACCGTCCGGCTTGCAGATTGAGCCGGTCTTTGGGGTTGTCGTTTCCGGGCAAATCTGCCCAGTCCACTAGGTATGGCGGGCCATTTCCACCCGAAATAGACAGTGTAATTTGGCCGCCTTCCATGCAGGTCTCTGGACTCACCTGCGTTTGAGCAATAAATGGTGGAGGTTCATTGATCGTAAAATTTTGGGCTGGCAAAGTGCAGCCATCCGCATCAGCAATTTGCAGGGTATAAGTGCCGCCCAGCAGACTTCCCGGCGACTGATCGTTCCCTTGGGAGTCTTTTAAGGTAAAAACAAAAGGCATCTCGAAGTTTGCCCCTCCGATTACTTCAAATTCCACAGCTCCATTGGCCTGGCCGGAGCAACGCGCATCCTTTGTGCTGAGGTTTACAGTCCCCGTCACAGGTAAATTTTCGATGGTAAAATTGGTCAAACCTGTACAGCCCGTGGCGAGGTCGAGGACTTGAATCGTATAATTATTAGGGGCTAGATTATTGTACTGTGGACCCGGTCCAGGGGTGTAAGCATACTGCCCGGAACCTCCGCTTACGAGGACCTGCGCCCGGCCATTGTTCATCCCACATTTTGCATTGTCTTGCACCAATGCACTCACCGTCAAGCTGTTGAGGTTTCTGGGTACAAAATATTTAAAAATGGAAAAACACCCATTGCTTGGGTTGGTCACCGTAACGAAATAGTTTTTGCTTTCTAATCCAGTCACGGTAGCGCCGGTTGGTCCGTGGCTCCAATTATACGAGAAATTGGTTGGCGTAAGAGAAATCGAGCCATTGTTGGCGAGGCACTGCGCCGGACTGATGCTTGCCTGCACCTGCGGCCCGTTGCTATTGTTCACCAGCACCAGCGTGTCCAAAGTGCAAACGGGATTATTGATCCTTTCGATGTGAATGTTGTAAGTGCCCGCGGGAAGCAGGGTGGCTACATTGGATAAAGAAACCTGAGGTGTCCATTCAAAAGAGAACAGGCCAAGTGGTTCGGAAGGTGTAAGAATGATGGTTCCCGTCGCTGCGCCGCATTGGGTATTGGATACAACCACTGAACTGAGTGTAATGGGGTTGCTGCAGTTGCCCTGTCCTTTCAGGACGATTGGGATGCAAAATATCGAAAAAAGAAGTATGTGTTTAATGCTCATGGTAAAATCGGTTTGGGTGTTTTCAGGCTGCGATTTATGTGCTAAAAGGGGCGCCATTCGGTGGATGCGGCACTAATACGCTAGAAAGACCTTAAAGATACAGGGTTTTCTTCGCCCGACAGGTTTGACCTTCTGCTGGAGAAGCTGTCTATAATTACAAGAAATAATGCACTTAAAACATTGAAATTCAATGAATTGATCGATTTTGCATTTGAAAAAACTTCCGACAAACACTTAAAATTGTCCTTTTTGGTGGCGCAATGCCCGCCTACTTTTGTCCTGTTAATTGCATCATCCAACTTTAAATCTGCTGCTCATGGACAAGTACACGAAAATCAATTTCTTCAAAAAGCTGCCCATGTTCGTTTCCTTAAACGAAAAGGATATGGATGCCTTGGCTAGCTGTGCACAATTTCGAATCGCTCCACGCTATCATTTCGTTTTTGCGCCCGACGAAACGGCAGAGCACCTCTACTTTTTGGTAGAGGGTCGTGTCAAGACGGGCACTTTCTCGCACGAAGGTCGGGAAGTTATCAAGGAATTAATTTCCCCCGGCACCATGTTTGGCGATTTAGCCCTGGCGGGCGAAACCAAGCGCACTGAATTTGCTCAAAGCCTGCACGATGGCGCTGAATATTTGGCCATCAAATTAACCGATTTTAAAAGTGTGATGCAAGACAATCAGAAACTCATTTTTGCTTGCATGTGCCATATTTCGCAACGCCTTCAGCGCGTGGAGGAACGACTCGCTAACCTCGTGGTGAAAGATGCCCGCGAGCGCATCATTGAGTTTTTGCAGGTAACGGCATCCAAAGAAGGTCGCCGGGTAGGTTTTGAAACCCTTGTAAAACACCACCTCACGCAGCAAGACATCGCAAGCCTGACCGGCACGAGCCGCCAAACGGTGACCTCTGTTTTCAACGAACTAAAACGATCAAACCTCATCTATTTTAACCGAAACAGCATCCTTATTCGGGATGTAGAAAAACTAGCTTAAGCTCCTCTCGGCCCAGTAAACACTAAAACATTCGCTGCAAGTTTGATTTCGTGAAGGCTTCCCAATGGAGGGAGGCCTTTCGCTTTTGTACCGCGTTCGTTTGCTGACTACTCGGGCAAAATCACCCGAATCGTTTCTATTTTTCGGTCGCTGACCAATTCTAAAACGAAGATTTTTCCATCCATTTCAAGCCTTAGACCCTGTTCGGGAATGGTTTGGGTGGTGGTGACGATATACCCGGAGAGGGTGTTGTAATCGCCGGTTGGTATCTCGAGTTCTGGAAATTTTTCGTTGAGGTGTTGTACGTCGAGCCGACCGGAAAAGATGAATTCCCGCTCCGACACCTTGGTTTCGATGAATTCTTCGAGATCGTGTTCGTCGTCAATTTTTCCAAACAGTTGTTCCAGCGCGTCTTCCAGTGTCACCAGCCCCGCGATGCTGCCGTACTCATCCACCACACAAGCGATGTTGGTCCGGTTTTTAATGAATTTGCTGAGCAGATCGTTGGCTTGAATGCTTTCCGGCACAAAAGTGATGGGCATCACCATGTCTTTGATGCTGCGCGGATGGGTAAACAGTTGCTGCACATGCACATAACCCTGCACCTTATCCAGTTCGCCGCCTTTGGTTACCAAGATGCGCGAGAGGCTGCTTACCACAAACAATTCGCGCAATTCGCTTACCGAAGCCCTGAGGTCAATATGGATAATTTCGGGCCGGGGTGCCATGCAATCGTGCGCCCGTACTTGTTTGAGGTGCAGAGCATTTTCGAGCAATTCCATCTCGACCTCTTCTTCCCCCGGCACGCCCGAATGGTTTTGCTGCACGAGATATTCCAGCAATGCAGCCTCACCATCCAGGTTTGCATTTCTGTATATATCCTTGAAAATCAATTTTTTAAACAGCAATAAAACGCCAAAAAGCAGCATCACCACGGCTGCAATGGCTACCCATCCAGTGCCAAAAGCAAAACGAAAAGGAGGCAGCAGCGTCCAGGCCGCCGTCACGGCTAAAATGGCCAGCAGCAGGGTGGCTGGAAACGTGTTGCTCCCGATTCGGAGGGCAGAGGCCCAGCCTGATAATTGTTTTGGTAGGTGAATTTCCACGCGATAGGTTTTGGAATGTTTGGTTATTGGGGGACTTGCTCGACCTTGATTCGGCCTTTTGGGACCAATATTTTCCAGTAAGAAAAATCCTGCTCGGCCTCCAGGCCATAGCCATAAATGATCTCGCCGGGCTGGGTTACTTTGACAAATTTTTCGGTTCGGATCTTGGCCGTTCTTTCGTCCCAGATCAATTCTTCGGTTTCCAGTTTTTCTTGTTTAACCGTGGTCAACACCACGCTGTCACGCGCCACAATGCGCCCTTCTTCCTGAAAACGGGTGGCTTTTTTGGCCGTCAAAACACTGCGCACAGAGAGATCCGGTTGCAAAAAATCCATTTTTATGCCTTCCGGGAATTCCTGTCGTGGTCTTTCCCGGCCAGAATGATTGTGCAGCAGCGGCCCAATCACCCGTACCCGCACGATTGCGCTATCAGAATACAGGATTTCTACGTCTCGTCCGACCTCCACGGCCAAATCATCCTGGGTAAAAACCTGACGCGTTTGCTTAATCGAATCGGTGCAGGCTACTGCGAAAAGGAGGCCCAAAAATATCCAAAAAAGGCCCAAAACACAGTTTGATGGTGCTTTTGGAATCAAACGATGATGCGTTCTTTCCGCGTCCCGGGCTTGAAATCCTTGTTCGTCGTTCATGTAGTCATACGTTTTAATCCTAAACGAACCACAATCAGTAATCCGACTACAATCAGGATAAACCATTGAACCGGAACCCGAACCCAGACGATGAGGTGCAGGCGATGGAGCAAATACATGAGCACAAATACCGTGAAAATGGTCATCATCAGGTCGGTCAGTTTGCCAAAACCCGGGATGTAACCAAAAGCTACATTGCGCCGCACCACGTTCAAGGTGATGAGCATGGCAGCTACGGGCAGCACTTGTGTCAATAAATTCACGTTGTAGATACTGCCGCCCTGCTCAAAAAGAAAAAGATAGACTGCGAGCGCTGCTGCAAAAATCCCCGGCACACACACCAGATACACTATTGCGGAATACAGGTATTTCCAGGGGCTGAGGTGGCCTTCTCCCCGGCCCAACATCCCGGCCAAAATAGCGGTAATCAGCAGGAGAAAAAAATAAGCCACTACTACGAGTGGATTGGCACTGAGATAATCGAAGAGTTCGCGTAACGTCATATTGCAAAGTAAAAACGGTGCAAATTTAGCCCATTTGAATGGGTTTCATACTATGAATTACCATAGAATCTCCATCTTTGCGCACATGAAACTTCCCAAGGCAGAATCCCTGATCCTACTGGCGTTCCTGGTCTGCATGGCTTTGTGGGCCATGTCCAAATGTTCCGCCCGCCGCGCCGACACAGTCCGTCAGGTGCGCGACCTTGAAGATACCGACACAGATGAACGTCCCGCCCGCCGCGACACCATCTCTGTGCAAGCTGCACCCCAAAAACCTCCGGCTCAAGTTCCCGAAAACGACCCCGAAGTACCCGTAACGCAGCCGCCTCAGACCACCCTCCTTGCGCCAAAGCCCGGGGCTGCACCCAAACGGCCAACCCTTACCAACGAGATTAGTAAACCGACGACCAAACCTTCCGGTAGCACGAGCAGCAGTACCAGCGGCTCCACCCTTTTTGTAACGATTGACGGCCTGAAAGTGCGCAAAGAACCGGGCCTCAAAGGCGAAACCGTGGCCGAGCTCAAACTCTATGAACCCGTCACGTTTCTGAATAAAAAAACCGAATGGACCCAGGAAATCAGTCTGGGCTACGAAAAAGTGACCGACCATTGGGTGAAAATCCGCACTTCTGCCGGCAAAGAAGGCTGGGTGTTTGGCGCGGGCGTTCATTATTATAAAATGAAAAGACCAGGAGTTATGGAGCAAAAAACACCCGCCGAGGGTACTTCCAAAAAGCAGCGATGATGCAGTTGAAATATTTCCTGCCAGCCTTGTGTTGGCTCGTTATCGTCACCTATTTGTCCGTGACCTCCGGGACTAATCTGCCCAAATTCAACCTGTTTTCTGCGGATAAACTGGCCCATGCTGCGGCGTATGGTATGCTCGCGGGACTATTATTGTGGGGCCTTTGGAACTCAAAAAAACGTGGAGCAACGCGTGGAGAATTACTCGGTGTTTTGAGCTTTGCTACCGCGTATGGCGCTTTGATGGAGTGGGTGCAAGGCACTTTTTTCCCGCATCGTTTTTTTGAATTCGATGATATGTTGGCCAATGCCGCAGGCGCATTTTTGGCCGTTGTTTGTTACAAAATACGTTTTTAATATGGCACTTATCCTTCCTTGTCGCGATTTCACCCCTCAATTTGGGGACGATTGTTTTTTGGCCGAAAACGCCACCATCATCGGCGACGTAATCATGGGCGATGAATGCTCCGTCTGGTTTCAGGCGGTGGTGCGCGGCGACGTGAATTTTATCCGAATCGGCAACAAAGTCAATATCCAGGACGGTGCCATTTTGCACGGTACCTACCAAAAATGCGGCACCACCATCGGCAACAATGTCAGCATCGGGCACCGGGCATTGGTACATGGCTGCACGCTTCACGACAATGTGCTGGTGGGCATGGGCGCGATCATCATGGATCAGGCCGTGGTGGAAGAAAACTGCCTGATTGCAGCAGGTGCGGTGGTACTGGAGAACACCCTTTGTCATGCAGGCGGCGTGTATGCGGGTGTACCTGCCAAACGGGTGAAAGAACTAACTCCCGAGTTGTTCAAGGGGCAAATTGAGCGAATTGCGAACAATTACCTCTTTTATTCCTCGTGGTTTAAATGAAATGTGGTCAATGTGGTCAATGTGAAAAATGGGGTCAATGGGGTCAATGGGGACAATACTTCTAATAGCCACAATACCCGACCTTTGTAACCACTCCCCCCCTCACAGGCACCTTCGGGTGAAAATCACCCCCTCCTTCGCCAAGGCTACGGCGGGTAAAAATAACCATTCCACCATTCACCACTTCACCACTCACCACATGACCAACTGGGGAATCATCGGACTCGGAAAAATAGCCAGGCAATTTGCCGACGACCTGCGCTTGCTGCCCAATGCACGATTGCACGCAGTGGCTTCCACTTCGCTTGAACGCGCCGGGGCGTTTGCCGCAGAATTTGGTGCAAAACACACGTATGGGAACTATGAGGACATGGTGCTCTGCCCGGATCTGGATGTGGTTTACATCGCAACTCCGCATCCGTTTCACTGCGAGAACACCCTGCTTTGCCTCGAAAATGGACTTTCCGTACTATGTGAAAAGCCATTTGCGATGAATTTTGCCGAAGCTCGGCGCATGGTCGCTGCCGCCCGACGCAACCGGGTGTTTCTGATGGAAGCACTCTGGACCCGCTTTATTCCCGCCATCGAACAAGCATTCCAGCTGGTAGAACGTGGAGAAATTGGAACCCTCCACACCATCAAGGCCGATTTGGGTTTCAAAATGCCCCTTACCCCTGAAAGCCGTGTTTTTAACAAAAGTCTGGGCGCTGGCTCCCTGCTCGATTTGGGCATTTACCCGGCCCTGCTTGCACTTACTTTTTTTGGAAAACCCGAAGCCGAAAATATCAGCGCAGTTGCTGCTTTTACTTCAACCGATGTGGACGAATCTTGCGCTTTTTCATTCCAATATCCAAACGGGAAACTCGCATTGTGCCACTCCACCATTGCAGCGAACACTTCTTTAGGCGCCCATTTGTATGGCACAGAAGGCACCATTTTCTTGCATCCGCGCTGGCACCACACGCAAAAAATCACTATTTCCCGCTACGATGGGCGTACGGAAACCTTTCGGGATCTTGAATTTCCCTACCTCGGACACGGCTATTCCTATGAAGCTGCACACGTGATGCAATGCCTTGACAACCAATTACTTGAAAGCGATGTTGTCCCGCTTGAATTCACCCTTGACCTTGTAGAGACTTTGGATGCTATCCGGGAAAAAATTGGACTGGAATACGGAGATGGCTTGCAAAGCCCATACTAACCATGAGTCCGGCACGTTTTTGGCGGGATTGGCTGAAAACGCGGGGTATCGTCAGAAAAGCCGATTACTTTTGCGGCTTCTTTCGAGATCAGCCCAAATTCTTAACCACTACGTCCAAGCATCCTTATTCAAAGTAAACTCGTCCAAGACCAAATCCAAAAATTTCGATTTACATGAACAAACTATTGAGAATCTGCACGCTGTCATTTTGCAGCATCCTGTTGTTGAGCCAAACGTCATTTGCCCAAATGCGTGGCTGGGAGGTAGGTGGCTGGCTCGGTGCGTCCAATTATTTTGGCGACTTAAACACCAATTTCCGGCTGGATCGGCTTCATTTGGCAGGCGGAGCCGGTGCCCGTTATAATTTCAACGATCGTTTGGCCGTAAGAATGGGCTTCAACGCAGGTAAAATCAGCGCCTATGATGCTGATTCAAAAAATATTTACCACCAACGGCGTAATCTTCATTTTTTCAGTTCCCTCTATGATGCCACCGCTCAGTTCGAGTTCAACTTTTTCCCCTACGCACACGGTCACAGGGAGTATTTTTTCACCCCATATATGTTTGCCGGCCCAACGGTTTTCTGGTTCAACCCTAAGGCTGATTTAGATGGAACCACCTATAACTTACGGGAAATGGGCACCGAAGGGCAGTTCCGTGGAGAAGAATACAACACCACTCAAGGCGCCATCGCCTATGGAATTGGCTTTAAAGTGGACCTTTCGTACCGTTGGAGCCTGGATATTGCGCTGAGCGGCCGGAAATTGTTCACCGACTACCTCGATGATGTAAACGGCACTTACGCAGATATCCGGGATATCCGTTCGCAGCGCGGCGATATAGCCGCTGCCTTGGCCGATCGCTCTGGAGAACCACGCATTGGACTGCCAGGCCGTCAGCGTGGCAATGGCAAAAACAACGATGCCTACGCCATGATCGGCATCGGGTTGCATTATTATTTTGGAAGCATTCGTTGCCCAGGGATTACGCGCTGAAGCTAGCCCTGGAAAGGTTGGCACACCCACATATATAGGTGTGCCACACATTTCCGAACACGCACCAAAAACCAACCACTAATCAATCAACCAATTTCGCCCGCTCTTGAGACACTTTTTGCCACATTTTATTCAGGAAAATTACCGAAACGGCATACTGCATGGTGAGCTACAGGCCTGTACCATGTTCGTTGATCTCAGCGGGTTCACGCGACTCACGGAGTCGCTCATGGCTAAAGGCCACGAAGGTGCAGAAGAACTATCCGGGGTGCTCAACCATATTTTTCAGCCAACCGTAGAGCTGGTGTACCAGCAGGGAGGCTTTATTCCGTATTTCGCCGGGGATAGCTTTACAGCCATTTTTCCCAGCCAAAATGGCGGATTGGAAGGTACTTTAACCTCCGCCAGCATCATTTTATCGCGTTTTTCAAGAGAACAAAAAACCGCAGATTCCATCCTTTCCCAACACAATATCGGGATCAAAATCGGCCTCTCCGAGGGCAAAGTGGAATGGGGGATTGTAGGCCAACGCCGACGCGGCTACTATTTTCAAGGGGACCCCATTGACAACAGCGCTCAAGCACAAACCCGTGCCAGCAGTCTGGAAGCCGTGGCCGAAGCCAGTTTTTTGAAACTGCTCGACCCCGCCATTTTTGAGGCAGATGATCTGGGTGATGGTTTTTTTAAAATCAAGCTCGACGCCGAGCCGCTTGCCCAGGATGTAAAAAACCGATCCATTCAACTCCCGGAACCCAGCGCAGCAGTGGCCGCTGATTTTTTACCCAAGGAAGTTTTTGAAAATCAACAAATTGGAGAATTCCGAAACGTCGTAAGTGTGTTCATCTCCTTCGATGGCGTTCGTTCCCACGAATCGCTCGACCACTTCGCCAGCATTGTGCTGGACCAAAGCGAAAACTTTGGGGGTTATTTCAAAGAAATTGATTTTGGTGATAAAGGCGGCGTCATTTTTTGCCTTTTTGGCGCTCCCATTGCTTTTGAAAACAATACCGAACGCGCCCTCGAATTTGTGGCCGCCGTGCGCGACGATCTTTCGCAACTGACCGAACTTACAGGTGCCCGATATCGGGTTGGAATCGCCTCAGGACAGGCCTTTGCCGGCGTGATCGGGAGCGACGAGCGTTGCCAATATGCAGCCGTTGGGGCAAGGGTCAACCTCGGTGCAAGGCTCATGAGCCAGGCCGAATGGGGCGAGGTTTTGAGCGACGAAAATGTGTCGCGAAACCGAAATTTCAAATTCAGCTATCGGGGCGACGGCTTTTTTAAGGGTTTTGAAAACAAACTTCCCACCTACGTCCTTACCGGGCGAAACCTGGCGGGTAAAGCCAGTTTTGCGGGCGATTGTTTTGGTCGTGAACGAGAACTTGAACAACTTTTCGCCTTTGCGCAGCCCCTGCACGAGAACCAATTTGCCGGGGTTGCCTATATTTTTGGGGAGGCCGGTATCGGCAAAAGCCGCCTGAGTTACGAACTGCGGCGTCGCCTGCGCGATATCATGGCCTTGAGCTGGTTTGGTTGTGCCAGCGATCAGATTTTGCGCAAACCTTTCAACCCCTTTATCTATTTCCTCAAGAATTATTTTGACCAAAGTCCCGAAAATACCCCGGAACGCAACCGCGAACTTTTTGAGCAAAATTTCCTCGAACTTCAATACGAACTGACTGAAAGTCAACACCCCGAGGCCGATGCAGTGCGCCGCGAAATTGCCCGGACGCAGAGCGTTCTGGCCGCAATGGTGGGTATTTTTTTCCCGGGTTCTTTGTGGGAACAACTGGACGCACGGGGCCGCTACCAGAACGGCCTGGCTGCGATGGCCAATCTTTTTGTGGCCGAATCACTGCTTCAGCCCGTGGTGATTGAACTCGAAGACGGCCATTGGTACGATGAAATGAGCCTGGAGTTTTTGGCGCAGTTTGCCCGCCGGGCGAAATCCTATCCACTCCTGTTTTTGGTGTCGAGCCGCTACGAGGACGATGGCACTAAAAAGTATGTTTTAAAGCGAAATTTGTTGGAGGAAATCAAATCTCCGTTTTGTGAGGTGGATTTGAATTTCCTGCAAAACGATGATTTAAAGGCATTTGCAGAAGCCCGGCTCGGGAATCCGATGCACCCCGACCTCTATGAACTGCTCCAACGAATGACCCAGGGAAACCCCTTCTACGTGGAGCAAATGGCCGAATATTTCCGAGAGGCAAACCTCCTGAAATTGACCGAAGAAGGTGTGCTGCAACTCAAAAACGAGGACCTTCAAATTGCCGATTCCGTCAAAGAAATCATGATGGCACGGATTGATCGCCTGAGCGGACTGGTGAAAGAAACCGTGAAAGCAGCCGCCGTGATCGGGCGGGAATTTGAGCTGCCGGTATTATCGGCCGTCATGGCGCGCCAGGAAGATTTTGTTCGCCGAAATGGCGACCTCGAAATGGTGCTGCGCGAGCAAATCCAGACCGCAGAAAAATGGCAGGTTTGGTATGCGATGAACGAATTGCGCTACATTTTCCGCCACTCGCTGCTCCGCGAAGCCGCTTATGATATGCAATTGCGCACCCGATTGCGCGAACTCCACCAACTCATTGCAGAGGCGATTGAACAACTTTATCCCAACTCCGAGGAGCGATACGTGGACCTTGCTTTCCATTATGATGAGGCGGAGGACGAGAAAAAAACCAATAAGTACCTCGAAAAAGCAGCCCGTTACGCCCAGCGAAACTACCAGAACCGGCAAGCGCTTCAGTTCTACGACAAGCTGATTGCCAACCTCCTGAATGCTGAAAAGGAAACGAAAAAAATCATTCGCCTAATGCTCCGAAAAGGAGCCGTGCATGAACTGGTTGGCCAATGGGAAGAGGCTGAAAAAGACTATCGGATTGCGCTCAAACGCGCCCAGGGACTCAGCAATTGGCTGCTGATTGGGCGAGCCAACCGACGTTTAGGGCAGTTGCGCATGCTTCGGGGAGATTATGTGGAGGCCAAAAAACACCTGGATGTGGCTTCTACGTTTTTTGATTTTGCCAAAGATCAGGTCGGAACAGCCAAAACATTTGGCAACCTTGGAACCCTGTTTTTCCGCCAAGGCAACTACGAATCGGCCAAAAGCTGGTTTGCAAAAGCCATCGAAATTAACCGCGCCAGCAGTCGGGAGACCGAAAACGCGGCCATTGTAGCCAATCTCGGCCTCATTTTTATGAATCAAGGCCATTACGATGAAGGCATCCGATGGCTGGAAGAACAACTGGACATTGCCCAACGTGCGGGCGACAAGCAGGGGCTTACTACGCTCTACACTAATTTGGGTATTATCAATTTGGAAAAGGGGTCGCTCGACTCCGCCCTGCTTTGTTTGGAACGTGGATTGGCGCTCTCCGAGGAATTGGGCAATAAACTCTTCATGACCATTTGCATTGGGTCCATCGGCTCCGTTTGGGAGAAAAAAGGGGATTACACCAAAGCCATGGAGAATTTTGAGCGCGACCTCCAGCTGGTGCGAGAATTGGGCGACAAACAAGGGCTGGCCATCGCCTGCGGTCTTATTGGCGATCTGCTTTCGGTTATTGGGGACTTTGATAAAGCCTTAGAATATCTGGAACAAACCCTCGTGTTGAGTCGCGAACTCAATTACAAAAAAGGAATTGCGAAAGCGCTGAACACCTTGGGCGATACGTGGTTTTATAAAAACGACTATGCACGGAGCATTCGTTATTACAATGAGGCGATTGATCATGCGCGTGAAATGGGAAACCGACTTGTGTTGGGCTATTCTCTGATTGAAAAAGGGCTGGTGCATATTCAGGCCGGGGAAATTGCGGCAGCGCGGCAATACGTAGAAGAAGGCCGAGATATCGCGTTGGCCTTGGGTAATGCCGAACTTACTTTTGGTGCCAATATTTTGCGGGCCCAAGTCATTATTGCCGAAGGAAATCGTCCGGAAGCCCTCAGGCAACTGCAGCAAATGCTCAGCATTGTACGCACCGAACGGGAAGAAGCAGCGGTGCATTTCGAACTCCGGCACGTGGCAGACAACCCAACGCCACATCACCTTCGCGCAGTTGCATTATACAAAGCCATGTACGCCCGAACGCCGCAACATATTTACAAAGTGCGGCTGGAGGAGCTGGGGTGATAATTAGCTAAAAATAAAATCCAATCTCCGCGGCTGTTACGGGGAAAAGATTGAAATTTGTGCCAACAAACCGATGCCTCAAGCATTTATATAGCAGCCGTTCAATACCAACAACAACTACCGCTTTCAATGGAAGAAGAAAAAAAGCGCCGTCCGCGCCTCTCCAAGACGGACCAGGATTCCTCGCTGGAAGAGCGAAAAAAATCCGAACAATCTGAAGATCCGTTTACCGAAAAACCGCTGGAACGTCCCGACAGAAGTCAAGGTGGCGGTTACGAGCGCAAACCTTGGCAAGACCGTAGTCAAAGCGGCGGTCAGGGTGGCGGCGGATACGAACGCAAACCATGGCAAGACCGCAGTCAAAGTGGTGGCCAAGGTGGCGGTGGTTATGAACGCAAACCATGGCAAGACCGCAGTCAAGGTGGTGGCCAGGGCGGCGGCAATCCCGAACGCAAACCTTGGCAAGACCGCAGCCAAGGCGGTGATCAACAGGGCAGCGGCGGTAATTACGAGCGCAAACCCTGGCAAGACCGCAGTCAAGGCGGTGGCCAACAAGGCGGCGGCGGTAATTACGAACGCAAACCTTGGCAAGACCGCAGTCAAGGCGGTGATCAACAAGGCGGCGGTGGCAGCTACGAACGCAAACCATGGCAGGACCGCAGTCAAGGCGGCGGCCAACAAGGTGGCGGCGGTAGTTACGAACGCAAACCCTGGCAAGACCGCAGTCAAGGCGGCGGCCAACAGGGCGGCGGCGGCAATTACGAGCGCAAACCATGGCAAGATCGCGGCCAAGGCGGCGGTCAGGGCGGTGGTGGTAATTACGAACGCAGACCGTATCAGCAACGCGGCGGCGGTGGTAATTTCGGCGGCAGAAAGCCATTCCGTAAAAAAGACGATATTTTCATTGAGCGCAAGCCGAAGCCAAATCTTCCCAGTGGAGAGGGCATGCCGCTGAATAAATACCTGGCGCACTGCGGGTTATCCTCGCGCCGCAAAGCCGTGGAATACGTAGAAGCAGGTAAAGTAACCGTCAACGGCGAACTCAAAAAAGAACCGTTCTACCGGATCCAAGCCGGCGACATCGTCATTTGCGACAGCAAACTGATGAAAGTACAGGAGCGTCAGGTTTATGTGCTGTTGAACAAACCCAAAAACGTCATCACGACTACTGACGACGATCGCGGAAGGCCAACGGTCATTGATATCGTGGATCCACACTTCCCGGAACGTATTTTCCCGGTGGGTCGTCTGGACCGTGACACTACTGGTTTGGTATTGCTGACCAACGATGGCGAACTGGCTCAAAAACTCACGCAC